>NZ_AJLL01000099.1 GCF_000317225.1 Fischerella thermalis PCC 7521
AAAATAGATAAATTGTTTCATAGGCATTGCATACTTACACTCCTGAGCAAAATGTGAATTCCGTAGCACTAAATATCAATATGTTGCTCAACCATGTGTCTTAACTCAAAGTGAAGTAGCTTTATTTAAGAACACAATTTCAGCCTAAAATTTTTTGGTTGCAACCTGATTCATGCTACTAAAGCATGATTTTGGATATATACAACAGACTGAGGCAGAAGCACTTACCTGTATATAAAACTGTTAAAACAGATACTTTTTTTACTTAAAAATTACATATTATTAAGTCTTTTTTTTACTTCGGTGATTTTCCAGTTTATAGAATTTTTCTATTACATTGTCAATTAATTTCACAGAAGCTTTATACAATTTTAGTCATATATAAATTTTTACTTTGACTCAAAAATTGAATAGGGAGTATCTGTAAAAATAAATACAACACGACTACTGATATTTAGGAAACAGAATAACATTAAACTTAAAAATGCACCGTATAAATACTTTTATTATATAAAGTTCTCCTTTTAAAAGTAGTTTTTTTTCTCGTGTAAATACTTAAAGAAAACTTTACTAAAACTAAAAAATTTAAACAACGGTTTGAGGGTATAGTATATGCTATTACTGAAATCTAGTTTTTAAAGTATGTGTGATCTTTTTGTCAAAATATCTTTAAAAGCTTAGGTGTTGGTAAATCTACAGCACAAAGTATTGAAAGCTACCAAAATATTAAACCTGCTGAAATAACCCCAAGGATTAGGTAATGAATCAGCCAGTTAACAATAATGGTATGGCAATAAGTAAACTTCAGCACTCCGGTGTCGCTGTGTGGTTTACCGGTTTGAGTGGTGCAGGCAAGACCACAATTAGCAGCGCTTTAGAGAAAGTGTTGCTTTCCCAGGGCTACAAGGTGGAAGTTCTAGATGGAGACGTAGTGCGCCAAAACTTAACTAAGGGTTTGGGCTTCAGCAAGGAAGATCGAGATGAAAATGTTCGCCGCGTGGGTTTTGTTGCTAGTCTATTGTCTCGTAATGGTGTAATTGTACTGGTTTCGGCTATTTCACCCTATCGAAATATTCGGGAGGAGATGCGGCAGCGTATTGACAACTTTGTTGAAGTTTATGTGAATGCGCCGCTAGATGTGTGTGAGCGCAGAGATGTCAAAGGACTTTATCAAAAAGCTCGTTCTGGGCAAATTAAGAATTTTACTGGGATTGATGACCCCTACGAACCACCATTAAATGCAGACATAGAGTGTAGAACTGACCTAGAAAGCTTAGAAGAAAGTGTATCTAAAGTTTTGGCGAAGCTAGAAGAGAGGGGTTATGTACAAGTTTACTCCCAGCATCAAACGGTTGAAGCAAGATGAACCAACATTTACAACTGAGCAAGAGCAGTTACAGCTTGGTGCTGCTTTGGCAAAGGAAGGACGTTATGATGAAGCTTTGGCAGAACTAACAAAAGTTCTAGAAACTAATTCCAACTCAGTTCATGCTCATTTAGCTGTAGGCAATATCTATCTCACACAAAAGCATTACCAAGAGGCTTTGCATCATTTTTTGGCAGTGATGTTGTTAGATCCTCTTATGCCTGAGGCTCCACTAAATGCTGGACGTGTTTATCTAAAACAGGGTAAGCTGAGCCATGCTTTGGAACAGTTTGAGAATGTTCTCAATTTAGATCCTAAGTCTGCACCAGCTCAGGTGGGTATTGCTCAAGTGTGTATAGAACAAAAGCAATATGATGCTGCTGTACAGAGATTGAAATTTGCTTTGAGCTTAGATCCTGAAATGTCCTTGGCTCACTTGCTGATGGCAGAAGCATATAAAAATAAAGGGAATATATCAGAAGCTGTCATGGAACTCAAGACTGCTCTGAGCTTGAACTCTAAATTTGTGCTTGCTTATATTAAGTTGGGCCGCATTTACTTAGAACAAGAGGAATACACAGCCGCTAAAGATGCATTTGAAGCAGCCATTAAACTCAACCCAGCTATACCTGCTGCTCGGTTGGGGTTAGCAGAGACTTTGATTCAAGAAAACAAATTAAAAGAAGCTGGTGAGGTGATCAGTAATCTTGCTAAACATCAACGGCGAGAAGGTTGATTTTATTTCTTGCACCAATGTCAGTAAGCCTTAAATCCTACCTAGAACTCAAGTTCTAGGCTAATAGCTCAACTCCATTAAAATGGAGTAAAGTTCCTTGGTCGTCTTATACACGAAGACTTTCCCTATCAGCCTGAGGTTTGAACCTCAGGTAGTTTATTACCAAACACAGATAGCAAACCTCTACTCAATACATGCTTATTGGTATTGTCTTTGTATATCTTCATTTTTCTAACTAAATCTTTCCGGTTTTAACTTCGGAATCAATGAACCCAGCACTGCTGGGTTATTTTTTTTGCTGGAGAGTGATTACTATGGTTGTGCGTTTGCGTAGCGTCTCCTACGGAGCATAGCTTTCTATACTTATGGTAGTAGCTGCATGTTTGAATCGAGTCCTTTGTAGGCTCCGCTTTTAGAGGGTTTTCCGGTTACTTATTGTTTTCGGGCGATCACTTCTCCAATAACATAACGTTTTTGTAGATTTACTATAGCAGTTTACTATTGAGTGGAATACACTCAAATTATGCGATCGCATCAGACCTGTTAATAGCTTTCAGCTTTCTTAGAATATCTAAGAAGGATAAGCTTCATTTTCGCCAAATTCTCATTCACTAAAGATGTCATAAGTTTAATTACCATATAATTTTAGTAAAACTATGTTTCACGAGGATTTAATAACTGTGCGTGATGATTTAAAAGGTTTAGACATAAGTCTAAGCGAACTACAATATTTAACAAATTTACCTGTTAATGATGAACTAGTAATTATTATTAATCCTATCAAGCAAACACTACAAAGTTTTATACAAAAAGCAAAAGGACCAGAAGGAGCGACTACAATTTTTCTCGTAATCACTATATTAGTCGTTATTTATCTTGTATTTGATATACTTGCTAAAAGTCTTATAATTGGCACATTTATTCCATCTTGGATTTTATTGATTGCATTTGTTGGTGTGGGTGCTGCTATTACACAGTTGATATTGTATCTAATTTGGAAACAGAAAAAGAAGCTAGTCAAAACTAACATTACACCTTCCCTTGAGATGCTATTGATTGATGTTGATAGATATAATGCTGTTATTAAGGCAATAGATATCAACGACCAAATAGAAGCAGCCGGTAATCTAGGAGTAACCATCAAAGAAAGAAGTAAGGTTATCGAAGCATTACAACTTACAAAAGCTGATCTGATACGTGCTTTAAAAACAGAGAGAATTTTGAGAGAAAATCGGAAATTTATTATTAGTAACTCGGAACTATTTATGAATAACTTGGCAACTTTAACAGCAATGCAAGTACCAGAACAAGCTAGTGAACATGGAAAATTATTAAATGAAGCTTTACAAATTGCCTTGGATGTTCAACATGAAATGAGACGTTTACAGAACCAGCATTAAAATTGATACATCTAGACAAACTGCTTCGTAGTTAACGCTACACAACCAAGTATTAAGTGTTAAATATAATGCCAACTAATATCTGAGATTAGTGTTAATTTTTTCCATTTATTTCTGAGAAAAAACAATATCCTTGTTATGAAATATAGGAAAGCTAATTTATGGTTTTGCAGCAGATTTTTTTGTGAATTAACTCTCCTATTTTCCTGTTTGCTTTATTGTTATCTGTAGATGGAAATGAAGAACCTTGGATCGTTAGGGAGCATCTATGAAAAATAATGAAGGTGATCGCGGTAGTGGCAGATTTGATTGCTAACCAGCTAAACCATACTCCATCTAGACATCCATGATGGTAAAGGCTATTCCTTGGGAAGCAACAGGATTTTATTTTGGCATTTTGGCAACAATTCGGATTCGATAAAAAGTAAAGTAAGTGAACAATCCGTTCTTGCACAAAATTAGCGCGAATTGTAAAAAATTCCTCCCCTGCTTAGCCACAGGGGTATTTTATTGGGAATACATTGAAATAACAATTACATTCTGAGATTAATGCTTGGAATCTTATCAAATTAATTTGCTTTTGCCATAAAATATTTAAGTGCGAAATGAAATTTATTAGACAAATCATCAGTTATTTTTGGCATTTTGGCAGATATATACATTTAAAAACGGATATTGTAGAGAAATCATAAATCAAGTGCAAGAGTGTCAAACTACAGGATTCCCGGAGATTAATCCGGGAATTTTTATCTTTATTAACACCAAAAAAAAACAGCAGATTGCAGAAAGCATGAAGTTCAGCACCTTCTCCTGATCAAGAAAACGTATCAGGAAGTTAATATAATCAAGCTATCATCAGTATATAAGTACTAATTATGTTTAGTAGCTCAGGATTAGATCACACTCAGCGCTAGCACATCTTCAGCTCAGTTTCTAAAATAATTCTTACGAGTAAAGCGATCGCATGATCGTCTAGACAGTGATATCGAATGATCATACATATAGTTCTACACTTTATTTACCCAGCGTATGGAATCTTCTCAACGATTTAAAATAAAACAGTGTTAACTAAAATTTATATAGAATTAGCTAGGGATCGCCTATCAGCATGGAATGGAAAGAAATCTCTGGTAACTGGGTATTGATTCCTGGAAAGCCCACAGGTATAATTCATTTCCTCGGTGGTGCATTTGTTGCCACCGCACCCCATATTACATACCGTTTGTTATTGGAAAACATAGCAGAAAAAGGCTTTGTTATTGTAGCCACACCTTTTATAAATACTCTAGATCATACAGCGATCGCCCAACAGACCCTGCTCAATTTTGAGCGTACTTTACTACGCTTAGAAGACAGAGGGATGTTAGGCAAAAAATACCTTCCTATTTATGGAATCGGACACAGCATGGGATGCAAGTTGCATTTACTGATTGGTAGTCTTTTCCCGGTAGAACGTGCAGGTAATATCCTCATTTCTTTTAACAATTATGCAGCACGAGATGCAATTCCTTTGATAGAGCAGTTCAGCTCTACATTTCAGTCTAATTCCAGCTTTGCTGTTGAGTTTACCCCTTCACCCTTGGAAACCAAACAACTCATCCAGGAAAAATATAGTGTCCGTCGTAACTTATTAATTAAATTTAACAATGATACGATTGACCAATCAGCGTCTCTGGCTGAACTTTTGCAAAACCGTTTTCCAGAAATGGTGACAACACAAATACTCCCAGGAAATCACCTCACGCCTTTGGGACAAGATGTGAAATGGCAAACAGGTAAAGATTTTAATCCCTTGGATGCGATCGGACAATGGTTAAAACAAGAAGTATATCGTGATCTACAGCAACTAAAACGCACCATACTTTTTTGGCTTAATCCGTTGTCGTCACCGCTATAATTAGCTATTTGAAGTTTACTAATTGCAAACCACCCCATACATGCTAAAGAGGGGAGTGTGAGGGGTGTGAGAAGTATGTAGACGTGCTTTGCGCGGTGAGCCAGTGCGGTCTTGGGGGATTCGGGGTTTCCCCCATGGGCGTAAGCGTGAACCCGTAGACGCACTCATAGGCTTCTCGTAGGGTGGAGAATGAGGAGTAAGAGGAGGTTTGAGAAGAAATAGGATAGTTACTGGTACTCCCTGTCTCCTACACTTTATCCTCTATCCCCTGTCTTCTGCCTTCTATTTGAGCCTATGTTTCAAATTCTAGTAATTGACGATGACCCAGCAGTACGGATATTGCTGAAAAGAATGCTGGAAAGACAGGGTTATGAAGTAGTTGCTGTCAGCAACGGTGAGGAAGGAATTAAACAGGCGTGTACTGGCGATCCAGCGTTAATTATTTGTGATTGGATTATGCCAGGAATGAGTGGACTAGAAGTTTGCCAACGCATCAAAGCAGATCCAAAATTATCCACTACATTTTTCATTCTTTTAACATCTCTCGATTCAGTTGCCGATCGCGTTAAAGGTTTAGATGCTGGCGCTGATGACTTTATCACCAAACCGATCGAGCATAATGAATTGCAAGCACGGGTAAGAGCGGGATTGCGCCTGCATCACTTAAGTCGAGATTTGCAAAATCAAAAGCTTATTTTAGAAGCAGAATTGGCAGAAGCAGCCGAATATGTGCGCTCGCTGTTACCTCCTCCCATGACCAAACCATTTAGTATTGATTTTTGCTTCATTCCCTCACGGCAACTAGGCGGTGATTGTTTGGATTATTACTGGCTTGACCCTGATTATCTGGCAATTTACTTATTAGATACTGCCGGACATGGACTTAGAGCAGCTCTACCTTCAATTTCTGTACTTAATTTACTGCGATCGCGCGCGCTTAAAAGTCTTAATTACTACCAACCCAGTGAAGTCTTAAAGGCATTAAATGATACTTTTCAGATGAATTACCAAAATGATAAATACTTTACAATTTGGTACGGTGTTTATAACCGTGTCCAGCGTCAATTAATCTATTCTAGCGCTGGTCATCCACCTGCAATTTTATTATCTCCTAAATCAACGAATTCTGCTGAAGTTAAACTTTTGAGAACCCCTGGTATGCCAGTCGGAATGTTTCCACAAGTCAAATATGTTGATGGTTTTTGCAGTATCGAAGAAAATAGCACTCTTTATATTTTTAGTGACGGGGTTTACGAAATCACCAAATCTGATGGCACACTTTGGGGTTTGGATGCTTTTATCAAAATGTTGGTTGGGTTAAAGCATCCTCAAAATTGCCAACTTAACCAAATAGTCAACCAATTGATGGCTGTCAATTCCCAAGAAGTTTTCGATGATGATTTATCTATACTACAAATGAAATTTGATTAGATGTTTAAATTCAAAAATATTAACTAATTTTCATTAGCAATTAGATTAAAAATAATAGATAAAAATATAATTTTATTTTCCTAAAATTCATTGGTAAATTGATTGACATCATCTTGGTTATTAATAGATCTATGAAATTCATCTTGATTGGTAAAAATCTCAATAACCTTATCAATGCCTGTTAATTGAAATACGATTCTGACCTGTTCATTAATAGAACATATGGCTAGTCTGGTATTAGCTGCTCGCAAAGCTTTAAATGCTAAGACCAAAGCACCAAGACCAGAACTATCCATAAATGTTACTTCTTTGAAATCAACTAATACAGTCTTGACACCGCTTTCTAGCTCTGCGGTAATTTTATCGCGAAACTCTTGTGATTTAGTAGAATCCAGAATTCCGTCTATTTGAATAACTTTGACTGAATTATTCATCATTTCCTACTACTGGAATAATGTCCTAAATTTAGCATGACATCTCCAAGTATAATTGCTAATACCATTTGTTGCCATATCCAAAATATTTAGACTATTATTTTTGCCTAGTTAACTGTAGGTTACGTTGCTGCATCATACATACAACATCTGATTCACATTTATTTAGTATTCCCAAAAATTCTCACATCTTAAACAGTGGGTATATATTTTCTTCGTTGGAATAAGCAAAGAACTAACACTTAATAAACAACTCTTCATAAGGGACTAACCTTGGCTCGATAAAGTAACTTGTCCCCTTGGCGATAACCTATGTAGCGTACCCTAACAATATCTCCTGGTTGTGCAATACCATCCATCAATTGATGCAACAGGGGATCGTAGGGTAGTTCTGCTCCTACAGATGCGATCGCTTCTATTCCCCACTGCTGCAAAAGTCTTTCTAGGGGTTTTTCTACCAACGGAATAATGTTGACAGCACTCAACTGGGGATTTTCTCGCGCTTTGTGGGCTGCTGTGGGAAATTGCAATAACAAAGATTCCAGCAGTTGTAAATTTGACTGCTGGAACTCTTGCTGCAAAGTTAAACGCTGCTGTTGTAGTTGTAATTGCAGGCGATCGTACTCTGTTTTTAAATCTGTGATTTGTTGCAATAATTCTTGAGGTGGTGTGGCTTTATTGGGTAATAATTCTTGCCCAGAAAAATTTGCCACTAATTCCTGTAATGATATTTGGAGTGCTTGCGACAGCTTGAGCAGCACATCTAAGCGCATCTGCTCGACTCCTAGCCGCCGCAGCCGCAAAATTTGTCGTTCGGAAACGCCAGCAGTACGACTGAGTGTCTTATAACTCAAAATGCCCACTCGTTGCATTAAATCTTGTAACTTTTGGGTGAAATCAGTTTCGGGCATTTTCACATACTAGTTGGTAGTTGGTAGTTAGTAGTTAGTAGTTGGTAGTTATCTGGTGAACTACCCACACTGTATCGTCAGGTTAGTGTGGGCTTCCAACTTCACAGAAGATTGCTGCATCTTGGACTTACGGCGATATAGTTAAGACTATCAACTAATAACTAATCACTGTACGGCCGTAGACACGCTCATAGGCTCCTCGTAGGATACACCCCTACCCACTAACTACTAACTATTAACTATTCTTCCAGTAAACTTCTCAACATCCAAGCAGTTTTTTCATGCACTTGCATCCGTTGAGTTAATAAGTCGGCTGTGGGTTCGTCGTTTACTTCTTCTACTATGGGGAAAATAGACCTTGCAGTCCGTACGACGGCTTCTTGTCCTTCTACTAGTAAGCGAATCATATCCGTAGCTTTAGGTACTCCGGAGGTTTCTGGTATTGAACTGAGTTGAGCAAATTCGCTATAGGTTCCTGGCGCTGGATAACCAAGCGCTCTAATACGTTCAGCAATTAGATCAACTGCCATAGCTAATTCTGTATACTGCTGCTCAAACATGAGATGTAATGTTTGGAACATTGGCCCAGTGACGTTCCAATGAAAATTATGGGTTTTCAGATACAAAGTGTACGTATCAGCTAGTAAACGAGACAATCCTTGAGCTATTTTTGCTCTGTTGGTTTCGTCAATACCAATGTTTACTGGTAGAGATTGCATAGTTTTCTCCTGGTTATAGTTAATGGCTGTTTGTCATTGGTCATTTGTTGATAGGATAGGCTTTTATGCCAAATGCTTCATTAGTACACTCTTAGGTGCTTTGCGGACTCGGGCTAAAATTGTTTCTTTGCCTAAACGTTGACAAGCTTCATAACGATGGCAGCCAGAAAAGCCATAGTATTGTCCATCTACTTCTATAACGTCTATCGGTTCTTGCTGCCCGATTTCACGAATTGATTCCATCAAGGCTTGCACTTTGTTGGGATCGTTTTGGCGTGGCAAGGGTCGCCTAATCTGATTTAAAGGTATTTCTTGGACTCTTACCATAGTTACTATCTCCCGCTTACCTATATAAATCATACTCGTTATGAGTTTATATTGCAAGTGTATTGTTAAAAGAGTTTAAAATGTAGCCAACATTAATAGCTAAATAACCTTATAAAGCTACTAAACTACAAAAGAAATTCGTCGTCTAAATTTAAGATGACACTGGCTGCGGATCTACTTGTATGAAAATATCGCTTTGGCGTTGTTCGTATACTGTACTAACAACATTTTGTTTATTGGGCTTGACGGCTGCATCGCGTCCTGAGGGATTGGCAAATGACATAGAACTGAGGATCGGGATTGTACAGCGATTTGGAGATGATCCGAAAGAGGAATTGCTACTCGAACCCACAGAGGGCGATCGCTTGCGGCTCAAATTTCAAAAAGGTAATAATCAGCAGCAAACTCTGGTTACAAACAAACCAGTGAAGTTGGAAGTGACAATGCGACCGTTAACGCAACCAGTAGTTGAGGAACGGTTAGTGCTGGGAACCTACCGCACTTATGAAACAGCTGAAGATAGCGCCAGAAATTGGCGTGCCAAGGGTATAGAAGTAGAAATAACTCAGCCAGAACGTTGGCAAGTATGGGCAAAACGGGATGTTTACAGCACTCCTCTGCTACGTCGCTTACTATTAGAAAGCTTGCAGGCTGCTGGCAAGAAAAAAGTATTTATTTCTACAAGAGTCTTGCAACAAGTGCCACAAGTTAGCTGGGTAATAGATGGCAAGCGTTACAGTCGTAACTATGTAGAAATTGACAGCGATAAAAATTTAATTAAGGTAAACGAAGGTAAGAAACCGCAGAATGCTCGACTTTATGCCGGGCGTTTACAGTTACAGTCAAATGCTTATGGTACTTATACCTTAGTAAATGAAGTACCTTTAGAAACATACTTACGTGGAGTAGTACCCTATGAAATAGGTACACAAGCTCCAAAAGCCTCAATGGAAGCACAAGCAATTATTGCTCGTACCTATGCTTTGCGGAATATACATAGATTTGAAGCAGATGGGTATCAATTGTGTGCTGACACTCACTGTCAAGTATATTATGGATTGAAGGGAGCCACTGCCGTTACAGACCGGGCGATCGCTACTACACGGGGTATGGTACTAACTTACAATGATGAGTTGGTAGACGCTCTTTATTCTTCTACTACTGGTGGTATTACGGCTGCTTTTAGCGACGTTTGGAATGGAGATGACCGTCCTTATCTGCAACCCGTAATTGATTCTCCCAGTAATATTTGGAACTTAACTGGGCAGAGTCTCGCGGATGAAAATAATTTCCAGAGGTTTATCAGCCTGAAAAAAGGTTTTAATGAAAGCGAGTGGGATCTTTTTCGGTGGCGTAGAGAAACTAAACTAGAAGACATTGCTAAAGGTTTACAAAAATTTCTGAAAGTCAAAAATAGTCCTTATGCCAAATTTAAAACCATTAAGGGGATGAAAGTAGTAGAACGCAGTAGAAGCGGACGTATTCTCAAACTTGCAGTTGATACTGATATTGGTACATTTTACTTACATAAAGATGAAGTCCGTAGTGCTTTTGCTGCCCCTGTCAGTACATTATTTTACTTGCAACCCCTAAATAAAGGTAAACCAGGGCTGTGGGGATATGCTTTTGTTGGCGGTGGACTTGGTCACGGAGTAGGTTTGAGTCAAACAGGCGCACAACACTTAGCTAAACTAGGGTGGTCGAATGCAAAAATACTCGAGTTTTACTATCCTGGTACTCAAATTCAAGTCCTTAACAACACCATTAAATTAACAAACTCAAACTCTGTACATACAACAGTAAGTCTCAAATGAACCGCGTTGTAGGGGCAATAGCTAGCTGTACTCTCTCACATAAAAACTGCTGTCATGGACAATACACTGCATATAAACTCACAAGTTCCTCAAATTTGTGACCTATAACAATAGGTGTAAAATTCAGGAGCGACAAGACAGCCCCAGATTTGAGGAATCGAACAGGTAAGGCCTTCAGATAGAAAAAATTTAAAGGAGGAGTATCTTTATTTTTGCAAGCCAATACATTAACAATGTAAGCCGATGCAAAAACTATAGCGGGCATCTGGAGCAACAAAATTATGATCAAAAAAGTGATTATCGACCCTGTTACCCGAATTGAAGGACACGCCAAAATCACTATTTACCTAGATGATACAGGACAAGTTAGCGATGCTCGTTTTCACGTAACAGAATTTCGCGGATTTGAGAAGTTTTGTGAAGGGCGTCCACTGTGGGAAATGCCAGGAATTACAGCGCGTATTTGTGGCATTTGTCCGGTGAGTCACTTGTTAGCTTCTGCCAAAGCAGGCGATCGCATCCTTGCGGTGACAATTCCCAAAGCAGCGGCAAAACTGCGCCGCTTGATGAATTTAGGACAAATTATCCAATCCCATGCTCTGAGTTTCTTTCACCTCAGCGCCCCAGATTTATTATTGGGAATGGATAGCGATCCCCAAAAACGCAATGTCTTTGGCTTAATTGCTGCTGAACCAGAACTTGCCCGTGGGGGAATTCGTTTGCGTCAATTTGGACAAGAAATTATTGAACAATTGGGAGGACGTAAAATTCACCCAGCATGGGCGGTTCCTGGTGGTGTCCGCGAAGCTTTATCCCAAGAAGGACGCACCCATATTCACAACCGCATTCCAGAAGCACGCACCATAGTATTAGATGCACTGGGTAGATTTAAAAGCTTACTGAAGAATTATGATAAAGAAGCACAAACTTTTGGGAATTTTCCTAGCTTATTTATGGGGTTAGTCACTCCTGAGGGTTTGTGGGAGAACTACGACGGACATATTCGTTTTGTAGATAGCGCGGGGAATATTATTGCTGATAAACTCGATCCAACTCATTATCAAGAATTTATCGGTGAGGCAGTTCAACCGGATTCTTATTTAAAGTCTCCCTACTATCGTCCTTTGGGTTATCCTGACCAAAGTAGCCATTGTCGTTTAGATAGTGGTATTTATCGAGTAGGACCTCTAGCACGTCTGAATATTTGCAGTCACATTGGTACACCATTAGCTGATGCGGAGTTGAGAGAATTTAGAGATAGAGGTAAAGGCACTGTCACCTCATCATTTTTTTATCACTACGCCCGGTTAATTGAAATTCTGGCATCAATTGAGCGCATTGAAATTTTGCTAGATGACGCTGATTTATTATCAAATCGACTGCGTGCCGATGCTGGTATTAATCAATTAGAGGGAGTGGGGGTCAGTGAAGCACCACGCGGAACATTATTTCACCATTATCAAGTTGATGAAAACGGCTTAATTCAGAAAGTTAATTTAGTAATTGCCACTGGTCAGAATAATTTAGCAATGAATCGTACAGTCGCGCAAATTGCACGGCATTTTATTCACGGTTCAGAAATTCCTGAAGGGATGTTGAATCGAGTTGAAGCCGGAATTCGAGCTTTTGATCCTTGTTTGAGTTGTTCGACTCATGCAGCAGGGCAAATGCCATTACATATTCAATTAGTAGGAGCAGCTGGAAATTTAATTAATGAAGTTTGGCGGAATTAACAGCACAGAACCTCTCAGTTGAGCAATCTATATGCAGAGCGTTCGCCTTCAATTGTGACCTGAAATGAATTGGGCGATCGCAATAATTCATCCTTGGATAAGACAGATAGTGTATTAAGGGCAAGAGCGATATCTCAACTATAAACTATCATCCCGCTTCCCCCAAGTTTCGCTGCGCTACGCATGGGGCTTCTCGCACGATTTGTTAAACTAGTAGAATAAGGCAGTTATTATTTTAGGTAAAAAGCTTACTGTACAAGCTTTTTGTCCACTTAATTTTTTAGCTGCACTAACTACCAAATCAATAAGGCAGGAACGCACGCAAATGCATTACCTGCCGTTTTGCTAAGATACACAACTTGGATTTTTGCCAAATTATCTTTTCAGGGCAGACACAACAGAAGACAACTCGTTTTCTGTTTGTGCTGCTTTTTTGTTTCCCTATTTTTAGGACATCGATAAACTCTTGCAAGAGATTTAGGTGTGAGGCGCCTAATTTTTAGTAGAGTTCTTCTTCTTTGTGGGTTTCGATGGTGCAGTCTCCAGTTGGATAAGCTACACAAGTCAGAATATACCCAGCTTCTATTTGATCATCATCTAAGAATGACTGGTCAGACTGGTCTGGAGCCGATCCAGATACAAGTTTACCAGCGCAGGTGGAACAAGCACCAGCACGGCAAGAATAGGGCAGGTCAAGACCAGCTTCTTCAGCAGCGTCTAAAATATAGGTATCGTCGTCACAGTCAATAGTTGTATTAAGCCCTTCAGCTTCGTTAATGAGTGTAACTTTGTAAGTTGCCATGAAGTAATCCTCTCTTTTGCAAGCGGCAGTATAAGTTATCTTGAAGCAAATAGTCCGGCTACTCCTATAGGATTAGTCGTTTGTTATGTTTTGCTTCACTTCTGATACTACGAGAAAAACAAAAGGATGTAACCGGAATTTCAAGCCGATTAGTAATGAAATTTAGTTACTTGATAATAATAAGTTTTACTTATAGAATTAAACACCGAATAGTTAAACTATTAGATAATTTTATAATTTGGAAAAAAAGTTTGAATGTGTAAATACATCGTTTAATTAACCGATAAAATCTCATGATACAAATATCTGATTAGACTATAAGTCAACTGGATAAGAAAATAAGGATGAAGTGTGAAAGATAAAGTATTAATTTTAATCCTTCTGCCTTCTGCCTTGATTAATTTGCTTTGTCCTGAAAATAGTAAGAATGGATAAAACAAAAGTGCGTATTGGTTTGATTGGTACTGGATATGCGGCAAAGCTACGCGCAGAGGCATTAATGTGTGATGAACGATCGCACCTTGTTGCTGTTGCTGGAAATACACCCACAAAAACAGTAGCCTTTGCTGAGGAATTTCACTGTACAGTCATGAATTCTTGGGCAGAATTAGTGGCTAGAGATGATGTGGACTTGGTGATCATTTGTACTGTAAATCGAGATCACGGTGCGATCGCAGCATCAGCCCTCTCTCATGGTAAACACGTAATTGTTGAGTATCCCTTGGCTTTAAGTGTCGCAGAAGCTGAGGAACTGATTGCCCTAGCAAAAATCCAAAATAAACTCTTACACGTAGAACACATCGAACTTTTGGGTGGTGTGCATCAAGCCCTGAAGCACAACTTACCACAAGTGGGGCAAGGGTTTTATGTGCGCTACAACACAATTAAACCAGAGTATCCCGCACCCAGAAAATGGACTTACAGCCATGAACTCTTCGGTTTTCCCTTAATGGGTGCGCTTTCCAGAATACACCGGTTGACTGATTTATTTGGTCAAGTTCTCACTGTTAATTGTCACAATCGTTTTTGGGCAAGGGAAACAGAATATTATCAAAGCTGTTTGTGTGTCGCTCAGTTGAGCTTTAGCAGTGGACTGCTAGCACAAGTGATCTATGCCAAAGGCGAAACTATGTGGCAACCAGAACGCAGGTTTGAGGTTCATGGTGAAAAAGGAGGACTAATTTTCGATGGTAATACTGGAGTTTTAGTCAAGGCAGACGAAACCACACCGATTGAGGTTGGCACTCGCCGAGGATTATTTGCCAAAGATACAAGTATGGTGTTAGACCATCTTTTTGATGGTACTCCGTTGTATGTTACCCCAGAGGAAAGCTTGTATACTCTTAAGGTTGCCGATGCTGCGAGGCGTTCTGCCGAAACGGGGCTAACCGTGGTTGTTAATGATAATTAAAAATATATGAAAAATCAAACTATTGTCATCCTATCCCAAAGAGAACTAGAGAAAATGCGTAAGGCTGGTCGCTTAGCAGCCGAACTTTTACATCATTTGGAACCAATGGTGAAACCAGGAGTTAGCACCCTGGAAATCAACGATGAAGCAGAACGGTGGACACAAGCTCATGGGGCTAAAAGTGCGCCTCTTGGTTACAAAGGCTACCCCAAGTCGATTTGTACCAGCGTGAATGAGGTCGTTTGTCACGGTATTCCTAATGCCAAGCAGATTCTTAAAGATGGTGACATTATCAATATTGATGTGACACTGATTGTCGATGGTTATCACGGTGACACATCCAAGACATTCTTTGTGGGTACACCCTCACCCACTGCTAAAAAGTTAGTCGAGGTGACACAGGAGTGTCGTGACAGGGGTATTGCTGAGGTGAAACCAGGTGCACGCATTGGAGATATTGGTGCTGCGATTCAGGAATATGCTGAGTCACAGGGTTTTTCTGTAGTGCGAGACTTTGTTGGACACGGGATTAGCAATGTTTTTCATACTGCACCAGATATTCCCCACTACGGCACACGGGGCAAAGGCAGAGTATTGAGACCTGGTATGGTATTTACTATTGAACCGATGATCAATGAAGGTACTTGGGAAGTTGAGGTTTTAAGTGATGGCTGGACTGCTCTAACACGCGATCGCAAACTCTCGGCCCAATTTGAGCATACAATTGCTGTCACAGAAGATGGTGTGGAAATTCTAACCCTTCCCTAGTACACCTGCAACTAAAGTTTCAGGCTAATAACCAAAGTCCGTTTTAACGGACTAAAAAATTATAAAAAGTACTAAGAAAGATAGAGAATTAGCTCGCAACAGGTCATCCTGGGAGCATGAGTATGAGGCTGTTAATAATGCAAATTGGAAATTGGCACGAGATAAGGATAAGTGGAAACTCAGCTTTCCCTATTGACTTGCTTCGATTTATGATCGAGGCGAATTGCTTGCTCTAAAGCCAATTTCTCTTTCGACCTACGAGCATAGGGTTGTAGCTTACTTAAATTCCAACCAGTAATCAGACTCATCTGCTCTAAATTCATTCCCTTCATCAGCATTTCTACACACCAGGTTTGTTGAGCTTGCTCAATGGCAGGCTGTTGTCCTTCTGGTGTCAGCAATCCTTCAGTTAATATCTGCCAAATTCTCTGTATTTCTTCCTCAGATATTGGCATTCCCTCATTGTTGAGAAATAACGCCGTATGTTCATCTTTACGGCTTTTGAGCCATTGAGTTAAGGGATTGCGAGTATAGGAGCCATAGCGCTTACCCATAATCCACTGATTCACAGGCACTTGTCGAGGAGTACCTTGAGTGATTTGTAATAAGTGCTGATTCGCATTGTTGATTTGATGCGATCGCTCTAAATTCGCAATTTCCGATGCAGATAAACCTGCTGCAAACAAGATGTAAATTAAGGCATAATCTCGCAGTCCTGATTTTTTGGCTCGTTGCAAAATCAGGTGAACTAAATTTGCTGGTAAATCTATCACCTTTTCTGTAGAAATAGATTCTCCTAAACTTGTAGAGTTTGTTGCTCCCTTCAAAAACAGCGCCACCAAATTTTCTAAAAACTCGTCTCTGTCAACCCAAAGTTGGTGAAATTCACTGGTAAATTCAATCACAGCGTACCCCACTAACATACTATTGAGTAAGCTTGCTAGCTTATCAGCTGGTAAATGGGTATGTAATTGCTCACGTTCCATGACTGTTGCTAAATATTCGGCAACATAGTGATTAGCTTGAGTTAAGCTGCGTCCTAGAGCTTGACGATTTTCTAAAGGGTAATTTCCTGCTTCACCAACTACAGAACGCACCAGATCGGGGACTTTTTCTAAAGCCTGTAGGCGATCTTCACAATAGTTTTTCAGCGCTTGGTGAACACTACCTGGTTGGCTAGCTTGAATTTTTAAAGACTCATCCAGTTCTTGAAATACTGGTGATTCCGAAATTACTGCCAAGAGTAACCCATGCTTATTACCAAAATGCCGGAATATTGTCACTTCATTAACTTCTGCTAATTCTGCAACTTGTTTGGTTGTGGTCTCGGTGACTCCCTGTGTCGCAAATAGTGATCTGGCTGCATTTATTATTCTTTGTCGAGTAGAAATGACTTGATTAGACATAAGTTAAAAATGCAAGTAACACTTGCAATTAAATTTTATTCTTGCTAGACTTAGGCATGTAAGTAGCACTTGCATCCTCTATTCCTAGTTTAGCTGTTTTTGTCAACTGACACAGGGGATGCAATAACCAGTACATGCTTGGCAAGCTTGGCACTGGTTGATTTACAGTATTCACGTCAAAGGAAAAATTTTATGACTACACACTCAACAGCGGCTGTTGACAAACAACCGTTGACTCTGAGTTGGACTAGCGTGGTATTTTTTGGCACGTTCCACGCCCTAGCACTGCTTGCTCCTTGGTGTTTTTCTTGGTCTGCTTTGGGAATAACCATATTCCTGCATTGGTTATTTGGCAGCATCGGTATTTGTTTAGGGTATCACCGACTTTTGACTCACCGAAGTTTGCACGTACCGAAGTGGTTGGAGTATGCGATCGCAACTTTGGGCGCTCTTGCCTTACAAGGAGGGCCAATCTTTTGGGTGGCTGGACATCGACTACATCACCTTCATACCGAAGACATAGACAAAGACCCTTACTCCTCCCGACGTGGTTTTTGGTGGAGTCATATGCTGTGGATTTTTTACCCGCGTCCAGAGTTTTTTGAATATGAAATGTACAAAAAATTTGCTTCTGATTTAGACCGTGATCCATTCTATCGTTGGCTAAATCGCTACTTTTTGCTATTACAAATTCCTGTTGCTGTCCTCTTGTATGCTTTGGGAGGATGGTCTTTTGTTGTCTATGGTGTGTTTCTACGAGCAGTATTGCTTTGGCATAGTACTTGGCTAATTAACTCTGCAAGTCATCTGCGTGGTTATCGTCATTTTCAAGTAAATGATAACTCTCGTAATCTTTGGTGGGCAGCACTTCTAACTTATGGAGAAGGTTGGCACAATAATCACCATGCTCATCCAAATTTAGCCAAAGCTGGATTGTCTTGGTGGGAAGTAGATATGACTTGGTGGGCAATTAAAGTTTTGCAGACTCTGGGATTAGCCAAGAAAGTAAATGTTAATAGTTAATAGTTAATAGTTAATGGTTAGTGGATAGTGGTTGATGGCTAATAACAATTACCAATTACCCATTACCAATTACCAATTACCCATTACCTACTAACTACCTTCCCAATTTATTGGGAATACCTTCGCAGCCACGAGGAATTGTAGCTCTGGTTTTTTCCCCACCCCAAGCACAGCAGTAGTATCGGTTGGCTTCAGACAGGCGCTGGACATCACTCAAGTCTGCATCTTCGACGACAGCACCTGTGTATTCACCAGTTTTGTAGTTTGGTGGATGGGTACGACTACGAGGAGTTGCATTTTCTACTGAACCATAGAACAAACGAATTCCGTTCAAGTCAGCACCACTGAGATTAGCTTCATATAAGATGCTACGACTGAGGTTAGCTTTAACTAGGTCACATTGGCTGAGATTAGTACGGACAAGATTAGCCTCACTTAAGTCAGTCCACCGCAGATCAGTACCAGAAAGATCTGCACCTGCAAGCATTACACCTAAATCAATCACGCGCACACCGTGAAGTCGGTCTTCACAGTAACCTCCTGTACCATCAAGAATAGCTCGACCAAGCAGGCTGTCACGTTTTAGGGGTGAAAGCAATTTAGAACGAGATAGAAATCGCAGTATCTTTGCTTTCCCACTACCATCTACACTGCTGAGAATAGCCGCAGTACGTCCTTCTGCTAGTAACCTTTCTTGAGGCCAATCTTCTAATAATCCTTCTTCATCTAATACTAGATCGGAAATACCTTGAAAATAAGAATCTATAGTCTGCTGCTGGGTAATAAGATTTTGTTGAACAGTGAGCAAGTTTTGCTGAATAGTAAGGTCTTTAGAAATAATGTACTGTCGCCAGGCAATGTAAACGGCGATAATGGCTATGAGAATTTGTCCTAAAGCACCAAACCATTCCGCTAGTGTCCCAGAGGCTTCCCAGTTAATTTTGCGTCCTACAGAAACAAGGTAATTAGCAAGGCCGCTATATTTGATTAAACCAGCGATCGCTACTATAATCCCCAATGAACCAAGTACTAAGGTTTGCTCTTGGGCTGAAAACCACTCTTTTTGTAGTTCTTCCAACCAAGGCCAAACTACAGCTACAGATAATAACAAAGTGACAATGGTTCCCACAATGCCAACAATCCAGTTATTGATGGCAAGTCCGATGATAGTAGTCGCGATCGCGGCTACTACCAGCAACAAAGCCCTTGGTTTAACAACAACAGCTTTGTTAGAAACTGGTTTGGCTGTGGAACGTGCTTGTAGTAAAGCAGATGTGTTTTGCGGAGACTGTAATGAGGCAATGGCAGCTAAGGCTTGCTGTCTAGTCAGTTCATCTGAAGTCAAATCACCGTTAGATGAATTTTCAAAATCATCTGGTTGCAAGTTTTGTTCTGTTATGGATTCTGGATTTGGGGTTTGGGATGAGTTGGAATCAATCGACATAGATATATTTTCGCACCAGCATTCTCAAATCAACAGCTGTCCTATAGTAGCTGTCGCAGTATGGATGTTCG
>NZ_AJLL01000100.1 GCF_000317225.1 Fischerella thermalis PCC 7521
TTATGCACCGTGACCATAACGCAGCTAAACAAATACTGGCGAAAGGAATTAAAAATACGGTAGCTCACTTCTTGCACCTGGAAATATGAATGTCAAAACCATAACTACGTGCAAGAGGGAATAGGCGTTCAATTTCAAGTAAAAGAAGATACACAACTATATGTGAAAAAATAGACTCAAGGGCAGTTTGTGCAGACTGACCCCAATCAGGTGGTGATGCGGAATGAAAATGCAGATAAGTCCAATGAGCAATCAGGTAGGCAGTTAGAGAAAGAATCAGCCAGCGATACATACCCAGCAGAGTTCCTTGTCCAAAGCGATGCAAGCCAAAACGATGTTTTGCGGTTTTAAACCATCCCTCAATCTGCCAACGACGCTTACCCCACCACTTAAGAGTAGAAGCTTTCATCGGACGGGTAGACAGAACAAGTAGTCAAATAACTATTTTTCAGTAATAATCACGTTTGTATCTTCATTGGCTGAAGACTGGTCTTGTGTTAGCTGTTTCTTCACGGTTACTAAATAAACTGCTAACAAAATTGTAAATAGAATACCTTCCATAGCCACCTCCTAAGGGTGATGCAATGTAATTACTGATCAGCGATCGCTTGATTCATACTTAATACATCACCACGTTTACACCTAATTCCCAAGTGGAGTACAAATAACTTAACTTTTTTGGCTGTTTGAGGGGGAGGTGGGGATTAGGGGTAGTGGGGAGATGGGGAGATGGGGAGAGTAGAGAAATTATTATCAACCACTAACCACTAACCACTAACCCTTCAACCTAACCTTACCGCCACACTACCTGCATGAGCTGGTAGACCTTCGGCTTGGGCGAGGCTAATTGCTGCTTTTCCTATGGTTTGTAATGCTTGTTCATCGCATTGTAAAGAAGTAATCCGCTTCATAAAATCATATACACTCAAGCCAGAAGCAAAGCGGGCTGAACGTGCTGTAGGTAAAACGTGATTGGGACCACCGACATAATCACCAATCGCTTCTGGAGTATGGCGTCCTAAAAACATGCTACCAGCACAGCGAATCTGGTTGGCAAGCTGTTGTGGTTCGTCTACGCATAATTCCACATGTTCTGGTGCTAATTGATTCAGTAGAGGGATACTTTCGGCTAAATCACTGACAACAATTACCGCACCATGATTTTCCCAACTTTTACTAGCTACAGCTTGAGTAGATAGGGTTTTAAGAATTTGTTCAACCGCCGTGATCACAGCTTGGGCAAAAGTTTCTGAGTCAGTAATTAATATAGATTGAGCGCTGGGGTCGTGTTCTGCTTGTGATAGCAAATCCCAAGCAATCCATTCTGGATGATTCTGATCATCTGCTACTACCAAAATTTCAGATGGGCCAGCAATACTGTCAATACCAACTCTACCGAATACCTGACGTTTTGCTTCCGCAACGTAGGCATTGCCAGGCCCAACAATTTTATCAACAGGGGCAAGACTTTCTGTACCGTAGGCAAGAGCTGCTATTGCCTGCGCTCCACCAATACTATATATTTCTGTAACACCTGCTACTTGAGCTGCTGCTAATACTGCCGGATTGATTTCACCACTAGGCATTGGCACTGTCATCACAATCCGCTCTACGCCAGCGATTTTAGCAGGCAGTGCATTCATCAACAGGGAACTGGGATAACTTGCTCTTCCACCTGGTACGTAAATCCCAACTGTTGTTAAAGCTACCCAATTTAAGCCAAGTTTTACCCCAACTTCATCAGTGTAGGCTATATTTTGGGGTAGCTGTTTTTGATGAAAAGCAGTAATTCTCTCAGCAGCAACTTCCAACGCCACCTTGACTTCCTGGGGACATTGGGCAGCTTGCTGAGTAACAAAAGTATCACTCAAACGAAAAGACTCAGGGCTGTAGCGGTCAAAACGGGTGGTATATTCTTTGACTGCGGCATCACCACGCGCTTTGACATCAGCGATAATTTCTTTAACAGTGCCACTGACATCAACCGTTGCTTCCCTGCGTTCGTTGACAAATGCTTGGAATTGGTTAGAAAAATTTTGGTCGGTTGTTTTCAGTAGCTGCATGGGAGTCAGATGGTTTGACGGTCATTTTTTAGTTTAATAGAAATGCGATCGCCCAAACAGCAACTACTTTACTTACCAGCATAGACTGCGATCGCCTGATCATTTATCCGTTTTGTTCACAAATGATTTAAGTGGGTTAGCGTAACTCCTCACCTCAGCGATCGCCAATTTGTTGATACTCCGCATTTCCAAAAATCGCTTCATAATCACGGTAATACTTAAATTCCATTAAGTTATAAAACGGGTCTTCTAAAAAAAAAGTGGAATGTTCGAGGGGAGTACCAACAAAACGATGCTTAGGTTCTTCTCTAAACGGTAGCTGATACTGTTGCGCTCTCAACAGTAAATATTGCCAATCGTCTTCCGAGGTAAAAATTAATCCGAAATGTCTCGGATAAATACCACGTTGGGGTGTTAGGGGTTCCTTAGTAACATGAGCCACCAATTGATGACCGTAAAGATTGAGAATGAGAGCATGACGATTTTCCCGACCAGGAATACAGCCTAAACCATTAACGTAGTATGCTTTTGCTTGGGCAATATCAGAAACAGGAAAAGCAAGATGAAATATAGTTGGATTCATATTTAGGGGATAAGAGTGAGGAACTAGAAGCTAGGGTTAAGTAGCCGTATTACTATCTATATATAAATTGCGAAATAATCAGGCAATTGTGCAACTGTAATATCTATGACCAATAACATCCAACTTCCTTGGCAGCAAGAAACTGTGATTCGCCACAGCTTACGTCTATTACGTAGTTTTGAGTATTGGACAGGGCGTTCTTTACTAGATGTGAATGGTTCTGCACAAGAAATAGCCCAAGCAATGTTTGCAGCGCCTTTTGCTTTAGTTTCTCACGGTACTGAACCAGACCCTATTTTTAACTATGGTAATCGCAAAGCCTTGGAACTATGGGAACTTTCGTGGCAGGATTTTACTAAAATGCCTTCACGGAAAACCGCTGAAGAGGTTGTACAACAGGAGCGTAGTCGATTGTTAGCGGAAACAGCTAGCAAGGGTTTTAGCAATTTTTCTGGTGTGCGGATTAGCAGCACTGGTAAACGTTTTTATATTAAAGATGGTATTCTTTGGAATCTATTGGATGAGAATGATCGGTATTGCGGTCAAGCTGCTGTTTACTGTAATTATGAATTTATGCTGTGACAAAATTTGTGTTTTAGAAATCGAACACAGATGAACACAGATGAACACCGATGTTGAGCAAGATTGTGGTAAGGTTGCAGGGATGGTAGTTATCTTAGACACGCTCATCAGCTTCCCGGAGGGTATACAGATGAGATGCATATGGATACACACAGAGAAAATCCATCTGTGTCATCTGTGTTCATCTGTGTGTATCGGTGGTCGATTTCTCAAAAAATGATTTTTGTACCAGACGCGCTTGTTCATCCCGTCTCCATTCAATTTACATCAGGCTGTAACTTAGTACAAAATTGTATTAATTACATAGCGAAACTCCTGTAGCAAAACTCTGTGCTCCTTTGCGATCCTCTGCGTTTAAGGTCGCCAGTCAATTTTGTACAGTCCCAGCAGATACCTCTGCTTTTTCTCCTGATTCTTCCCCTGATGCAGAGACTAATTCTACAAGCTGAGGAACAGAGATATCAGCACCATTGATAATCGCTCCTACTAACCCTAATTCTGATTCAACCAATTCATCTACAACTTCACCAAGCATGTTTTCTTGTGTATAGTGTGGTCGGGTGACTAGGATAATGCCATCGCTATAAGGCTGGATTAATAAGGCATCGTTGGATAAACTGATAGGGTTAGTATCGATAATCACTAAATCATAGCGTTCGCGGGCATCTTCAATTAAGCGGCGCAATTCACTAGATTCAAGGATGGCAGCAGGCTGACTTACTGGGCCAACACTAGGAACTATGTATAAATTTTCTATATCCGGAACTAAGCGGATACACTCACTCAAACTACCGTAATAACGCAGAGGTTCTATATTAGCATTGGGGTCAATTGTCACTTTTAGCGATGGACTGCGAGAAGGCGATCGCAAATCTGTTTCAATAATTAAGGTACGTTTGCCAGCCCGAGCGGAAGCTATGCCCAGGTTATAAGCACTCACAGTTTTACCTTCGCTGCTACTGACACTAGTAATTAATATTACCTTTAAATTTTTGCCACCCAGGCGACGTAGATTACTCCGAAACTTTTCGTAGTACTCCAAATACGGGGAATATACAGAAAGTATTGTTGGGACTTCGTCGGCGGACAAGTCCTCTACGGGCATTAAAGGCAATTCTCCCAATAAGGCGACTTCTCGTTGTTTTAAACTGTTGCGGATATCTTCTTTGGTTTTGAAAGTACCTTCTAGGGAGCCTAATAAAAATATCACCCCACCACCTACTATTAATCCTAAGAATCCACCAACTGCGAGGGTAGTTGGCACACTCTTAGGAGGTTTTATATCGGCAGTAACTACAGGTACTTTTGCTACACTGAGGCTACTGACGGTTTCTGCTTCTGCTGCTTGAGCGTCAATCAGCTTTGCCTGCATTTTGTCGTAGATGGCTTTTTTGAGTGTGACCTCTTGTTCTAAACGCGATCGCTCCAGTTGCTTGTTAGGTATCAAAGCGTACATTTGTCGTAATCGTTCTTCGTCTTGCCTCAAGGAAATTAGCTGTTGTTGCAATGTTTCATACTGAGTTTGTAAAGCTACTAACTGGTTGGCAAGTTGTTGACGAGCGGGGTCTAAGTTACTTTGGGAACGAATATCTATAATTGAACCAGCCAGAGGAGCAGCCGCACCCCCACCACCGACTACTTCAACGGCTCTTTGTTGCAATAATTGCTCATAAGCATCTTTTTGACGCTGCAATTGTACCATTTGGGGTAATTCCGGACGTGCGCCTTGTTTGGCAAGGACTCCCATTTGGCTTTCGACTTGATAGATTTGCGATCGCAAGTTAGCAATAATCGGATCAGCACTTAAAGCTGAGGAAACATAAGCTTCGTTACTATTCAACCCCAACTTTTTCTGTAAACTGCGAATTTGGGCATTTACTCCAGAAAGCGTCAATTGAATTTGTCGTTGTTGACTTTGACTACTGGTAATTGCAGTCAGCAAACTGCCATTTTCCGCAGCTAGCAATGCTGGGCCTTCAATGCGATCGTATTGTTCTAATTTCTTCTCTGCTAATTGTAAATCTTGTTTTATCTCGGGAGAGCGTTCGTTGATTTTCTTGATAATTGCATTTAATCGTCTGGTATTGATTTCACCACTCAACTTAATCATGGCTTCCATCAATAACTGCACTGTTTCCTTAGCTCGCTTTTCATTGGAATCTTTATATTTAATTTCAATAAGTGTGGATGCTGGTTCTTCTCCTGGCTTGCTTTTTGCAGGTACACTCAGAGCCACATTTTGACCAATTTGTTTGGGTTTAACGTTGACTTTTGTTGCCACAGCCTCAACAATTTGGTCTGATAGCAAGGTTTCTTGAGTTAATTCTTGACCTTGTTGTTGAATTTCACCCCCAGTCACAGAGAATAAAACCGGAGGACTAGAGTAGGTGAGTGCGGCTTCTGCAATGTAACTGGCAGGTGGTTCTGGTTGCATAGCCACCACCGTTGAACCGACTACAACTAAAGTGAAACTGGCTAAGCCCATCCACTTATACTTTTCAAAAGCTATTAGGTAGCGTTTAACAATCGGTGGCGTCATGACTATGTTGGTTGGTTGTTGGTTGTTGGTTGTTGGTTGTTGGTTGTTGGTTGTTGGTTGTAGAGACGTGCCATGGCACGTCTCTACAGTAGTTAGTAGTTAGTAGTTAGTGGTTAGTGGTTATTCCTCTACCCCTCATACTCCTCATACTCCCCCTACCTCCTCATACTCCCCCTACCTCCCCATCCCCCCATCCCCCCATCTCCCCACCTCTACTTCCCTCCACTGCTACTACCAAAAGTCTCAAAGAAGTTGAGAAAATTCTGAATACTGAAGAAGGGCTGAGTAAGAGTATTTATGAGGTTAGTAATTTTACCAATCAGGTTTCGACCAATAACGATAACATCATTATCTTGAAGTGGCACGTTTTGAGTCGCATCTCCAGCTAAGGCCTTTTTACCGTTTAATCTCTGAGTGATCGCTTTACCTTGTTCTGGGTCAAAGCGAACCAGGGCAATGTCCCGGATATTGGTAAAATTAGGGTTGACTCCTGACAAAACATCAACAAAATTACTACCATTCGGCAATGTTTGCGTTACTAGTCCGCCGGTAGCATAATTTAACACCCGGACTCGTATCTGGGGTTGAGCTAAAGAAGAACGAGCAATAAGATTGCGATCATAATTGTCATCATTAGCAAAGTCGCGACGCATGACAACGATCGCATCTCCATCTTGCAAGCGGATGTTAGGTGCGGCTTCACCATTGAGTAAAGGACTATACAAGTCTATATTTTGGGTAATTACTGAACCATCAATTAACTTGCGCCGCAATTGTACTTGTCGCAGGTCTGCCATCATTGTCGAACCACCCGCTAGTAGGAGAGCATCAGCAACACGAGGCGTTGGCGAACTTATAGGATAAATTCCTGGTCTGGATACTTCACCACTAATAGTTATTTGTACCGTCCGAGGTGATGCTAATGATAAAGCAACAACTTGACCTGGTGTAATGCGATCAAGTAATAAGCGGATTTTTTCTTGAGCTTCTTCTAAGCTCAAACCTTTTAAAGATACTGTGCCGACTTGAGGTAAAACAACATTACCTTCTGGATTGATTGCGAGTGAAACATTTAACTCCGGTCGTTGCGACACCAGCGATAAAGTTACTATAGGATCGATAACATAAGTGTTGAATAACGAGCGAATCTTATTTTGTGCCTCTGCTAAAGTTAGATTTTGTAGTGATACAGTTCCTAAAAGAGGAACAGTAATCTTTCCTTCAGGATTGACAGAAGCTTGAAAACCTAAATCTGGAAAACGCTCGATCGCAACGCTAATTACATCTCCTGGCCCTAAACGGTAGGGGCCAGGAGGACGTTGAACTTGAAGAGTGATGATATCTCCTGGTCCTAAAATATAGCGATTCAGTTGGGGTGATATTTCATTGCTACCAACACCTAACTGAGTAAATTCAATATCTGTTGTGGAAGCAGGAAGTGGCGCTTGAGCAACAACAGGTATTACAGGTGTTGCAAAAAAAATACTGACTTGAAAACTAAATAAGTACAATGTGCTGAATGCACGCATATAAACAGTAGAAATTATCAACAATTAAATTGAAGCTGTGTAGCTATTGTCTGGCTGCAAAGCTGCAAGCGGCTATTTTAAATTAAGACATACGTAATTGCATGTGTAATGTATTTTATTTAACAAGGATTATTGCCATAGTATTAATTTATATTAAGCCTCATTCATAAAACACTTGTCATTAAAGTAGCCTGTACTGTTTCGCCGATAGACTTGACCTCAGACCAAAATGTATCAATTTTTCCCAAAGGTTCCATCGGTAAAAGGATACTAACAGCAACCCAAGCAGCACGTTGCTTTTGTAATTGGGCTAGCTGATCTGCTAACAACCACTGTAAAGTTGAGGGATTGCCACCATCGCGCCAAGCGTACCATTGCAGAACAGCAAAAGTTTGTTCTGTTGTCGCAGCGCGAAAAAACACAGCTTTTACCTTTGCTGGCGGTTGCTTGACAGTAAATTCCACTAAGCGGCTTTGAGCAATATTCCACTGTCCCCAGCGTGACCGACCCCAACTATTAATCTCTGTCCATTCTACTTGTGGCTGCTTTCTTGGGCCATTCTGCGGTAATAACAGTAACATTGCCTCAGTATTGGTTTGTAGCTTTTTAATTAGTTGCAAAGACCACTTTTGTTCGCCAATCGGTTGTTCTGTTTGTTCAATTGTTTGCCAACCAGGAATAGTCAATCCTGTCTGACGTATCTGTTTCAACTTTTTCAGATTAATGATAGGTGCGGGTTGCTGCCATTGCCAGTTTCCCTTGAGGTATCCAGGCACTGCCCCTATTACCAATATGAGTAGTAATAACAATAGCGCTACTATATGGGCAAAGTAACGCTCTTTAAGTTTAGAATAAATCATCAGTGAAATTCGCAGAATCTAAAAAAAATTTTACACTCGTATTTATCTTAGTGAGTTCAGTAATATTATTGATAGTTTTGTTTACTGGGTAAATGCGTTTGTAATCTAGACGCTCTTAAGAGCGGCTTCCCTTAGGGTAGACTTTAGTCCTCAAATCTTCAGGCACGCTTGGTATTTACTACAAACTAATCAATACGTTAATAGTTTATAGCAAGCTATGCATTTACTCCCAACTCAAAACTTGTTCCTTCAGCGAGGTGGCGGCGATGATTGAAGAGGTGCTGCGCCATTGTACAAACATGAAAGTAGAAAAGTACAAAGTGAAGTAGCTTTTGCTTTGCACGTCAACCAATGACAGCAAAAACGAGTGGATTAAACAGATTGAGCCAATCGCATTAGAATGGTATCGGCAACAAAGCGACCAAACCGTAATTTCATCTACTATTGGAAAAATGATGGTGATCGATAAATTTACAGAACCTATGCTCAACCTCTGGTTTCTCAATCCAAAATCCAAAATCCTTTTAGGGTATTAAGATGGGGTCTGAGACTAATCATTTGTGGTTAACCGCACCAACCAATTTAACTTTGTTGTCTGATGAAATGCATATCTGGCGAATTGAACTGGCGCGACCAGCACCAGAATTGCAAGCTTTACAAACAACCCTCTCTAGTGATGAAATTGCTCGCGCTCAAAGGTTTTACTTTGAGCAACATCGACAGCGTTTTATTGCAGGTCGGGGTATCCTCCGCACCATCTTGGGTCGCTACTTGGGTGTGGAACCGCAAGCGGTACAATTTACGTATGAACCCCGGGGAAAGCCAGTATTAGCTGATACATACAGTTGTAGTAGTCTGTCGTTTAACTTGTCCCATTCTCAGGATTTGGCTTTATGTGCTGTCAGTAGTAACCGTCAGGTTGGTATAGATATAGAACACATGCGCTCAGTGAGTGATGTCGAAGCCCTTGCCGAAAGGTTCTTTGCACCCAGAGAATATGCAGTGGTGCGATCGCTTCCCCCAGAACAACAAAAGCAGGTTTTTTTCCGCTACTGGACTTGTAAAGAAGCTTATTTAAAAGCAATAGGAGTAGGACTAGTTCAATTAGAAAAAGTAGAGATTTCTTTAACTCCAGAACAACCAGCAAAACTCATCACTGACGAAGAGTGGAGTTTAATTGAACTATTACCTGCTGATAATTATGTTGGTGCAGTTGCTGTAGCAGGTCAAAAATTACATTTAAAGTGCTGGCAGTATTAAAATTTGTTAGTGGGAAGCAGAGTCCTAAATTTAACATCACCTTCCATTAGCCAGAGGTAAGGCAGTTTTGAGCTTTTTAGGATCGGTGAAGACACTCATGCATTTAACTACTAATCGCTTTCTGAAATAGTACATTCATAAACACAGATATGAAGGTTCCACCAGAAATTACTTATCGCAACGTAGATAAAACAAATGCTCTTGATGCTCTGGTTAAAGAAAAAATAGCCAAACTGGAACAAGTTTGTGATTACATCAGTAGCTGTCACATCGTAATTGAAAAAATTCACGATCGCCCCCGTTCTGGCTCGCCGTACCGAGTGCGAATTGATATGACAGTACCCCCCGGTCATGAACTTGTGGCGGAAAGCAATCCACCAGATGTTAACCAGTATCCACCTTTAGAAGCGGTAATTCGAGATGCTTTTCATGCAGCTACTCGCCAGTTGCGAGAACTCGCTAGACAACAGCGTGAAAGTGATAAATCCAGAACTAACGATAGCGCTCAACAAACAACGGCACTTGTTATCAAGTTATTTCCAGAACAGGGTTACGGCTTTCTCAAAACCTTAGATGGTGAGGAAGTCTACTTCCACCGTAACAGCGTACTTCATGATGACTTTGACCGTTTAGAAATTGGTACGGGTGTGCATTGCTTTGTGGAACTTGGTGAAGAAGGACTCCAAGCTAGCACAGTGAAGATTGTTGACAAGCCTGGCGTTGGTGCTGGGAAGGCAGAACAAACGATTGTTAAACCGCCATTGGGGTGGCAAGAGTGACACCATTGATAAATCAGTGAACAGTTATCAGTTATTAAGACCCAGATCCCCGACTTCTCATCAGAAGTCAGGGATCTTGTCTTTTACGAATGATTTAAGAATGCTATATTTCCTTTTAGTTATTTGAGGGCTGGGTATCCGTGTCTTCTAGCCATTCCCGTATAGATTCCATACCTTCTTCCAGAGTTATTTTCGGTTCATATCCTAGCTGGGTTTGTGCTTTTTTGATGGAATAAGCATGAGGACTGGTGGAAAAATCTACAGCTGCTGGGAAAATAACAGGTTGTTTACCCAGAATTCTCATTCTTAACCACTCTAAGCGAATCAAAGACTTGACAATTGGTGCTGGTAGAGATAAGGGCGCGGATACGTTTCCAGCTTCAGCTAAACGTGTGTAGTATTCTTTCCAAGAGGTTTCCTGTCCATCAGAGATATTGAAAGCTTCACCGTACGCCTCTTTTTCTACAGCGAGGAAGATTCCGTCGATTAAATTATCTATATATAAATGGTTCATAACTCCCCCTCCAGCATCAGGTATGACAAATCTTTTTTGGCGCATCAGTGAAAGGGGACGGACAACCCAAGGGTTGCTTCTTGGCCCATAAACAGCCGTCGGTCTGATAATGATCACCCCAAAATCTGGTGGTGCATTCAGCTTCAATATTTCTGCTTCACTTTCTATTTTCGTCAAAGAATAAGGATTATTTTCGCTGCGGAGTGGCCCTTCTTCTGTAATTTGATTGGCATAGGTGAAGCCATATACTATGACGCTTGAAAGATGGACAAAAGTCTTGACACCGGCGTTTATGGCTGCTCTGGCCATATTGAGAGTACCACCAACATTGACATTACGAAACTCCTCGAGCGCTCCTCCTTCTTTGACAAGGGCGGCTGTATGCAGAACAATGTCTACTCCCTGACAAGCTTCCTCTGCAACAACTGGATCACAGATGCTACCAACAATCACTGTTGCGCCCAGACTCTCGGCTATTTTGGCGTTATCAGGATCATTTTCTATTCCTTTAACATGCATTCCTTGTGCGATCGCTAGTTCTGTAGTTCGCAAGCCAATAAATCCACCTATTCCTGTGATCAGGATGGTTTTATTTGTGAGATTCATAAATTTAGATATCCTTTGTGAAGAAAAGAGAGTATTTGTTCTTAATCTCATGAACAAATATTCTAGATGTCACTTTCTAAGTATTTTTTGGAGGGAATGAGACACGTAAAATTTGAGTAGAAGTGAAATTTTTTTGTCCTCCTACTCATGCTAAAGAGACCTCAAATTAATGCAATCTATCAGGTGGTGTATCTCTGGAATAGGTTTTTAGAAAATATGCTCACGAGAACATTTTATTGATTTTAATAAGTATTTAAATTCACATATTTTTATTAATTAGCTAAACATAAAAACCCGTTGAAGTTGGTTGGAAAAATTAAGTTATATCTGATGTAAGTTAAAACTATGACCAAAATCATTGTTTTCAAATCGTAGACGCGGAGCGGCTTCCCGCAGGGTACACAGATGCACACAGATAAACACTGATAGATACAGATGGATTATCTGTATGCATTTGTCGATTTGTTACGCTACATTCAGGAAGCCATTCTGAAGTAAGTAGGTAGAATAGGTCATAAACAATTGTGTATCCATTGGTGGGCAAACAATACCACTACCAGCCAGTGCATTTAGGGTTGCTTCACAATTAATGATTGGTCTTCTACTTTGTAGATACAAATCAGGAATTGTGATTTGTTCTTCTGACCAACGTTCTAATAAGAAAGGTCGTAGGGTATATAAAGGATTCTCTGCTGAAGAGATATCATTAATTAACTTAGTTTGCCATTGTTGATAAGGAATTACTTCAATAGCAAAACCAAGAGAATGCATCCAATCAAGTAAATTAGATAAAGGAACAGGTGCGGGATGCTGGAGGTGAAAAGCTTTGCCCAGAGATTTTTTTTGTTTGGATAAATAAACAATGGCTTTACTGACATAATCAACAGGTGATGCATCTAACATATAATCTACATCTGGGAAGTATCCCATCTGGATACAACCTTTAATGACTAAGTTGATAAAGTCATCTGTATTGCAAGCACCTGTTTTGCTATCTCCTGCGATTAAAGGCGGTCTGTGGATAGTTACGGGAAGTCCTCTGTCACGCGCAATTGTGACTAATTTTTCTGCTACCCATTTTGTTTGCGAGTAACCCAGAAAAATGCCTTGCCAATGCTCAAAGCTATCATCTTCTTTGACAACTTTACCAGCATAAAAAGGCGATTCAAATACTGCGACGCTGGAAACATAATGTACTGGCTTGACTTTAAAAAGACACGCCAAACGCAATACTTCTTGTGTGCCAAAAACATTCGGTGTTTTGAGTGCAGAATAAGGATATACATAATTGAGTGTTGCTGCACTGTGATAAATACTATCAAGATTAGCAGCTAGCATTTCAAAGGCTTCTTTGCTAATTCCTAATAGTGGCTGAGATAAATCACCAATAACTGGGATAATTCTGGGACGAAAAACTTCATTCCAAAGTCCATAACTTTGTAAATTTTTCTTGAGTTTTTGCTTGCCTTCTTCTGGATGAGCAGCACGTACTAAACAATAAATATCAGCATTGGTTTGCTGTAGAAGTTCATGGATTAAAAAAGCTCCTAAAAAGCCTGTCCCACCTGTGATAAATACATTCTTTGGTTCACCTGTAAACACAAAAGAACTAGATACAGGACGAATATTTTGGTCAAGAACTGCTTCAGCACTTAAATCTAAGGTGGGAGTAACATTTTTAACTGCTACAGTGTCTTCTAAATCTGATGCTAATTCTTGTGATTCTTCAGCTAAACGCTGTGATAAAGATGCAATAGTTGGATAATGCCATAATAGCGTCGGAGCTACTTTAAATCCGAGCATTTTTTCTGCCTTAGTGACAAGTAGCATCGCCTGAGTAGAGTCTAAACCATAGGTATCTAATGGCTGTTCTACATCAATTTGATCAGTTTCTGTTTTGATAACTTCAGCAAGATTAGATAGTAACCAAGCTTGAATTTCTGCTGCTGTTAAAGATTTTTTTGCTGTCATCATATTTAGGCTTCCAATGTAGAATTAACAGGGGTATATTGACTGTAATAACTTGGAATATATAGCCCTTGAATTTTCAAAGTTTGAATGCGATACAAGTAGGCAGTTCCCATCATGATATGGTTTGCAACATCCACGACACGGCGATGATTCGGATCTGCTAAATAGGAACCACGCACCCAGTCATTAAAACTACCTATTGCTGGGCCACACCAAATTTGGTAATCAACTTCTCGACCTTTTTCTCCAGAATGAGACCAACGAGAAGATAACCCTAAATACCAACGAAAAATTAACGCCATTTTCAATTTGGGATTATTCACCGCTTTCCCCAATTTTTCTGGATTTTTTTGGGATAAATATGTGACTGTCTCTTCCCAAACTTGAGCAAGTGACTTGCGAAAAATTTGTTTTTCTAGCTTCTCTCTTTCCTGGCTAGGAATCTCATCAATTGAATTATAATTTCTGTAAATTTCGTATAACTTTTGAGCGCGTAGAGGAAACATCGTACCACGTTTGAGAACTTGCAGTTTCACTCCCATTTCAAACATATCTGCGGCTGGGGCCATCATCACATCAGCCATATCTGCTTGTGCTAACAATTGCTTGGTATGCTGACAACTTCCTGCTTCAATACATGATTGATTAATTGAACCAGTTACCACATATGCAGCACCCATCATAAAAGCAGCTAGTGCTGATTGTGGTGTTGCTATTCCACCTGCTACTCCAACTCGAATCGGTTTTTCATAACTATACTGTGCTTGAATTTCATCCCGTAAAGCAACAATTGAAGGTAACAAACAAACCAAAGGACGATTATCAGTGTGACCACCAGAATCTGCTTCTGCTGTAATATCATCAGCAAGGGGAACTTTAGTTGCTAAATTAGCTTGTAATTCACTAATTAATCCTTGCGCGACCAATTCTTGCAACATTTTTTGTGGTGCTGGTTGCATGAATTTTCTAGCAACTTCACGGCGAGAAACTTTAGCAATGATTTTGTTTTTTATCTCAATTTCATTTGCTGAATTTAAACCCAATCCTGCTGCACGGTAATAAACAATGTTGGGAGTCAGGTCTAAAAATGCCGAAGCTTCTATAGTTCTTACCCCATATTTGAGGTATAAATCTACTGCGCCGCGTTCAAGTGCAGGTTCATTAGGACTGTGAATTAAATTGAAAGCATAAGGCCCATTAGGCAAAGCGTATTGGATGCGGTTAATGGCTATTTCCAAGCGATTTAGCGGTAAACCACCTGCACCAAAGGAACCCAAAATTCCCTCTTTTCCTAAAGCAATGATCATTTCTTCTGAAGCGATACCACCAGCCATTGCACCGGTAGTATAGGCATATTTAGTACCATGAAAATTGAGAAAATTGGGATCTCCCAATTGTTGCAGTCTTATAGGTGGAATCACCATCAACAATTCAATTTGTCCTGTTTTTCCATTATCAAGAGGAGACAAATAACCGTGATTGGTGACGCCAATTTTACCGTCAACTCTCACAATATAACAAGGTTGATCTAAAGATAGGAGTTTTTCTTTAATTCTGCTGGCTTCAAAGGCTACGCAATCTAAGGAACCTTTCCATACTTGATTAAAGTTGCAAGGAGAACCATAAAATTCAAGACCGTTCTCTAGTACCACATCCACTGTTTTCACCGTAATGATTCCTCAAGAAAGTTATTATGAGTGGGAATATGAAGAATAAATGCAATAAAGTCTCATCTTTTTCTTGGCGTTCTCTGCGTCTTGGCGGTTTAATATTTATTTTTCAACCGCCAAGACGCCAAGGACGCCAATAATGAGGAGAAGTCTTTACTCACTCAGTAAATTTTCAGCGCAAGCGAGTTGTAATTGAATTAGTTCGCTGATTTGTTTGCTAAATTCTTGACGAGATTGTAAGAAGGCGTCATGGGTTTTATGAACTCGGAAGTTATTGGCGTTCAGTTGTTGGTAATGAGACTGGCTGAGGATGGTGATGGGTTGGGTTGACTCAACAAATTGTACTTCTGCTTTTGGCTCTAAGCTGTTATCCATGATATTTTGTATTGGCATTTCTTCTGGTTGAGTCGCAGGAGGATTGATGGGTTGGGATTTTGTTGTAGTCGTGGAGATGTTGCAGAAGAGTTGTTTGTTTTGTTGGGTTAAAATTTTATCGGTAATGCTTTGTCCACCCAGGGTGACTTTTTTGAGGGTAAGTTTGGATTTTTTATTAGTTTCTGTTACTTGGGTGTAGAGTGGTGAGATGTCAATTGATACTTGATGGCTGACGAGTTTTGCTAGGGCTTTGATGAGACCAGAATGGTCGTCTAAGCCTCTGCGATTTAGGGGTACGGTGATGTGGTCTTTGTGAGCAAGAATTTTATCTATCCAGCGTGAACAGATGTTACCTGCACCTGTTTCGATAAAGATTCTGGCCCCATCGTCGTAGACTCGGTTGACTAGGCGGGGAAAATCTAGCTGTTGGGATAAACCTGTGGCGATACTGTTGGCGATCGCCCCACTGTCTATTCTCATGGGGCCGTACTCAGCAGCGGAGTAGAGAGTGACGTTTGGTAGGTTTTTCTGGATGGGTAGGGTGTTGACTCTGGCAATCTCATTATATTCGGAACGCATCGCCTCGCAGTGAATGACGTGATCGAAGGGGGCGCGGAAGGCGTTGCAGCCTAGAATTTGAATGATTCTTTCACAAGCTGCTGGTTGACCGGCGATGACGATTTCTTCTGGTGTGTTGATTTGGGTGAGGAAGACGCGCTTCTCGTGTTTGAGGTATTCTCTAACTTGGGATGGGGTTGTCATGAGGACGTAGTTCGCCCAGAGGTTATTATCGTGGGTAGGTGGTAGTTGCCAATACTCGCGAACGGCGTTTTTTGCACCAGATAATCTGTTGGCAAATAGGGGGGAGGCGTGGAGGGCGCGGATTCCTTGGGTGAAGTTATCCCAAATACCTACCGCAGACATCATACTGGTTTCACCCAAGCTATAACCAAAGACGAATTCGGGTTTTACTTGGAATTGATCACGGATGATTTGGGTGATGAATCTGGTAAACAGCATATCTACGTCAAAGATCGCTAGAGGATCATCGAGAAATTGCTGTTCGAGGGTTTCGAGTTGGCGGGATGAAAGTTTGTTTAAGCTTCTGGGAAAGACGACGCGGGAGATATCGGCGACGAGGTTTTGTAGTTCTTTGATGGCGATGTCGTCGAGGATGTTGGGGAATAGACGGAAGAGTTTACGGGCAATTCCTAGATAGGAGTTGACTGCTGCGGGATAGACGTAAGCTACTCCGCCACGTTTACCGAGTGGTTTGGCTGTGAAGTAACTGCCTAATGGTGTTTGCCAATCTTCTTGTTTGGCAAAGGCGTTGTCTATACCTTTTCTGGCGGCTGCGATTTCTCTAGTAAGTTCGTTTTGGTTGTGTGCCAGAATTACTAAGATGTAGTTGGCAGTGGCATCGAGTTTATAGTTAGCAAAGGCTAGGTTAGCAGTGTTGGCAAGGGAAGTACCGTTATTTATGGTGTTTTCGAGGGTATCAAGTTGGGTGAGTAAATCAGTGCGATCGCGTCCGGTAATCGGGAGTAAATAAAATGGAGTTTGCTGTAAAAATCTGCTGCTGCGTTCTTGTTGTTCTGGTTCTTCTGATAAGATGACGTGGGCGTAAGTACCATCTATTCCTATGCTATTGATAGCAGCAATTCTTTTTGTAGCTTGTTTATCGAGAAACCAAGGTCTTGATTCTGTGGCGACGTAGAAGGGTGATGGGGAGATGAGTTCTCTGCTTTGCCAAAGTTCTTTACCTTTGACTCCAGTCCAATTGGGTGTAGCTGGAATATATCTGTAATAAAGACACAGGGCTGTTTTGATTAAACTAGCAATTCCCGATGCAGTGTATGTATGACCGATATTGGCTTTGATGCTGCCAATTGCACAGTTTAAATCATTGGCATTTCCTGGATAAGCCTGAAGCAAACCTGTGATTTCGGCTGCATCTTCTTCTTTGTTACCACTGCCGTAAACTTCTAAATAATTGACCTCTGATGGTTTAATACCTGCCATTAACAAAGCTTGCTGGCTAACTTGGTGAACGGCTTTGGCATTACTTTTACCCAAACTATCTTGCACAAAACTGATGGCATCAACGGCTGCGTAAATGCGATCGCTTGCTTTTTTAGCAGTTTCATGCAACTTTAATACTATTGCGCCTGCACCTTCACCAACCATCCAGCCATTGACTTTTTGGTCGTAGCTGAGGGTATTTGCACCAGAATTAATTGCTGCCCTTTGATTTCGCAACAATACATTTTCCATCCCGCCAGCTAAATCAACTGCACCCACAAGTACAGCTTCTGCTTCCCCGGTTGTGAGTAAATGTTGGGCTACTTCTAAAACTTTGAAAGTGGAATTTTCGCCGGCAGTGATCGTAAAAACAGGTGCAGTGAAATCCCACAGTGAAGAAATGCGACTCGCCATAATATTGGCGATGTAACTTACATATTCGCTGCTTTCAACGGGATGATGCATCCCATCTTTAATGATGGTTTCTAATTGGTCAACTTTATCAGTTGGTAGAGAAATTTCTCGAGCAATTAAGCCTTCTTTTATCTGCCAGGCTAAATTCCATCTTTGCTGTAAATGATGTGCAGAAAATTCCGTTTCCGTGGCAATTATTACTGCTACATTTGCACCTTCTTTAATGCCTGCATCTTTTAAAGCACGTTCCGCAACTTTCAACAATAATAATTGTTGTTGATTGAGTTTTTCGAGTTCATTGGGCGGAATTTTGCTAGAAACTGTATCAATTTCAAAATCTGTAATGTATGCGCCTAATGGCGGTTTCCCGTCAGCTAAACCATATTTTTTCAATAACTCTGTTTGCTTTTCTACCCCGTACCATCTTTGAGGAGGTAAGGGAATAAAATGTTGTTTACCTTCGTAAATACTGCGTTCAAAAGCATCTAAACCATCGCAGCCACCAAAAAAGGCATCCATCCCGACAATGGCAAGCTTGGCTGGGTGTAAGGCTTCTTGTGGTGTGATTGGTTCTGTTGTATTTCCTTGCTCTAAAATCATGTGGGCATTAGTTCCGCCCAAACCAAACGCACTGATAGCAGCGCGTTTTACTGGTTGATTTCCCGGCCAATTGGTGGTGCTGGTGACAATTTGTTGCGGTGAGACAACACTGTTGCCGACACCCATCGGTTCTGTAATATTGATTGTGGCTGGAATCACACCATTAGACATACTCATCAGCACTTTAATTAAGCTAACGCTGCCAGCAGCTGTGAGCAAGTGACCAACGTTAGATTTCACAGAACCGAGTAAAGGTGTGGCTTGGTATTTACCGAAGAAGTTTTCTATGGATTGGAACTCGGTGGTATCGCCTAACAATGTCCCCGTAGCATGGCACTCCATGTAATCAATTTTGTTAGGACTGATTTGTGCTTCTTGGTAGGCGCGTTCAAAAGCAAGAGTTTGTCCTTTGGAATTGGGGCTGAGTAAGTGTTTACCCCGACCATCATTGGAAAGACCGTTACCTGTGATCGTCGCATAAATGCGATCGCCATCTCTTTTGGCATCACTATATCGCTTCAGTACCACCATCCCTGCACCTTCCGCAGTCAGCATCCCCCGCGATAATTTATCTAAAGGACGGCTAATATCATTATTCTCCGGATATCCTTGAATACCGGAAAACAACATTCTAATAAATAGCGGATCTGCACAGCTGATACCACCTGCTAACATCAAATCAGCTTTGTGTGTCCACAAATAATGGGATGCCAGCCTGATAGCATACTGTGGTGATGAACAGGCAGCATCGATACAAAAATGTATATTTGATAGTGAGAAAGCTTGAGCGATAATTGCAGCTGGTAAGCCTGATATCATCGCATTATAAAATGAAGCTTGCTCAGAAGAATATAAACTAGCTAAATCAAATTCTTGCTGTTGTATGAGTTCTCTGATTGCTGGTGTGAGAACTTGCTGATAAATGGGTGCAAATAGTTGATTAGATGCTTTGGTGGGGAGGGAGAGTGTACCTAATATGACTCCACATTGAGAGAGAACAGATTCTTGATTTAAGTAACCACTATGTTGCAAAGCTTGTTTGGCAACATGCAGTGACCATTTAAAGGTATTATCTAGTTTTTCTAGTAATTCTGCTGGTAGTTTGTAGCCAGTAGAATCAAATTGAAAATCACGGATGAATCCGCCTTTAAGGGAGTAGATTTTATCTGGTTTGCCTTTGGTGGGTTCGTAAAATATTTGTGGATCTACCCCTAGTTCTTCAGAAGTTATGGATGATGTGGAATCTTTTTTTTGGATAAGGTTTTGCCAGAATTCTTCAGGATTTTTGGCGTCGGGAAATAGGCATGAGAATCCGATAATGGCGATTTTTTCCACGGGGTAACTCCTAAGTCTGAATGCTTTAAACACAGGGGGTAAACAGAGTTTTTATGCTTTTGGTTGCATTAATTTGGCTGGGAAGATGATACCTTTACCTCCGAGAAGTTGTGAGTAGATTTTTCCTTGTTTGTCGTGTACGAAGAAATCGGCAATGACGCCTGTTTGGGTTTTACTTTTAACTTCACAGGAGACGTAGAAGGATTGGTTATAGGGAATTTTGGCAAATTGTTCATATTTTTCTTGTTGTCCTGGTAGACAGATTTCTTGATGGTAATGATGTAGCCAAATCCATAAGGGATGGGTACTTAAATCGGTTGTGAATCCATTGATCCAATAGGCTGGAAATTGGCCTTGTTTGGTTTTGTCGATTTCTTTCCAAAAACATTCAACGGTGATTTTCTCAGGAGTAATATTTATGACTCTTTTAAGTTGTTGAAAAGACGGGCCATGAAATAATGCTGATTCTCCTGTTTGATAAAAGTCTTTACCTGTGGTGGTGATGATGTTATCTTCTACAAGGTTCAGTTTTTCATAGATGGGGGCGGGAGGAATATCACGCAGGAGTTTAACTTGGGTACTGAAGTGATATATGGTTTTACCTTCTGGTGTTTTACTCCAGATTTTGCACAGGAAATTTATTTCGTGATGATCGAGATTTTTGGATGTTTCTTGTAAGTCGAGAATGTATTCATCTGCGAGGGTTTCGTTAAAGGTAATTCCTTTGAAGATGCGGAAGTCTGTGCTACTGAATGCTTTATATCCTGGATATAATTTTTCGCAAACATCAGACATCCATGACACTGCACAGGTAGCAGGTAAAACCGGATTCCCAGCAATGACATGATCGTGTAGGAAGGGATTTGCTGCAAGTGTAAGTTTGCGACGGATGCGATAGGTACGAAGTTCAGAATCTAGAGGCGCAGCAGGTGTGGGCATGGGGCTGCCGATGACCACTTGTGTGGTATTGTGATGAACAGGATGCAGTTCTCTAACTAACATTTGTGTTCCTGCTTCTACTGGGATAATATCAATACCCCGGCGGGCGAATTCTTTTTTCAATTCTGGTGTCACCATACCGCTATCCCAACCTCCCCAATTGATGGCGACGACGTGACATTGGGGATATTTTTGCTTGAATAAGTGGGCTGATTTGTTGAGAATTTCGTTAGCGATCGCGTAATCAGATTGTCCGATGTTACCGTAAAAACCAGTTACGGAAGAGAACAAAACTAAATGTTCTATCTGGCTAGGTTTGACACAAGCTAAAATATTTTCTAGCCCTTGAACTTTGGCTGTATAAACTTTTTCAAAATCCTGTTCTGTTTTCTTTTCAATCAATTTATCAGCCAAATTACCAGCACCATGAATGATGCCTGTAATTTCACCCATACGTTCAACAGTAGCAGTAATTTTTTGATTCAAAGCTAAAGTATCAGTGACATCTACACTAATATATTCAGCCTCTCCACCTGCTTGTTGAATTGCTGCTAATGTTTCTTTAATTTCTCGACTTGATGCTAGTTGATTATATAATTTTTGTACACTCATGGGTGTGGGTTTCTCTCCAGTGGAAAGAAGATATTCCATGATGCGTTTTTTTAATGTTGCTTCATCAAAACAATTGTGAGCAAAATCAGGTTCTGTTTCTAAAAGTTCCGAACGTCCTAGCAAAATAAACTTACAAGGATGCTGCTGTGCTAATTTAATGACACACTTAGCTGTAATTCCCTTAGCACCACCACTAACAAGAAAAACAGATGCGGGGCGAATATGACTTGCTGTAATCATAAATTATCCTCACGCAAAAAATTATGAATTTGAGTTATGAATTATTACAATAAATCCTGGAGATTCCTTTTGAAATACTCTTAAATCACAAAACTATTAATACTAATCAAACATCTGTGTTCATCAGTGTGCATCGGTGTTCGCATAACATCAAAACCTTAAATACTAATAGATATAACTAACCGTATCACGCCTATTACCAGGAGTTTTTTGAGGTGAAGGTTTAAAAGCGATCGCCATCATTAAAAACATCACCATCATGATCGCTATGATTATTGGTAAAGGAACAAAACTATTCTCTAGAGATGTGGAACTCAAACTTGAGCTTACAGTCTCACTTGATTTGAGATTAGAAGATGAACTCAAATTAGAATTAATATCAACCAGCCTAATATCACCAAGGTCTTTCTGTTTTGGTGACAATTTTATCAAAGAGTTATAACTTTTATAACCATTGGCTTGAATAGATAATTGAGCCTGCAATGAATTACTATTATTAAAGTTAATAGTTAATCTATATATTCCTTCTAAATCTGTGTAGGTAATCAAGGTATTACCTTCATAGGTTAATAAAACTTTAGCCCTACTAATTGGGGCTTGTTTTTTTTGGTCAATAACACGGCCAAGATAGGTAATTGTTTGATGCTTGGACATATCTTTAGTGGGAGTGGGGGGAGTAGGAAAAGTAGGGGGAGTGTGAGGAGTGGGGGAAGTGTGAGGAGTAAAAAAATATTTTATCCTTGTAATTCTCATACCCCTCACACCCCTCATACTCCTCATACCTCTCATACCCCACACTACGGGAAGCCACTTGCGTGTCTACACACCTCTCACATCCCATGTCTTATCTATCGGGTACGCTAACCAAAGTTACTCTTCCCTGGGAACCATAGGCTACTTCGGTAAGATAACGATTGGGGTCGTGAAGTTCAGCAACGATGTACTGTGCTGATGTTTCAGCGCTAAAATCAGGACTAAGGTCTATTGCCCGACAATATACTTTTGGCCACTCCCAAATCATGGTTTTGGTTAATCCAAATAAACCTGCACCAATCGCCCCGAAGTTAACTTTGTGTTCTACTCCAAAAGCCCCATCTAAACGTGCTACGGTACAGAAACAGCTGCGTCCGTGATTAGCTGCTGCGTTGAGAGATTTTTTCAGATGTTTGGCTATGAAGAAAACTTGCTTAATAATCGCTTTTTCTTCTGGGAAATAGGCAACACTACTGTTATGGTTCGCCTGGAAGACGGGGTGAATGTGAATAAATGCGCCAACGTTACCGTAATGAGTAGCGATCGCTGCTAATTGTTGTTGTAAATGTTCCTCTGTTGCATCTTGTAAGGTAACGCGATTCACACCTGCTGGTAAGGGCGATTTTTCGGGAACGAGGGATGGAGGTAACTTTAAGACTACTACTTTCCATCCCCGTTGATTCAGTAATTCTGCAACTTTGGTGGTAGTGAGGGAACCATCGTCGGTGATGAGGGCGATGTGTCCCTCTGGTATGGGGAATTCCCAAAAGTCTGGTGGAGGCAGAATTTGCAGCTTGGCTGGACGACGTTGGACGTTGGGTACTGACTCGTCTAGCTGGTTAACAGATTCATGCTGCTGCTTTTTTTTTTCAGCCCCAGCTAGTTTCTGGAGGTACTCAACTATTTGACCGATGGTGCGTAGTTCTGCTAGTTCTTCTACATTACTCGGTTTCGGTAGGTCGGGGTATTTTTCTTGTAACGCCCCCATGATTTCTACCCGTTTGATTGAGTCAATTCCCAAGTCTGCTTCCATGTCCATGTCGAGTTCTAACATCTCGACTGGATAACCTGTTTTTTCGCTAGTAATAGCTAACAGAGTTTCAGCTAAGTTACTTAAGTCAACCTCTGCTGTGGAAGTTGCTGTTTCCGTAACAGTGATGATTGGTTCGGCGGCGACTGCGACACTTTCGCTAACTGCGGTGGAGTCGTTGCTGAATTCAGGTACACCAGAGGAGAGGTCGGGTGTGGGGGATGGGGAGGTGGGGAGGTGGGGAGTAAAAATACTTTCTATGTTGTTTCCCTTGTCTTTCTTATCCTCCACTGATGCGGGGGTAAAAACTAACGATTGTAGATACTGGACGATTTGACCGATGGTACGTAGTTCCGCCAGTTCTTCTACATTACTTGGCTTGGGTAGGTCGGGGTATTTTTCTTGCAACGCACCCATGATTTCTACTCGTTTGATCGAGTCAATTCCCAAGTCTGCTTCCATGTCCATATCGAGTTCTAGCATCTCGATGGGATAACCAGTTTTTTCGCTGGTGATGGCTAGCAAAGTTTGATCTAAATCAGATAGATCAATGGTTGGTGCTGGTGTTGCTGATGGTGTGCTGACGGTCGGTGTCGCAGAGGTGGGGGGAGTGGGGGAAGATAGAGAGGTGTTTTCTTGTGTTGTTTCTTTGACTGGTTTGACTTCTGTTACTTGTGTGACTTCTTTGATAATTTTAACTTCTTCTGGTGTCCCTATTTTCCCATTTGTAGAAATTACTGGTTGAGTAGTTGCACCTTCGTTGATGAGTTGGGAGTATTCTTGCTGAACGAGTTGAAAGAAGTTTTTGGTGTATTCTACCTGTTCTTTGAGATATTGCTCATGAATACGTAGGGTTTCACCTTGTTGGGCGTGAAACTGCATCATGCTACGGTCTAAGCTTTCGATGATGCTTGGTTTCAGCTTGGCTGCATCTGCTGAATGTTTGCCGTTAGCAAGCAGGGAATTCTGCTGCTGCATCAGTTGGAAGAAGGTTTTGGCATATTCCATCTGATGGCTGAGATAGTGGGAATGAACTTGTAAATTTTCGCTTTGATTTTGTTGAAATTGTGTCAGGACGTATTCTAAGCTTTCTAAAACTCTTTGGTAATTTACAAGTTTGTCTGGGATTTCTGACTGCATGGGGGAGTGGGGAGCGGGGAACTCGGGAATGGGGAGATGGGGAGTGTGGGAGGTAGGGATTAGAGATTGGGAATTACCGTTACTTTTTATTTCTTTCCCTTGAACCATCTGAACTGTGTCTTTTACTGAGTGCGTTTGTTTGCTGTGTCCGTTAGTGCCGTTAGTTTGTGGTAATGCGATCGCAGGAGTGGCAACAGGAGTAGAATTTACGGTTATGGTTGTTTCACTGGGTTGCAATTTCACTGTTTGCCCATTGTGCAATGCTTGCTCAAATGCCATTTTCGTTTTGTCTGATACGTAGTTACTACCGCATAATTTAACGTTCAAACCTTTGTTTTTCGGCGGTTCAGCAATTACTGGTGGTAGTTGGTAGGGGTCGAGGTTTTTCAGAGACATACCCGCAACACGCAGTTGTACGGCGGCTTCGCGCAAAGAATGATCGCTGTTCTTTTGGGCGCTGGGGTTGAGTGCGATCGCCATATGGGGGCGATCGCCTAAGATATCTTTGATTAAGTTGGTAAGAATATTTCTTGGCCCAAATTCCACGAAGCAGTAACCCCCAGCTGCGTAGATATTTTCGATCTCCTGCTTAAATAGTACGGAGTTAGAGAGGTGGGTTTCGAGAGTTTTTTGAATTAATGCAGGTTCTTTGGGATATTCCTTACCTGTAACGTTGGTGTAAACAGGGATTTGGGGAATTTGGAAGGTAACATTTTTAATGGCGATCGCAAAGGATTTTTGCGCAAAGGCAATTAGCGGTGTATGGAAAGCTGCGGATACTGGTAGGGAAACGGCTGCATATCCTTGTTTGTGTAATGCATCCTTTACTTGGGTAATGGCATTCGTGGGACCTGCTAAGACGACTTGGCAGGGTGAATTAAAGTTAGCGATCGCCACCTGAGGATAATTCCTGATTACAGCTTCTACCTTACTCAGGTCTTCTTTGACCGCCAGCATTGCTCCCGTATCATAATTGGGATCTTGGGGTGCTGCCATTGCTTGTCCCCGTGCTTTCACAAGGAAACAGTAATCTGCATCACTCAACACTCCCGCCGCCCACAATGCTGTCAGTTCACCAAAACTGTGTCCAGCAACGAAATCTGCCTTAAATCCAGATTGTTGCAGAATTTTATACATGCCTGCACTCAACATCCCGATGGCAGGTTGAGCGTATTGTGTCTTTTGTAATGCCGCAACTTGGGCATTCTTTTCTGTCTCTTCAAATACGGGATGGGGAAAAACGATCTCAGATAGTGGCTGTAAGTTATCTTTGCGTAACAAGCTATCCATGTAGCCATAGAGATTCCGCATTTCCGGGAAATTCATGACTAATTCCCGACCCATATTTAAGTATTGTGAACCCTGCCCGGAAAATAAAGCTACTACTTTTCCGGCTAATTCCATACCATAAGCGCGGTAGTAAACACCTTGGGGATGTTCCCAGGATGTTGCAGTCGGTTTGTTTTTCAGCAAGTCAATACTAATTTGCAGTAACTTGCAAGCTTCAGCACTATTCTCAGCTACAAAACCAACCCTAGCAGCACCTTGGGGAATTTCTTTGGTTTTGCAAGCTTCCACTAATTCGACATAATTCTTATTACCCGCCTCAGACTGCAATTGAGCTAAAGTTTCCTGACAACTGCTTAATAACTCTGCTGGAGTTTGAGCAAATAGTACTATTTCGCTAGGAGCAGCGTGCAAGCGGTAAGCTTGGTTGTGTTCGCCTTCGTATTCTTCCAAGACGACATGGTAGTTTGTACCACCAAAGCCAAAGGAACTGACACCCGCCCGTCTTGGCGCTTCCCCTTCTGAGCGAATCCATGGTCTTGTTTCCGTGTTCAAATAAAAGGGGGAATTCTTGATGTTAAGTTTGGGGTTGGGTTCAGTGACATTAATTGTGGCTGGTAGGATCTTGTGGTGGAGTGCCAAAGCTGTTTTGATTAAACTCGCTGCACCAGCCGCTGCTTTTGTATGCCCAATTTGAGATTTGACTGTACCAAGGGCGATGTGATGTCTTTTAGAGTTGTTTTCGGTAAAAAATTCTCGTAAAGAGCTAAATTCGGTTGGGTCACCCGCCATAGTCCCTGTACCGTGGGCTTCAATTAAACCGACAGTTTCTGGCGGAAACCCTGCATCTTCATAAGCACGACGCAATGCTTGTACTTGCCCTTCCTGGCGAGGAGCGTAAATACTTTTATAGCGTCCATCGCTGGATGTACCAATGCCCTTGATGACTGCATAGATTTTATCGTTGTCTCGGACTGCATCTTCTAAGCGTTTGAGAACAACTATACCGATACCTTCACCCAACATCATGCCATCGGATTGAGCATCGAAAGGTCTCACCGTCTCACTGGGAGTCACCGCTGGGGTTTTGCTAAAACTGATATAAGCTGTGATTGAGTTATCAGTGTCAACACCGCCAGTCAGCATCATGTCACAGCGATGCTCAACTAACTCGCTAATTGCCATTTTCAAGGCTGCGAAGGAACTAGCACAAGCAGCGTCAACTGTACAATTTATCCCGCCTAAATTCAAACGGTTGGCAATACGTCCGGAAATGACGTTCGCTAACATACCGGGGAAAGCATTTTCATCCCACTTGACGTAAGCACTTTTGATTTTCTCAATGATTTTTTGGGTATCTTCATCAGACAAGCCACTGCTTTTGAGGGCTTTTTTCCAAATTGGATATTGTAGACGGGCAGAAAGAGGAATTCCTAATTTGAGGGCTGCTGATCCTAAGATGACACCGACAGTTTCGCGATTAAATTCCCGGCTTTCGCCGTAGCCAGCATCTTCCATTGCTTGTTTGGCAACTAGCAAGCTCAATAGTTGCGAAACATCTGTAACTTCCAAGATATTTGGCGGAATCCCAAAATCCATTGGGTTAAAATCAACATGGGGGAGAAATCCGCCTCTTTTGCAGTAGGTTTTGTCTTCTGGTGTTCTGGGGTTTGGGTCGTAGTAATCTTCCACACTCCAGTGTGTCGGTGGAATGTCGGTTATACAGTCCAATTTATTAACAATATTTTGCCAATATTCCCGCAAGTTTTTAGCTTGGGGAAACAAAGAAGCCATACCAATAATAGCAATAGGATTATACTGCAATTTTCTGTTCATTTTTTCGATTCCCATAGAATTATCCGACATCCTTTTTTTGACCTCAACAAACCTCGTCACTGCCTTTTCGCAATTGTTTATCTGTTCTTCCAATTGCGCTAAGGCAATCTCAATTGAATGAGCAGACATAGAAGATAGATTAATTTTTGGTAATGTGGATGATAGAACTGCTACTATTTCTGTAGCGAATTAATGCAGCAGTTATCCTATGCACAAAAGCTAAATACTTGTACGGACATCAGCACCCAATAGCAAATGTCACCCTGAGAATTTTGGATTTTGGATTTTGGATTTTGGATTAATAGTTTTCGGAACATCAATTCTAAAATCGCAAATCTAAAATCTCAAATCGGTTCGTTAAATGAAAATAATTTTGCTTGTGTCTGTTGCAATTAGATCAAAAATATTACACAACGCTCGATTCCTGAGATTGTGGTAATAAATCGATGACGTTGTTGTAACTAGTAAAGTAGTCTTGTAGCGCGTTAGCAGCCTGACCTGTGAACTCTATCCATTCGTAATTATGGAGATTGGGGGAGATACTCTCACACTGGAATAGTGGAAACTTCGGAGTAACTATGAGGACAGAAACGCTTTTTACTTCTGAGCTAGTTTGATTATCTAGCTTAACTGCGGCAATGTAATTTGTGTTAATAATAATGTTCTGAATCTTGATGAATGCCATAGCAGTTTCGACTTCCAAGATAATATATTCTATGAATTTAGTCAAACATTATTTGACAAATTTGTTACAGAAAAACACCTCTTTTCATCTGAATTAACAAGCCATTTGTACAAATGATTTAACTAAGTATAAGGCAGGATCTCTGAAACAAGTTTCACCGCCAGGCATGAACAAAAACCTCACCTCTAGCCCCTCTGCTTAGCAAGTAGAGGGTTGTCCAATAAGCGGGTTGAGGTTACTTTTAAGTCAGAATACAGAAGAAAAAAGCTGCTTCTTGATTTGATTTCAATAGTTGGCATTTTACGTTTAATTATGTCCACTTACTGAATCATTAATGATGGCATTGGAGCTTTTTTTAGTGTTGGTTGTTTACTCTCAATAAATTAATTATTAACTCACTAATAAGCTTTATTGCCTAAAAGAATGACAATTAATACCAAGATTAGCATAAGCAGCATAAACTGGATTGTTCGTAGAAGGCAATTTTGCAAAAAATATCATCTAAATTTGAAAATTTCTCAAAAAGTAACATTTATTACTATTGAAGAAACGAGAGAAGCAGAAAGCTGTTATGAGTTATTTATAAATTTCCTGAATAACTATTGGTTTGGGAATTAAATTAACAAGGTTATTAATTAATTTTTGTAGGTGATGAACATCAGTATATTTTTCATGACAAGCCGATGATTCAGCTAGACATGATGCTGTTTTTTTAATAAAAATCAACTAGACATATTAAGAGGTTATTTAAGTCAATATTTATTTACATTATTGGGATTGGTTAGTTGTTGGTTGGTTGTTGTAGAGACGTGGCATGGCACGTCTGTACAGTGGTTAGTAGTTATTGCGTCACTACTCCTCACACTCCCCACTCACTGCACCCGCCTTCCCCATCACCCCACTCCCCCACCTCTACTGGCTTTTTTCCCAGTCCACTTTTCCCAACGGATAATTTCGCGACTGACTAATTCTGGGTTTTGATCTCCGATAAAACAGATACGCCCCATCCTTTCACAGGCGTTTAGAATTTCACCATTGCCCATAAATGGCGCAATGACAAATTGATCTTTGTGACTTGTATAAAGATTGATGAGGTAATTGATTATTCCCTCTATACCTTCAATATGAATTGGTGTTTGTGGCTTAGATATTGATTGATGAGAAAAGATGCCAAGATACATGTTACTAATGATCAATTCATACTGATATGGCATTCGAGTTTGGCTGCAAAACTCATAAATGTTATCTTGGGAACGTACTACTGCGACTATTCTTGCCTCGTCGACCAAGTAATCATGGTTCCAAGTATGTGATAGAGTAGCGATCGCTAAAGCTGCATTTGAGGGTAAAAGTTGTCTAAAACCTTGACTACTGGTATCGCCACAATAAACTAAATGTCTACCCAGTATTAATTCATCACCAACTTTTACTTGTGCTTCTTTGAGAATAATGTTTGCTTCGTGATCTGTCTGTTGTACCCGATTGGCTGCTTTTTTCACAGCTGACTTCGCTTGTTTTTGGGCGATCGCACTTTTGAAAGCTAATAATTGTAACTCTTTTTGCTTGGCTCGTGCTTGCGCTGCTAATTGTGCTTGTCGTTCGGCTTCTTGTTCTTCTCCCTTGGCTTTGGCTAATAGTGCAGCTTCTTCCGCTTTTTCTGCTAAGGTACGTTCAGCAGTGGCAGTTCTGGCTATTTCTAGTTGTGCTGTAGTACTTTTAGCTAATGGTGTGTCTTTAATAAGCTGTTTTACATCCGGATGAATCGCCTTAGCGATTTGTAAACCTTGCTGTAAAGTACGTTCAGAGAAACCTGTTTGTTTTGCGATGTCCCGGGTAGTTTTGGCTGGTGGTGAAATGGTTGCACTACCTTTGAGAGTATATTGATTATCTCCTGGTTTTGCCCTCAGTCCCATACGTTGGAGAATCTGTTCCCGTTCTAACCACAACTCATTACGTTCTAAAGGTTCTAGCTCATTGCGAATCAAATTTTCGTCTATTTCCGCTAGACGAGATTGCTCAGCATCTTCATAATTAACAACATTGCACTCAATTTCCTCTAAACCCAGCATCTGGCACGCCGTCAAACGGTGCAGCCCAGCAATCAAGTTATGATTTTGATCTACTGTGATTGGGTTTAAAAGCCCATTTGCCTGGATGGATTCTTTTAAATCCTTAACTTTTTCGCCATTTAATGGACGACGATTCACACCAATTTTGATTTTTTCTATAGGTATCTTAGGCATAATTGCTATTTTTCTATGTCGTCAATGAGAACACCCGCAAGACGATAAACCCGATCTTATTCCACCAGTGTGATTAAAAACATGAATTTTGTGAGAACTCTGATGAGGATGTTTTATGATTCATGGATCTTCGATTTTGGATTGATTCCACAGATAAATTTGGGCGTTGTATCCTTTTTCTTACAACCTTATTGAAGCCAATGATTCTAAAAAAGTTCCCTATGGCGACTTTTAATTGATAAAGAAAACTGATAATGAAACGTGACGAGTGTGAGGAGGGTGGAGTGCGGGGAGTGTGCGGAGAGTAACATAGTAACTAATTCCCCTTGTCCTCCTTGTCCTCCTTGTCTGCCTTATCTGATTCCTAATCCCAAATTAACAGCTTGACAAAATCAAACTTTTTTGCCATATTGGAAAGCGAGTTTTTTGATGCTTATATCATTGCCGCTTCGTTTTAGTCTCGATTTCTATTTGGACTTAAAGTTTTTTAGTTTAGTTTAGTTCTGTATTGTTCAGGGGTTACTTTACCTGCTTTCTACCAAGAGTAAAATTGAGAAAATTTTGGTGTAAAGCTGCTGTTGATTGTGCGAACAATTACATTTATACCAAAACAGTATTTTTGTATTGTTGGGTTTCTGAATTAATTCAGTGAGCAGTGATCAATAACTAATAACTGATATTTCTCCCAGTCATTGTTAGTCTTTTTGATTAGTTGTTAGTTATTTGTAAAATCCATCAACAACCACGATCAACAGCCAACGATCAACAGCCAACGATCAACAATTAACTATCAACCAACAAAAATATGACAGCAGACAAGAAAAACTTGTTCTTCGCAAAACCTGTAACTAGGTGGGGAATTTTTTTGGCGGTTTCTATTGCTTTTGCTACTGGCTTGGTGTCTTTCTTTAGTTTGTTGTTACTTCGCTCTCAGGTTCAAACAGAACCAAAAAAGCTTGCCAAGGCTGCACCTGCAAGAGTTGCGGTGACTGCTTTAGGGCGGATAGTACCTGATGGCGAAATCACTCAGCTGTCTGCTCCGAGTTCATTAACTGGTGTACGAGTAGAAAAACTGTTGGTGAAAGAAGGAGATCAAGTAAAGGCAGGTCAAGTAGTAGCGTTGCTGGAAGGATATACACGTACTCTTGTAGCTGTACAACAAGCTTTAGACAATGTCACGGTTGCTCAAGCTAAATTAGCACAGGTCAAAGCAGGGGCAAAGAGTGGTGATATAGAAGCCCAAAAAGCAGCGATCGCTCGAGTAGAATGGCAATTACAAGGAGAAGTAAACACCCAGCAAGCAGCTATAGCTAGTCTCCAAGCCCAAGTTCAAAATGCTGAAACCGAAAACAACCGCTATCAACAACTATATAGAGAAGGTGCGATTTCCGCATCTACAGCAGAGAGCAAAGCTTTACAGCTCAAAACCTTGCAACAACAGCTTGCTGAAGGTAAAGCAGCCCTAGCTCGCACTGTTGATACTCTCCAAGAACAACTCAGAGAGTCTAAAGCCAGACTAGGAAGTATAAAAGAGGTGCGTCCCACAGATGTGCGCCTAGCAGAAGCCGAACTCAAGAGTGCAATGTCTGCTGTGAAACAAGCACAAGCCCAACATGAACTAACTTACGTAAAATCTCCTGTAACTGGTAAAGTTTTGAAAACTCACGCCAAATCAGGAGAAGTAGTCGCCACTAACGGTATTGTAGAGATAGGTAAAACTTCTCAAATGTGCGCGATCGCAGAAGTTTACCAAACAGATATTCAGAAAGTACGTATAGGTCAAAAAGCAACCATTACCAGCACCGCCTTCCCTGGTAGAAAATTGCAAGGAACTGTCAGCGAAATCGGTTTACTCGTTGACAGACAAAATATCTTAAGTATTAATCCAGGTGCAGATACAGACCGCAGAGTCGTGCAAGTAAAAATCCGCATCGATAACCCAGCAGATAGTCAACTCGTCTCTGGTTTAACTAACTTACAGGTAGATGTGGCTATTAAAATTTAGCTACTCCCAGCAGTTAAATCACCGACAAAACAAAGTAGTCAAGCTGGTTTTTTACCACTAACCACTAACTACCAATTACCAATTACCAATTACCAATTACCAAATCATGGTGTTTAAAATTCCTCTGGCATGGTTGCAACTAGTCAGAAACAGAATTCGTTCTCTAGTAGCTGTGGCTGGCATTGGTTTTATTGTGATTTTGATGTTTATGCAACTTGGATTTCAAGATGCTCTTTACTCCAGTGCTACTCAAGTGCATCGTAATCTCCAAGGCGATTTATTTTTAGTCAGTTCTCAATATAAATCTTTGACAGCAATCCAAAGCTTTTTTCGGACTAGATTGTATCAAGCTTTGGGGTTTGATGGTGTAGAGTCAGTTAGCCCCATATATTTGGGATTTGCTAAATTTAAAAACCCCGAAAACGGTGAGAAATATTCAATTTATGTGATTGGTTTTGAACCAGGAAGACCGATCATGAACATGCCAGAGGTTGAAAAGAACATAGATAAAATTAAAGTGCCTGATGTTGTACTTTTTGATCGTAATTCCCGCCCAGAATTTGGGCCAGTTGCCCAGAAATTTATTCAGGAAAATGCCGAACAGATACTAGAAATATTTCCCTTTGATTCATTGAGAGGTTATAGAGTTAGAGTTGGTGGCTTATTCGGTTTAGGCCCATCCTTCGGTGTGGATGGAAACTTGATAGTCAGTGACACAACTTTTTTGAGGATATTTCCTAACAGCCGTCCCTCAGAAATGATTGATGTAGGCGTGATTTCACTGCAACCAGGTGCTAATCCCCAAAAGGTAAAAGCAGAATTGCAAAGTAATTTACCTGACGACGTGAAACTTTTTACTCACCAAGAGTTTATTGATTTTGAAAAAGAATATTGGGCGACAAGAACACCAATTGGTTTCATTCTCAATCTTATGCTTTCAATGGCTTCAGTTGTTGGTATTGTGATTGTTTATCAAATTCTTTACAGTAATATCTCCACTCAACTCGTCGCTTATGCAACCTTAAAAGCCATCGGCTATGAAAATAATTACTTATTGAATGTTGTATTTCAACAAGCTTTCATATTATCAGTACTAGGTTATATTCCAGGTTTTTTTATCTCTATCTTCTTATATGATTTTGCTATGGAAGCAACTAAACTACCCATTATGATGAGTACTCAAAATGCAGTAATTGTTTTCATCTCAACAATATTAATGTGTATGACATCTGGTGCATTAGCTATCAACAAACTCCGCTCCACAGACCCAGCAGATATTTTTTAAATTGGTAATGGGTAATGGGTAATTGGTAATTGGTAAAAATCCTTAACCACCAATAACCAGCATTCACACAATTGACAACATTCACAGGATTAACATGGATCTCAAGCATAAAGCTATCCTCATCACTGGAATTGGCGAATTTATTGGTTTGCGTACTGCTCAATTAGCGATCGCCAAAGAAATGAAAGTCTGTGGAATGCAAAGTTCCGCAGATAAAGCTAAAAAAGCACAGAATTTAGGTGCTAAAGTCATCATTGGTAATATCACCGATTCTGCTAGTGCTGAATTAGCTTGTCAGGGAGTAGATATAGTTGTACACACAGACGAAATTGCCAAAGAAGGTGGTTCACTAGAAGAGTTTCGCAAAATCAATGTTGATGGTACTATCAACATAGCTAAAGCAGCTAAAAGTGCTGGTGTCAAAACCTTTGTTTATATCTCCAGTGCATTAGTTTATGGGTTTAATTATCCGAAAAACATCACAGAAGAAGGGCCACTATCAGGCGACAATAATCCTTATTGTCAGACAAAAATAGAAGCTGAAAAAGCACTTTTACAACTGAATAATCCACCCGATTTTGGCACCATTATTCTGAGAGCAGGTGATGTTTACGGCCCAGGTAGTATTCCTTGGATAGTCCGACCATTAATAATGATGCGGCAAAAATTATTTGCCTATGCTGGCGATGGCATGGGAATCATCAATCATGTATATATTGATAACCTAGTTACAGCCATATTTTTAGCAATTGAAAAAGAAGCCCACGGCGAAACTTTCAACATCACCGACGGACAAGAAACCACTTGGAAGGAATATTTTACTTGCTTGGCAGAAATGGCAGGTTTACCAGCACCTTTTTCACTACCAAAAGACGAACTTAAACTATTTCTGAAGCTACGCTATCAGGGACAAAAACTCTTTCGGAAGCAAGCCGATATCTTACCAGAAGCCGTAGATTTTATGACTCGTCCCTATGCTTATTCAATCGAAAAAGCACGCAAAATATTAAGCTATGAACCCAAAATTAACTTAGAAGAAGGAATGCGCTTAACCCAAGAATGGCTGAAAAAAACAGACCTCAAGAAAATGGTTAATAGTTAGTAGTTGTTAGTTAGTAGTTAATGGTTGGTTATTAGTCATTTGGCGTTGCTGAATTTGGTCATGAATTGTGTTTGTCTACATTTTGTAGAGACGTAGCAATGCTACGTCTGGTCACACCCTAACAGTCATTACGAACAATATATTTATCATGGCACACACAATGTTAGCTAAAGCCTCTAATGTTTTGGCATTTTTACTTCCGAGTTTAGTCAGTATTGGTCTATCTAATACAGTACAAGCAGAACCTACAACTACACTGACTGTAGTAGTAAATGGTATCAAACACCAACAAGGTCAGATTTGCCTGAAAGTATATGCGAGTGAAAAAGGATTTCCTCTTGATGAAACTAGCGGAGTACAAAGTGGCTGTACAAAAATCACAGGAAGTTCTGTTAAAAAACAATTTTTTGGTTTGAAACCAGGAAATTATGCAGTTGCTGTAGTTGATGATCAAAATGGAGATTACAAACTCAACCGAGATTTTCTAGGCATTCCCCAGGAAGGTTTTGGAGTTTCCAATAATCCAACTATATCAGTCATAACCGGTACACCAAAATTTAATAAGGCGAGTTTTCCATTGCAGAAAAATACAACTATTAACATCGAAATGAAGTATGGACTAGATCCATAAAATATTTGTTGGTAGTTAGTAGTTAGTAGTTAGTAGTTAGTAGTAATTCCCCCACTCCCCACACTCCCCATCTCCCACTCCCACACTCCTCACAAATGAAAGAATTGGCGATATCTCTGTCTAGAATGTTGCTAAGTTGGCTGGTCATTCAAACATTGGTTGCACTAGCTTTTTTATGGACATTAAAAACCCATCACAGAAATTCCTTGCCAGATGAACAACTCCCCAAAACAGCTGTTATTCTTTGTTTGCGGGGAAGTGATCCGTTTCTACCCAATTGTTTAGAATCGCTGCTACAACAAAATTATCCAAGATATGATTTAAAGATAATTATTGATAACCGTGAAGATCCAGCTTGGAAAATTGCCAGCGAGACGATAGCTGCGCTAGGTGCAACCAACGTCCAAATTAGCCCTTTGAGTATCAGACGATATAACTGTAGTCTCAAATGCAGTTCTATAGTGCAAGCTGTTTCAGAATTGGATGAATCCTATAAAGTAGTTGCATTAGTAGATGCTGATGCAGTGGTTCATCCTAGCTGGTTACGCGAATTAGTCAGTCCTCTGGCTGATCCAACAGTGGGAGCAACTACTGGTAACCGTTGGTACCTACCCACAGGTAAATATTGGGGTTCACTGGTACGGTATTTCTGGAACTCCTCTGCTGTGGTACAAATGAGCCTCTACCGCATTCCTTGGGGGGGGTAGTTTAGCACTGAAAACCGATGTAATTTACGAAACCGAACTACTAGAAAGGTGGGCAAGATCCTATGCCGACGATACTATAATCCCCAAAGTTCTGGCAAATTATGGATTTCAGCTGAAGTTTGTACCATCTTTGTTGATTCTCAATTGTGAAGAATGCAACTTACCAAGACTATTTGACTGGATGAAACGTCAGATGTTATCGTCGCGCCTGTACCATCCCCAGTGGTGGGCGGTAATTGCTGACGCATTGCAAACAGTTCTACTGCCAAATCTACTGTTGGTGTTGTCTATAGCTGCATTATGGACGCAACAATGGGATACTGCAACTCTAGCTTTTGCTAGCTATGGTAGCTACATAGTAGCATTGCTGTTGTTGGCGATCGCTCTTGAAATTGGCGCAAAACCCATAATTCAACACAACGCCAAGGTCAAAACCAAACTATCACCAGCCACGATCATCAGAATGCTATTTGGCATACCTCTAACACACTGGTTTTATGGGTTGGCATTATTATTATCTTTTTGGATGCCAAAAGTTACCTGGCGCGGCGTCACCTACCAAATTAAAGGGCCTTGGCACATCCGCCTCATCCAATACCGCCCCTATCAAAAATTAGATCAACCCATTGATAGCAAAGTATCTCTTTGAACATCTAACTGGTTAGTGGTTAGTGGTTACCTATTCTTTAAACTACTTACTCCCCATCACCCCATCTCCCCATTACCAATTACCCATTACCGACCTCAACGAATAATACAAGTGTTCAAGCGGACATGATATTAACTATGAAAAAACAACCTCTTCGCATTGCACTCATTACAGGATTGTATGCGCCATTTTTGACAGGGGTTTCCATCGCTGTACACCAACGGGTGCGCTGGTTACTACAACAAGGACACGAAGTATTTCTTATCCACCCAGAAATCAACGACCAGTATCCCGAAGAGGTTGGTAGTCGTCCGATGGCGGGACTCAAAGAACTCCAATCTTTCCCCAAATTTTCTTCCTATGCATTTCCCACCCAACCACTGATATTTTATAAATCTCTTCCCCAACCATTACATTATCGCCATTGGAGCGATACCAAATTATTGGAGAACTTTAAACCAGACATCGTGGTAGTTGAAGAAGCACCACAAATGCGAGGATTTTACTCACTTTATTTACAAGGTTACGGTCGCCCTGTAGGTATTGAATACGCTAAAAAAACTGGCACACCCATCATATCCCTATTCCATACCGATATCGTTGCTTACATCCGCTATTACATGGGTAATCAGTTTTTTAGTTTTATTCGTCCCATGTTACCGATGTTAATCAAGCAATTCAGCGAAGCTTACGACTATAATTTTTTTTCTTCCCGGGAACAGCTTGAGAAATACAAAAGCTTGAAATCCCAACGCAGCGAATATCTACCCTATCAAGGTATAGATTGCCAGAAATTTAATCCTGCCAATATCAGCTACAATCCCATGCCCGACGACCATCGTCCCACTCTTTTGTTCGTTGGACGTATAGCCCCTGAAAAGAGTGTGATTCAACTTCTAGATATATACCCAATCATTGCTGCTAAGATACCTGATGCCCATCTAGTTATCGTCGGTAGTGGTCCCCAACAAGAAGAAATCCGTCAACGTGCAACCAAATTTGGCAAAGGTGTCACCGTCTGGGGAGAATCCCATGGTACAGAACTATTAGGATGGTATGCACGAGCCGATGTTTTTGTCAATCCTTCAGCTACCGAAAACTTCTGCACCTCCACCAACGAAGCCTTAGCCTCGGGAACTCCCGTAGTTGCAGTCAAAGCACCCTCAACCTCAGAACAAGTAGTCCCTGGGCGCAACGGCTTTTTAGCTCAACCAAATAATCCTGGGGATTTTGCCAACAAGGTAATTAGAATTTTAGAAAATCCTCAACTCAAAGAAGAAATGTCCCTCCATGCTCGTTTTTCGGTTCTCGAATATGATTGGTCTGTATGTATGCAAAAGTTTGAACAGAAACTTTATCAAATAGTAGAAAAATCAAGCAATTTAGCAGCAACACCTATTATCTAATAGCGAAATACCGCAGCTAATGGTGTATTGTCTGGCATATCTGCCGACTCAACTGCATACACGGTGCCACCGTTCAAGATAGTCTGAGTTGCAGCCAAATCTAGTAAATCCTCGTCGTTGAGTTCTGCATCCGGATGCACTTCAACCGTTTGAGTATCTGGATCAAAAGTACCCCACAATTGCCGATCAACGGCAACAATTAACTTATCAACTCGTCCCTGATAAGCTGCTGGAATAGTCTCCCTAATTTGGCTGGAAGCTTTTCCCGTTCCCAGCAGTTCTTTGTATTGATTCATTGCTTCTTGTTGTGACTGTAAAAATAATGGTTCTACTATTTCCCAGGCTTGGGCGTGTAATTCTTCTGGTGCCAGCAGTTTTGGGTTGCCTATTATACTAGCATCCAGGAGATAAGCATAAGTATTGGCTTGTCGGTAAATTGGTAAAAGATATTCCACCCCAGCCAGTACCAAAGGGGCGTGTTCTTCTTTTAAGAACTCTCGCAACGCCTGATTGACACGATGGAAGTATTGGCTGAGATTCTCTTTTTCATCCTCATCACCAGCACCATGACCGTGAAATACCGTGACCCCACCAGGAACAGCACTTCGTCCACCTGTTGCCCCTGGAGTACCTATATGGGAAGGGGTTTGACGTTCTGGTTCTTCAAACCGTAGTACTTCTGCTAAACTTGGCAATACGCCAGTTAAATCAATTTCCTCAATATGATAACGAGTGCCTTTTAATAGCCTAATTACATCATGACTGAGAGCCAGAATATAGAAGTGTCCATCGCCATGAAAGAGAGGAAATAGGGGTTTGAGGTAAAAATGGTTACTAACAATCACTAATTCTGCAAAATCTAAAGGTAAAGAGTAATACTGCAAAAAGTCCTGGGAGCGGAAGATGGCTAAACCATAACTCTGATGTTGCCAAAATTCATTATGATTTAGCGCTCTCACTGGTTCTAGTAAGTTTTTTGCATCTTCAGAGCGACAGCCATGCTCTATCAGGAGTTCTTCTGCTTTTCTGATTAAATTCCGAAAGCGGATGGGATTTTGTTGAGTCTCTGCTCCTGCATGGTAAGTTGGTAAAAAAATTGATACACATACTTCTCTAGGTCGTTTCGCTAGTGTTTCGAGTTCTGCGATAGAAATTAATTTCATTTGTTTGCCTCCTGTATTTACAGGCGTTTTCCCAGTTTATAATTTGACTTCTAATCCCTCTGATGTTTGTCTGAGATTAGTATTAAAAGCTGCACAAAGAGATTGCATACGGTCACAGATAGTGTTGAATTCTGCGCCTTTAGCTAGATTAACCTGTGCATAACTTAAATGTACTGGTATTAAACGCAACTTATGCAAACCGCGATCGCCAACCTCCACTAAAAACACAAAAGACCAATCATTACGCAATACAGGGTCAATTACATAGTCATCAAGAAAATCCCCTGTATCATAAAAGATTAGCCCCTGTTTGTAGCGCTCTACACCTTGGAAGACGTGGGCAGAATGACCATGGAAGATATCTACACCTCTATCCACAACTGCGCGTGCAAACCGACAGAAATGGGGCGGTGGTGAGATGACCATATTTGCACCCCAGTGGGCAGAGAGGGTATTTCACCCCCTCTGTGCTGATTTGTTTTTACAACAATAGATTAAGCCACGTTAATCTTGACGGCTTTTTTCTTCTCGCTTTCTACTTTCGGTATGGTGAGAGTCAGAATACCATTTTTGTATTCAGCCTGTGCTTTATCGTTTTGAACGTGAGCAGGTAGTGGAATGACTCGCTCAAATCTCCCGTAACGGAATTCAGAGCGCATCATACCCTTTTCTTCTGTCCTGGTCTCAGATTTGCGTTCGCCACTGATTGCAACAGATTCTTCTGTCACCTCTATATTCAAATCTTTAGATTCCAGTCCTGGAATTTCTAGTTTGAGACGAATGTCCTCAGCAGTTTCCTCCATTTCGACGGAAGGTATAAAAGCAAGTGCTGAAACTCCCCCATCGCCACTGGGGAACATCCGCTCAAATAAGCGGTTCATCCGTCTTTGCAGATCCTCAATTTCCCGTAAAGGCTCCCAATAGAAAGGTTCCCAACGTTCAATTCCTTGGAAAGGTTCCCAACGAGTAATCGCCATAATCGTTGCCTCCACTATTCTTGATTTCAATCTCGAAGTTAGAGACTTTCCTACTATCTTCAGGTTACAAGAAAAATTTGAGGAACTTGTGAAGAAATAATTAGTATTTCAGATTCACAAAATCACTAGCTTGAAAATTAGGCAGATGATGAGGTAGCCCCGTCTTGGCGGTTTCCGGTGATGGCGGATGGCGGAAGAAGAACTGCAAACACAAGTAGATCAGATTGTATGCGTAGTCATGCCAAAAGATTTATATGCCATTGGTATTTGGTATGAAGATTTTCAGCAAACAACCGACGCTGAGGTATGTGAACTCTTAGCAAGACAAAAAATGGTCACAGCCAATGACTTATAAACGGAAGTTGAGTCAATGAATAAGACATTCACACAGAACCCTCAAGAAATATTCAACCACTAAAGTGCTTACTACTAACCACCCATCCTTGCCAACAAATGTTCTCCCACTCGCAATGCATTTGCCATAATCGTCAGTGATGGATTCACAGCAGAACTTGAGGGGAAAAAGCTACCATCAACAACATAAAGATTCTCGACATCGTGGGTGCGACAATTAAGATCAAGTACAGAATTTCTAGGATGTTCACCAAAACGACAAGTACCACATTGATGTCCAACTTCTTTCAAAGTCATTTTTTGAGGGAAGACAACAGAAATATGCCCTTGATGAGATGGTAATTTCATTGATTGTAAAACTTCTACCCAGCGTTTCATGAAACGATTAAAGGTTTGTTCATTATTCTTGGTATAATCAATATAAATTTGCTCCCCTTTAACATATACACGGTTATTAGGATTTGGTAAATCTTCAGTAATTAGTAACCAAGAAACAGAATGGTTGGCTACTGCTTCCGCAATAAATTTGGGTGTCAAAGGTGGTGCATAAGCAGCAACTCTATTTGCAGTGATATTCCCTAGTAATTGCACGCTTCCCATAGGGAAAGGGAAACCTTTTTCACCCCAATAAAAATCATTGACAGCTATTGTTTTGGGAAAAACTGTTGCATTAAATTTTGTAGATAAAGCCATGACTATCCCAAATTTATGAGCCATGTAATTTCGCCCTACCAGATTAGAGCTATTGGCTAATCCATTGGGATGTTGATCATTGGCAGATTGCAGTAATAATACTGCTGAGTTGATTGCACCACAAGCGAGAACAACAATATCTCCCGAAAAAATATGTCGTTTACCTGCAATTTCTGCTACTACCCCGTTAACTTCTCGACCTGATGCACTTGTATGCAGACGTAAGACTTTGGCTTGAGTAATTAAAGTCACGTTTTGATTAGCTATGGCTGGACGCACACAGTTAACATCAGCATCAGATTTTGCATTTAAAAAACATGGAAAACCATCACAAGTATCACAACGAATACAAGTACTTAAAAAACGATTAGTTTCATTGAGCTTAATACCAAGTGGTAGATAAAATGGATGTAAGCCTTTGTCTTTTAAACCATCATTAATTTCTTGAATATATGGTTCGTGACTAATAGGAGGAAAGGGGTAATCTTCAGAAGTTTGAGGTTCAGTAGGATCTAAATTTCGCTGACCATGTACTTCATAGAGTTTTTCAGCTTCTGTATAATATGGAGCAAAATCCTGATATTTTAACGGCCATTCAGGAGAGATCCCATCTTGATGAAAAACTCTATTAAAGTCCTGTTCACGAAATCTCAATAATGCTCCGCCATAAAATTTAGTGTTACCACCAACATTGTAGTGTGTGACTGGACGAATTACTTTACCGTGTTTGTCATACCAAATTTCCTGGGTTCGATAATATTCTTTTTGAAAAATTAGTCGAGAATCCCAATTGGCTTTTTCTTTAGGTATGAAAGAGCCTCTTTCTAATAATAAAATTTTCTTGCCACTTGCTGCTAATTTATATGCTAGCGTTCCACCACCAGCACCCGTACCAATGATGATGACATCATAATGACTATCAGCCATTTTTTCTCCGTCGGTTGAGTTCGTGGTAATGCATCAGGTGTGAAGAGAGAAGAGAATAATTATAAACAACACTAAATAGGAAAACATAATGACAAGTATAAATAGCAGCTATATAAAGTACTTACGCATCTTTATCAAGATGACACACTGCTAATTATGTTTGTCAAGTGTAATCTATCAAGAGAAGTAAATTTATAAAAAATCAAATAATCAGAATTTTCAGTGATGAATTTTGCAGTTTTAATGTAATAAATATAATGTTTTGTTCAATTTTTATTAAATACGCTGCTCAAGATATTAAAAACTTGATATCAAATGTATGTAAGGGTTTGTAGTAAGCACCAAAGTGCTTACTACAAATAATTAAAAGTTGGTGTAAAAAACTACTGATGTGAACGTCTTGCGGCTAGCATTTGATTTTCTGCACAGGTTTGATTGAGATTAGTTAAACCAATCCAACGGTAAATAGCATCTCCAAATTCTGGAAAAAGTTGTACATTAGAAAATAGAAGCCTTGTGAGTAATCCGTCAAGGATTACTTCTGCTTTGTTGTTTTTGATGGCATCTATAACTGCGATCGCTACAGTTTTTGGTTCAGAAACACGCGCTAATTTGGGTGCTGGTAAGCCAAATTTCAAATACATCCCTGCTTTTGTATATCCTGGACAAACCACAGAAACATCTACATTAGTATCAATTAATTCCTGCCGCATAGCATCTGTCCACATAATTAAACCAGCTTTACTAGCAGAATAAATACTATTGTAAGGCGCTCCTTTTTTCCCAGAACCAGAAGAAATATTGACAATGTGACCACTATTACGTTCTAACATACTCGGCAATACTAACCGAGTTAATTCCATTCCTGCCAGTAGATTAGTTATTAGTATTGACTGGATATCATTGAGAGAGTAATTTTGAAAAGGTCGGTATTTTTCAATCGCAGCATTATTAATCAAAACATCAATTCGACCTGCTTGTTGATTAATTTGCTGGACAAGTAACGGTAACTCTTCCAATTTGCTGATGTCAAAGGGAATGCTGATATATGTACCACCAGCAACTTCTACTTCAGCACGGATATTTTCTAATTTTTCTTGGGAACGAGAAACACCAACTACAGTTGCTTTTTCTTTCGCTAGCGCCCGAGCAATAAATACTCCTATACCACCCGCAGCACCGGTCAAAACTACTGTCTTCCCTGCAAGATTTTTCATGATTAGTTGATAATTGTTGATTGTTGATTGTTGGTTATTTTGATCTTGAAATCTTGCACCAACCTAATCTTCTGCCAAGAAATAAAGTTTTTGGCTCAGAGTTCAAGTCCACTCAAGTGGATTCAAATCCATGGCAACAAAAGACAAGAAATTACTCTGTTCTACTTCACATCAATAGAACATTCATCATCAATGACTTAATCTATACTCTGAGAGCATATGCAATTAACAACATATTTTAGTGTCTTATTACGCTTAATTCCCCTAAACGCTCTCAACACACTTTTTGAAGTTGACACTGTTTTAGTTATTAATTGGTAATTTAATTAAAACACAAATCTAAATTTTTTTTACACTTTTTTGATACAAATTTTTAAAATATTATGCTTTGCTTTTGGTCATTAGTTTTTCCCATTACCAATTACCAATCACCAATTACCTATCATCTATTACCAGCCTACACGACAGTATAAGTATTCAAGCAAACATGATATAAAGGTTTGTAGTGAGGACTAAAGTCCTCACAAAAGGGCTAAAACCCTTACTACAAAATTATTGTGGAATTTGTCCCGAAAGTTTTTGAATTTGTCCAGAAAAGTAATCTTCCTCGTACTTTAATTGTTGGGCTACTTCCAACCCTTTTTGGAAAGCTTGCAGTGCTTGCGGATACTCTTTGCGTTCCAAATGCATTTTTCCGATTTGATCGTAAGCATTCATCAAACCATAAAAATTCGAGGCTAATTGTTGAGTTTGTACAAGAATTTCGCTAGCTTGTAACGCCTCTTGTATTTGTCCTTGGGAACGGTAGAGTGCGATTAATTTTTGCAACGCTTCAGCTGCACGTACATACTGTTGTAATTGCCAAGCAATTGTGTAAGCTTGTTGATAGTTATTGAAAGCTTCTTGGATAAGATTAGGGTTTTCCTTCGCCAGTGATTCATAATCTGAAGCGATCGCTAGTTTTAAAGCTGGTAGTTGAGTCGGATTATTCTGTCTTTGGTATATTTCTGTGAGTCGGTTGTGTATTTCTATCGCTTGCTGGGGTTGTTTCCCTTGTTCGTAAATATAAGCTAATTTTTGCAAGTATACTAGCTCATTGACACCATCACCCCCAGCAGTAGCTAATTTTAACAACTCCCGATAAGTTGTTGCTGCCTTGCTGTAATCAAACCAACTCAGATGTACTTCCCCGATAGTCTGTAAAACCTCCACCTGTTTTGCTATATCTTGTTGCTGGCGCACCACACCTAAAACTTGCTCATAAACTTCCACCGCATTTTGAGGCGATCGCACCTGTTGGTAAGCTAGTCCTAGTGCTTGCAATAACTCTAAATCATTAGTTTTTCCAGACCTTACCTGCTTTTGAATAGCTTTTAATCGCTGAGTAATGTACCGTACCTCTGGGCGATTGCTTTTTCGATAAGCTACAGCACCCACCCTTCCTAGTGCTTGCACCTCTTTCACAGCACCTAAATATCGACGCAACCGCAGTTCCCGGTTCCAGATATCAAATGCTCCCACCTCATCACCTGCTTGCAGTTTCGCCGTAGCTTGTTGATTCAACTTATCCAATTCCACCTCCAACTGTTGCTGTTCAGTCACAGATAACGGCTGTTTGTCTTTGTCTGGATTCCGTGGCAACAATGGATCGGGTGTAGTAATTTCTAGGGGTGATGGCGGAAACTCATCTGGTGGTTGAGGCTTTTTAGTAGCCGCCGTAGTTAATGAAGTGCCAAATAACCACAAAGCAGCAGTAGCACTAATTATCACACTTAAGCATTTGAGCATAGTAGTTAATATTTGATAATTGTATAGTTGATCTTTGGTTATTAACCATTTCCTTGTTTCCCTAGTCCTCCTTGTCCTATTTGAACCCATCAGTTCAAAGTTAGCGGATTACTAGCCATTAACAATTAGCCCTACAGACGAAAAATCATGCAAAAATTCTCCTGCAAAACCAGCCCCTTCAAGATGTAACTTGGTGTCTTAGTGTCTTAGTGTTTCAGAAATTATTTTTCACCACAAAGAGCAAAAATCCGCTGGCAACTTACTTTCCAACAAACCACTTCACATGTAAAGTAATAAAAAAGGCGATGGAGCTCGCCATGACCGCCTTCCGGTGTTTGCATATTTAACACTTGATAAAAAGGCTGATGGCTCCTACTTCTCCGGCTTGCTACGGAAGAGTAGGGCTATTTGTCTTTATCCTTTCGTCAGCAAGTCACGCTTGCTCCTTAATTGTTTTCAAGCTGCATAATGTTAAAAAGTATTTTGTGGATCTTGCTGATGGGCTTTTTCACTGGGCAGATCGCCAGACGGTTACAAGCCCCTGCACTGGTAGGTATGGTTTTGGTAGGAATTATACTGGGGCCTCAAGTTGCCGATGCTATCAGCCCTAACGTATTGGCAGCATCTAGTGCCCTGCGAGCGATCGCTGTCATGGTAATTTTGATGAAGGCTGGGTTGGGGTTAGACCGAGAAAAATTGATACAGCAAGGAACAGTAGCATTACGATTGGGCTTTTTGCCTGCGACGTGTGAAGCTTTGCTCATTGCCCTAGCTGCTATGTGGATTTTCAAGTTTGATTTTCCTACGGGACTGTTGTTAGGTTGCATTATAGGGGCAGAGTCACCCGCAGTCATTGTACCGGGAATGCTGCGGCTAAAAAGCTTGGGTTGGGGAGTTACTAAGGGGATTCCTGATGCAATTCTTACTGGCAGCGCTCTGTCAGATGTGTTACTACTGCTAGTGTTTAGTTTGTTGCTGAGCTTTTTAGTACAGGGGGCAACTTCCGCGGTGACATTGCCTTTTGGCTTTAGCTTAAGCGTGGTGCAACTGCTTCCGATTCAGATTGTTTGTCAGATTGTTTTTGGAGTTGTGCTGGGTTTCGTGACAGCGCGTCTTGTGGTTTTATTACTGGCGAAGCAGAACTGGACTCAAAATGCAGTGCAGGATACTTTGGTTGCAGCAAGTTTGGCGTTGTTGCTAGTGGTGGTAGCAGAGAAGTCCCCCTTTTTCTCTGGCTATCTAGCAGTGATGGCGACGGGATTTTTCTTGATAGAGTTGGATGCTCCTTTAGCACGACGGTTGCGTTCTGGCTTCGACAGCTTGTGGACTGTAGCAGAAATCTTTTTGTTTGTGTTGCTAGGGGCAAGTATTCAACTACAAGTGTTAGAAAAAACTCTGCTTCCAGGATTGGTGATTTTGGCAATTGGGACGCTGATTGGGCGCGCTCTCGGATGGTATTTATCTACATTGGGGAGTAACTGGAATTGGCGAGAGCGGCTGTTTTTGCTACCAGGGAACTCTGCTAAAGCCACCGTTCAAGCGGCAATTGGGGCGATTCCCTTAACACAGGGTATTCAGGGTGGAGAGACGATTCTAGCGATCGCTGCTTTATCTATCTTAGTCACTGCGCCTTTGGGAGCTTGGGCTATCCCCACCTTTGCACCCAAATTGCTAGAACGAGGCGAAGTTGATCCAACCAAGGTAGCGATCGCTCGTCGCCTTGTGCTGCTAGCCGCAGTTGATACCTCCCCTTTAGCTAGTCAGGTGTTGGCTAAAGCTGCCGATCTTGCTCGTCGTAGTGATGGCGAAGTGATTGTATTACACGTGATCCGCACAAATGATCCCAGGGGAGTAGAGCATTTGCGAGAACAATCTCAACGACTTCTAGCAGACATTCGCCATAAGTTCATCACGATCACAGGCTCGGTTCCAGAGGAAATAATTCGTGTTGCTCAGGAATATCGAGTTGCTGATATTGTCATTGGCAAGCGAGGACATCAACCTTGGGATGAGGTTTTAGTGGGTTCTGTATCCCAAGCAGTCCTGGAATCAAGTCCAATTCCAGTCATCTTAGTTGAAGATGAGCGTATCCGTAAATAACCTAATTTCAGCGTTGCTGAATTTGGTCATGAATTGTGTTTGTTTGTCTACATTTTGTAGAGACGTAGCATTGCTACGTCTCTACTACGTCTGTAGGCATTGCTACGTCTCTACTACGTCTGTAGGCATTGCTACGTCTCTACTACGTCTGTAGGCATTGCTACGTCTCTACTACGTCTCTACGCATTGCTACGTCCGGTCACAGCCGTAAATTGTAAATTCATATTTTGATTCAGCAACGCCCTAATTTCCTTGAACTACTTACCATGCTGCAAAATCCTGCGTTTCGTACCCCTGTTGGTATCAGTATCGGTGCAATTGCTGGCGCACTCTCGCGTTATTATCTCGGTTTGTGGTTTACTCAGCTTTTTGGTACAGAGTTCCCCTACAGCACACTGATTATTAATGTTAGTGGATGTTTTGTCATGGGTTTTTTTACGACGCTGGCACTGGGACGATTAATCGCGATTCATCCTGATATCCGGCTATTAGTGACCACAGGTTTTTTAGGATCTTATACTACTTTCTCGACTTATGAGTTAGATACAGCCAAGTTGTTCCAAGAACGCAACTTAGAAGTTGATTTGGTTTACTGGTTGAGTAGTGCTGTTTTGGCACTGTTCAGCCTGCTGTTAGGGAATGCTCTGGCGGAATTTATCCGGATCAAAGAGGAATCATGACAATCACCAGAAGCAACTCAATATTTACTTAACTCCTAACTTGCACCTCGCCCTGAATACGCCTTGAACTGAAGTTCAACCCTCATAGCCCAAGTCCGTTAAAACGGACTCAAGTGTATATCCAGTAAGCTTTAGCTTACTTGAGCTTTGAGCCTTTGAAATGTATTTCTTGGCAGACGAAAAAGTAGGTGCAAAATCTAAGTTAACAAACAGCGATCGCTAGTGTCACTTGGGGATAGTTACAGGCGCATGATGAACCACTTTCACTGTATCCTGAACAACAATGCCTCCAGCTACCATTTGTTGTACTATTGGCAAAAAAGAAGCGATCGCCTCTGCTGTATCGATCATTGTCACTACCATTGGCAAATCAGACGATAATTCCAAAATTCTGGCAGTATGCAGTTGTTGATTTTTTCCGAAACCTGCAACTCCACCAGTTACAGTAGCTCCAGCCATACCTCTACGTCGGGCTTCTTCTACTAAAGCAATATAAACAGGTTTTCCATGCCAGTGATCCGACTCGCCAACATAAATTGTCAAACGCTCTAGGGTATTCATGTTCATCCCTCGCTCAATCAATTTTGAATTTTTTAGGAGAAAAATACTGAGTTAAGATTTTAAGGCTTTACAGATATTCACAAACTAAAGCATCTTTGCTAAGAATATTCCCAACTCTATACTAATAAACCCTAAGAGCGGGCTACCAAACCAGTAAAGTAGTGCTGCTTGATAGTCTCTTGTCCGTAATAAATTTGAGGTGTCTAAAGCATAGGTTGAAAAAGTGGTGTATGAACCCAAAAAGCCTACTGAAACTAACATTTGTACCGCTAAAGGAATAGATAGCTTTGATGCGATGGTAGTAAAAAAACCCATCAAAAAAGCACCTGTAAGATTGATGAATAAAGTTCCATAAGGAAATCCAATCCCCAACCAACGTCCAAAAAATAAGGTGAGGTAATAGCGACTCAAAGCGCCTGGAACTGCTCCCAAGATAATGACAAGGGGAACATAAGTTGCAGAGTGCATAGAAGTTTGTGAATTATCAATTATATGGATTAATTATATATATTCGACTTGATTCCTATTTGAGAATGAGATTGCTTGTAGAGTTACTATCTAAATCTCAATGTAAAAGCTTTTCAAGAAAAGCAGCGAGTCTGTAGAGATGGAGCAATAGTGTTGCTGACATTTGATATTAGATTCGCTCAGAAAATTTGGCTTTGACTTTTCTCAAAAGTCGGGGATATTTTTTCTTAAAGTATCATTTTGATAGTAGCTACAAGACATTTTGCGTAATTTCACTAGGACAAAAATTTTCGGAACAATTGCCTTTATTGGTGCATCTCAATATAAAAGTATCAAGTTAAGCTTAAAAGCAGGCTTGAAATCAAAATGATCGGTTTTGGAATATCAAACGATGATGTATTCCATTGGGCTGATGTCAGTTATCCCTTTGATAAGTTGGGTAATTTGGGGTTGCAAAAAGAGTGATTGGTGGAATTAATTATTGGTTAAATCTTTGATAAAATACTCATAAATATACAAAATCCCAACCCAAGATAGATGAGTTTTAACAGTTTTAATTAGTTATGATGTAAATAGTAAAAGAATGATATACAGCTATATTATTCGAGTTGGAGAAATGAACCTTTTTCACAAACCACAAAGTACACAAAGAACACAAAGTAAGGAAGATTTTTCTCGTTTATCTAAAAAAATAAATAAAGGTCTTTCTTTGATACTGGGTTTAGGAACTGCTGCCAGTATAGGATTATCTGCTCCAAAACCTGCGGAGGCGCTTCCATTTCAGGATTTAATTGTTCCGGGAATCCAATATTTTCAACTTTCTAATTTATCAACCAAGCAAAAGGTTGAATTGGGCAGTAATATACATCAACAGGTACGCAGAAATTATAGAGTTGGTACGAATGCAAATGTTACCAGAATTGGTCAAAGATTAGCGCGAGTTAGTGACTGCTCTCAAACTCCTTTTAAATTTTATGTAGTTCAGGATGCAAGCATTAACGCTTTTGCAACTACTGGTGGTTACGTTTATGTCCACACTGGTTTGATCAATGCGGCGGATAATGAAGACCAGTTGGCGTCGGTGATCGCCCACGAAATTGCTCACATTTGTAATGACGATTTGGTTAAAAGACTTAGACAAACACAGTTAGTTCAAGGTGCAGCTTCACTTGCTGGTTTAGATAGAAGTAAGTTGGCTGCTGTAGCTTATCGGCTGGCTATAGACTTACCTAACAGCCGTGAGGCTGAGTTTAAGGCTGATGCTAAAGGATTACAGTATCTGCAACAGGCTGGTTACGATCCTAATGCTATGCCTGCTTTTTTAAAGAAATTAGCGTCTCGTCCTTCTCCACCAGCGTTTTTTAGTACACACCCAAACCCACGGGAACGGATTGCGATTTTAGAGAGAAAAATTGCTGATAATCGTTAAGTTGCTGTCGATTAGCGATCGCCTGCTCAGCGTGATGCATTATCTACAATTCTGTAGCATGAGCAATCAGAGCGATCGCTGTTTGATAGAGTTCTTACATAAACATTTCTGGGTGGGAAAAGACTATTAAATTTTTCTCTACATGTATGAAACTACCCTGGCTACATCCTTATAGGGAAGGGGTAGGGGGGTTAGGTTGCAAATCTTTTAATGTTACAGAAAATACTTCAACAGAAATCCTCTTAACCAGAAGCATATAAGTAACATTTTTACAATGTTTCTGCTTACTGACTATCAACAAAGAAATTGTATATGCTGAATCAAATTATTCCTCATTCATAATTGTTTATGAAAAAGCGGAATCACTATTTTTGCATAGCTAGTTTAGTTTCCCTATGCTTTTTTGTTAAAACCGATTTGATTCAGGCACAAGTTACCTCAGATGGAACTTTATCAACCCAGGTTACAACCACCGATAACTTAGACTTCACAATTACCAACGGCAACAAAGTTGGCAGCAACCTTTTTCATAGCTTTAGAGTATTTTCTGTCCCTACAGGAGGTTCAGCTTCCTTCGCCAATGACTTAGATATTAAGAACATCATTAACCGCGTGACAGGAGGCTCAATTTCAAATATTGATGGACAGATTAAAACCAACGGTTCTGCCAACCTTTTTCTGATTAATCCCAATGGTATTGTCTTTGGCCCAAATGCCTCGTTAAACATCAACGGCTCTTTTGTCGCGAGTACAGCCCATAGTATCAACTTTGCTGATGGCACTCAATTCAGTGCTACAAATCCCGAGACACCACCGTTATTAACAGTCAATCTCCCCATAGGTTTACAGTTTGGGCAAGCTGCTCAAACAATCCGAGTAGAAGGGTCGAATTTACAAGTTCTGCCTGGTCAAACTTTAGCTATTTTGGCTGGTGATGTATCAGTCAAAGGTAGCAGGCTGTTTGCACCCGCAGGACGAATTGATATAGGAAGTGTTGCCCCTAATAGTCTTGTCAACCTGACTCCAATAGTTGAAGGTTGGGCTTTGGGATACGATGGCGTGCAAAACTTTCAAGATATGCAAATATCCCAAGCAGCTAAAATTCTTACTGACGGTAAAGGTAGTGGAACTATTCAGCTACATGGCAGAAACATTGCAATCACCGGTGCTTCATTAGTGCGGGGGGTAAATCTAGGAGAAAAACCAGGTCAATCTTTGATTGTTAAAGCCTCTGAATCTGTAGAAATAAGTGGTTTCAGCCAGGATTCTACCAGTCAGTTAATTACTTTGGCTTTGGGTAATGGCTCAGCAGGTGACATAACAATTGCAACGAAGCGATTGATTGTTCGTGATGGTGGACTCATAGAAACCTCTACTATTGGTTCTGGTTCCGGAGGAGATTTAGCTGTTGATGCGTCTGAATCTGTGGAGGTAGTAGGAGGTGTTGGAAGTTTTTCTAGCTTAAGTGTTCGTACTATCAGTCTGGACAAAAATGCTGGAGATGCGGGAACAGTGCACATTTCTACCAAAAACTTGATTCTCCGTGATGGTGGACAGATATCAACTTCTACCCTTGGTGCTGGCAATGGGGGGACTGTGAAAATAGATGCCTCTGAATCTGTAGAAGCAAGTGGTTTAATATCTGTGGTAGGTAATGATCTGATAAATACCATTAATTTCCCCAGTGGCTTAGTTTCTGAGACTAGAAATTCTCGACCATTCTTCACTGCACCTACAGGCAAAGGCGGGGACATAATCATCAACACCCAGCGTTTAATTGTCAAAGACGGTGCTAGCATCTCAGTTGCTGCTGTGAATGGTAGTCGAGGTCAGGCAGGAACCTTAGATATCAATGCTTCAGATTTTGTATCAGTGAGTGGTTCTGCTATTGATCGTAACAACCAACTAGTTCCCAGCACCTTACTAGCTAGAAGTGAGGGGCCTGGTAGTGCGGGCGACTTGAGAATTAATACAGAAAAGTTGACTGTCAAAAATGGGGCAGAAATTAATGCCAATAGCCAAGGTTCAGGCAGGGCAGGCAACCTTAATATTACAGCTGATAACTTGTTGCTAGACAACCAAGGCAAACTCACTGCTAACACTACAGGGGGACAGGGAAATATCAACCTAGACTCTGGGACTTTAATTTTACGTCGTGGCAGTAGCATCACCACCAACGCCACAGGAAATAATGTTACTGGTGGCAACATCAATATTGATACAGACAATTTAGTTGCAGTTCCCCAAGAAAATAGTGATATCACTGCCAATTCTCAGGACTTCCGGGGGGGTAATGTCACCATCAATGCTCAAGCTATATTTGGCACGCAGTTTCGCCAGCAACCTACGTCTTTAAGTGATATCACTGCTACTGGGGCAAATTCTCAGTTAAATGGCAACGTCCAAATCAACATCCCGGATGTTGATCCCAGTTCCGGCTTAGTGGAATTATCAAATATTCCTATTGATCGCACTCAACAAATAGCACAAGCTTGTCCGGCTGATCAAGGCAATAAATTTATCATTACCGGACGTGGCGGCTTGCCATATTTACCAAACGAAGCGCTCCGCACTCAGAATACAGTACCACTACCTTGGGTGAAGCTCGACCATCGGCAGGTGACGACAAGGGGAGAGTCATTACCCAAGTCATCAATTCCTAATCAAATTGTTGAGGCTACAGGTTGGGTAGTTAATAAGTCTGGGGAGGTGGTATTGGTAGCAGCAAATACTACGCCTGTGAGTTCTTGGTCAACTCCCGCAGTTTGTGCGAGGCGTTAAGGATTATGCGTTGGTGTCAATCGGTGCTCATCTGTGTCCATCTGTGTTCGTTTTTTCTCTACAGGAGTTGAGCACAAACTACTGTATTTTGAATAAATCGACCACCGATACACACCGATGCACACCGATGTACACAGATAAATTATGCATCGGCTTTGGGAGTGTTAAATCATCTATTTGGTATACTCCTGTTTGTACAACCTTCCCAAAAATTTTTTGCTGTGTCTTTTCACCGACGCCGTTATGACGCCAGCAGATGGCTAAGAAGTATCTTGCTAGCTTTAGTGACTGCACTTTTGGTTATCTTTGAGTTTAATCTCAACCTAGCTATACAAATTGCTGTTCCTTTGACTCAGGCAAAGAGTAATTCTAACCAACTAAACGCCCAATCTTTAGTTGCACAGGGTCAAAAACTCTACGAGGCTGGAGATTATACTCAAGCGGTGGAAATTTTACAACAGGCAATAGAGGCTTTTCAAGCTAGTGGAGATCAACTAGGGCAAGCTATGGCATTGGGCAATCTTGCTTTAGTCGTGAAGCAACTAGGACAGATACAAGCATCTTACAATTATATTACCAAAAGTCTGGAAATTCTTCAGGCTAATCGCAATGTAGAGACGCAAAATTTTGCGTCTTTACAAGTTCTTGCCCAAACTCTGGAAATTCAGGGAAGTCTGCTGTTGGAATTGGGTAGAACTCAGCAAGCTTTGGATAGTTGGAAACAAGCTGTTCGTATTTACACGCAATTAGGTGATGAAGTTGGTAGAATTCGTAGTTCTATTAATCTTGCCCAAGCTGAGCAAACTTTGGGACTTTACCGTCAAGCCCAAAGGAATTTAGAGCAACTAGTCGACTCTGTGGACAAACAACCAGACTCTGTGATCAAAATAACTCTCCTCCGCAGCCTTGGTGATGTTCTACAATTAGTCGGTGAGTTAGATAAGTCTACAAAAGTTTTGCAAAAAAGTCGTGATCTTGCTCAAAAATTGCGATCGCCTGACCAATTAGCAGCAACATTACTGAGTATAGGTAATATCTACCGTGCTTCAGGTAATAGAGCTAGCGAGCAGCTAAATACTTTTAGTGAAGCAAGGTTGACGCCTTTACACTGTAGAACCTCGAATGCACAACAACCCATCTCTCAGGAAGCTTCTCAAGCCTATCAACAAGCTGTGCAATATTATCAGCAGGCGGCTACTCTATCTAAATCACCAGTTGGGCAAATTCAGGCAAAACTCAACCAATTGAGTGTATTACTAGAAATGCACAATTGGTCACAAGCACGGCTGTTATCTGCTGATATCCAACCCCGGTTAAGCCAAATTCCTGTTAGCCAAACAGCAATTTTTACCCGGATTAACTTGGCTCAAAGTTTAGTTTGTTTCAAACAAACCACAAACGCAGATATACCTGAATGGCGAGAAATTGCTCAAGATTTCGCAACCGCAATTAAACAGGCTAGAAGTATTGGTGATCAACGTTCAGAAGCATATGCTTTGGGTGCTTTGGGGGCATTATATCTAGAAACAAAAGACTTAGACAATGCCCAAAAGCTGACTGAGGAAGCCTTCAAAATCGCTCAGACTATGCAATTAGGAGATATTGCTTATTTATGGCAATGGCAACTAGGATACATACTCAGGATTAAAGGCGATATTCCAGGTGCGATCGCATTCTACAACCAAGCATATGATACCCTCCAATCTCTTCGCAACGATTTAGTAGCCCTCAACCCAGATATCCAATTTTCCTTTCGTGATAATGTCGAACCTGTCTATCGGCAATATGTGGATTTACTCTTACTACCAGAAAATAGGGCATCAGGAATAGTTAACAATAAACAACCAAAAACTAACCAAAAAAATTACAGCAAGCCCGTAAAGTAATTGAAGCTTTGCAGTTCACAGAATTAGAGAACTTTTTTCGGGAAGCCTGTTTGCAACCTGTACCAAAACAGATTGATGAGGTGGTTGATAAAACTGACACTACAGCAGCAGTCATTTACCCAATTATTTTAAAAGACCGTCTTGAAATCATTCTCAAGTTACCAACAGAGAGTGAACTTTATCACTACACAACCAATCAACAGGCAAACGAAATTGAAAAAAATTTAGATAAACTACAGCAATTACTTACACAACCAGACCGTATTAATGATGTCAAGAAATTATCAGGAACAGTATATAACTGGTTGATTCAACCACTGGAAAATAAACTAGCAAACACGAACGTTAAAACATTGGTATTTGTTCTTGATGGTTCTTTGCGAAATATCCCGATGGCAGTTCTTTATGATCAGCAAGACCAAAAATTTTTAATCCAAAAGTATGCTATTGCTCTCGCTCCAGGTTTGCAGTTAATTGACCCCAAACCTTTGCAAAAAAGGACATTTAATGCTTTAATTGCTGGAGTCAGCAAAGAACGTGAAATTGAAAATCGCACCTTTTCTCCTCTGACATATGTAGAAGATGAATTGCGGACAATTCAGTCAGCAATTCCTAAAACAGAAGAACTTCTCAATCAAAATTTTACTAGAAAAAATGTGCAGAATCAGATGCAAGCAGCACCCTACACTGTTGTTCACATCGCAACTCATGGTGAGTTTAGTTCCAATGCCGAAAAAACTTTTATTTTGACTTGGAATCAACTTTTGAAAGTCAAGGATTTTGATAAAATATTGCGCTTAGGTAACTCTAGTAAATCTCGTGCTATTGAATTACTTGTTTTGAGCGCTTGTCAAACTGCTTTAGGAGATAAACGAGCGACTTTAGGACTTGCTGGGATCGCAGTCCGAGCAGGCGCACGTAGCACCCTAGCAACTTTGTGGTCTGTTGACGATGAGTCAACAGCTGTGCTGATGAGTAAATTTTATGATGAGTTAGAAAATCCTACGCTTACTAAAGCTGATGCTCTTCGTCGCGCTCAGATCTCTCTATTAGAGAGTGACGAAATTCCCTATCTGTGGGCGCCATATGTTTTGGTGGGGAATTGGTTGTAGGGAGTGGGGAGAGTAGTAAACTACAACTAACCACTAAAAACTAACAACAACCACCAACCTACAATCACCAACCTACAACCAACAATCCTAAGTTCTATCATGGAGAATAAATAAGCTCTGTTTGAGATTGCTGTATTCTCGAATCCAGGCTGAAAGGCTGGTAAATTGGAGAAAGGCAAGCAACTTCAGAGCTGACCAAACGGATAAGGACTGCTATATGAAAAGCAAGCATCAATTTGTCTACGCATTTCTGTTGCAAGGCGCTGTAGTATTTTTTACTAACTTGCTATCCGTTGGTGATGTTATAGCTCAAGTTACACCATCTCCCGCAGTTACTCAACAGCCTCAACAGCAACAGGTTAGAGAACTAGTCCAAACCGAAGTAGACCGGGCTTTTGGTCGAACACGCAATTTACTAAACATCTGGGTAGTTATACTGACTGTATTTCCTGTTGCTGTCATTGCTTCTTTTTGGCTGTTGCGGCGGGCTGTGGTACGGGAAATCGTAGATAGAGCTACACAGCAGTTTAAGGAATTAGAGGAATTACAAAATCAACTGATCAGTGTGAGACAAGCTGCTCAAAACAGTATTCAACAAGCCAAAAATATTACTGCTGACTTAGAACAAGAAGCAAAAGCGGTACGAGAACAAATCATATCTGTAATTCCGTCGGAAATATCACAGTCAAAATTACAAGCATTAACAGAATTAGAAAGACAAATTGATGCATCCAAACAGGAATTAAAAAATTTAGAAACAGAATTTGGTTCTCGTTTGTCTGAATTAGAAATAGACGCTCAACATCAGAAAAATATCACGCTTGATACTTTAGGTAAATTAAAATCAGAGTTAATATCAGAAATTTCTGAATTGCAGCACGAGTATCAAAAACAAAGAGAACAAACTTTTGCTGATTTACAATCATCGCGACAAGAATTTACTTCTCAGATAACTGCTTGGCAGTCAGAAGTCAAGCAAAAAAATGAACAGATTTGCGAAAATTTACATCAAACACAGTTAGAATTTACGGCTCAATTATCTGACATTCAAACAGAAACTCAACAGCAGAAAGAACAAGCTTTTCTGCTATTAGAAAAATCAATTACAGAGTTGACAACCAAACTGACTGAAATCCAGTCTAATGCTCAGCAACAAAAGCAGCAAATTCAAGAAAATATGGAAAGTTTACAAACAGAATTTGCTGCTAAATTAACAGAATATCAATTAGCTAATCAACAGAATCAGGAACATACGACTGCCGATTTAGAAAAATCACGACAAGAATTCACATCTCAATTAGCAAAATGGCAATCGGAACTTGAGCAGCAACAGCAGCAAGTATTGGCTACCGTAACTAATTGGCAATCGGAATTCGCCACACAGCTTGCTAATTTAAATCTCATCACTCAGCAGCAAAAAGAACAAGCCTTGGCAAATTTAGAAGCTTCCAAGCAAGAATTAATATCGCAATTTGCCTCTCATCTGGCTGGTTCGGAGTTGGAAGTACAGCAACAAAAGCAACAAATTCTGGCAAATTTGCAAGCATTACAGTCAGAATTTACCTCACAATTGTCAGAATTCCAAACAGGAACGCAACAACGCCAAGAACAAGCTTTAGTTCAATTAGACAAATCAATATCTGAATTAACATCTCAACTGAAGAATGTACAATCAGAAACTGAGGAACAAAAGCAACAAGTCCTGAAAAGGTTGGAGAAATCACAAGCAGATTTTACAGCCCAACTGACGCTATGGCAAGTCGGAACTCAACAACAAAAAGAACAAGCTTTAGCAGAACTAAATAAAACAGTATCTGAGATTAAATTTCAACTTAGTGATGTGCAAACAGAAGCTGTACAGCAGAAACAGCGTATTACTAAAAGGTTGGAGAAATTACAAACTGAAATTGCTTCGCAAATATCTAAGCTGTTGGCAGATGTGAAACGTAGTAAGGAATTAGTAATTGAAAATCTAGAAAAATCAGGTTCAGAATTTGCGTCTCAGTATTTAGAATTACAGTCAAATGCACAATCACAAAAGTTGGAAATTATCGCAAAGCTAGAAAAAATCAAGTCAGATTTTATCTCGCAACTTGCCCAGATACAAACAGAAGCGCAACAACAAAAAGCAGAAACTCTCAAACAACTTGCAGAAATTACACCTCCAGCTAATTTGGAAGTAGTAGCAGCAGAAGTTCAGGAAATATTCAAGCCAGAACCGCAACAAACACAAGACTCAGAAACTGGTGAACAAGAAAATATATTGACTGCTGATGATTACCTCAAACAGGGAGATGTGCTGCTTGCAGAAAAACGTTATGAAGATGCGATCGCTCTCTATAAAAAAGCAATAAAACTTAACCCAGACGAACCAGTAATCTGGTTAAAGCGGGGAATTGCCTTAGCAAGATTAAAACAATACCAAGATGCGATCGCCTGTTACGATCAAGCCTTACAAATCAACCCTGAATATCATCAAGCTTGGTGTGACAAAGGCGTAGCACTGGGATTCCTACAGCGACAAAAAGAAGCTTTTCAATGTTTTGACAAAGCCGTCAAAATCAAACCAGACGATGCTGTAGCTTGGTTAAACCGGGGACTAGCCTTAGAAGAATTGGAAGAATACGAAGAAGCGATCGCATCTTTTGATACAGCACTCCAATTAAACCCCGACTCTTACAAAGCTTGGAATAACCGGGGTTACGCCCTCGTGATGCTTGGTGATGACGATGAAGCAATTCAAAGCTTTGATCAGGCGTTGAAAATTAAACCAGATTACGCCAACGCCTATTACAACAAAGCCGCCTGTTATGCTTTACAACCCCAGCTAGAATTAGCCCTAGAAAATCTCCAACAAGCAATAAATCTCAATCCCAGGTATAGACAACAAGCAGAAACCGATATAGATTTTGAGTTAATTGCCAAAGACAAGCGCTTTCGGCAGTTGATTGTAGATAATAAAGGCAGATGGCAGATGGCAGATGGCAGAAGGAACCCTGTAAGTAAATCTGAAATTTAACTTATATTACAGGGTAGCTTGAATCCAAAATTTAAAATCTCAGCTATTCTTATGCCCATATCAACTATTGACACTCAAGACAAAGCAGCCATCCAAGCAGCCCAAACTACAGTTGCAATATGCGATCGCTCACATTGGGGACGAATTAAAGTTACTGATGGCGATCGTCTGCGCTTTTTGCATAATCAAAGCACCAACGATTTTCAAAAACTGCAACCAGGACAAGGCTGTGATACGGTTTTTGTGACATCCACCGCCCGCACTATTGACTTAGCAACAGCCTATGTCATGGAGGATGCTGTACTGCTTTTGGTTTCGCCTAACCGTCGGGAATATCTGTTGCAATGGTTAGACCGTTATATCTTTTTTGCTGACAAAGTACAACTAACTGATGTCACTGATGAAACTGCTACTTTGAGTCTCATCGGGCCAGACAGTGATACCATTGTGGAAAAGTTGGGCGCTGGTGCCATTATTGGTCAACCCTACGGCAATCACCAAATATTTGATGGTATACATGTAGCCGTTGGTAGTGGTCTTGCTTCTCCCGGATACAACCTAATTTTGCCAGTTTCCATCAAAGAAACCGTCTGGAATAAAATAGTGGAGTTAGGCGCAGTACCCATGAGCGATCGCGCTTGGGAAATGTTACGAATTACCCAAGGTCGCCCGGTTCCAGATCAAGAACTGACTGATGATTACAATCCTTTGGAAGTGGGCTTGTGGCAAACCGTTTCCTTTAACAAAGGTTGTTATATTGGTCAAGAAACTATTGCCCGTTTAAATACTTATAAAGGTGTAAAACAACATCTCTGGGGTATAAATCTGAGTGCTGCTGCACAACCAGGAACAACCATTACAATAGGGGATGAAAAAGTCGGTAAATTAACCAGTTGTATTGAAACTGTAGATGGATATCGTGGTTTAGGCTACATCCGTACTAAAGCTGGTGGTGCAGGTTTACAAGTCAAAGTCGGGGAAGTTACAGGCGAAATTGTACAAATTCCTTTTGTTTCTCACGAATACCCAGAGTAAGTTAGTGGAAATCAATATAACGGAAGTGACAAAAGACAACACGCCTATAAGGGCAAAGCATTTATATACATATCTTGACATCAAAACTGAATCTACTAGTACAAATGCTTTGTCCCTACCCAATGACGAATCACTTTTGACAAATGACGACCCCTACTAGTTGGCTTTATTTGTATCGGCTTAACTTAGTCAAGGAGACAAATACAATGGAATTCAAATCAGTGGTAATGGAAATTCCTGAGGGAAGTAATATTATCATTGGGCAAACACACTTTATTAAAACAGTCGAAGATTTGTATGAAATTATGGTGGGAACTTCACCTCAGGTGAAATTTGGTCTTGCTTTTTGCGAAGCATCGGGAGTTTGTTTGATTCGAGTGGCTGGTAATGATCGCAATCTTGAAGAAGTAGCAACAAAAAATGCCCAAAATTTAGCAGCTGGTCACAGCTTTGTTATTCTCTTAAAAGAAGCCTACCCCATTAACTTTTTGAATGCCATCAAACAGTGTCCAGAGGTGTGCAATATTTACTGCGCCACAGCAAATCCAGTGCAGGTGATTGTTGCTGAAACAGAACAAGGGCGTGGCATTATGGGGGTGATAGATGGATTTTCACCCAAGGGTGTGGAAAGTGCTGAGGATGTGAAGGCACGCAAGGAACTATTGCGGAAGTTTGGTTATAAACTGTGATATCATGTCTGCTTGAACACTTGTATTATTTGTTGGGGTCGGTAATAGGTAATGGGTTATTGGTGTAACACTCTGCACTCCTTTGCGTAAATCTCTGCGCGACTGTGCGTTTCCAAATAAACCTTTGCGCCTACCCTACGAAAACACCTTACAGCGTAGTTATGACTATTCCACAACCTCATTGACTGGGAACCGATCAATCAACTGAATAGCACGTAAAGCATTACGCCGCAAAGATTCTGACATATAAGGTACGTGGGGAATTTGCGATAATAAATCCAGCGTCCGCCTTAAAATTCGCACAACATCACCTTCATCTAAAGTGGTATTGTCACACAGTTCAACCCAATCCATCCCTAATGCCCATTGTTCAACTAAGGCGATTAACTCAAATTCCAACCAGATGGGTAAAGCGACGTTATATCGGCGTTGTAGTTGGAACATCTTACGGCGAATTCCGCGTAATTTCGCTAAGGCTTCTGCAACTTGATCACTGAGATCAAAGCGCACTTTACTATCCGGACGTGGGGTTTCTGTCACTAAAGCAGCAGCAGCTGCTGCTAAACAGTGGGGATCAAGGTTATCTAGCTCTCCACTAGCCAGGGCTAAACCAAGCCACAATTCATTTTCACCCCGAATTGCTGCTGCAATTTGTCCTAATTGTGTAGGTAATAAGTTATCTAAACATTCAAAGTATTGCAAAATTTCAATCAGGTTAAGAAACTCTTCCCAATGCCGTTGGGATTGTTGCTCTACCTGTGCTTGCAACTCTTGAATTTCTGCTTCTAGTTCGGCGGCGCGTAGCTTACGTTTGAAAATAGTACCAACATTGCCAGTTTGATGCAGTGGGTGAGCTTCTATTTGCTCCCGCAAGGCTGCAACCACCCGGAGTTGTTCTGCTACTTCGGGTGGCATATGTAGAGACTCCTCCGGTTCGGGAATTTGGCTGGCAATGGCCATACTTTCTTCATCCCCACGACAGGACTGTCCCGGTTTTAAAGACATCTGTGCAGGTGGTAGCAAGTCAGGGGGTACATCAATTCGTGGTAATTCTGCATATAAATTCACCACATCTGCTGTAGTTGCCACATACCAACGGTTATCTCTGCCTAAACAAACTAAATAAGGTGTTTGGCTAGCACCTTGGGTTTTGCCTATTAACACTGCGGTTATTGGTAGAGACATTGTTAAGTATTTACCCTTCAGGCAAAGTAATGTCCCTGACACAGCAAAACTGAGCATCATTGTTAATTCGTCTTGTTGCCCTTCATCTGCTTGCTCTTGCAGTGTGTTTAATAGCTTTTGTTCTACTTTCAGGCGTTGTCGCAGTTTTTCATAACTAGCTATTTCGCTTTCTTCCACCGTGGCAATTTGCGTTTTTATTTGCTCTAATTCTGCTTGCAACTGAGCAATATATTGTTGCCTTGGTTGGAGATGCACATTTGCTAAATATTGACCAAAGCTGCGCTCAATGAGTTCTCTGGCTTCATCAAGAGTATGGATTTGCAGCAAGTTCAGTACCATGCCATAACTGGGCGTAAAATGGCTAACCAACGGGTCTGGTTTTTTGATTGCCAAAGCTGCTGCGTGTTCTGCTCCCTCAAAGGGAGTTTGTAATGTCACCACATGACCAACTTTATCCATCCCTCGACGTCCAGCCCTTCCTGCCATTTGCAGAAACTCAGAAGCTGTCAACATCCGGTGTCCGGTGTCGGTGCGTTTGGATATGGTAGAAATAACTGTTGTCCGAGCAGGCATGTTAATTCCTGCTGCCAGTGTTTCTGTAGCAAATACTACTTTAATTAGTCCTTGCTGAAATAGTTCTTCTACTAGTACTTTCCAGGCGGGTAAAATCCCGGCGTGGTGGGCGGCGATACCTCTGTAAAGGGGAGCAATGTGGCCAGAACGCCCCGCCTCTGGGTTACGGGTTAAAAATTCGTCAATCTGTCGCCGTAACTGCTGCGCCTCTTGCTCGTTCACCAGCCATATATCACCGACTTCTGCCACTGCTTTATCGCAGCCGCGACGGCTGAAGATAAAGTAGATTGCTGGCAGCATATCTCGTTCCTGGAGGTGACTGAGAATGAAATTTATACTAGGTGCTTCTGGTCTGCGATTGCCTTTGCCCTTTTCTAGCTCTTTTTTTTGCCTCGCTTGAGCAGACGGGGGTTAATTTGGGTTTTATCGTCATTCAGTAGTGGAAATACCCCTTTGAGATTACCAAAGTGAAATTCCAAAGGAACAGGACGAAAATCGGAGTAGATGAGATCAGTCGGACCGTGGACTTGATTGAGCCAGTCGGTAAGTTGTTCACTATTGGCAACTGTTGCTGAGAGAGCGATCAGTTGAATTTCGCGTGGGCAATAAATAATCGATTCTTCCCAAACTGTTCCCCGTTGGCGATCGTTCATGTAGTGGCACTCATCTAACACCACTGCTTCTACGTCTGTTAAGGAAATACCAACTTGCCCAATGGGTGTGCCATAGAGCATGTTACGGAAAATTTCTGTAGTCATAACTACAATAGGCGCATCCCGATTGATGGAGGCATCTCCTGTTAACAATCCAACTGCATCAAAGCCAAATTTTTCACGAAAGTCACGTAATTTTTGGTTAGAAAGTGCCTTCAGGGGGGTTGTGTAAAATACCCGTTTTCCTCGCGCTAAGGCACGATAAATGCCATATTCTCCAACCAAGGTTTTACCTGAACCTGTTGGCGCACAAACCACTACAGAGCGTCCAGCATTTAGAGAGGCGATCGCATCTAGCTGGAATTTGTCCAGTTCAAAAGGAAATACAGAACTGGGGTCTACTTCTGAAGACAGTGCAGAATAATTCACTCAATCACAATTGCAACCAGACTTTTTACTATATTATATGAACCCTTGGCAAGTAGGGAATTAAGGATCGGGGACAAAAAGGACAAGGAAGATAAGGAAGAGAAAATACTTTTCACACCCCTCACACCCCTCACTTCCCCAACTCCTGAGAACGAATAGTAGCAGCTTTAACCGCCTCAATGAGAGCAGAGCGGAATGCTGAGCGCTCTAATTGAGCAACACCAGTAATTGTGGTTCCACCGGGACTCGTCACACGATCCTTGAGTTCTGCCGGGTGGAGTTTGGTTTCATGTAATAACTGAGCAGTTCCCAAGACTGTTTGCAAAGCAATTTGATAAGCAATAGCTCTGGGTAAACCAGCAGCAACTCCTCCATCTGCAAGTGCTTCTACCATTAACGCTACGTAAGCTGGGCCACTACCAGATAAACCAGTTACCGCATCCATCAACGATTCCGGAACTTCTACTACTTCCCCCACTGCTGAAAACAACTGTCGTGCTGTTTCTAGGTGTTTGCTATGGGTGTAAGCACCAGGAGCGATCGCAGTCATACCCGCACCTACAGTTGCTGGTGTGTTAGGCATGGCTCGAATGACTGGCAGTTGGGGAAAAGCTGCTTCTAATTTAGATAAAGTTACACCTGCCAACACAGAAATTACTAGTGGTGAATGTCCTTGCTCGAGAACATCCGCTAATTCTTGAGCGATCGCACTGAAAACTTGCGGTTTGACAGCCAAGCATATCACATCGGTTGTTTGGCTGAAAACCAGACGGTTATCATCTGTCACAGCCACATTGTACTGATGCGCTAAAAATTTTTGGCGTGTGGGCTGTGGTTCACTAACTATCACTTCTGATGGGTGATAAATCGAGCGAGCAATAAGGCGGGACAATAAAGCTTCTCCCATTACCCCGCCACCAATTAATCCAAATTTATAAGTCATTAGTCATTAAGTCATTAGTCATTAGTCAATAACCAAGAGCGTTAGCTTGAAGACTATGTACTCTTGACTATTGACATGAGACTAAATTTAGTTTATTGTACCATGCGATTAGGTTCATTGCCCCAGGTTTGATTGCCTGGTGCAGGGCGGGAGTTACGGACTGGTGGTTGAGGTACTTCGTGTAGAACTCCGCCTTGAGTGCTGACTTGCACACAACTGGGTGTAAACAAAAAGATGCTTTCGCCAATACGTTCTTGGTGTCCATCCAATGCGTAAGTGCCACCCGCAACAAAATCAACAGCTCGCTGTGCTTGATCCGGATCCATGATTGTCAAGTTCAATACCACAGACTTTCGTTCTCGTAAAGCTTGAATCGCTTGTGGCATTTCTTCAAAAGTACGTGGTTCTAGTACTAAAACTTCTGAAATACCGTTGATAGCACCGGGCATACCAATAACATTATTCATCGTTTTTGCAGAAGCAGTTGCTACATCTGGATTTGCATTCATTGTAGGCATTGGCTCACGCCAACGTCGATTTGCAGAGGTCGTTTCTTGGGTTACGGGCTGTTGATTTTGTTCCTGATATAGATTCTGATAGCTTTCTGCTTCAGGTTCTTCCTCATAATACTCGTATTCTACTGGCTCGTTTAAACCAACAAAGTCTCTCAGTTTGGAGAAAATATTGTTCATAGTGTTACGCTCCTGGTGCAAATCACCTTCAAAGGATGTGGCAGCAACTAATGCTGCCAATCTACGCCGCTATACATAAGGCGGACTATTTTGCAATTCTATAAGTTGTTTGTAGCATATACTACGGCACAAACCATCAGACGGACGCCCCCTAGAACGTCTGTATTTAGTTTGTACGCAATAATGAGTCAAGATTATAGCCTAACTATTTTTGAATGCAAAGTTGCTGCAACCCCAAATTTCTTATGTGTTTGCTTTTGTTTATACTATATCCTGGGTTATTTGCTAGACCAGTATCTTTGAGAATTTTTTTTGCAACAATTTCAACAAGGGCAAACGTTAGCATTTGCTCTTGTTGAAATTAAAGAAAACAAGGCTAAAAGTTTCATTTATTTACAATCAGAATGAAAGTGGCAAAGTCGAAAAAAAATCGTAGGGACAGGCTGAAAAACTATCCCTACAGATTTTACAGTCATCAGTTTGATTACTGGGTGCGAGTCCTCCGCTAATTAGAAGGTATTTTTAGTGCGGACTCTGACTAATAATTCGGATTAGGAAGTTCAAAGTTCATATGTGGAATCAATCCAAAATTGTTTAATCCCTACGATAGGTCTGATGACTGTTCATTGAATTCTATATCCCAATCCCTACTCCAATTTAATTACCACGCTCTCCAAATAAGATGGTTCCCAAACGCACCATCGTTGCACCTGCTTCTACGGCTAGTTGATAATCACCTGACATTCCCATCGATAAATGCTGCATTTGAATATGGGGCCAGTTTTGTTCCCGGATTTCTTGTGCTAGTTCGCGTGTGCGATTAAACACTGCCATAATTTCCTGATCATTTAATCCTAGAGGCGGAATTGTCATCAAACCTTGAATTTGTAAATTTTTGTATTGATTCAATGTTGGTAGGTCAGCTAAAAGTTGAGGCACACTCCAACCCGACTTATTAGGATCAGGAAGGATTTTGACTTGCAGACACACACAGGGACTAATACCTATTTGCTGGGCTAATTCGTTCAAGCGCTGTGCCAGCTTCAAATTATCTACTGAGTGAATCCACTGAAAATTTTCTAAGGCTTTTTTGGCTTTATTGCTTTGCAAGTGTCCGATAAAATGCCAAGTGATATCAGATAAGTCTTGTAACTCAGCTTGTTTTGCGATCGCTTCTTGAATGCGATTTTCACCAAAATCTCGAATTCCCGCAGTATAGGCAGCACGAATTACATCACTTGGGACTTGCTTGGTGACAGCTATCAACCGGACTGAAGGTGGTAGTTGTGCGCGCACAGTATTAATACGTTCACTAATCGAGCCGCTCATTGGAAGGTGCGTTGGAAGATACTCTGCAACTGATCGTACTCCTGGGTTTGTCCAGCACGACGTAGGTTACGCAGGCGATTTTCTAGCAGCATTCTTGCTTCAGTACGTCCTATCGGCTGAAATTTGACACCTTTAGCATCGGATATTACTAAAAAAAATAGGCGCTGAGCATACAGTGTAGTGAATAACTCTTGGTTTTCATCCACCATACAGATCCTAAAGAGCAAACCCCAAGTTGGATGATTTATGTAAGTTTCTGAGTTTTCTGGGTTCATTTAATACTTGAAGGTAAGAATAGATAGTATGTTTTCGCAGTTGAATGCCAAGATTGGTAAGGCTAACAGTTTGATTTGCATAAATTAAAGGCAAAGGGGAAAGAGGAAAGGGAGTTGAGAAGCCTTTACCCTTTAGCATTTATACAGTTATCAGTCATCAGTTATCAGCATTTATCACTGAGTATAAGTCCCCCAATAATGGGTGTCAGGCGTTGGTTGCGGGTAACATATCCCGACCATACGCCTGATAACTTTACCCTACAACAAGCCTATGAGCGCGTCTACACTGTTCACTGTTCACTGATTTAACCTTTTACCAAACCGATAGTAATGCGTAGCTAAGGCATATTGCCGTTGTCACTAAATGGCATTAGCTTTTGGGGTAAAGTTCACAGAGGTTTTGGCGAAGTAGAGACACGAAAGGAAAATTTGCCCATTCCTTCCTGTTTTGCTCTCATCCTCTGTTTGTTTCCCCTTTACCAATGCTGCCATAATTGCCGTCTTTTTGTTATACAAATTCGCCAACAACCTTAAGAATAGACTTTCTGTAGAACTGGGATGGAAAAGAACAAGGTTCATTGGTTGTTGATTGTTGGTTGTTGGTTATTTTACTCCTCACACCCCACCCTTACGGGAAGCCCTCCGGGTACTCTACCTTGAAGCCGATGAGCGCGTCTACATACCTCTCCCCCCCATCACCCCATCTCCCTTGCCCCCTTTCCCATTCCCCGATCCCCAAAAACGGTTGCTAGCGCCTGTAGTTGTGCCTGGGCTTTATGTAAAGATTCGTGCCATTCTCGTTCGGGATCGCTGTCTGCGACAACTCCCGCTCCCACTTGTCCCCAAACGGTGTTGAGTGATGGGGTGGGGGAAGTGTGGGAAGTATGAGGAGTGTGGGGAGTGGGGGGAGTGCGAGAAGTATTTTCTTCTACTCCCCTTACTCCCCCTACTCCTGAGTTCGAGGGAACCAACAGCAGGGTGCGAATCAAGATGTTTAAATCCAAGTTACCTTGCCAATCCAAGTAACCGCAGGAACCATAGAACAAGCTACGCCGTACAGGTTCTAGTTCTTCGATGATTTCCATACAGCGGACTTTGGGACAGCCTGTGATTGTACCACCGGGAAATACGGCACGAATCAAGTCAACAGCACTAATATCATCTCTGAGAATACCTGTAATGTTGCTGACGAGATGCATAACGTGGCTATATCGCTCAATAGTCAATAATTCATCAACCTTCACACTTCCCCATTCACACACCCGTCCTAAATCATTGCGTTCTAAATCTACCAACATGATATGTTCGGCACGCTCTTTGGTGTTATTGAGTAAATCTTCTGCTAACTTTTGGTCTTGTTCTGGAATGATTCCACGCGATCGCGTCCCTGCGATCGGCCTGGTGGAGACGTGAAATTTTGTGTCTGTATGTCTTTGTGATTTTACTAATCTCTCTGGTGAACAGCTAATCACTTCCCCCCAAGGGGTTTGGAAATAGCAAGCAAAGGGAGAAGGATTGATCTGCTGCAAAGCACGATATATTTCCCAACCAGAAGCAGTTGTTTGCGTTTCAAACCGCAACGACAAATTAGTCTGAAAGATGTCTCCAGCCTGAATGTATTTTTTGGCACTGTTAACTGCTGCTTCGTATTCTTCTTGAGAACTGTGGAAGCGGAGGGTGGGGAGGATGGGTTGGTGGGGTGGTGGGGTGGTGGGGTGGATTTTCTCCATCTCCCCATCATCTTCCTGTTCGAGTTTCCTCTCTAACTCATCCAACCCATCGGAACTACTGGCGGCTAACCATAAGATTTGATCCCAATGATCCAAAACAGCAAAACTGTCTGGTTCGTACCAAAAAGCAACTGGAAATGGCAATGAATCAGATTTAGTGTAGGGTAACTGCTCAATTTCTCTGGCGATATCATATCCCAACCAACCGAGCCAACCACCCCTGAAGGGAAGGTGGGGTGGTGGGGAACTCGGGGCCCCCACTCCCCCAAGGGAGTGGGGATTAGGGGCAGTGGGGGGAGTGTGAGGGGTGTGAGGAGTGTGAAAAGTATTTTCTCCCCCTTGTCTTCCTTGTCCCCCCAGTCGTCCTCCTTGTCCTCTTACTCCCCCTACTTTTTTTTGCAGTAACTGTTCCAAAAATGGTAAAACATTTCCCAGCGTAGGAGTCCACATTTGGAGGTGTCCATCCACGTACCGAGGAGTACCTGCACAAATAGAATAACGGGCTAATTGAGGGTTATCTGTGGGTGTTGGGTATGGGCTTTCTAATAAAGTTGCTATTCCTGATGTCTGTGTAGAACCAAATAAAGCGGTAAAAATATGAGAACCAGTGCGATTTTCTAAAGGAAGCGATCGCCAATACCAAGGTTGTGTCATAAATTTGACTAGCTCAACTAGCTGCAATCTAGAGGATAATTGAAAATTAATTTTGAGTGTGTTGTTACTATATTTTGTTCATTCATTTTATAGTAAATTTATATACTATCTAACCCAATATATTTTCTACTATCATAAAGATTATTCGTACTGAAATTCCTGATATTCTCATCACTGAACCTCAAGTCTTCCAAGATGATAGTGGCTTTTTGGGAAAGCTACAATTGCCAAAAATTTCCTGAAGCAAATGGTAATTTATTTAACTTTGTTCCAGACAACAATTCTTACTCCAAACAAAACGTTTTGCGTCGTTTACATTACCAAATTCGACAACCACAGGAAAAGTTAGTCAGAGTCTTAATCGGTAGTATATTTGATTTTTCCGTAGATATCAGAAAAAGCTCCTCGGCTTTTGGTAAGTGGATAGGTTGTTAACTTAGTAACGAGAACAAACGCCAACTCTGGATACCACCAGGCTTTGCTCACAGATTTGTTGTATTTTCAAAAGTTGCTAAAGTCTTCTATAAAACCACAGACTCTTACGCACCCAATATAAGCGATGCATCCTTTGGAATTATCCCGACTTGCCATAGATTGGCGTCTCACCACATCACCAATCTTATCTACTAAAGACAAAGCAGGTAAACCTTTGAAAGAGTGCGAAGTTTATACGCAATCACCAATTTTGGCTATGAAGCAGATGATTTTTATCGTAGCGCAACCTGTAGCATGTTTTCCTAAAATTTGAGGCTAGAAAACACTGAATCAACTGGCTATTTCACTGTAATAATAGCAAAGTAGTTCTACAGTGCTGGTATTTAAATATCAAACAACAAACAAGACTATAAAAAACAGTAATTTTTATAGCTGAGGTCTAACAAAATATAAAAAGGGAACACACGGACATGATTATATCAATAAAACATAACAAGGTGTGTAACATAGTGTAAAAAATAGAATAAATAAAACACAAGGTTGCGGCAGTACGACTGGATTTTTGTACTAATCATAAAAAAGGCGATCGCTATCTGCCTATATCTTTGTTCATTATTCACATAATGATATCCGCTGACTTAAGATTAAAAAAACTTTAAAAATCAACAATTTTTCAGAATCATGAGAACGTAAGTATTAATGTAAACATCAATTTATACGTAAATTAATTCTATTAATCGGCAGTAATGGGGAACTAAAACAAAGTTTATCAACCTACGCAAATGTAATTTCAGTTGCACATCCTACTGTAGATATTACTCAGCAGATACTGTGTGCAATTTAATTAGAGAAAAGCAACCACAAATCATTATCAATGCTGCTACTTATGCTGCTATTGATAAAGTTGAAAGTGAACTAGAATTAGCAAAATCTATTAATAGATCAGTCAAATTGAATTAACGTGATTTATTTTTTAACAGTCAACTATTATTCAACAAATCTTATTGCTAAATTAATCAGTTCTCTACCCAGTGAGAAAAATTTAGATTTCAAAGTAATTATTATCAACAACTCTTCTGATGATAATTCTATTTCTAATCTCAAAGATGAGAACGTAATTATCTTGAATGCTGCCAAGAATTTGGGGTTTGGTAACGCCTGTAATCTTGGTCTGAAATTTATATACGCTGAAGAACCACAGGCAATTGTTTGGATAATTAATCCGGACGCATATTTCATAGAAAGTGATTTAGAGAAAGTTCAATCATTTTTTACATCCCATCCTGAAATTTCTATTCTTGGCACAATCATTCATACTCCTACTGGTGAAGTTTGGTTTGCAGGAGGTTATTTTAATGTTAAAACGGGTGAAATTTCAAGTCGAAATATATTCACAGAGCAAGACCAAGATTATGTTCAATGTGATTGGGTAACAGGTTGTAGCTTCATAATTAATCTCTGCAAATTTAGGGAATGCCCTTTATTTGACCCTAATTACTTTCTTTATTATGAAGACTTTGATTTTTGCCAACGTTACGCTCAACAAGGACATTTAATCGCAGTCACTCAGAAATTTGGAGTCATACATCAACCGTCTTCTATAACTAATAAATACGTCTTCTGCAAAATCAAAAATAGTACTTATGGTTATTTGTTAAGTTTAGATAGATATACAAATCAACTAGTTTTTAGCTTGAGATTAACGAGACTGGTTTTTTATGCGTTAGTTTTGATGTTCATCAAGCCTGAGATAGGATTGGGAAAAATATATGGAGTTTTGATTTATTGGTGGAAAAGAGGTAATCAGTGAACAATTATGGAGTTTTCACTCTATTTTCAGTAAAATATCAAATAACATATCATGAAAGTTATGAGCGAATTAAGTTTGGATAAATGAGCAGTTTATTAATTAATTTATCTGTGGTATTTTCTCGTCCTACAGGTATAAGTAACTATGCCAAAAATATTTTTCCTTATTTAAAACCTCTTGATCCCACCTTATTAACAGCCCTAAATTATCCAGAATTTAAATGTTACTCAATTCCTGGTAATCTTACCCCTGCAGATGGGACAAAAGGCCATTTTGGTCGCTTGCTATGGACACAGTTTAAATTACCAAAAATATATAAAAATTTAAAATCTCAGCTGATTTTTTCACCTATTCCAGAAGCATCGCTTTATTCTAATTGTCGTTTTGTCGTGATGGTTCACGACTTAATTCCATTGCGTTTTCCTAAACGCTTTTCGCCCCTGACACCCTACTTTCGCCACTATATTCCCCAAGTTCTTCAGCAGGCGCAACATATTATTTGTAATTCCCAAGCTACAGCCAAAGATATTACCGATTTTTACCAGGTTTCTGCTAGGAAAATTACGCCTATTCTCTTGGCATATGATGTTAATCATTTTCGACCTGTTAGGGAAGATATGGGAATATGGGGACAAGGAGGACAAGGAAGTAGTCTTTCTTCTTTGTCTTCTCATATCTCGTGTGTTTCCATAGCCGCCTCATCAAAATCTTGCCCTTACTTTCTCTACATTGGTAGACATGATCCCCACAAGAACCTACATAGACTGATTGCTGCTTTTGCAGGTTTACCAAATCATTTTGATTACCAATTGTGGTTAGCAGGGCCACAGGATAAACGTTATACTCCCCTGTTGCAAGCGCAAATAGAGGAATTGGGTATAGGTAAGCAAGTCAAATTTTTGGACTACGTTCCCTATGGGGAATTACCAAAAATTATCAGTGGGGCGATCGCACTCGTATTTCCTAGTCTCTGGGAGGGTTTTGGTTTCCCAGTTCTAGAAGCAATGGCCTGCGGTACTCCTGTGATTACCTCTAATATTTCCTCTCTCCCAGAAGTTGCTGGTGATGCTGCGATTCTCATCGACCCCTACAATATCAGAGAAATTACAGAAGCAATGGCTAAAATTGCTACTAATACTCAACTGCGTGATCGCCTATCTATTGCTAGCATCACCAGAGCAAATCAATTTAGCTGGGAAAGGACAGGATTAGCAACAGTAGAAGTCCTGAAACAGTATCTTTGACAATGTTGATAGTTGATTGTTGTTTGTTGATAGGAATAACCGCCAACTACCAACAATTCTTATGGAGTTCCCACTGCCCCAGAGTAAACTAAACCCCGTTGCATATCCATTGTCAGAATCGATCCATCTCGAATTACTTGTGTTGCTTTCTTGACGCCAACGATCACAGGAACACCGAGACGCAAACCAATCACTGCGGCGTGACAAGTGAGACTCTCTTCCTCAGTAATAATGCCTGCGGATTTGCGAATTACTTCGACAAAATCGGCACTAGTTCGGGGTGCAACCAAAATATCACCAGGATTAAAGTTACTCACATCCATGCTAGTGTGTGCTACCCTGGCACGACCACTGACTGAACCTTGTCCAAGTCCAATTCCCCGTCCCAATACAGCTGTCACAACTTCTACTTTAATCAAATCCGTCGAACCAGAAACGCCTTGGAGTGTACCGGCGGTCATGACTACCAAATCTCCCTCAAAAACCAGATTATTTTCTAAGGCTACGTTAATTGCTGCTTGGAACGTTTGACCAGTGGAGGGCAATTCTAGCACCAATAACGGCTTGACTCCCCACACTAGTTGCAGTTGTCTGGCGACATTAACATGGGGTGTGATAGCCAAGATTGGTGTCGAAGGACGGAATTTGGAAACATTGCGAGCTGTAGAGCCTGTTTGAGTCAAGCTCATAATGGCTGCGGCTCCCAATTGTTGAGCGATTTGTCCTACTGCTTGGCTAATCGCGTTAGGAATAGAACGTTTGCGATCTCTAACTTGACTAGCGTTGTTGTTTTGGATGTTTTCTTGCTCGATTTTTTCCGCAATCCGTGCCATAGTCGCCACAGCTTCGACTGGGAATTTGCCCACAGCAGTTTCATTGGAGAGCATCACCGCATCCGTACCATCTAAAATCGCATTGGCCACATCCGACACTTCGGCACGGGTAGGACGGGGATTATTGACCATGCTGTCTAACATCTGGGTGGCAGTAATGATGGGAATTCCCAAACGATTAGCAGTAGCAATTAATCGCTTTTGCAGCATGGGAACATCTTCTGCTGGCAGTTCCACCCCTAAATCGCCTCTAGCAACCATCACGCCATCACACAAAGCCAAAATAGCTTCCATTTGTTCGATGGCTTCGTGCTTTTCGATTTTGGCAATCACTGGAACATTTTTGCCTGTGCTAGAAATTAGTTCCTTAATTTCCATCACATCCTGGGGATTGCGAACAAAGGAAAGTGCCACCCAGTCCACACCTTGATCTAGACCAAACATTAGATCTTCACGGTCTTTGTCGGTCAAGGCTTTGATCGAAAGGTAGACTCCAGGAAAGTTTACGCCCTTGTTATTGGAAAGAGTCCCAGGGACGGTAACACGACAGTGGAGATCGCCTTTTTCTTTTTCAATATCCTCTACGATCATTTCGACGCGCCCGTCATCAAGGAGAATCCTTGCTCCTACAGGCACTTCCTCTGCTAAATAATCATAGGTCACGCAGCTAATTTCTTGTGTACCAACTACTGGACGATTAGTTAAGGTAAAGCGATCGCCCTTTGCTAGCACTATCGACCCATTCTCAAACTTGCCCAAGCGAATTTTCGGTCCTTGCAAGTCTTGGAGAATTCCCACTGGTTGATTAAGCTCAAAGGCTGTTTGTCTAATTAGGCGAATGTTGCGCTGATGGTCAGCATGAGAACCGTGGGAAAAGTTCAATCGCAACGTTGTTGCACCAGCTTCAATAATAGCTTTGAGCATTTCTGGACTGCTGGTAGCAGGGCCAATGGTGGCAACAATTTTGGTTCGGCGTAAAGAGTCTTTTAATTGCATAGAGGCTGACAAATTCAGTTATCAGTTATCAGTTATCAGTTGTCAGTTTTATCAATGTTCACTGATAACTGTTCACTGTTCACTGATTTAATGGCGGGAACTCATAGCAGCTTAAGGATCAAAGCCAGAAGCTTTGACTCGAATCATACCGTTATTTTGCCCATAATATGCGAAGATTATCGATAAATCTTGCTACACAAAACTTTAAAACTTTATTATTTTTTAGAGCGGATTTAGTGCTATCACTTTTCCTCTGGAGGAAAAGTGAAGGGGAATGTTTTTACTTTACCCCTTTAGCCTTCCCCCTTACCCTATAAAAAATGAAATCTCTTGACCAACAGCCAATTGCCAAGGAGGATAACTATGTAGAAAATTTCCAGGATGAAGTATGAAGTGTGAAGTATGAAATTTTTTCATCCTTCTGCCCTCTGCCCTCTGCCCTCTGCCCTCTGCCTTCTGCCCTCTGCCTTCTGCCTTTTTTTTCTAGCAAAATTTGATTAATTAAGGAGTTCACGATGCTGACGTCGGAGGCAAACAAGCCACTGACAGTCCCCCCCAAAGAAGTGTTAGCGCCTCCCGGTGGTCTTAATCCGACGCTGCTGATGTTTTTGGCAGCTGTGGCGATTGTTGTGTTATCTTGCCTTGGTTACTGGGTTTGGCACTGGCCGCACTGGATATCATTTGTCATGAACATCATTGCCCTACATATTTCCGGTACGGTAATTCATGATGCCTGTCACCAGTCTGCCCATCGCAACAAGATAATTAATGCGATGTTGGGGCATGGTAGCGCTTTGATGCTAGCTTTTGCTTTTCCAGTATTTACACGGGTACATTTGCAGCATCATGCTCATGTCAACGATCCAAAAAACGACCCGGATCATTTTGTTTCTACAGGCGGCCCCCTGTGGTTAATCGCAGTGCGTTTTTTCTACCACGAGGTATTTTTCTTTAAACGACGTCTCTGGCGCAAGTATGAACTTCTTGAATGGTTTCTCAGTCGTTTATTTGTGGTGGCAATTGTCTTTGCCTCAGTTCATTACCATTTTTTAGGTTACATTCTCAACTTTTGGTTTGTACCTTCTGGCATCGTCGGGTTAGCTTTGGGATTGTTTTTTGATTATTTGCCCCATCGTCCTTTTGCTGAGTGCGATCGCTGGAAAAATGCTCGTGTCTACGCTAACCCAATTCTCAACATTTTAATTCTCGGACAGAACTACCACTTAATTCATCATTTGTGGCCTTCTATCCCTTGGTACAATTATCAGCCTACATACTATCTCATGAAACCTCTGTTAGATCAAAAAGGTTGTTATCAATCTTTAGGATTACTCCAAAAAAAAGATTTTTTTGATTTCCTTTACGACATTTTTTTAGGAATTCGTTTTCATCGAAAAAAACCGACGGAGTAGGAGCGTAGTCTTGCAACATGTATCTTTAGATTAAACAAAAAATTTTTCGTACAAATTCTTCTTCCGTACAATAGTTAATAGTTGGTAGTGGGCTTATCACCACTAACCACTATTCACTAGCTAAAGTCAGCATCGGTGATGAAGATGAAAATTTGGATGTGGAGTACTATAGGACTGCTCATTACTAACTTAGTTGTGGTTGCAATTGTAGCGTTTTTGATTTATAAAGATAGTGTCCAACCAAACCAGAATCGATCGCTCGACGAACATAAATTAGCGATGCTCAAAACATAGTACAAGATTGCCAAACTCTGCGACCCTTTGCCAAATTTTGCCCAACTTTGCATTTAAAAACGTTAAAATTTTCACTCCATGCTTAGGGAGAGACATGTTTGTGTAATTGCAAGTCTTGCACTTTCGGAGTAGGAGCCACCATCTGTACAGACCAATAGCTGACAACCATAAGAATTACACCAGAAATTGCACCTAGTACTAAACCAATTAGCAAAGCTGGTCTTTTAAGAAAAATAGTAATAGTGGTATTTCTGATCTGACTATCATTCTCAAAATCTTGGTTATCGCTTTGTCGAAATGAAGGATTTTGAATTTGCAAACCCTCGTCATTTTGCGTTGTTTGGTAAAAATTGGTTGGTGACAGTAGCGTTTCTGGGATTGTGAATTTACTTGTTTGCTCATCCAACAGTAGTGGTGATATTTTGTTCTCTCCAGAAATTAGATGAGTATCCGCTTCTGGTGGTAAGGTTGGGGGTGCAAATTTGAATATTGATGTAGAATCAAAAATTTCCCCTCGTGTTGATGCGTAGAGACTAGCCAAAGGTAGCAATGCTAATAGCGCCTCTTGTGCTGATTGATATCGGTCTTTAAAGTGGTAATGCACCATCTTATTTAGTACTGAGGCAAGTTCAGCACTTACCTGAGTTAAGTGCTGCCAAATTATTTCACCCGTATGTCGGTCTTCTGGTAATTGTGTCGGATGCACCCCTGTTAGCGCTTGGATACCAATCATACCTAAAGCATAAATATCACTGTTGGGTCGTGGTTTGCCTCGTTCTTGTTCATGAGGCATATAGCCAGGTGTACCGATCGCAATCGTAGTATTTTGTTCAGGAGAAATAAAATCTCTGACTAATTGATTCCAGATGGGCTTAACAGCACCAAAGTCAATCAGAACTAAGCGATGATCTTGCTTACGTCTGAGTATATTGCTTGGCTTGACATCTCGGTGAATCAACCCGTGACTATGAACAAAATTCAGGATTTCTAAAACTTCTACCAGTAGTTGAAAAACTTCCCTTTCTAACCACCGTTTACCAAGGGGAAGCTCTACACTTAGGGGATGCCCATCAATAAATTCCTGCACTAAGTAAAACTCTAAATTATCTTCAAAATGAGTCAGAAGATTAGGAACTAGGTTGTAATTACCCAATTTTTTCAAGGCTTCTGTTTCTCGGATAAATAGCCGCCTACGTATTTCTACTGGAATAGGACATTTGTTACTGGGTAAGAAATGCTTGACTACACAAGTAGAACAGTCAGATGAGTAAATGTCTTGCGCTATATAGGTTTGACAAAATATACCTTGACTTAAAACTTGAACAACCTGGTATCGCTCTCCTAGTAACTGACTAAACATGTTACGGTGTATCTGAAGGTTGTATTTAAGTAGCTTTACTTAAATTGAATTTACTTATAGATTTAATATATAGTTTCTATAAGAAAAGCTTTAGGTATAATCACCAGAAGTTACATTTAAATCTTATCAAGAGTTATCAAGAGCGTGCATTCAAGTCCGAATTGCTTTGACCCAGTAAACGCCAGTAAGAAAAGATGACTAATGAACGTAGAAGAAGCGTCCCACTCAGCAGAGACGCTGTACAGATAGTCAGAGGTCTAATTGTCGGTGAACTGATCACAATTATTATTATTGGTGGACTCTGGTTATGGCTGAGACCGCGCTTGCAGATCGATAATCGTGCTTTCTCGAGACCTGTGAGTCAAGGTACAAATACTACTTCTGCTGTTACTGGTTCAACTTTCCAGACAGTGACAAATGTTCCCATTGGCTCATTCAAACATGGTGGGAGTACTGCTTGGGCTTCTATCAGACCGTTAGTATATGCCCATATCCAAAATGTTCGCCCGGAACTACAATTACGCTATGTAGACCCCATCAGCAGCAGTCCCGGTTCTGGGTCGGGAATTCAAATGTTACTGGATGGGGAATTGGACTTTGTGGAATCTTCTCGTCCCCCCACCGCCGCAGAAGAGGAAATTGCTCGACAGCGAGGTTTCACGCTTGCATCACGTCAAGTTGCTGTTGATGGTGTGGCGATCGCAACTCATCCATCACTGCAAGTTTCAGGTATAACGGTGGAACAATTACAGCAGATTTATTCCGGAAAAATCAATAATTGGCAGCAAGTAGGTGGTCCCGATCTAGCAATTACCGCCTTTGCTGGGCGTCTAGAGAGTGCAGATACAGTCATCTCTGCTGACAAGCAAATATTAGACCCGCAAACTTTTGCTTCTAATATCCAGTACGTCTACTCTCCTACAGAAGCGCTGCGCCGAGTTAATCAGACTCCTGGTAGTATTTATTACGCTGCGGCTCGGACAATAGTACCTCAATGTACGGTCAAACTTCTAGATGTTGGTTTAGTTCCCACAAAATTAGCTTCACCCTACGTTAAACCATTAGTAGCAAAAAATCAGTGTCCGCAACAGCGCAATCAAGTAAATACGGAGATTATTAATAACGGCACTTATCCAATAACTACCAAATTGTACGTGATTACTAAACAGAACAATGGTCAACAACAGCAAGCAGGAGAAGCTTATACAAATCTTTTGTTGACCGATCAAGGACAAAGGGTTATAGAGGAGGCTGGTTTAATCCCGGTGCGCTAGGGGTATAACCCAATCAGGACGCAAGTTTTGGGCATGACGTAAATAGATATGAGACACTGAGGCAGATTCTGGTAAATAAGCATGGACTAAAAACCGAATGCAGCGTGTCAAACTGCCTTTGACATGCATTTGTTGGACATCTAACATAGCGACAGTATCCCAGTGAGGGCGTTGGCGTGCTATAGCAGCAGGAAAAATTGCATTCAAATCCTGTGTGACTGTAAAAGTAATGCTAATGATATCTGAAGGATGCAGTTGATTGCGTTTTTCCAACTCATCTAATAGTTCCATTACTGATTCTCGCATTGCTTCAACCGTATTTTCTGAAACGGTTGTTGCGCCGCGAATAGCACGCGTTCGCCACTCTACCATTTATCCTCCTTAAATTAGTCAGTTGTCAATTGTCAATCGTCAAGGGTCAATCGTCAAAACTTTATGCTATGGACATTTGACAATGGACACTTGACTTTTTATGGTCTATACAACCACAAAGGTAGACCACTTGTAGACATTTCAAACTCTAGCCAGCTAATTCCAGATGCAGCCTGGCTGTTCCCTGGAAGTAAGCGACTCAGCAGAGGTTTGCGTTCTTCTAGGGTAAAGACTGGTGTTTTTTCTGGATCAAGACCAACTAGTTCAGCTGCCCAGCGACGAGCATCTTCCTCTGTTCCTAATCTGTCTACAATACCCAATTCTAAGGCTTGCTGACCAGTAAAAATCCGACCATCGGCAAAACTTCTCACAGTTTCTACTGCTAAATTCCTGGCTTCAGCAACTGTTTGCACAAACTGTTGATAACTAGTATCAATCAATTCTTGCAAAATATTTTGTTCTGGTTCAGTCAGTTCTCGGTCAAATGCCAAAATATCTTTGTAAGGACCAGACTTAATTACTTTGAAGGAAACACCGATTTTTTGTAGCAAGCGTTCTAAGTTGTTACCGCGCAAAATCACACCAATGCTACCCGTAATTGTTCCTGGGTTAGCCATGATATGTTCAGCGCCCATACCAATGTACACACCGCCAGACGCGGAAATATTGCCAAAACTAGCTACGATTTTAACTTTTTCACGTAAGCGTTTGAGGGCGCTGTAGATTTCCTGGGAATCACCGACTGTACCGCCAGGACTATCAATGCGTAGCAGCAATGCTGGGAATTTTTTCTCTTCTACGGTTTCTAGGGCTTCTAGTACCCGTTTGCGAGTGTTGCTAGCGATCGCACCAGTAATTTCAATTCGAGCTATTTGTTTACGAAATCTAGGCTTAAAAGGCCAAACCATGTGCAGTCAATAATACTTCTAAAAGTCAATAAAAGGCAAAAGTGCTAATCCGAATTTTAATGGAATTTTTATGGTTTGCGTGTGTATTATTGAAGTTTTGCTTTTTGATCACTCTGTTTTACGCACTATTAAAGCTGTAGACACCAAAGCCTACAAGACTTTTGTAGACCTTGCACCATAAAAAAATTTAGTTTGTTTTTGATTCAACTTGTCCAGCTGTAGAGATAAACAATTTTTCCACTTAAAAATCTCAATTACAGAAATTTTTTTATCTATAAAAATTTTGCTGGATTTGATGACGACTTAAGTATACGTCACAGCTAAAATTAGTCAGGTTATCTAGATTATATCTAAAATTGAACTATATTAAGCTTGTTGTCTTCCACTGATCTTAAGCTAACTGTACTCTCATTACGAAGTGGAAACAGTAGGGGAAGTCAGCTACGGGAATGCCTTTGGCGTAGAGAAAAAAGCTAGGAGTCCACGCCCACATACAGCAGAGGTATCTTCTTTTACTGGCTGCATCTTTATCCTCAACGATAAGTTGTTGGACAAAATTAAATTCATTCGTGGAGACAGGCAATAGGCACTCTTGCAATAGAGAAATAATCTGTGTAATTAATTTTGTTTAAGTACTTATTACCTTGAACCACGCAGATCAAGAGGGAATTAACGTAAGATTTGACACCGATAATAAGCATAAGTATCAAACAGTCCCCCAACAAAGCTACAGGTCAAACTAATAGTAAATAATCCTCCGATCACGTTGCCACTACCAAAAATAGCGAGAAACTGCATGATGGGAGTAGCGATCGCTTCAGTCACAGTTTGTAAGACGGGGATATGACCCATTAGCGATACAGTTAACAGTATGCTGCCGACCAGGAACATAGGTGCGACAAAACTAAAAATGATCGTCAGCAGTAGCGATCGCAGAAAGTTCATCCAAATCGTCATGAAACTCCAGCTCCCTGAATTAAGAAGACAATAGCTGTTTTCCTGAGTAGTCACTTTCTACAATAAGTGCGATCGCTCTTCAATGGGCGAGATTTCAAAAATCTTAAGTTTTCATTAAAATACCTACACACAAATTTTCAGGTGTATTGTCAAGCTAAACAAAGCACCAAATCTAGATAATCCCCAAAAATAAAGCCTGACGCGACTAGCTACAAACATACCCACAGACGAAGCAATGTTAATTTCTGAGATGAGATTTAAAGTTAGTTAACCGAGGTGGGGAGTGTGAGGAGTAAGTCATGTTAAAGAACAACTAAACTACTAACTACTAACTACTAACTACTAACTACCAACAATCAACAACCAACAACACACTAAATTGCTATTCTTATTGCAGTTACTGAGTTAGCTGGTGAACATTGAGCGAGATTACATCCACGTCTAGTTTGGGAAAATGGAGTCAGCGGTTGCTGGCGGCGATTTTTTTAGGTGGACAAGTTACAATCCATCTCCTCAGAGGTAAAATCCATCGTCGCAATACTTTAGAGCAAATGGCTGTAGTCGGCCCAGATTCGCTGTTTATTGCCCTATTAACGGCTGTTTTTGTCGGAGCAGTATTTACTATTCAGGTAGCGCGGGAGTTTATTACCTTTGGTGCAGGAAACCTTGTTGGTGGTGTATTGGCGGTAGCCTTAACACGGGAACTCTCGCCAGTCCTAACAGCTGTGGTGATCGCAGGGCGTGTTGGTTCGGCATTTGCAGCCGAAATTGGCACAATGCGGGTAACTGAACAAATAGATGCCCTATTGATGCTAAAAACTGATCCAGTTGATTATTTAGTTATCCCCCGTCTGCTTGCTTGCCTATTGATGATGCCAATTTTAACCCTGCTGTCTTTGGTGACAGGAATGTTGGGAGGCTTGATCATTGCCACAAATATTTACAATCTCTCCGACACACAATTTCTGGACTCAGCCCGTAATTTTCTTGGCAGTTGGGATATTATCAGCGCCATGATCAAGGCGTGTTGCTTTGGAGTTTTGATAGCTGTCATTGGTTGTAGTTGGGGTTTGACAACAACGGGAGGAGCCAAAGGTGTGGGACAATCGACGACAACTGCTGTCGTGACTGCCTTGTTAATCATATTTATTAGTAATTTCTTTCTTTCCTGGTTAATGTATCAAGGAACAGGTAGTGCGTTATTGCAGGGGTTTTAGAATTTGTTGGTAGTTGGTGGTTGATCGTTGCTTGGTTTCAAAGAACAAACAACCAACAACAAACAACAATTACTGACTAACCACTAACTCCTAGAATAGGAATTAATGTCTACTAACAGAACAGGATTCAAGACTGTGACTACAACAAGCACACCATTATCAACATCAACTGTGGAACTTAAGCCTAGTTACAACATCCCTGTAGTGTTAGTGATGTTGGCTATTCCACTGCTGTTGGTGCAACCTTGGGTAGGAGGTGCGATCGCCCTATTTGGGTTATTTCTCATGTTTCAGACAGTCACACTACGTCTGCAATTTACTGCTACCGATTTAGATGTTTACAGAGGAGAAAAATTAATTCGGCGATTTCCTTACCAAGAATGGCAAAATTGGCGGATATTCTGGGAGCGTGTTCCCATCCTGTTTTACTTTAAAGAAGTTAAAAGCATTCATTTTTTGCCGATTTTATTTGACCCCAACACTCTAAAAACTTGTTTAGAACAACGCTGTCCGCGCATTTAGTCAGTGAACAGTTGTCAGTTATTCAGTGAGCAAGTGCTAGCTGATAACTGGTAACTGGTAACTGATTTAGTCTTAAATTGTATATTTGCTGAAAGTTTTTTAATTGCGTCATAGGAATTACACTATTTTTATGTATCCAGAGGAATATCAAAATCCACAATCAACAGATGAGTCTTTGCAATCACCAGAAGAAAAAAGCCCTACATCTACAAATGAACAAACAGAAGACTTATCTGTTGAACCAGTTTTAGAATTAACAACACAGAACTCTACAGTGGATACAGAACAAAACAATCTCACTTCTGTCTTACCTATAGCAAATTCAGAAGCAAGCAACTCTCAAGATGAGTTTGTGGTGCAGCAACAAGAAGAAATCACCATTTTGGGATTAGAACATCAACCAGAAGTCCAAGCAACACAACAACGACTTGCTGAGTTACAAAAACAAGAACAAGCCCTAAAAGCAGAAATTGCCGACTTGCAGGCTGCATATAAAACTCTGCAAGCACAAATGAATCAAACCCAAATTGCGATGGGGAATTTTGTGCAAGAGACGCTTTCTAGCCTAGAACAGCGTAAAAATGCGCTACAAATTTCCGTAGAACAGCTCGAACGGCGTCAAGAACGCATCCGCAACGAGATGCGAACTACGTTTGCAGGTGCTTCTCAAGAATTGGCAATACGGGTACAGGGTTTTAAAGACTATCTCACTGGTAGCTTACAGGATTTAGCAGCCGCCGCAGAACAATTACAATTAGTTTCCGCACCAAAACCAGAACCAGAAAAAGTTGTCATCCAAGAATTCAGACCTGCTGAAACCCAACCAGGAACACCACAATTTGCCCAACAGCAGTTTCAAGACACTACCAAGCAAATTCGTCGCCTGATTGACCAGTACCGCACCAAACCAGATTATTACGGACCACCGTGGCAGTTGCGTCGTACATTTGAACCTGTCCACGCCGAAAGAGTCTCTAACTGGTTTTTTAACCAAGGTGGACGGGGTGCTTTGCGGACCATGGGTAGCAGGTTGCAAAATATACTTATTTCCTCAGCAATTATTTCGATACTGCACAAACTTTATGGCGATCGCGTCCGTACTTTAGTTTTAGCTAATACACCAGAACGCTTGGGTGAATGGCGGCGTGGCTTACAAGATTGCCTAGGAATTGGTCGTCCAGATTTTGGTCCTGATCGGGGAGTTGTATTATTTGAGTCTCCAGAAGCAGTGGCACAAAAAGCCGAACGCTTGGAAAAATCTAATCAGCTGCCTTTAATTATCATCGATGATTCTGAAGAGTTAATCAGCTTGGCACTGTTGCAATTTCCTTTGTGGTTAGCCTTTGCTCCTGACCCCAAAATGATGAGAAGTTATGAAGATGATTTTTAATAATGGGTAATGGGTAATGGGCAAGAATTACCAATTACCAATTACCAATTACCAATTACCCATTACCAATTACCAATTACCAATTACCAATTACCAATTACCCATTACCAATTACCAATTACCAATTACCAATTACCCATTACCCATTACCAACTATGTCTACTTGGTTAACTTTGTGCGGGGCAATTCTATTTGTAGCTTACCTGTTGGGTTCTCTGCCCACTGGCTATACAGTAGTGAAGCTATTAAAAGGCATTGATATTCGCGAAGTTGGCTCTGGTTCTACGGGAGCAACTAATGTGTTAAGAACATTGGGTAAAGGACCTGGGGCATTTGTTTTGTTAATTGATTGCCTCAAGGGAGTTTTAGCCATCTTTCTGGTTTACTGGTTATTTAAGTTTGCCCAAAATCAAGATTTAATTCCCTCAACCGTCAATTCTGGAATCTGGCAAGCATGGATGGTAACTTTAGCAGGACTAGCAGTAGTACTCGGACACAGTAAATCTATTTTTTTGGGATTTACTGGTGGTAAATCTGTTGCTACTAGTTTAGGAGTTTTGCTGGCGATGAATTGGCAAGTCGCTTTAGCAACAGCAGGAGTATTTGCTGTTGTCGTAGCAATATCAAGGATTGTGTCTTTAAGTTCAATTTTTGGTGCGATCGCAGTTTCCATTTTCATGCTACTTCTGCACCAACCCCTACCCTACATTTTGTTTGGTGTTGCGGCTGGTTTGTATGTCATTTTGCGGCATCGTAGTAATATTGAGCGCATCATCGCAGGTACTGAACCAAAGTTAGGACAGAAATTGCAGACACAGACACCGGAAAACGTCAATATATAAAAGAAAAACAAACCCGCAAAGAAGGGGCTAGAGTGAGGTTTGTTGTTACAGCAAACTTACCACAACGCGGTGCGATCGCTCTTTTTTAGTCTAAAGTCCAGTTATTAAATTTAACGCTATTAGCTATTAATTTATGGATAAAGAGAAAGCCATGACAAGATAGATTCTGGATTTCATCATGCATCTGCTTGTTTCATACACTTTCTAACTTTATCCCTAATTCATGTCAGTTTTAACATGGCAGACAGTATTCTCCAGACATATATCCAGGAGCACCGCCAGGACAAGTAACATTGCAGAAAGGCTTTAATTTTATCGGATTCAATTTCCCTTTATCCAGCAAGTTGCTAGCCTTTGGCTGTGCTACAGATGCATCAACTTCTTTCTTTTCTGTTGGTGTGACTTTAACTACTTCTGATTTGCTTAGTTCTGATGTGGTGACTGAAGTTTGACCTTGAACCTCGTCAGCCATTGCAACAGGACTAAACATCATCAAGAATGAGAGTGCGAAAGCGATGATGAAAGAAATTCGGCGTTTCATAGTTCTGTTTTTTGTTTAGATAGAAATACTCGTGGGTTGCCCCTGAAAATAACACCATGAGCAATCTATGAATTTCCGGAAAAGTTATGATAGACACTAGACCTCTTGCATGAATCCTAACAAACCCCCTCAATCCCCCCGTGAATGGGGAGAGTTAGGGTGGGGTAAAAAATCTTTGTGAAAGAGGTCTACTCTAGTTAGCTAAATTCCCTACCCTTGAAAGCCCATCTCCCCACACTCCTATTTCCGATCCAGTCCCAACCATTCCCCAATCTCTTGAATTAGCCAATGACGTTCTATAGTTGACAGGGGACTAGAAGTGAATTTCTGTCCTTCTACTTCTATGGTGACTCCTCTAGGGGCTGAACCTTGGTTGACTGGCTCTTGGTATATTTTGTCAATTAATGCTGTCTGACGTCGTTGTCGCTTGTAGCAAAAACCAAATATCTTCCAACGTATTTCAAAATTTTGGCGATCAAAGTAAAGATCAGTATGTCCAAAAGTAGGTAACAGAGTTCCTTGCACCACCGCAATCAGCATCGCCACGCAGAAAAGCCAAAAAAACCATGTCTGAGAATTGCCTCCCCTTGTCAAAAAATTAATCAATTGTGGTAGTTGCCAGAGAAAAGGAATCATGATTCCCACCAGGTAGAATAACTTAAATGCTTTACCACCGCGTCTTGGTATTTTAATGTCCAATTCGCTGGCAGACTTGTTGAGTTGAATTTGACTACCTGTGGGCTTGCGGCTAGTTATCGGTGGGGTTAGGACATTTTTGTTCTTGAGTGCTGCGAGTGCTTCTCGGGCAGTACTGAGTCTTTCTAAAACATTTGGTTCAGTGAGTTTACCAATCCAATTTACAAAACCCAGGTCAACGCTAACTCTATCAGTAAAGTGAATGCGTGCATCCCGATGAGGTAAATCGGCAGGAGACATCCCTGTCAGCAAATGTATTAAAGTTGCACCCAAAGCATACAAATCCGAAGCAGGAACAGCCCTACCAGCAAACTGTTCAATTGGCACGTAGCCATAGGTTCCCACAACAGTAAAAGTAGCACCTTCCAACACCGCTTGATCCTGCACTGCGCCAAAGTCAACCAAATAAACCCGCTGATCTTCACCCCAAATCAAATTACTAGGTTTGATATCGCGATGTAGCACAGGTGGGTTGAGTTCGTGTAAATAAACCAGAATACTAAGAACTTCAACAGCTATTTTTTCTACCTGTGATTCCGAAAAGCGTTGACCTTTGTCTATTAATTTCTGTAGGGATGTTCCGGGAATATAACTCTGCACTAGCCCAAACCAGGGGAATTTAGAGCCAGATTGATGTTCCAAAACAAAGTAATCTCGGTACTTGGGGATACGAGGATGATTGAGATTTTTTAAAACTTGAGCTTCGCGTTCAAACAGTTTTTGTTCATCCCACTGCATTTGTGGGCTGAGAATTAGCAACTTGACGACAACTCGTTCTTGAGGTTGCTTAGCCAAATCTTGAGCCAACCAAGTTTGACGACTAGCATCTTGACCTAATTTTTCTTGGAGTTGATAACGATTACAGAGTATTTCTCCTGCTTCTAACATCCCCAAATTCCCCATAAAAATTGTTGATTGTTGATTGTTGTTTGTTGTTTGGAACAACCAACAAATAACTAACAACTAACAACCCCTACTACCCAATCCCTAACCAATGCCTAATTTCTGCTGCCATCCAGCGACACTCGTCTTTACTTAAAGGTGGCTTCAATTTTCCAAAAGAATACTCGGATACACCCACAGCCAATGTTACTTCTGGGACTTTGTGACTACCATAACCACCAGTCTCACCACTAAATACTTTGTCAATTTCTGAAACTTTCCCTCGTTGTCTACGCAAGCAAAGACCTAGTAATTTCAATTCAATTTCAAACTGGTAATGGTCAAAGTAAATATTTGTTTCCACAAAGTTAGGTAATAGAAACCAACCTGCCAACAGAAGACTAGCCATAAGCCATATCCAACCTTCTATGCTACCCAACCCAAAACCGCCAATGAAAAAGTACAACCAAATTGCTAGTACTACTGTTGCAGCACAGTTCTTCGGGTCAATTAATGTCTTTTTCCACAGCACAGGAATTTTAATTTGTAAGTGTTCAGGAGATTTTTGTAGTTGAATTTGACTATCAGCAGGTTTAGCACGAACTAACCCAGAGATAGCAATTTGATTTGCTTTGAGCAGCTTCAGCGCTTCTTTGGCACTTGTGAAGCGTCTGTCTAAATTTGGTTGTGTCAACTGTTCTAACCAGCGGACAAACCCAGGATTAACTTTTAGTAAGTGGGCAAACTGCAAGCGAGAATCTCGCTGTGGCAAATCTGCTGGTGGAATACGGGTTAGCAAATGAATTAAGGTTGCACCCAAAGCATAAAGGTCAGACGCTGGAGTGGCCCTACCACCAAACTGTTCTAATGGGGCATAACCATAGGTTCCCACTATCGTAAAAGTTGCCCCTTCTTTAGCGGCGCGGTCTTGCACTGCACCAAAGTCTACTAAATAAATCTGGGAATTTTTTCCTAATAGCAAATTACTAGGCTTGATATCGCGATGCAATACCAGTGGACTTAAACTGTGCAGATAAATCAAAATTTTCAAAACTTCAGCAGCAATTTTCCGTACTTCTGCTTCGCTGAACACCCTACCCTTTGCGAGTAATTCCTTAAAAGATGAACCAGGAATGTATTCTTGCACTAGGGCAAAGTGAAGTACTTGATCTTCAAAGGCAAAATAATTACGATACTTCGGGATGCGTGGATGATTCAGTTGTTTGAGTATTTGGGCTTCTCGCTCAAAAAGTTTAACATCTTCCCACTGTGCTTGGTCGCTGAAAGTGAGCAGTTTAACGATGACTTGCTCTTGAGTAGACAAATCCCATGCTAACCAGGTTTGACGACCAGCATTTTCACCAATTTTTTCTATAAGCTGATAGCGATCGCGTAATACCTGTTGGATTTGCAACATCGTTCTAGAAAATATACGTTTCAAAAAACTCTTATTTCCTCTTACACCCTTATATCCTTAATACTTAACACCCTTACTAAATCAGCACGAACATCTTAGCAACAAATATTCTTTTCTGTGAGAAATTGTTGGGAGTACCAATTTTACTAACAACAAAAGCTCCTCATAAACTTAATTATGATCAACGATTCTGAGTACATTCGACAAGATGCGGCCACTCGTGTAAAAGTACTGAGTGAGGCACTGCCTTACATCCAACAATTTACAGGTCGGACTGTAGTTGTCAAATACGGTGGTGCTGCCATGAAAGATAGCAACCTCAAAGATAAAGTCATCCGCGATATTGTATTTTTATCCTGCGTTGGCTTACGACCAATAGTGGTACATGGTGGTGGACCAGAAATTAACAGTTGGCTAGATAAACTAGGAATCGAACCGCAATTTAAGAATGGTCTGCGTGTCACAGATGCCCCCACAATGGATGTGGTGGAAATGGTGTTAGTCGGTCGTGTTAATAAAGAAATTGTCTCTTTGATTAACCAAGCTGGTGGTTCTGCTGTCGGTCTATGTGGTAAAGATGGTAACCTGATTAAAGCCCGTCCCCAAGGAGATAAAGGCATCGGTTTTGTTGGGGAAGTAAGTAATGTCAATATTCGGATTTTAGAAACACTGGTAAATAGTGGGTATATTCCCGTAGTTTCGAGTGTTGCTGCTGATGATAACGGACAAGCTTATAATATCAACGCTGACACTGTAGCCGGAGAAATAGCAGCAGCACTGGGTGCAGAAAAGTTGATTTTGCTAACCGATACACGCGGAATTTTAAAAGATTACAAAGAACCGACTAGCTTGATCCCCAAAGTAGATATTAAAGAAGCCCGTGATCTAATTGCTAGTGGTGTAGTTAGTGGTGGCATGATTCCTAAAGTTAATTGTTGTGTGCGATCGCTTGCCCAAGGAGTCCGTGCTGCACACATTATTGATGGTCGTATCCCCCACGCCCTGCTACTAGAAATCTTCACTGACGGCGGTATTGGCACGATGATTTTTGGTTCTCAGTTTACCTGTTGAATTTATTGAAGAAAGACAGAAGGGATTTATCCCTTCTGGTGAAAAGAAAATTAATAAACTAAAATCTTTTCCCTTTCCCCTTTTACCTTTACCCATTTCTTCTTAGGGATGCTGAATGATGATCGGCTGCTGCATAGGTCTGTTGTGATACCAAGAATCTTTAACAATCACAGGATTAATCAATGTTGAGTTTCTAATTTTAGGATTCACCAACACCGGATTAACTAAGATGTTATCTTGTATATTTTGATGCAATGTAGGGTATGTGTTATAAATACTACGATTTGGCATTAATCCCGTCACTGGGTCTACAGGCATAGGGGTAGGGATGGGACTACCGTATATAAAGCTACCAACAGTTGGAGCTTGAGGTTGATGAACACCATAAAAACCCGGTTGATCAATTACTATTATCTGTTGGGCAGAAACAGGAGTTGTCATCCCGCCCATCAGTGCTACAGTCAAACCCAATCCCAGTAAATACGCTTGATAAAGCTTGATTTTAAGCATATTTTTGGTTCACTAAATGATGATCAATAAATTTAACTATATAGATAAATAATAAATCACCATTTTTGCCCATCAATACCAAACAAAAAACAATTTATATTTTTTGACCAAGCCCCTCACCTAGCTGCTTTCTTTAGCCTACACCCCTACACCCCTTTTTTTGACTTGTTGCTAGCCCAAAGGATTTCACAAATGCTGCTACCGTTGGCACAATGAAGGCAGTGCTGAATTTGTGAGTAAAACGTGAGTTCAGAGAGTATAGAAATTGCCAAAAATCGCTACCAGCAAGGAAGAGTAGCCTTTGAAAGTGGGCTATATCGAGAAGCTATTGAACAACTAGAAAAAGCAAGCGCCTTGTTGGCCCGTAATACTCGCCTGAGTGGTGAAGTACAAATTTGGTTGGCGACAGCTTATGAAGCAGCAGGACGTACAGATGATGCGATCGCCCTATGTGAACAACTCAAACGCCATCCCCACCATGAAACAAGTAAAGAAGCGCGGCGACTGCAATACATTCTCAAAGCACCCAGGTTGCAACGTCCCCAAGAATGGATGACTCAAATTCCTGATTTTAGCAATCTTGCTGATAATAAAAGTAAAATAAGTTTCTCTGCTAATCCTAATAAATCTTCTGGCTTTAAAAAGCCTGCTGAGCGAGAATTAGTTGACCTCAGTCAGGTCAATACTAAAGATAATCGCTTTATCTGGGTGGCTTTAATTGCAATTGGTTTAACATTGGTAAGTTTAATTTGGTTGAATGTTTAGGGATTGGGATCGGGGAGGTGAGGAGGTGGGGTGATGGGGTGTAGACGCGCTTTGCGCGGCTTCCCGTGGGGTAGGGGTGATGGAGTGATGGGGTGAATAACAAATGACAAATGACAATTGACCAACGACTATTGAGGAGATTTTATAGTGATCAATTTGTCTACTTTCAGAAAAAGTTTTGCATGGCTGAGATTTGTTTGCCTGATGCTAATAGCAACTTTGCTGCTTTCTGGTTGCGTGGATTATGAGGTGGGGATACGTTTTGATAATTCTAATAGTGGTGAGTTGGTGCAGCATATCAAGTTGGGAGAACGTCTTACCAGCTTTAGTGGTGAACCTGTGTATGAATGGTTAAATAGTATAGAACGTCGTGCCCGCCAAGAAGAAGGTAAAGTGCGACGACCTTCCAAAGAAGAAGTGATTGTCACAATTCCTTTCACTAATGGTGAAGAATTGCAAACAAAATTCAATCAATTTTTTCACCCTACTGTGAATCAGAAAGCTGTCACTAACGAATCTGATTCACAACTGCCAAAAGTAGAATCAAATTTACTTCTAAATCAGAATAATTTTTTGTTATTGGTACGGAATCACTTGATTTATGATCTGGATTTGCGATCGCTTGCTTTAATTTCCAGCGATGGTAATGTCTTGGCAAATGCTGGTTCCATTCTCGATTTAGACTTTAGTTTGAAGACTCCTTGGGGAGCAAGAACTATTCAAAGAACAGAAAACGCTCCCCTACCAGAAAAAAATAACAATCAGCTAGTATGGCATCTCAACCCAGGCGAACTCAACCATATAGAAGCAGTTTTCTGGCTTCCCAGTCCTCTAGGTATTGGTACTTTATTGATTGTGCTATTTGTTGGCGTAGGATATTATCTGCGGTATAAATTTATGCCCGATCCCAGAATTCAGTTTGCTACGAAAACAGCAGTTAGTGAAGGGTAGTAGAAGGTGGGGAGATGGGGTGATGGGGAGTGTGGGGAGTATGAGGAGTATGAGGAGTATGAGGAGTATGAGGAGAATAAATAGCAACCAACCACTAACTACTAACTACTAACTACTAACTACCAACAACCAACAACTAAATTGTGAAAGCACAGCTTTTGTTAATCTTTACCTTATTGGTTGTCAATTCTGGAGTGGCGCATTCACAAACACCTGTACCAAATCCACAGATACCAGCCACTCCAACAGTTGCTCCCACAACAACTGTTACACCAAAATCTTCGAGTCAGTCTAATAATACCAAAGCTTCCCATAAGGATTTGTTGAAAGCTCTTGAGGAGGTAGATAAAGGATTTACTACTCTTGTCTTTTTATTGATAAAAATATTAGTAGCATTACTGAGTTTATTTGTTATTCGGCGATTCTTTTTACTAATTACTAACCGATCTTCCCAATTGATAATTGATAATTTCAGTAATGCAACTGGTGCAGATGAAATTGAGGGCGTTTTAACAGGATTGTCACAATTGGCGCGGGAAAGATTAGCGAGAGAGATGAAAAGCGTCTACCAAAGGTCAAAGGAGCATATCACTAGTGTGGGACCACAAATTCATCTCTCCTCTGATAAATTTCCTTTACCACAAGCAACTGCAAATCAACAGCTTACTAATTTTATATCTTCCGTAAAAGAATTAACTCCTGACCAAATTGATCCATTAGTACAACTACTTGCAGTATTATTTCCACCCTATGGCACTAAAGTTACTGGTATCTTACAAAGCCAGGGTGAAGAACATAAAAGAATTGGTATCACATTTGAAATTCAGGACATAGATAATCGCATTGCTGCTCAGATTTACACTATCTGGGAAGTATCTGACTCTGAAGTAGGAAAAGAGTCAAAAAGATTACTGAAAGACCGTTTTAGACAGTTATTGCGAACAGCTAGTCGTTGGCTGGCATTAGAACTCTCTAAACGCGAGATGATCAGAAGTATACCTAAATTTTATTTGGGGAGTAAGCGTCAACGCTATCTAGGACAAATTCATAATTTCTTTGGTGTTCTCAATCAATCTAGCGCTCAAACTCATGGTCAATTCTTTTACCAGTTAGCAATTGAGGAGTTGCAGCAAGCAATAGAATTTTACCCAGATTGGTATCAACCATACGATAATTTGGCTGAAACTTACAGTCTCTTGGGGCGGACACAAGGTGAAAGAAGAATCGGTAATCTCCAAAGCGCGATCGCTCACTACGATGAAGCACTCAAGCGAGTTACAGAACCAACTGTGCAGTTAAGGATCAAAGTTGCCAAAGCAATCACCCAGCTACTCACAGGAAAAGAAGATTTGATCTTGGCAGCAAAACAGGAAATCCAAAGCCTGGAAACAGCAAAAAACTGGGACGCGACTAAAGTATTAAACTACCGTTTGCTATATTATCTTGCCTGCTGGTATGCACTAGCTTATTGCTTGGATAATGCCGATGAAACTCAAAAGCGAGCATATCTCTACCTAACCTATAGCCTAACAAGAGACAAAAGCAGAGACTTTTGGGAGTGGGTTGGTAAAGATCCAGACCTAGAAAGCATCCGTGGAAGACTTCCGGAACTCAAATCTGCGCTTTTGAAGAAATTGAATGAAAAGCCGGAACTGCCAACGCTAACTGGCAAAGATTTTAACGAATCTATAGAAGAAGTTCTAGGGGCAGTTAGTTGGGGATCGAGGGAGGTGGGGGGAGTGTGAGGAGGTGGGGAGATGGGGAGTGTGGGGAGTAGAGGAATTACCTAACTACTAACTACTAACTACTAACCACTAACTACTAACCACTAACTACTATTGTACAGACGCGATTAATCGCGTCTCTACCCACTAACAATCAAACAACCAACAATCAACAACCAACAATCAACAACCAACAAATTTAAAATGAGCCAAACCGATTTTGAGAGAGCCAAGCAGCGTTTAGCACAAACAAAACAAAATATTATCTGGGCTATTGATGTTTTAGACGATGCTGCTAAGAACTTGAGCGAGTATAAGCTCACTCCTGAAGAGGTAGTTCAACTAGGCTATCAATTTCAGCGAGAATTAGAGGAGATTCGCAGAAGAATTGAGCAAAGACGAGAATTAAAAACAGATTTAGAGTCATTAACATCTAAATCTCCTTCGCCAAATATTGGTGCGTCTCGGGACATATCATTCTCAAGTCATACAGGCTCAAGAATTACAGGGGAAATACCCCCCTTTGATGATCCTGATGAAGACAATGAAATGGGCAGCAGCCGTTCTTTTTAAAATTTTAGGGTGATAGACGCTGTATTTTCCAATCACCATCATCTAAACGAATATATAGTATGCGATCGTGCAGGCGGCTAGAACGTCCTTGCCAAAACTCTATTTCTGTAGGGATTACCCGTAAGCCTCCCCAGTGAGGTGGTCGGGGTATATCTTGATTTTTATACTTAGCTTTTAATTCTTGCAGACGTTGCTCTAGAATTATTCGGCTTTCGATGACTTCGCTTTGATTGGATGCCCACGCACCAAGGCGACTGTTAAAAGGTCGGCTTTGAAAGTATCTATCTGAATCGTTTTCGGATACTTTTTCCACACGCCCACAAATGCGGACTTGTCTTTCTAGTTCTGCCCACCAAAAAACAAGGGCTGCTTGGGGATTTTCGGCTAATTCTTGTCCTTTATGACTGTTGTAGTTGGTGAAGAAAACGAAACCCCTTTCATCAAAATCTTTCAGCAACACCATTCTTGCTGAGGGTTTACCATCGGTCGTCGCAGTAGCAACAGTCATGGCATTTGGTTCTAGCAACTGTGCTGTCAGTGCTTCGTCAAACCATTTTTGGAATTGTATAAAAGGATTTGGAGCAACATCAGTTTCATTTAAGTCCTGCAAGGTGTAGTCTTTGCGTAGATCGGCTAAATTTTTGTCCATAGGGTTTTTATCCTGGTAGTTTTGTCAAAAATAATTATGATGATAATCAGCGCTAAGTAACTTTTACCAATCCAGCCAAGGAGTTTTGTAAATAACATTGCATCAAATGCGACGTTGGGCCTCTGTTCAAAATCTATTAATCTATGGTCTAGGCGGTCCAATCATCGCGCTGAATGTTTGGCTGCTGTCTTTACTGTTTACCTATTTCCAGCATCCTATTACAATTTTTAGTATTGCCACAATACTTGCTTTTTTGCTGAATTATCCAGTGAAGTTTTTTGAGCGCGCCCGTATTTCTCGCGCCCAAGCAGTGATAATTGTGTTGCTTTTGACTTTAACTTTGTTGGTAATATTGGGTGTAACGCTCGTACCGATGGTTATTGAACAAACCAACCAATTGTTAGATAAGATTCCCGATTGGTTAATTAGTAGTCAAGATAATTTAGAGCAATTGCAAATTTGGGCAAAGAAGCGGCGCTTGCCTTTAAATTTCAGCGTGATCAATCAACAAATCAATGCCAATATCCAAATTGTGGTACAGCAAATACCTTCTGGTGCTGTAGGATTTGCGGGAACGTTGTTGTCAGGAGTCTTGAATGTTGTTTTGGTGGTAGTATTAGCATTTTACATGCTTTTGTATGGCGATCGCGTTTGGTATGCTTTAGTCAACCTTTTACCATTTCATATCCGTGTGCCTTTCACCACATCCCTCAGGCTAAATTTTCAAAACTTTTTTCTGATTCAATTTTTGTTAGGTTTGTTCATGGTGGTGAGTCTGACTCCCATTTTTTTGATTCTGAAAGTCCCTTTTGCGCTTGTGTTTGCCATCTTTATCGGTGTATCCGAACTGATTCCCTTTGTGGGAGCAACTCTAGGTATTGGTACTGTGACAATTTTACTACTACTACAAAATTGGTGGTTGGCAATTCAAGTAGCGATCGCAGCGATCGTCATGCAGCAAGTAAAAGACAATTTGTTAGGGCCAAAATTACTTGGAGATTTTATTGGCATCAATCCCATCTGGATTTTTGTGTCAATTTTAATGGGATTTGAGATTGCTGGTTTTTTAGGATCACTATTGGCAGTGCCAATTGCTGGGACAATTAAAGGTACTTTGGATGCGATGAATAGCACTAAAATTAGAAAAAATGATTAAATGATAATTCTTATATTGTTTGTTCTTTGTTGATGGTTGTTTGTTGGTTGGAATAAATATAACTTAGTACTGCTGTGTTAACCACTGTAAGGGCGTAGACGCGCTCGTAGGCTTCAAGGCAGAGTAGCATTTGTACGAAGTATTTAATTTTCAGCAAAGACACCCAGCCCATAGCTTCGCCCCTACCAACAACTAACAACTAACAACTAACATTAATGAACCCTTCTGAGTTACTAGCAACAATTGAAAATCTCATACATCAGGCTGAAAAAGGAGAAATAGACCCTTGGGATGTGCAAGTGATTGATGTAATAGACCGCTATATAGAATTAATGACGCCACAGACAACACAAAAAGGCTATGAAGCCGACTTGTCTCAATCTGGACAAGCTTTTTTATCTGCATCAATGCTGGTGTTGTTCAAAGCAAATACCTTGATGCAATTGCAATCAGCTGCTGAGGAACAGGCAGCTTTAGCAGATGATAACCTCTTAGAGGAGATAGAAGAAGGGGGACTTTACCAAGCTCATCGCTTGCAATTTGAGCGTCATATCCGTCGTCGTCCAGCAGCAATGCCGCCACCAAAGCGTCGCGTAACTCTGCAAGAACTGATGGAGCAATTGCAGGTTATGGCAGAGCAATTAAAACTGGTAGAAAAAGTCAAAAAGCCGTCACGTCCTCGGCGTCAGCCCAGCCTGCAAACAATGCAAGCCGCATTAGAACTAGCTCATCAGGAAAATCTGACCGAAGTGGCTGGGGAACTCGAGCAAGTTTTGTACCGTTGGTCCACAGAACTTTGTTTGGAACAAAATTGGTTGAATTTGGAACAATTAGTGGAGTTATGGACACAAACCAAACAATCACAGCAGCATGAAACAGGTCACAATTCGCCAAACGGCCATAAAGTTAGTGTTTTTTGGGCGTTACTATTGCTCTCGGCTCAGTCTAAAGTGGAGTTATTCCAAGAGGAGTTTTATCAAGACGTAAAAATAAGATTGCTTACAGGCGAAGAAAATAACAGCAGACAATTGGAACAGTTAATGAAATAAGCAATATTTGATTTAGAAATATCAATTATTTCTAGAATTAATGCTTCAGCTCACCCCAAAATCCGGGTAAATTGAAAGGATAAGCGATCGCTATTTGGCCATGAAAAAAGTTTTTCCTCAAGAAACGCCTCCCCCGTTCCACAAGAACAGGGCAGGCAGTTTGAACGCACTACGCGAACACATGTCATCTTGCTATGCATATGGTTATACCATGTCCGACAATTCCCGTATTCCGTGGTTTTAAGGATGACTTGGAGCAAAAACAAACCGATGATTAAGTATCACTCACTGAAAGTTAACTGGCTTGTGGTTGAGGAATAAGTATATATGAAGGCAATGATTCTGGCAGCGGGCAAGGGAACTCGGGTACGTCCGATTACGTACACTATGCCCAAACCGATGATGCCCATCCTGCAAAAGCCAGTGATGGAATTTTTACTAGAACTGTTACGCCAACATGGATTTGACCAAATTATGGTCAATGTGAGCCATTTGGCTGAAGAAATAGAAAGTTATTTCCGTGATGGTCAGCGCTTTGGCGTACAGATTGCTTATTCTTTTGAAGGGCGAATTGTTGAAGGTACGCTAGTGGGTGAGGCCCTTGGCTCTGCTGGCGGCATGAAAAAAATCCAAGATTTTTATCCATTTTTTGATGATACTTTTGTAGTCCTGTGCGGAGATGCCTTAATAGACCTCGATTTGACAGCAGCAGTCAAATGGCACAGAGCCAAGGGAGCAATCGCTACCATTATTATGAAATCCGTACCACGGGAAGAAGTTTCCAGTTACGGTGTGGTTGTGACCGATGAAGATGGTCGCGTTAAAGCTTTCCAAGAAAAGCCGAAGGTAGAAGAAGCCCTCAGCACCAATATCAATACAGGTATCTATATTTTTGAACCAGAGGTACTAAATTACATACCTTCTGGTGTAGAGTATGACATCGGTAGTCAACTATTTCCCAAACTAGTAGAAATGGGTGCGCCTTTTTACGCCATTCCTATGGATTTTGAATGGGTAGATATTGGTAAAGTCCCAGATTATTGGCGCGCAATTCGCGGTGTGCTACTAGGCGAAATTAAAAACGTCCAAATTCCTGGTCAACAAGTCGCTCCCGGCATTTACACTGGCTTAAACGTAGCCGTGAATTGGGACAAAGTTGACATTACAGGCCCAGTGTACATCGGTGGCATGACCAAGATCGAAGACGGGGCGAAAATAGTCGGGCCGACAATGATTGGCCCCAATTGCTGGATATGCAATGGTGCAACGGTGGAAAACAGCGTCATCTTTGAATGGTCGCGTCTGGGGGCAGGAGTGCGACTAGTCGATAAGCTAGTATTTGGGCGCTATTGTGTAGATAAAACTGGGGCAACAATCGATGTCCAAGCAGCTGCTTTAGATTGGCTGATTACCGACGCCCGTCAGATACCACCGTCTCACACTCCTGTCGAACATCAAGCGATCGCAGAATTGTTGGGAACGAATGCTAGTTAATTGTTGGTTGTTTTTTGGAATAACCAACAACCAACAAACAACAACTAACCACTAACTACTCAAATACGTATACCTCCGCAAACTCTGCTCATAAGTTTGTAGCAGTCGCTGTGATTCCGCTAGTGTAATGCGATTTTCTTCTAAAGCTAATTCGCAACGCTGGCGGATATTTTCTACCATGTCTTCCGAGTCGTATTGTACGTAACTCACTACCTCGCTCATTGTATCACCCTTGACTACGTGTTGAATTTGGAAGCCTTTGGGCGTCAATTGGATGTGAATGGCGTTGGTATCACCAAATAAATTATGTAAATTCCCCATAATTTCCTGGTACGCTCCATTCAAGAACATGCCCAGATAATAGGGTTCTCCGGCTTTAAAGGGATGCAGTTCTAAAACTGACTTGACATCGCGCAGATCGATAAAGCGGTCAATTTTACCGTCACTGTCGCAGGTGAGGTCTGCTAAGATCCCCCGTCGTGTTGGTTCTTCATCTAGACGGTGGATCGGCATTATCGGAAATAACTGGTCGATCGCCCAACAATCAGGTGCTGATTGAAACACAGAAAGGTTTACGTAATAAATGGAAGCCATGATTTTTTCTAAGTCTTCCAATTCATCAGGTACGTATTCTTCCTTTCTGGTGATATTCAGTATTTTTTGACAGCAAGCCCAGTATAGACGTTCCGCCTTGGCGCGTTCCGTCAGACTTAAGATTCCCAGATTGAAGCGGCTAATAGCTTCTTCTTTAAATTGGGTAGCGTCGTGGTAAAATTCCTGATAATTTTCTTGATTGATGGATTGGTAAGTTTCCCAAAGATAGGTGATAATGTGGGATTCTCCTTCTTTGGGCGGTTCCGGTAATTCTGTGAGAACTTCGCTGGTGCTGAGAACATCAAAAATCAATACCGACTGATGAGAAGCGATCGCCCTACCACTTTCACTAATCAGTGTTGGTACGGGTATATTTCGCTCCGAACATGTATCTTTTAACTCTGCCACAATATCATTGGCGTAGTTCTGCATGTTGTAATTTTTGGAAGCATAGAAGTTGGTTTGGGAACCGTCGTAATCTACACCCAAGCCACCACCAACATCAAGATACTTCATGTTTGCCCCCAACGCTGCCAATTCTACATAGATACAGCTAGCTTCTTGGATGGCATCTTTTATGACATTAATGGCAGAGATCTGTGAACCTACATGAAAATGGAGCAGTTGTAAAGAATCTAACAGGTCAGCAGCACGTAACTTTTCCACTGCTTGGATAATTTCGGGAATTGTCAGACCAAACTTAGCGCGATCGCCACTGGAGGTTCCCCAGCGTCCCATCCCTTGGGTACTGAGTTTTGCTCTCACCCCCAAAATTGGCTGAATCCCTAACTGGCGGCTAGCTTCAATCACCACATCTACTTCTTCAATCTGTTCTAAGACGATGATTGGTGTCTGCCCTAATCGTTGGGCTAGCATCGCCGTTTCAATGTATTCTTTGTCTTTATAACCGTTGCAAATTAACAATGCTCCTGGTGTATCTAGCATCGCCAGGGCGATCATTAATTCTGGTTTAGAACCTGCTTCTAAGCCAAATTGATGGGGTTTGCCAAAGCGTACTAAATCAGCAACCAAATGCCGCTGCTGATTACATTTGACCGGAAATACGCCACGATAAATACCAGGATAGTTGTAGCGAGCGATCGCTTTGGCAAAACAAGCATTTAACCGCTCAATCCGGTCTTCTAAAATATCAGAAAACCGAATCAACATCGGCAGTCCTAAATTACGCTGCTTGAGAGCATTAACCAACTCGTATAAATCCAGCGAACCGCCGCGATCGCCTTTTGGGGAAACAGTAATATGACCTGCTGCGTTGATGGAAAAATAAGGATGGCCCCAACCTTCTATGCGGTAAAGCGCTTCGCTATCTTCTATTTTCCAAACGCGTGTTCCTTCCTGTATGCTGGCAGGTGGCAGCAGTTTTTTGTGCTTGTGATTTTTCAATTCAGATTTTTTACCATTATGGGACGGCGGCTTCACCACCTCATCAGATGCAGCAGTAGAATCAAGACGCATTTTCCTGACCTTTATCTTCACCCACGAATTTACAACTATTAGAGCAGAAAGCACACTAACAATAGCCTGAAACTCCAGAAAATATTTCAGGGTATTTGTTCCAGTGTTGGTTAAAGTATTTTGGTAGAGTATACGCCAAGATCACTATTGCTGTACCTCCCCAGTGGACAAGTCAAAACTGTTCTAGGTGTGGGGAGATAGTAACAAAAACTGGCGTTGCATAAAATGGAGATGAATGATGAACCGCCATAGACGCCAAGAGCGCCAAGAATTAAGTTTTTCAACTAAAGGAGAAAATAAAATCATCCCGCTTTCTCTGCAACGCCCAAAAACTTTATCCACTAAAACTCATCAATGCCCTCATTGTGGAATAGTACCAGATCGGGATGAAAATGCAGCTTTGAATATTTTAACTAAGGGACTCAGTACGGCGGGGCACGTCGGAATCAGCGCTTGGGGAGAGAACGACCTCTGGAAAGAATCTGGCAACAGGTTCAGATAAGTCGGCTCGGTGAACCAAGAATCCCATACCCTTTGAGTGGTGGGAGTGTCAAAATTTAACTTATTGATGGTTCAACGCATATACACCAGAAGTTGATTTGTGAGATATTGTTTGATTGGTCAATTGTCAATAGTAAAAACCCTTGACTATAGACTATTGACTCTTGACTATGAACAAAGGACAAATTAATTCAGTTTGAGGAGATAGCTTTGGAGCGCACATTTATTGCCATTAAGCCTGACGGTGTAGAGCGTAAACTAGCTGGTGAAATTATCCGCCGCTTTGAAACCAAAGGCTTTACCCTAGTTGGGTTAAAATTCTTGAAGGTTAGCCGAGAATTAGCTGAAGCTCATTATGACGTTCACAAGGAAAGACCATTTTTTGCAGGGTTAGTTGATTTTATTACTTCCGGTCCTGTAGTCGCAATGGTTTGGGAAGGAGAAGGCGTCGTTGCTGCTGCCAGAAAAATGATTGGTGCAACTAACCCCTTAACAGCAGAACCCGGGACAATCCGGGGTGACTTTGGCGTCAATATTGGCCGCAATATCATTCATGGTTCCGATGCTATTGAAACCGCACAGCGAGAAATTGCTTTGTGGTTTAAAGATGAAGAATTAGTAGATTGGCAACCGCACTCAATGGCTTGGTTGCACGAGTAATTTCAGAGTAGGAGGGGTGTGTAGACGCGCCTTCTTCGGCTGAAGGTAAGGGTGGGGTGTGAGGAGAAAAGACTTTATTATATTTCTCACACTTCCTCCACCTCCGGCTCTTCCCCCATTCCTCACACTTCCTCAACTTCTTTAGACTGCACTACTTCTGTCTTCTCCGATTCTGTCACTGATACAGGTTGAGTGCGTTGGGAAAATCCCCAGGTTAAAATTAGGGCGATCGCAGTAATCATCAACCATTGTGGTGGAACTAAATCTTCATTTACCACCCGGATCAAGAGGCGTAACCCCACTAATGCAACAGTGATGTAACCTGCATCCTCTAGGTTCTCAAATTCATCCAACCACCGAATAAATAAACCTGCCATAAAGCGCAGGGTAATTACACCAATAGTTGTCCCAGTTAGCACTAGCCAAGTTTCCTGAGAAACAGCGATCGCAGTGGTGACACTATCCAAAGAAAAAGCCAAATCCGTTAAAGCAATTACGGGGATGACTTGCCATAATGAGTTAAAACGTGGTCCGTGATGGTGATGTTCTTCGTCTTCTTCAGACGTGAAGTGTTGGAATACTAGCCACAGAAGGTAAGCTGCACCTAGTAACTCAAATTGCCAAAACTGTTGCACCCAAGTAGCGGTCAGTAGTAAGGTAATTCTTAGGACATAGGCAAAAATTAGACCTATGTTGAGTGCTTGGGTTTCAAGTTTTTTGTCTCCCAGTCCTTGAGCGATCGCAGCGAGAGCAATAGCGTTGTCAGCAGATAGCACCGCCTCCAAAAACATCAGGATCAGCAAGACTATAGCCGCTTCAATGCTGAGATGAAAGTTAAGGTAGTCAAAAATTTTGTCTAGCATTCCGAGTTTCTCAAGCAGTGAAAAATAAATCAGTGAATAGTAAACAGTTATCAGGCATATGGTGGGAGATCAACAAACACCATTAAAGCATTCAGACTAAATTGACGAGAAAACCATTACCCCACAAATAAAATTGATGGTTGATCACTGATAACTGTTAAAAGTTACCAGGAACAGAGGAAGTTAGTATAAAAAGCGCAATAAATTGCTACCTTAATCAAGCTTAACGTGTTGGCGAGGAATTCTGATGGGAAGATTTTGGTGAATGTGCTTGAGAAAGAATGATGGATTTCAAGTTACTTGCCCTTGTTGCCCCTACACTGTTGGCTATATATAAATGTATTACCTAACTTAGCTGGAGAGACTTCTCAACAGATAGCGCAAAATGTGAACTGTAACAATCCTCAAACCAGACAACAGATGATTATTTGTAGCGATCGCGCCTATAAAGCAGCCGATCAAAAACTTAATCAAGTTTATAAAGCTTTGCAGACAAAAATCACCACCAATCAAAAGAAGAGATTAACTAACGCTCAGCTAGCTTGGATTAAAAAACTCTCCAATCTTGAATATCCTTGGTTGCAAAAATAGATTGAATAAGATGGAGCTCGGATTCTGTTCCTTTTACTATCACTAAATAATTTCCTTGGGACACTTGCTCACTATAGAACCTGGCTTGTTCTCCAGGAACTCCCCAACCTACTAGTGCGCCAATGAGACCACCACCAGCTGCACCAAGTCCACTACCTAAAAGCGTATTTGCCAGAAAAGCCCCTGCTACTATCACTGGGCCAACTCCGGGAATGCTTAATGCAACTAAACCTTCAAATAAGCCAAGTATACTTCCTGCTGCCCCACCTGCGATCGCTCCTACCGTCGCAACTTCACCTGCTTTACTAGCAATACTATTGCTTATATCAGCACCAGCAAGTTGATCCTTGCGTTCTCCATTTTGATTTTTGGCAATTACAGAAACTTTATCCAAAGACAACCCAGCTTCTTTAAGTTCATTGAGAGCCTGTTCCACAGCTTGATGATTAGGAAATATCCCGACAGCATATTTGCGTTGAACTAAAGCCATTTTTCCAACCCAAAAATTAGGAAGACAAAGGATTTTGCTGTTTCCAATATTGAATATAAATGTGAATAGAATGTGACAAGCACAGCAGTGCGGCTTCGTTAGGGAAGTTGTAGTTCTAAATCGATATTAAACCGACTTAGCAAGATGGGACAAAAAACCTTATTCTTGCGTAGCGGTATCGTTATATTTTGCGTCAGTCCTAATATTGAAAGAACAATCATTACTGTCACTTTTTCTTCACATTTGTTGCTTAAATTCGAGGTGTACCTAGCTTCGCAAAAATCAAATAGGAATCCTGTAGGAGTCGAACTAATATGAAATTTGGTCAATGGATTGGCTTGCTAGTTTTGGTCGCTTCCATATATATCCTTTGGCAAATCCGACGACTGATTTTGCTCTTATTTACGGCAATAGTATTAGCTACAGCACTAAATCAGCTTGTTCGACAACTACAAAAATTACGCATTATTCGTTCTTGGGCTATTTTCTTAAGTATTTTTATCTTGTTAACATTTTTTTTCGGCTTCTTCTGGTTAATTGTCCCTGCTTTTATTGAACAGTTTCAACAACTTTTAGCACTCATACCACGAGGAGTATCACGGGTGCAAGAGTGGATAACTTATCTAGAAAATCGTTTTGGAGGAGAATATCCAAATTTACCAGATATAAATAATTTTATTCAACAAATCCAACCATTAGTAATGCAGTTTTTTACAAGAACTCTTGACTTATTAACTACTTCTATTACTGCTGCTTTGGAATTTTTATTAGTTTTAGTTTTAACATTAATGCTGTTGGCCAATCCTCAGCCATACCGCAATTTATTTGTCAGATTTTTTCCTTCATTTTACCGCCAACGAGTTGACGAAATTCTCTCACGCTGTGCAACTGGTTTAGAAAGTTGGACAGTGGGAGCTTTGATTGAAATGATGTTTATTGCTACTTTAAGTGGAATCAGTTTATGGATTTTGCAAGTACCGCTAGTATTAGCCCACGCAATCTTGGCGGGTTTGCTTAATTTTATTCCGAATATTGGCCCTACTTTAAGTGTAGTATTTCCAATTACTGTTGCCCTCCTGGACGCACCTTGGAAAGCAATTGCAGTTTTGATTGTCTATATCATTATTCAAAACATTGAAAGTTATTGGTTGACTCCTACTGTTATGGCAAAACAGGTAGCATTATTACCTGCTGTAACTTTGTCATCTCAAATTCTCTTCGCTACTTTGTTTGGAGCCTTGGGGTTATTAATGGCTATACCGCTAACAGTGATTGCAAAAATTTGGTTAGAGGAAGTTTTATTTAAAGACGTTTTAGATAAGTGGCGTCATGCTTAGGTGTATAGCGTTTATGACAACATTGAAGGTGGAAGTTAATGTGTTTTTAGCTGCGGGAGTAAAAAGTATTTATAAAGGATTTAGCCAATAACTAATTCCACCAATCACTTTATTTTGAAATCCCAAATCACTTAGTTTATCTAGTGGATAACCAATATAAGTCCAATGAGGTGCATCATATTCCACAGTCCGAAACCAACCATTTTGATTTAAAGCCTGTATTTGAGCTTCACTTGATACTCTCAAATCAATTGCTAATCCCCACAAATGTTGTGATGCACCAGGAGGTGCAACTGTTCCCAAAATTTTTGTTTCTTGACCTTTTTGAACTCTTGCTAAAGTCTTATCGTTCGCATATTTTCTCCAAAATCTAACGTTGGTGGCAAAACTACGAGTGCAGTCACTATCAGCATAACCAGATTTTAAGGCAATACTAACTTGTGCTTTAGCCCGATTTAAGGCATCGGCTGCTGCTTTTTGTAAATAACAGTTGTTAGTTCCATTCACTTTAGCCATTGTCAGGATAGCCTGAAATTCTTTGGTTTCCTTATCATCTTTAAATAAGACTTTAGATGGCAGCTGAACCTCTGGATTATGATTGACAAAAGCTGCTCCATAGGCACGCAACAAAATATATTCATAAGTGCCAGATTGGGGAATTGTTGATAATTTATCTGTAATTGCTGCCAAAAACCGCTCTTTGTTATTCAAGTTTAAATTAGGATTAGGAGTAGTCTCAGGAGTAGGGATGACTATCTCATTGACTTTGCCAATAAAAAGTTGATTTGATTGTTGCTTGTGAAGTGAACCATCAAGAATGTAACTTTCTGAATAACGAATATCTTGACTTAGGATTTTATTTGTTGTTCCACTACTTGCAGCTAGACTAAAAACAATTAGCGCAACAATTGTATAGAAGGCAGTTTTTTTCCAAAATCGTTTCATTTTTCATGATTTTATTGGTAGATTCCCTAACCAGAATTTCCAGTGTAAAAATCTGGTACTAAAGCCCTACTAAAAACTAGGGGATTTACGTTTATTTACATAGCTTTTTTCATTGTATAATTTCCGTTTATCAAAAAATAATGGGAGAAGCTATTAAACCCCTCCCAGATTTGGAATATTTTCCCTGTCCTTGGCAAAGCTTGAGTATTAAGGCGATCGCAAGGTTATTTATCTATTCTGGAAACGGAAGCTATATTAGATTCTGCGATTTTGGGAAATAGGAAGTCCTTAGCAAATATTTGGGGATTGGTTTGTGAAATTTGGATGTAAGATTGGCGCACCTGAGTATTAACTGCAACAGTTTTGACGTCGTACATCTCAGTAGCCAGTTTTGGGTAGACGCCGATACCGATAGTCAACAGCAAGAAGCAAGCAGCAATAAACACTTCACGCGGCTTTGCATCGTTAAATTTGGCCTCTGTCGGGAGTACGCAGTTAGTCCCAAAGCAAACTGCTTCCTGATTGTCTTGGTTCTGTGAGCCTGCATCAGAAATAACACAGGTAGGAGCGACGTCTGAACCGTAAAATACCTGTCTGAGCATCGAGAGTAGGTATATTGGTGTGAGGATAAGTCCTACTGCTGCTAAGAAAACCATGACAGTACAGAAAGTCGAACTGTAAATGTCGCTAGTGGTGACGCCAACAAAGACTGCGAGTTCGCCCACAAAACCACTCATTCCAGGAAGGGCTAACGACGCCATTGCAGCAGCTGTAAACAGGGCAAATACTTTCGGCATTGCTCGACCAATACCACCCATATCTGACATGATCAGTGTGTGGGTGCGATCGTAGGTGACGCCTGCAAGGAAGAATAGGACTGCGGCAATTAAACCGTGAGAAATCATCTGTAGCATCGCCCCACTAATTCCTAAGTCGGTGAAGGATGCAATACCCAACAGCACAAAACCCATGTGAGAAACCGATGAATACGCCAGGCGACGCTTCATGTTGGGTTGAGCGAAGGAATTCAATGCACCATAGATAATATTGACAACACCTAGACAAGCTAAAACTGGTGCAAAATAAACGTGGGCATCAGAAAGAAGTTCTAAATTGAGACGAATGAGACCATATCCACCCATTTTCAAAAGTACACCCGCCAAAATCATTGATACAGGCGCAGATGCTTCACCGTGAGCATCAGGTAGCCAGGTGTGCATGGGGAAAACAGCCAACTTCACACCAAAGGCTATCAATAATCCTGCATAAAGAAGCAGTTCGAGTGCCAGTGGGTAATTTTTCATCCCCAATTCGACCATATCAAAGGTCATATTGTCACCGTAGAGGGCCATTGCTAACCCTGCTACCAGAATAAAAATTGAAGCTGCTGCTGTGTATAACAAGAATTTTGTCGCTGCGTAGCGGCGCTTTTGTCCACCCCAAATAGAAACAAGTAGGTAGACAGGAACCAGTTCTAGTTCCCACATAATGAACAACAGCAGCATGTCTTGGGCAACAAACACGCCTATCTGGGCAGAGTACAGCACCAACATCAAAAAATAGAATAGGCGGGGTTTGCGATCGACTTGCCATGCTGCAAAAATCGCTAGTGTTGTTACCAATCCTGCTAGCAGCACAAGTGGCACAGAAAGTCCATCAACTGAAACTGCCCAGTTCAAACCGATCTGAGGTATCCAGGTGTATTTCTCCACAAGTTGCACAGATGCGCTGTTGGCATCATAATTTTGCCAAAAGGCATAGCACATCAAAATAAAGTCCACCATACCCACCCCTAAAACATACCAGCGCAGACGCTTGCCATTTTTATCGGGGAAAAAGGGAATGGCTAGGGAAGCCACAAGTGGCAATAGGATGATCGCAGTGAGCCAGGGAAATTGATCGCCTATCATGTTTATGAGCAAAAATACTTATGGTGGTATAAAACCATAATATTAAACTTCGTAAACATTTTTTATCAATCTTTACCACAGATCAGTATTGACAAAACTCTAGTTTATGTAAAAGACAATAAGACGTAGCAATGCTACGTCTCTACAAAATGTGGACAAACACAATTCATGACCAAATTCAGCAACGCCAATATTCTCTATGGTTAAGGTTAGAAAACTAGATCAAATTTTGTTTGTAATTATACATTTTTTGTTTGTTCTGCGTAAAATCCCTAGTTTGCCTGACCACCGAGATTTTATCTGTGGTGGGTGATTGGGAACGTTAAATTAACAGCATGTATCCAAATATACAAATACTACATGATAGAGTTAGGCCTTATGTCTTAATTAATTGTTCTAAAGCTTGATGCAGTTCTTTTGTTAACTCAGTCACTCCAACTCTGACTGCACGGCGATCGCTTTGAGATTTTGCCCAGCGTTCTGTAACTGATATTGGTTGACCAACTGTGATTAGTGCTTGTCGCCAACCCAAACGCGGACGCCCTGGCAGTTTTGTGTTATTTCTGGTTCGGGCAATCATGTCAAAGATTAGTAGCGCTGTCTCTGCAAACCTTTCTGGAGTAGGTTTTTCCTTGACATAAGTCCCTGTCACTGCTATGAAAGTTTCTACCAACCGCATATGTCGCATTCGCAGTTCTGCTTCTGCTGCTACCCAGTCTGCTAATCCTCGTTGAAAGGGTGGTAAAGCATTGATATCTGACACATCTTCTCGATAAATATAACTCCAGCCTGCTTCTTCCAAACGCCGACAACGGTCAATAAAATTTCCTTGTGGTTGTAGTTTAAAATATTGCTCGGCAACTTTTAAAGCTGTATCTTGTAAGCGATGCAGTCTCGCCATTAATATCTCATTGGCATTGCCCCTAGCCTCAAGCTCATGATCAATTGCAGCGAGATGCTGATGATAAAAGCGTTGATAAAATCCTTCCATCTCTGTTAACAGGTGTTCGGCTAGCCGCAACAGACGTGGATAGTGTATCTCTTCTGGGTTAGCGGTCTCAGATCGGCCAATAGTCTTTACTGGCAAACCACAATCAGCTTCTAATTTACTCAACAGCCAATCCAGTTTTGCCCAAGGTGGTTTCACATAACTATACTGAAGCGCGATCGGCACAATCAAAACTTCTTCCGAACGGTTGGCTTTTTGCAAGTCTTCTACACACCAAAACCCAAATTGAGCAACACCAGGTTCCAAAGGGCTAACGATACCACTATGTCCATTGGTAGCACCTTCGGGAGCTACTGCGATTGGCATTTTAGCATTAGCAAACAAATTCCGGGCATTTTGAATACCTAGCTTGTCGAGTCGCTTACCCCGACGAATGGGAGTTCCCCCTAAATTTGAGAAAAACCAGCCTAGCCAGTCTCCCGCCCACAATAGCATTCCCCGTTCATAAATGAAGTGTGAATGAATAGGGTATTGCAAGAGAATCCCTTGCTGACGTGCAACCCGTGGCACTGCTCTGGAAAGCAGGTATAACATACACAGAGGATCGTCTACCTCTGGATGACGAAATGCCATCAAAAAGCGAACTTTACCAGCTTGGAATTGTTGATATAATTCGGCTAATATTTCTGCATTCTTCACTTGAATGCGCGAAATTCCAGCTGGCAACCACGGTCTTAGCCGAAACCGTAGCAAAATAGGCAGCAACCACTGGGCAAGACGGAGTACAACAGGGTTGAAGCGTTGTGGAATAAACTCCAGTCGTGATTGGGCATGTTGCATGGAATCAGGCAAGGTTGCTCTCCATTTAACAGTTATCAGTTATCAGTTTTCAGTTACCAGTTTGATCACTGTTGCTGGTACTGTTGACTAATTTAATAACGGTAGCGAATCTAGGGGCTAGAAAATAGGGTTTAGGGTGTCAGGGTGTGGGAAACTTTACAAAAATACAGATGCACTATGCGATCGCACAGCACATCCGTAAACTTAAATAAATTTATTAAATCAGTTTTGCTAATAAACCTAAAATATCTATCTTATACCAATTATTACAAAGTTTAGAGACGTGCCATGGCAGGTCTCTAGGACATGTTCCTAGTAATCACAAAGCATGCTTACTACAAGCTAAGAACCATTTGTAGTCATTTTTTGCAGAAATGATATTACAAGAGAAATTTTGCTTTCTCAATTCCTCCGACTGTGTGCAAAAACGGAGAAATATGAAAAAATATAAATAACTATATTGTTATTTAGTGATTAAATAGTTAAATAATTTTGGTAGAAATCAACATGGCTTGGGTCTGCATCGGTGGTGTGATTAGCTGACGGTCATGATGCAGATCCTTTCCTAAGGACTGAATAACGATTCTTCAACGCTGGCGTTGACAGTGAACTGATAGGTATCAGCTTGCGTTTTGAGATGAAGGAACAAACCAATGAGTAGCAATTTAGCGATTAAGCTTCGTATCGGAACCCAAAAATCTCACACAGCAGCAGAAAACGTGGGATTCATGAAGTGTTTTCTCAAAGGGGTTGTAGATAGAGGCTGCTTTGCCAAATTTTTAGGTAACTTATATTACATCTACAGCGAACTGGAAGCAGAAATAGAAAAACATCGAGATCACGCCATAGTCGGCGGTATTTATTTTCCAGAGCTAAATCGCCAAGCCGCTTTAGAAAAAGATATGGAATTTTACTATGGTAAAGACTGGCGATCGCACCTGCAAATATCTCCTGCTGCCCAGAATTATATTGCTCGAATTCAAGAAGTATCTGCAACAGCACCTGAGTTATTGATTGGACACGCATATACTCGCTACATGGGCGATCTTTCCGGCGGTCAGATGTTGCAGAAAATTGCTCAGTCAGTCTTAAAGCTAGAAGGTTATCAAGGTACGTCTTTTTATAACTTTGACCAAATTCCTGATAAAAAGGCTTTTAAAGACAAGTATCGTCAGGCATTAAATACATTAAATGTTGACGATCCCACAGCAGAAAAAATTGTCGCAGAAGCCAATAATGCCTTCGATTTTAATATGAAAATGGCTCAAGAACTAGAAGGAAATTTAGTTCAAGCTATTGGGCAAGTATTATTTAATTCCCTGACTCATGGTCATAACACTGGTAGCACGGAAGCCGCTGCTGCTAATTAGGGATGTAGGGAAATAAAGGTGTAAGGGTGTAAGAGAAATAATTTTGAATTAAATTCCCACATCTTCATATTTCACCTACACCCCCACGCCCCTACACCTATATACTCATATACCCTTATTCACTGGAAAAATTCGATGGTTTTGCAAATTCCTGGTGTGAAATTCGATATAGATATCATCAAAAAATACGATATTCCCACACCCAGATACACTAGTTATCCACCCGCTACAGAACTAAGTCAAGCATTTACAGCATCTGAATTTGAACAAGCGATCGCCTCTTCAAATCAAAGAAAAACCCCTCTGTCTTTATACTTTCATATTCCCTTTTGTCAGAGTGCTTGCTATTTTTGTGGCTGTAATGTAGTTATTTCCAATAACAAGAATATTGCTAAACCTTATCTAGAATATCTGGGTCGAGAAATCAAACATACAGCATCTTTGATTGATACAGATAGAAAAGTAGTGCAGATACACTGGGGTGGAGGAACCCCAAACTACTTAAGTTTAGAACAGGTAGAAAACCTGTGGAACAATATTAATCGCCACTTTCGCCTTGATCCACAAGCAGAAATCTCCCTCGAAATCAATCCTCGCTACGTTGATAAAGACTACATTTTCTTTCTCAAAGAGATTGGCTTTAACCGTATTAGTTTTGGTATCCAGGATTTTAACCCCCAAGTGCAAGCAGCTATCAATCGTGTCCAGCCAGAGAAAGCACTATTTGAAGTCATGGACTGGATTAGAGAAGCAGGGTTTGAAAGTGTGAATGTAGACCTAATTTATGGTCTACCGTATCAAACTTATCAGAGCTTTCAGCAGACAATTGACAAGACTATAGAGTTAGACCCGGATCGCATAGCAGTATTTAACTTTGCTTATGTTCCGTGGATAAAACCAGTGCAGAAAAATATTGCCAAGGATGCGCTACCAGCACCACAGGAGAAATTAGAGATTTTGAAAATGACTATTGAAGAATTAACTAATAGTCAATATCTCTTTATTGGCATGGATCATTTTGCCAAACCTCATGATGAATTAGCGATCGCTCAACGCAACTACACACTCAAGCGTAACTTCCAAGGTTATACTACTTGGGGACAAGCAGAACTATTTGGTTTTGGTGCGACATCGGTTAGTATGCTAGAAGATGCCTATGCTCAGAACCACAAGCGCTTGAGTGATTATTATCAAACAATTGATGCGGGAATTTTACCCATTGGTAAAGGTATTAAGTTAAGTGAGGATGATATTCTCAGACGAGATGTGATTATGCGGCTAATGTCTCATGCCAAATTGCATAAGCAAGACATTGAAGATAAGTATCAAATCTGTTTTGATGAGTATTTTGCAAAAGAATTAGCAGCATTGCAAAATTTAGAATCAGATGGATTAGTCAGCTTATCAAAAAATGAGATTGGCATCACAGGAATTGGCAGATTATTAGTGAGAAATATTGCTGTCAATTTTGATGCTCGTCGCCTCACACAAAAACAAAAGTTTTCCCGAGCGATTTAATCTTTACTGATATTTTGTATCAAGCAATGTTCCTAATTACAGATACACAGGGAAAATTCGCAAGGTAAGGATTTATCGATATTAGACCTCTTGCACAAATATTTGAAATACCTCCCTTAGTCCCCCCTTGTTAAGGCAGAAAACAATATATTCACTCCCTCCCCTTAGTCAGGGGAGGGTTGGGGTGGGGTTTTGAGGATTCATGCAAGAGGTCTATTGTTTTGAGGCTCATGGTAAATTTTGACACCAGGCTCATGGTAAATTTTGACACCTTAACTCCGCGCCTCTGTGCGTATATCTTTGCGTCCCTCTGCGTTTAAAATCGCTACAAGTTAATGCAGCAATTCCTCGACTTGATGTTGATTCCACAAAGTTCTATAGAGACCTGGTTGTTGTAATAACTCTGCATGGATACCTGTTTGGACGATTTTGCCTTTATCCATGACAAAAATTCGGTCAGCAGCTGCTGCGGCTGAAAGTTGGTGGGTGATAAAAATTACAGTTTTGCGTTTTATACCACCGGAAAGGTTGTTTAAAATCGCTGTAGCTGTTTGATTGTCAACGCTGGAGAGGGCATCATCTAATATTAAAACTGGGGCATCAACTAGCATTGCCCTTGCTAAAGCTGTACGTTGGCGTTGACCACCAGAAAGAGTGATACCACGTTCACCAACTATAGTTTCGTATTGTTGGGGAAAATTTAATATTTCTGGGTGGATTTGGGCTGTTTTGGCGGCTAATTCTACTTCTTGCTGTTCTGCTAAGGGGTCACTATAGCGGATGTTATTTTTGATGGTGGTGCTGAAAAGAAAACTATCTTGAGGAACGTAGGCGATCGCACTGCGTAAGTCTGCTAAGGCAATTTTAGTAATATCTACTCCATCTAAAAATAACTGTCCTTCGTCAATATCCAACAGACGAGGTAAAGCATTAGCTAAAGTTGATTTCCCCGAACCAATCGCCCCGACAATTGCGACTGTTTCTCCGGCGGCGATACTAAAGTTTACCCTATCTAAAGCGCGAGTGGAAGCACCAGGGTAGATATAACAAAGGTTTTTTGCTGTCAACTGGCCTTGCACTTGCTCTATTGGCAAATGAATTGCATTTGGTTCATCTTTGATTTTGGGTGTGACAGTCAAAATCGATTCGATGCGATCAACACTCACTTCACCCCGTTGGTAGGCGGTGATGGTGAATCCTAACAAAGCAGTGGGAAAAACTAAACGCTCTACATACAATAGCAGTGCGACAAAACTACCAACATCGAGGGTTCCAGAGGCGATGCGCGTTGCTCCCAGCAAGATGATGACTAGGGAGCTAACATTAGCTAATCCACCAACTAAGGGAAACAGTGTATTGCGGCTTTTTGCTAGTTTGAGGTTAGCTTGTAATAATTGCTGATTTTTCTTGGCGAAAGCACGCCGCTCGTTTTCTTCTTGGGCGTAGATTTTGATTAAAGCAATACCACTGATATCCTCTTGAATCAAATCGCTGATGTTAGAGAGTTGATTTTGCACTGCTAACTGTTCATTACGGAGGCGATCGCTAAACAGATGCACCAAATAAAACATCAAAGGATATACTGCTAACGCCGCCAGTGTCATGTCTACACTAATTGAGAGCATGACTGGTAATGTTAAAGCATAAGCAAATACGGTATTTGCCAAACTCAACACTACAAAACCCAATAATCGCCTGACGTTATCTACATCGCTAGTGGCGCGACTAATCAAGTCCCCAGCTGTGTTGGTAGTAAAATAGGATGGTTCTAGCTTCAGTAAGTGTTCAAAAATTCTTTGTTTGAGTTCAAATTCTACTTGACGACCTATACCAAATATCCAGATGCGCGACGCCATCCGAATAAACCACATTGCTGAAGTCAGCAGGATGATTGGTATTACGTAATTGGATAACTGATTTAAGCTAAATGTGACTGAGAGTTTGTCAACTGCTGAGCGAATCAACAAAGGAATGTAAACACCTAGTCCATTGACAGTCAATAGAGCGACAATACCTAATGTCGCTTCCCGCCAGTGGGGACGCAGGTAAGTAGCGAGTACAGCAAGGCGTCGTGTTTTTGCCATTCCAGCAATTTGCAGCGATTGTGATGGTAGAATGTGCCAGCCAAAATCTGGCAATCAGTGAGATTGACAGTTCAAATCACTGATAACTGATATCATGTCCGCTTAAAGACTTATCATATCTGTGAAGGCCGGTAATTGGTAATTGGTAATGGGTAATGGCAAAAATCAATGCCCAATGCCCAACTGCATCACAATAATATCGTAAGTAATTAGCCGGACTTGATATGATACCTGAAATAAATAAGGCCAGTCAGCTACAAATGTAGCATTGTGGCCTCTTGAATTGCAGTTTTCTTTGTTTTATTGCTGACCACCACGCAAGAAAAAGTAAATCTGATTGAGATAACTTTCCCAAACTCTCGTTGTCAGCGCCAATGTGTCCGCACTGGGTACAAAATCTTCCAATTGCAACCCACGTCTGCGAACTTCAGTTGGAGTTTGCAACAGATACGAGTTTAATTGTGCCTGTGAAAGAATGCTATCACCGACTACATCTGACACGTTCGCTACTGTGGAGTTTTGTTTAAATGCCACCAGTGTTCCAGATGTGGGCGTTGCTAGAGCCAGATCTGGATTAGCAAATTTGGCGATCGGTGACTGAACTAAAAAATAGGCGACTGCTGGCGTACTAGCCAGCAACAAAATCGTTAATGCCCAAGCGACATATAATCCTCCTGGCTTTGTGATTCCACCATCTTTTAAATTCTGGGCAGCAAAAATCATTAATAAAATTGATGCTCCTAAAGGTTTGAGTGGAAAGGATACTACTCTCCACAAAGAAGCAATGGCTGGTTCTGTAGGGTTAACAAACGACAGAAGTACAACAGCAGCCAAAATCACTAGAAATAATCGCCCTACAAAAGTTCCTTTCGGATAATATCTCTGGAACAAAGAGACTAAAACCGCTAAAAGAAGCAGCCAAAGAAGAACCCGGCTTAGAAGTACAAACATAAGTGAACTCTCAAATCTTCTGGTGCGGTCAGCCTAGCATTTTTGGGCATTTGAGTTATTTTACCGTCAAATTAGTAGTATTGCACTGTTAATTGACAGAAAATCCCTCAGCACGCCACTTCCCAAGGGCAGAGATATATCTCCGCACTGGGGGGTGGCTCCCCCTCACACAAAGACCACCGTCGTAGTGATTTTAGAGCAAATTTTTTCAAGTGACCGCAGTTTTTGTAATTTTCCAGATCAGTAATTAGGTTCAGGTAGATTAATTTAATTAAGTAGTTGTCTCAGAAAAAGGAAGAACTATGTCGCCTGGAAAGCCCACCATTTTGGTTACGGGAGGGGCTGGATATATCGGCTCCCATGCCGTATCAGCCCTATTGCAGGCTGGTTATGAAGTGTTAATTCTGGATAATCTGGTGTATGGACATCGCGATTTGGTAGAAAAAGTTTTACAAGTGGAACTTGTAGTTGGTGATACAAGCGATCGCGCTTTGTTGGATCAGTTATTTCAAAGCCTTGATATTGCAGCAGTGATGCATTTTTCTGCCTATGCCTATGTAGGAGAATCGGTTACTGACCCTGCTAAATACTACCGCAATAACGTTGTCGGAACTCTCACCTTGCTAGAAGCGATGATGGCAGCTTCTGTAAATAAATTTGTATTTTCTTCTACTTGTGCAACTTATGGAGTTCCCCAGATCATACCCATTCCCGAAAATCATCCCCAAAACCCTATCAATCCCTATGGTGCTACTAAGTTGATGGTGGAGAGGATTCTGTCTGATTTTGATACTGCCTATGGTTTAAAATCAGTTATTTTTCGCTATTTCAATGCTGCTGGTGCTGATCCTAATGGGAAGTTAGGAGAAGACCATAATCCAGAAACCCATTTAATTCCCTTGGTACTGCAAACAGCTCTAGGTAAACGCGAATCAATTTCTGTTTTTGGTACAGATTACCCCACAGCCGATGGTACCTGTATTAGAGATTACATTCACGTCAATGATTTAGCTGATGCTCATGTTTTAGGCTTGGAATATTTGTTAAGAGGTGGTGACAGCGAAGTTTTCAATTTAGGAAATGGCAATGGTTTTTCAGTCAAGGAAGTGATTGAGACTGCTAAGTCCATAACAGGCCGTGATATTAAAGTTGTAGAATGCGATCGCCGTCCTGGTGATCCACCTGTTTTAATTGGTAGTAGCGACAAAGCCAGAAAAATCTTAAACTGGCAACCACAATATTCATCCCTCAAAGAAATCATCACCCACGCCTGGCAGTGGCATCAACAGCGACATAAGTAATGGGGGATTGGGGACAAGGAGGACAAGGGAGATGGGGGAGTGTGGGGAGACAAACCAGACAAGGAAGAAAACAAACAACTAACCACCAACAAACAACCAACAACCAACTACTAACTAATAACAATTGACAATTGACTAATCCTTATTCACCCGTTGCACAACAAATAGCAACACGCCCATGCCAAAAAAGCCTAAAGCTGCGATCGCCCAAATAGGTACTCCCTGGGTTTGTTCTTCAGTAATATTTTGGTTGACATTTTTGGCAACTTGTGGAGTCAATTTTTTTTGTGCTGTTCCAACCGCCACAGTGACCCTATACTTCAACTCAAATGGTTTAAATTTTGACCCTGTTGTTGGTTTTCCCCGCAACAGTAGTTGATAACTACCTGGTCTGGGAAAAGTAATATCAGCACCAGGTATTCCTTTGTAGCGTTCTGCCGAGATTGATTTTAAGGTTGGTTCCAGCAGCGGTGGTTCGCCAGAGGCATGAGGTTCGGCATAAATCAGCAATTGACAATCACACTGTGCTAGCGGAATCACCTTACCACCTTTACGCGTGAGAGCAAACCACGCTCTTGTTTCTTCTCCAGCACGAGGAGTATCATTTGGTTCAATGTGTAGGGTTGCACCTACATCTGCTGTTGTTTTGACTTTGTGAGCAGAGGCAGGGTGAATTCCAAAAAGGAAATTAACAAAAATAAACAGTAATAATAAATAATTAGACATGGCTCAGCGAGGCGAAGAAATAGCTTGATAGCAGTTTCATTTGTTGAACGTGAGTTCGATAAATATTATTCAGATTAATAACCAAATGACGCGTAAATAACTGCTTCAATCAGTTATCAGTTATCAGTGATCAATATACTGATAACTGTGAAAGTGGATTTTAGCTATTAGCCCGGAATTTATTTGAGGGCGTTATATAAGTCTAATGAAATCTATCGAACTCACGTTTAATTAAAACTTTTTTCTTTGTGTCAATCTTTCTGGTCTATTTCTCCCTCCTCCTCGTAAAGGTATCACCTCAGCTTCACTACTTTCTCTTGCTACCCTAATCAATAATCCAGCTGCTACTAAACTGGCAATCATGGAATTACCACCATAACTAAACATTGGTAACGGCAAACCAGTAGTTGGCAAGGCACCTGTAGCAACACCTATATGGAGTAATGATTGTCCTACCATCAAAATTGTCACACCGATCGCCACCAGTCGATGTATGGGATGGGTTGTCTTGAGGGCAACTATTAACCCCAAGGTTGCGAATAAACCTAACATTACTAACAGCACAACACTACCGACAAAACCAAATTCTTCCGCAAATACAGAAAAAATAAAATCTGTGTCCTGAATCGGTAAATAAAATAGTTTTTGTTGAGAAAGTCCAAAACCAGCACCCCAAGTATTACCCGAACCTATTGCTAATAAACTTTGCACCAACTGATAGCCATCCCCAGTTGCATCAGCCCAAGGATTGAGGAAAGACATTACCCGTTTACGTTGATACTCTCGGAAGCTAACACTGAGTACAGCTAACAAAACTCCAGCAAAAGCTGTTCCTCCCAGATACTTGTAAGGTAATCCAGCTGCTAAGGCAATTAGCCAAATAGTCATACCGCATAGTGAGGCAGTACTTAAGTTCGGCTGTGCCAAAATCCCTACAATCACAAGACAAAAAATACCCAACCAAGTCAAACGCACATGCCAACTCAGCTGTTCCCATTGCCCAAAAACTCTCGCACTTTGCAGCACCAAAAAGGGTTTAATTAACTCTGAAGGCTGAATCGGGACTGGTCCTACTAGCCTACGAGCTGCACCAAGCTCATTTTTTCCCACTCCTGGAATCATAGTGACGAAAATTAACCCCAGTAGCAAAAACATAAACCAATGGGACATCCCTAAAAACTTACGTAAGGGTAAGTTCACAACAATATTGAAGAGTATCAAAGCAACTAATACCCAAAGAAGTTGGCGTTTAAAGTAGTACAGCCCATCATCATGACGAACGTCAGCAACGGGATAGGAGGCTGAAAACAGCATTATTAAGCCTATAAACAGCCAAACTAATGTTAACCAGCGCAACAGGCGCGCCTCTAATGCCCACTCGGACACAGAGTTATCAAATAATGGGATAAAACGGCGTAAATTCACGACTTCGATAAGGTGTAAATTTTGTAGTTAGTAGATGCGTACTGTCATAGAAGTTGCCCTACGCGCGTCTATTAGAACTTCTATGGTGTACGTCCATATAGTAGTTAGTAGTCAACAATAACAAACAATAATCAAAAAACGACTCTCAATTCATAAACTGATTCATGCAGCCCCAATGCCAGTTGAGTGCAGAAAGGCAGAAATGTTGAATGTCAATACAAAACTTTACATATTTGATTAAACTATCTCTAAAAATCCTAAAATAGTCAACATAAAATTATCTCCTCAAGCCAGTGAACATAACTGATTTTTTGACACATACAGGATTGTAAATAACGAAATTTATCTAATAGTGTATGTCCCCATTGCTGGGGAATAGATACAAGCTGTAAAATCAAATATGCTATTAAACTAATGTAAATTTGTATGGTGATACCATTGACGTTTTTGGTAATTAATTTGTCAAGCTTTAAATGCATCTTTAGAAACTTCCACAGCAATTCAACTTCCCAACGTAAGCGATAAATCAGAACTTAGGCATTGACAGGAATTTGAATATGTGTATTTAAGCCTATCTCTTGTCCTAGCTGTTGTAGAATAAAGTCACGAGCTACTTGAACAGACAAATTTT
>NZ_AJLL01000101.1 GCF_000317225.1 Fischerella thermalis PCC 7521
CGTATCCCCTATTATTCTGATGCAGTTGGGCATTAGGCATTGATTTTTCCCATTACCCATTACCAATTACCAATTACCGGTCTTCACAGATATGATAAGTCTTTAAACGGACATAATATAACCTCTCAAAGTTAAGTTGCCAGACCACTAGCAACACAAAAAAAGAGGTCTATCTGACCTCTTCACAACTCCCTACAATCAATAGTTTGGTCAATTAGGAATTAAATTAAGCTAAACCAGTATTTGTTCCTTGCTTGCCAGTAGCTAATTCTACTTTAACGATTTTACCACCCATTTTTTGAATACGTTGCTGCTCACGGAACCAGTTGTCATAGGGAACTAATTTAGTGAAGAAAGTATTTTGCAATTCCCGCTGAGTACGAATTCTAGTTTGGCTAGGAACACAAGCAGTAATTTTAAACATCCTCATGGTCTTAAATCTCCAGTGGCGAAGGTGAAAACTTTTTTATTTCAAAATTCTGAGTGCAAAACTATCTTTATTCACTCCAAGTCTGGAAATCAACCATCAATACCAGATCGTTAATACTCATCATTCATGAATTTAGCTTGATAAGCAATAAAACGCCCTAGCACTCATGATCGATTTCCAGACCTTCACTTAAGTCGCACCTAAATTATTAAGCGCAAACTAGCTCCTAGCTCAAGCCAGAGCAGATATAGTCTAAGTAAACACCCATTTCTTTGCCAGCGTCTGGACCAACCAAGCTAGCGGTTACTTCCTTCATAGCTTGGATAGCTTGTACGGTAGCACCAATGGGTACACCTAGGGAGTTGTAGGTTTCTTTCAAACCGTTCAATACACGCTCGTCGAGGATGGAGGGGTCGCCAGCCAACATAGCGTAGGTAGCGTAACGCAGGTAGTAATCCAAGTCACGGATACAAGCTGCATAACGGCGGGTGGTGTACATGTTACCACCAGGACGGGTAATGTCTGAGTACAACAAGGACTTCGCTACAGCTTCTTTCACGATCGCAGCAGCGTTAGCAGCGATGGTGGTAGCAGCACGTACGCGCAGCTCGCCAGTGGAGAAGTAGCTCTTTAGCTTCTCGAGAGCTGCGGTATCGAGGTACTTACCTTGAACGTCCGAAGAGTTAATTACAGCGGTAATTGCGTCTTGCATGTTGTTATTTCCTTATTTCCAACCGTATTGCAATACTTCTGTTTCTAGAAGAGAAACAGCTTCACCTACGACATAGCACCAACGAGGTAATCGAAGTAAGCACCAGCTTCAGCAGCGTCTTCACCAGACAGCAGAGAAGCAGCAACGTTCTTCATTGCGTTGACACCAGCAGCAACAGCATCGATAGGAGTGCCGAGAGATTTGTACATTTCACGAACGCCTACAACGCCGATTTCTTCGATGGGGGTAACATCACCAGAAACCACACCGTAGGTGATGAGGCGGAGGTAGTAATCCAGGTCACGCAAGCAGGTAGCGGTCATTTCTTGACCGTAAGCATTGCCACCAGGAGATACAACGTCAGGGCGTTTTTGGAACAGCTGGTCACCAGCTTGCTTAACAATCCGCTCACGGTTGTCGGTCAAAACTTGAGCAATACGCAGGCGGCGCTCACCGCTGGTAACAAAACTCTTGATCCGATCTAGTTCGCCGGGGCTGAGGTAGCGGGCTTCTGCATCTGCATTCACGATCGCTTTCGTGACGATACTCATTAATGGATTCCTCCAGTACTAACGAAACCAGAATATTTAGATTACACTGGTGCGACTTTACGGTTTGATAGTAGCTTTGTTTTCTCGTTCTCTAGATTCAACAGTCAAATAACTACTGAAGCTATTGTGTTTCGAGAATGCTTGAGTAATCGCAATTACACAAGCTTTGCAACTCAGCTACCTTCCGGAATTATTTTCGGGCATTATGCTGAGCATATATGACTGCTTTTAACAGTTTGTAACATTCTTTTTCATGTTTGCTTCCATAATCACAATCTGAAAACAATGTTACGAAAAATTAAGAAGAAAAATCAGGAGAGAAATTTTTCCCCTGATTCTCCCTCTTTAAGATACTCAGCTTTTTTAAGCGGGCAAAAGGGTAAAGTTTGACAGTTATCAGTAAAGAACACTGACCAACTGGTAGAAAGGGTTTATGGCGCTAATCCCCAACATACTCTTGTTCACTGATAACTGTTCACTGAATTTAACCTCCCTGAGTGTAACGTCCAGTTAGCACGGAGGGTGACAAGCTAGACCAAGACTGCTTGACTAAATCGGCGGCTGCCTTAACACTACCAAGGTAGTTACCCGCAGGTAGGGATGGGAAGCGCTGATAAGGCACAACATCCTCACCAAAGTAACGAGCATACTCTGGACTGTTGACCATTGCCTCTACAGCCGCTCTCAAACCACTATCAGCCAGTAGTTTATTGTACTGACGAATTTCGGCTTGAGTTGCTGGCGCACGCCCTAATAGGTGACGGAACAAGAATTCAATCACCTTGGTGTTGGGATACGGAGTGTAGAAGCGCTTGCGATAAATTTCGGAACTAGCCAAGTCACGCACAAACTCGCGTACGGAGATTTCCCCATTCCGCAGTTTGCTTTCCAGATCGCTGCGGCGGAAATACTCAGGAACCTGACCGCTAAATACATCCATTACCTGAACGTAAATAGCATTCATTACCTGTTGCATTTCTGCTTGGTTTGCTCCTACAGTCATGCGGTAAATGCGGGCGGGTTTGCGGCGGTTTGTACCTACACCCACTTCTACTGACTGTCCGCGTCCATCGTTGTAAGAACGACCCAGTTCGATAAACAGCGGCTTGCTCTTATCGATTTGCCTTGCTTTCGCTGCCATATCTGCGATCGCCTTCGCCATAATTGGCATTTGGGCGGCATCCATACGCGGCTTGGTCGACTCAAAGCTGGGAACAACAATATCCTTGCTTTGCTTGGTCAGTTGATTGTACAGCTTTTGAGTATTTGGGAAATTAGCTGCTGGCAAGGTTGTAAAGCGGTTGTAAGGAACCGTATCTTCACCAAAGGCTTGGAGATACTCTGGGGTATTTAACATTGCCCGGATGAAGGCACGAATACCCTGGGTTGCGAGAATCTGGTTATACTTCCTAATCTCCGCTTGATCTAAGGGCGCCCGTCCCAAGAAATGCTTAGTACCTAGCTCAATTACCTTAGTGTTTGGGTAGGGTGTATAAAATTCCTTCAGGTATAAACCAGAACAACCTAAACCTTCAATGAATTCTTTAACAGTGATTTCACCATTACCTAGCTTGCTTTCCAGTACTTTAAATTCCCTGGAAGAAGCAACGTAGGGTGCGATATCCCGCTCAAAAATCTGCCGATAGGCAGCACTAATGACGTTTTGAACAGCGACTTTGTCGCCAGTACCAGCCACCAACTTGAAGATTTTTCTTTGTTCGCGCTTCTTGCTGACACCTTGGTTGATGCGCGCCTGAATATCTGGTTCTGTCCGTGTAGCCGTAACAGCACCCATTTGTACAAACATGGGTGTTTCTTGCTTGTCGACTCTTGCACCGACATCTTCACGGATGCTACCGACACGCAGTTTCCGCAATGCTACGCCACCAGGAGTCAGATAGCGTTCGTAAGGAACTGTATCTTCACCAAATGCCTGGCTGTATTCTTCGCTGTCAATAATGGCGTCAATCAGTGCATAAAAGCCTTTTTTAGAACAAATATCAAAGTATTTGTTATTTTCTTGACGCCCATAGGTCGGACGACCTAATAGACGACGGTGAATGTACTCGATCGCCTTACACACATAATAAGGTGTCCAGTAGAGCTTGCGGAATAGATCCGACTTCGCTAAAGCACGAATAAATTCGCGTACGGAAATTTCGCCGTTTTCCAGCTTAATTTCCTGAACTTTTAAGCGCTGACCTTCGTAGACATCACGACCAAATACCTGTAGGTAAGCCCCACGAATTACCGCTTGGGTAGAGCTTTCGGAGTATTTGACACTTGATCCTTTGCCAGTTCCTTTGCTCAAGGTTCTGGGAATTTGATCTAAGCGGAAGACTTTTGGCCCCAGACTGCCAGGGAACTCGCCACGAGCTGCCGGGTTACTATTTTGGTTATTAATTGCTGGTCCTTGGTGAATCAGGATGCGCTTGGTATCCTTACCAAAAGGAGCAGGACGGCTGCTGGGGTTACGAGTTTCTTTCGGGAAAATCGCCCCAAATTGAATCTCCAGTGGATCGTTACCAGAACCGTAGGGATGCTGATCAGGTAGCGGCTGGTTATAGTCTGCAAAAGTTGTGATAAATTGGGGTACTTTGCGGAAAGGCGCGCTGTACTTAAACAAGTCTTGCTGTGGACCCCAGTTCCGACACTCTTGAGCTTCTTGACCCAGACCCCGAATGTAGGGTACTGTTTCCTCACCAAAGTAGTCTGAATACTCATCAGAATCTACTAGAGCATCAACTAATGCCGATAAACCACCACGGGAAACAATATCAAAGTACTTTTGTACTTCTTCCCGGCTGCTTGGCCCCCGTCCCAATATGTGACGGAAAGCAAGTTCTAGGGCACGGCTATTTATAAATGGTTCGTAAAATTGTTTCCGGTAAAGTGGAGATTTAGCAAGGCGACGGACAAACTCTTTCATTGAGATGTCGCCATTTTTAACCTGGGATTCTAGATAGGAAATCGACAAGCTGTAAGCGCGGGTAATATCACGCTCGAAGATTTGCCGATATGCTGCTTTGACTACCTCGGTTTTCTCCGCAGCAGATAAACCAGGCTTCATGACAAATTTTTGACGCCGCTCTGCCGCATTAAAGTAAATCTGAGGCAACTCTAACCCTTGTTGGTCACCAGAAGGACGTTGCCGCAGCTTGTTAGAAGGGGTAGGTGCTTTGAATTCTGTAATCAAAACATCCATGTACTGAGACACAATATCAGCTGCCTCAGTGTCTTTACGGAAATAGGAAAGCGCAGCGGCTTTCAATTCCTGTAAAGCCACAATTGTTGCTTCACCAGAACAAGCGTTTTCAATGATTTCTCTCAGACCACGCGTATTGACAGCGATGATGTTGGGGTCACCAGCGACGATCGCATAAGTAGCGTAGCGCAAGAACCATGATAAGTCCCGCAAGCTCTTTGCCATGTTGGCTGGGCCATAACGGGCAATGTTAATTGGCCGGAAACCTGGTGGAATTGGCCCACTAGGTGAAGAGTTAAAAATTGAACGTAAGTTTTCTAGGAATCCACCCCGAGTTTCCACGTAGGTAACAGTTCCGAGTTTCATTGCGTCTCTAACATCCGAGGTAGATGCTGCTACCGCCATCGCCAATTCTGGCTCTCTAGGCTTTTCCAAAAAAGCCATTGGCGAACCACCAACAAAAATCCGGTTGGCAGCTCGAGAAACAATAATTTCGGAATTGTCCGTGAGCGTCTGGGCAATTTCTAAACGTTTTGCACCAGATGCAAAATAGTTTGCCAGTTCATTTAGCTCCCCGGCTCCCAAAAAGCGGTCTTGCTGCTCCGCTTGGGAAATTGTTGATACAGCTAGGGTTTGATATAGTTGCGGACGCGCAACTGAGCTTCCACCACTTGCCTTAACACTCATCGGATTTGTAAAACTCCCATCATATGCGTTTATGTGTTAAGTCTGGGTCACTTTAGGGCTTGACACATCGGTATATTCATGCTTCCCCTGTGTCGCCTGCTAAGTTGCCAGAAAAAATTAACCCAGTCAGCTTTTAGATTAGAACGTTTTGGGATTTATCAGGGGCTTTATTAAGAAGTATGTAGAAACTGGAGCGTTGATGTATCAAATCTTGAAGGTGGGTGTTTTGGTTTTCTGAGAAAAAATCTAAGTTTTGTATCTGTAGGTAACGAACCTCCAAAACACTAAGATTTTGTTTGTAGGATTTTAAGAAGGCAGGAGGAGAATCCCTATAAATAGATTTAGGGACTTGTAAAGTGTTGGCAGAGGGAAAATAAATTTCTCTGTTTTGTCCTGTGCCTCTGTCTGGTCAACTGTCAATTGACGAGTTCAGATGAGACAGGAAATTTACCATCATATTACCCTTTATACTATTCTCTAAAAATTAGCGATTGTTTAACATAAGTGTTTGCCGTAAAAAAAGGTACACAATTACTTACATTGAAAGAGGCTGCAAGTTCTACATCTGATTCAAACCAGTTTAGTTTCTGTTGGAATTTTTGTGAGCGATGCAGGAGAGAGAGAATAGCTATGTTGGGAAGTGCGGTCGCCTGTAATGACTTGGCATAATCAAGTGCTGATTCATCTTTCCACTTGTAGGGAAAAATGATCGCGCCGTTGTTTGTATAAATTTCTCCAGAGGTAGGAAAAGACAAAACATCAACAATCATAACCAAATCGCTAATAGGAGCAAGTTGAATTACCCGTGATCTCCCCATTCGCAGCGCAGGTGAAATTCTGATTGGTTAAAAATCATTTGTGCCTTGAAACAAATATAGTAGTATTGTTAAATTTTTGAGTCCACCTGCGATTCAAATTGCAGACTAAGAGCTTATGAAATAGACTGAATCTCAAGAAGAATCTACCATTTAGTCCAATTTAGTGGACTTCTGCTATCAGCCAAGAACTTTAGTTCTTGGCGCATTTGACAACCACAAGCGTTAAACTCAAAAATGCTGCCATGAAAGCTTTTTATGTCCGACTCCCAAACTGTTAGTACTGCTGTTGCGAAACTCTACGATACTTATCCCTTTCCACCAGAACCGCTGCTAGATGAACCACCCCCTGGCTACAACTGGCGCTGGAATTGGTTAGCCGCTTATAATTTCTGCACTGGGCAAAAACCCCAAAAACAAGACATCCGCATTTTAGATGCTGGTTGTGGTACAGGAGTAGGAACAGAGTATTTAGTCCACCTCAACCCTCATGCTTCTGTAGTCGGGATTGATCTGAGTGCTGGTGCTTTGGATGTCGCCAGAGAACGCTGCAAACGCTCAGGAGCGAATCGTGTCGAGTTCCATCACCTCAGTCTTTACGATGTGGCACAGCTTTCGGGTGAGTTTGATTTAATTAACTGTGTGGGGGTACTGCATCACTTAGATGACCCGATTCGCGGTATTCAAGTCTTAGCGAGTAAACTAGCCCCAGGCGGCTTAATGCATATTTTTGTGTACGGGGAACTAGGACGCTGGGAAATTCAACTCATGCAAAAAGCGATCGCCCTGATTCAAGGTGAAAAACGCGGTGACTATCGTGATGGTGTCCAAGTAGGGCGACAGATATTTGCCTCTTTACCAGAAAATAATCGAATTGTCAAGCGAGAAAGAGAGCGTTGGTCTTTGGAAAATCAGCGAGATGAATGCTTTGCTGACATGTATGTCCATCCTCAAGAAATTGATTACAATATAGACACGCTGTTTGAACTCATCGACGCTTCCGGATTAGAGTTTATCGGCTTCTCAAATCCTGGTTTCTGGCAATTAGAGCGACTTTTGGGCAAAGCACCGGAATTGATGGTCAGGGCAGGTGAATTGAGTGATCGCCAACGTTACCGTCTCATAGAATTGCTAGACCCAGAAGTCACCCACTACGAATTTTTTCTTGGTCGTCTACCCATCACCAAAGCCGACTGGTCAAATGATGATGCTTTAATGGCAGCAATTGCTGAGCGTAATCCCTGTATAGATGGGTTTCCGAGCCAGTGCGTGTTCAATTACGATTACCAAATCGTACACTTATCGGAATCCGAATTAAAATTTCTGCAAGCCTGTGAGGGGAAGAAAACAGTCGCAGAAATTTTGCGGGATGATGTTGTTGTACAGCTAGAGTTAAAGCAAGTGCGATCGCTCATAAATCAGCAATTGGTAATGTTAACACCAAGCTGAACTATTAGGCATTGGGCATAGTTATATCCCAATTACCAATTACCCATTACTAATTACCAAAAGGCTAAGTTAATTGTTTTTTTCTAAAGTATTGTTACCTGATCATGATATGATTTAGCTGGCTGAATGTGCAGTCAACATAATTAGCTGTACTGGTTTCAAGTCCCGTGAGCTTGTCTGATCAATCAACTGATCCCACACCGACAACACGACAAGATTCAATGCCTGGTTTTGAGGACACAGAACCAGTAGACTCTATGCAAGAGTTTTATAAACTCTATCAAGAGTTTTTGCTAATCACGCTTGTCTTGACGGGGATTGTTTTTATCTCTGTGTGGATTTTTTATTCCCTAAATATTGCCCTAAATTATCTTCTTGGGGCATTTACGGGTATGCTTTACATGAGGATGTTGGCAAAAGATGTTGAGCGCTTAGGCCCACAAAAACGGCAACTGAATAAAAATCGGTTTGCCCTATTAGTAGTGATAATTCTGCTGGCATCCCGGTGGAATGAGCTGCAAATCATGCCCATATTTTTGGGATTTCTGACATATAAAGCCACGCTCATCTTTTATGTAGTTAGAGAAGCTTTTATCTCTGGCTTGCCAAATATTCCAAAACCTTAAAAAGGCTCAATGTGAGTTTGCCTTAAGTAAATCCACACCAGGCTTCTAGTTTCTGTTCTCCAGCTTAAGATTGGAGAATTAGTTGATTTGGGAAGAAAATGCTCAATTTTCTGAACTTCTTCAATTCCGTCACCCTTGCCGAGTTAGAAGTAGGACATCATTTCTACTGGCAGTTGGGTAATCTAAAACTACATGGACAAGTTTTTCTTACCTCCTGGTTTGTGATTGCCATTTTAGTAGTGGCTTCAATTGCCGCTACTCGCAACGTCCAAAGAGTTCCCAGTGGCATACAGAATTTTATGGAATATGCCCTAGAATTTATTCGGGATTTGACGAAAAACCAGCTAGGTGAGAAAGAGTATCGTCCTTGGGTGCCTTTCATCGGCACATTATTTCTGTTTATTTTCGTATCAAATTGGTCGGGCGCTTTAATTCCTTGGAAGCTCATCAAACTGCCATCTGGTGAATTGGCAGCTCCGACCAATGATATCAATACGACAGTAGCACTGGCGTTATTGACTTCTTTAGCCTACTTTTACGCTGGTTTTAGCAAACGCGGTCTGGGTTACTTTAAAAAGTATATCGAACCAACACCGGTTCTATTACCAATCGCGATTCTAGAAGATTTCACCAAACCTCTTTCCCTAAGCTTCCGTCTTTTTGGGAACATTTTGGCGGATGAATTAGTGGTGGCGGTACTAGTTCTATTAGTCCCTCTATTTGTTCCTCTGCCGGTGATGGCTCTTGGGTTGTTTACCAGCGCCATTCAAGCCCTAGTTTTTGCTACCCTTGCAGGAGCTTATATTCACGAGGCAATGGAGGGACATGGTGGTGAAGAGCATGAGGAACATTAAAGTCCTCAGTTGATGTAATGAATTAGATGTTGGAGACTGGAAATTGAATTCAGTTCTAACTCTAAGAAACAAAATCGCAAACCGTTTGTTTTTTACTTAAGGTAAGGAAAATCAACATGGATCCATTGATTTCTGCTGCTTCAGTTCTCGCTGCCGCTTTAGCAATTGGTTTAGCTGCTATCGGTCCTGGTATTGGTCAAGGTAATGCCGCAGGTCAAGCAGTAGAAGGTATCGCCCGTCAGCCAGAAGCAGAAGGAAAAATTCGCGGTACACTGCTGTTAACATTGGCGTTCATGGAATCACTGACAATCTATGGTCTGGTGATTGCGTTGGTATTACTGTTTGCTAACCCATTTGCTTAATCTCTAAAAACTTTTCCTTGATTTTTGGAGACGTGATGACTTATACCAATTTTGGATTTTAGATTTTGGACTTTGGATTAAAAGCTTTTCTAAAAAGCTATCTAATTCGTTTCAAAATGAAACTAATTATCCCAATTTGGTATCACGTCTCTGAGTCTAGATTTACCTTTAATCAAAGGTAAATCAAAATTGCTAGCCACAAAAACTGCTGTTACAGCCAAATAAGGAGAGAAATGTTTGATTTCGATGCTACCTTGCCCTTAATGGCATTGCAGTTCCTGCTGTTGGCAGCTGTTTTAAACGTGATTTTCTATAAGCCATTGACCAAGGTACTGGACGATCGCGATAATTACATCCGAACGAATAACCTTGAAGCTCGGGAACGCTTGGCTAAAGCCGAGCGATTGACCAAGGAATATGAGCAACAGCTAGCGGAAGCCCGTAGGCAATCTCAAAATGTCATTGCTCAAGCTCAGACTGAAGCTCAAAAAATTACTGCCGAGAAAATCGCTGAAGCACAAAAAGAAGCTCAGGCGCAACGAGAACAAGTGGCTCAAGAAATAGAACAGCAGAAGCAGGAAGCTTTAAGTTCCTTGGAGCAACAGGTAGATGCCTTCAGCAGGCAGATTTTAGAAAAACTCTTGGGACCTTCTTTAGTCAAATAAAGTGATTGTTGATATCTGACAATACAGGTTCCAAAAAGTACATGCGCTGCGGGGCTTTTGTCCGGTGAGCGCTGAATTAAGTGTCACGCATGGACACTTTTTTCCTTTGGGAAAAGTTCTAACTTACGATTAGCAAGGGAGCAGCGCAGTTGTAGATGGGTATTGTAGGAAGTGTCTTGTTACTAGCCACAGAGGCTGCAGAAGCAGAATCGCCAGGCGGTTTTGGTCTAAACTTCAATATTCTTGAAACCAATATAATTAACCTGGCAATTCTAATTGGTGTTTTATTTTACTTTGGGCGTAAAGTTATCAGTAACACCCTCAGCGAGCGACGCTCAAATATTGAAACTGCAATTCGGGAAGCAGAGGAACGTGCCAAAGAAGCAGCAGCCCAACTTTCCGACGCACAACAAAAGTTGACTCAGGCACAAGCAGAAGCGCAACAAATTCGCAAAGCTGCCGAAGAAAACGCTCGCTCAGTGCGTGAAGCAATTTTAGCGCGGGCAGCAGAGGAAGTGGAACGAATGAAAGAAACAGCCGCCCGCGATTTAGATACAGAAAGAGAGCGAGCATTTGCCGAACTACGGCAACGGGTAGTGGCAATGGCATTGCAAAAAGCCGAGTCGGAACTCCGCAGTGGAATTGGTGACGATGCTCAACAAAGATTGATTGATAGTAGTATCGCGCTACTGGGAGGCAACACATGAAAGGCAATGCAGGATTAGGAGAAATAGCCCTGCCTTATGCAGAGGCTTTGATGTCGGTAGCCCAATCCAGGAATTTGACAGAAGAGTTCGGCGAAGATATTCGTGCTTTGCTGAACTTGTTGTCTAGCAGTGATGAGCTACAAAAGTTTCTTAACAACCCCTTTATCCAGGCTGAAGATAGAAAAGCAGTTCTCAACCGGATTCTTGGTGAAGGTGCTAACACTTATTTCCGTAATTTTTTAATGCTGTTGGTAGATAGACGGCGCATTATGTTGTTGGAAGAAATTTGCCGACAATATTTGGCACTGTTACGGCAGATCAAACAAACAGTGTTAGCAGAAGTGGTTTCTGCTGTTCCTCTGAGTGAAGCACAAGCCTCAGCAGTGAAACAAAAGGTCATCGCCATGACCAATGCTCGTGAAGTAGAACTAGAAACCAGAATCGACCCTGACATTATTGGTGGTGTCATTATTAAAGTAGGTTCTCAGGTAATTGACGCTAGTTTGCGGGGTCAACTGCGTCGCCTGTCTTTGCGCTTAACAAGCGCCTAAAAATTATGAATTGTGAATTATGAATTATAAAAATTGTGAGTATTCATAGTTCATAAGTTCTTAACTCCTGTTGTCTCACCAAAAAGCAAGATAGACAAATGGCAATTAGCATCAGACCTGACGAAATTAGCAGCATTATTCAGCAACAAATCGAGCAATACGACCAACAAGTCAAGGTTGCTAACGTTGGTACAGTTTTACAAGTAGGTGACGGTATTGCCCGTGTTTATGGTCTAGAAAAGGCCATGGCTGGGGAATTGTTAGAGTTTGAAGATGGTACAGTCGGCATCGCCCTCAACTTAGAAGAAGACAACGTTGGTGTAGTGTTGATGGGTGAAGGTCACTCAATTCAAGAAGGAAGCACCGTTACAGCTACTGGCAAAATCGCTCAGGTTCCTGTAGGGGAAGCCTTGATTGGACGTGTTGTCGATGCTTTGGGTCGACCACTTGATGGTAAAGGTGAAATCAAAACCACCGAAAGCCGTTTGATTGAATCTCCAGCACCTGGTATAGTTGCCCGTCGCTCTGTACACGAACCCATGCAAACCGGAATCACCGCTATCGACGCGATGATTCCCATCGGTCGTGGTCAGCGGGAATTGATTATTGGCGACCGTCAGACTGGGAAAACAGCGATCGCGATCGACACTATCATTAACCAGAAAGAAGAAGATGTAATTTGTGTTTACGTAGCAGTCGGTCAAAAAGCTTCCACTGTAGCCAACGTCATCCAAACATTGCAAGACAAAGGCGCGCTAGACTACACCATTGTTGTTGCTGCGAACGCCAGTGACCCTGCTTCTTTACAATACCTGGCTCCTTATACTGGTGCCTCAATTGCTGAGTACTTTATGTACAAAGGCAAGGCGACCCTAGTAATTTACGATGACCTCTCCAAACAAGCCGCAGCTTACCGTCAAATGTCCTTGTTGTTGCGTCGTCCACCCGGACGGGAAGCTTATCCTGGAGATGTTTTCTACCTGCACTCCCGCTTGTTGGAACGGGCAGCTAAACTGAGTGACGAATTAGGTAAAGGCAGTATGACCGCCCTACCGATTATCGAAACTCAAGCAGGTGACGTTTCTGCTTACATTCCCACCAACGTGATTTCCATCACCGACGGTCAGATATTCTTGTCTTCTGACTTGTTCAACGCTGGTATTCGTCCCGCTATTAACCCTGGTATTTCCGTATCCCGTGTGGGTTCTGCCGCTCAAACTAAGGCAATGAAAAAAGTTGCTGGTAAGTTGAAGCTAGAGTTGGCTCAGTTTGACGAATTACAAGCTTTCGCTCAATTTGCTTCTGACCTTGATAAAGCTACCCAAGACCAGTTGGCACGAGGTCAGCGTTTACGAGAACTACTCAAACAGCCTCAAAACTCACCACTAGCAGTGTATGAGCAAGTAGCCATTCTTTATGCTGGTATTAACGGTTATCTCGACGATATTCCAGTTGATAAAGTCACAACTTTCGCTAAGGGTCTGCGGGAATACTTAAAGACCAGCAAACCACAGTATGTCCAAGGTGTGCAAACCCAAAAAGTACTAGGTGACAGCGAAGAAGCAGCCTTGAAAGAAGCAATCAACGAATACAAAAAGACCTTCTTGGCAACAGCATAGGAAATCGGTAAAAGGTAGTGGGTAATGGGTAATGGCAAAAACTTTTACCCAATTACCAATTACCAATTACCAATTACCAATTACCAATTCATAAAGATTATGGCTAATCTCAAAGCAATACGCGATCGCATTCAGTCGGTTAAAAATACCAAAAAAATTACGGAAGCCATGCGACTGGTGGCTGCTGCAAGGGTGCGTCGTGCCCAAGAGCAGGTATTAGCCACCCGCCCCTTCGCTGACCGCTTGGCACAAGTACTCTACGGTTTACAAGCTCGTCTCCGGTTTGAAGAAGCTAACCTACCCTTACTGAGAAAACGGGAAGTTAAATCAGTAGGAATATTGGTCATTTCAGGCGATCGCGGTCTTTGTGGTGGTTACAACACCAACGTCATCAAACGGGCGGAAACTCGCATCAAGGAACTCAAAGCCGAAGGCGTAGATTACAAGTTAGTACTGGTAGGACGAAAAGCTACACAGTATTTCCAACGTCGTAATCAACCAATTGATGCAGTTTACACTGGTTTAGAGCAAATTCCTACCGCCGCTGAAGCTTCCAATATTGCTAATGAATTGCTTTCCCTGTTCCTATCAGAAAGCGTAGACCGTGTTGAATTGATTTACACTCGCTTCGTCTCTTTAGTAAGTTCACGTCCAGTAGTACAAACACTGCTTCCTCTTGACCCCCAAGGTTTAGAAACCGCAGATGACGAAATTTTCCGTCTCACTACTCGTGGTGGTCAGTTTGAAGTCGAACGACAGAAAGTCACTCCTCAGACTCGTCCCTTACCCCGTGACATGATCTTCGAGCAAGATCCTACCCAAATTTTGGATTCTCTGTTGTCTCTGTATCTGACCAACCAACTATTACGAGCATTACAAGAATCTTCAGCTAGCGAACTGGCTGCACGCATGACAGCCATGAGCAATGCTAGTGATAATGCTGGTGAATTGATCAATAACCTTACCCTGTCCTACAACAAGGCACGTCAAGCTGCAATTACTCAGGAAATTCTTGAAGTTGTAGGCGGTGCGGAAGCACTTACGTAAGACAAAGATTTTAGATTTTAGATTTTAGATTTTAGATTGGAGTTACAACAAAATTTTCAATCCAAAATTGTAAATCCAAAATCTAAAATTTTGAGTGGCACATTTAAAAACGGCTGACTATAATAGGGGTATGTGAACTTCATGGGTCCGTACCGGTTTTGACAGGCTGGCGAAAGCTACTCTGTGATTCAGGTCGAGAGTGAGTCATCTCTCGTAAATCCAAGGCTCAAAAAAAAGTAAATGCGAACAACATCGTAAAATTTGCTCGTAAGGAAGCTCTCGTAGCTGCCTAAAAACCTCTTATAGGTTCGAGCGCTTCTAGTCTGACTCCGTTAAGGGCTAGAGGCAAACCCCAACGGATGCGCTAATAAGTTCCCTCTGGTGGACTTGTTAGCAAAGACTTAACCAGAGTATCCTAGCGTTCGGGATAACGAACGTTCCCCGCCTTGAGGGTAAGAAAGGCTAAGCCTGTGAATGAGCGGGGGGCCAATACCCAGTTTGGACAGCAGTTCGACTCTGCTCGGATCCACTAAATAATTAAGCATGTCCACCTAATTTAATTAGGTGGATTTTGTTTTATAAATTAAAGATTTGATTGGTGGGGATCACTTCAATATTTAGTTTATCTTCTTTGCGGGAAGACCCCATGGGAAACGGAGTGGAGCTTGTGTAGGAGAGCAAAGCCAAAATCTGCGGCACTTAGCTAATTGACTTGAATTGGATAAGTATTGTATAGTAAGTACTATAGGAAATAAAGCTTACAAATTTCGATTGTATCCAAATAAAGAGCAATCCGCATTTTTGGCAAAATGCTTTGTTTGCTCTAGATTTGTGTATAACCATTTTTTAAGGCTGACAACAGATGTCTACGCCGAGTCTAAAAAATCTCTGCGTTACAAAGAATGGGCGAAGCTTTTAACAGGTTTAAAGTCAGAATTTGAATGGCTTAAAGAAGTTAATTCCCAGGCATTGCAGCAGACTCTTAAGGATTTAGAGTCAGCATTTGTGAGATTTTTTAAAAAGTTAGGAGGATTCCCAAACTTCAAAAACAAAAGTAATCGGCAATCTTTCACAGTACCACAACACTTTTCGATAGATACTAATGGGTTTCTCAGACTCCCTAAAATGACACCTATCAAAATGGTCATTCATAGGGAAATACTAGGAACACCAAAAAATGTCACCATATCTAAGACACCATCTGGTAAATATTACGCATCAATAGTAGCTGAGCAAGATCTTCCTCATGCACCTTTGAATGGTGACAAGATTGGTTTGGACTTAGGACTCAAGGAGTTTGCAATTACATCAAAGGGCGACAAGTTTGAAAACCCTAGATATTTTCAGAAGTCTTTACGCCGACTCAAAATCAGACAAAGGAGACTAACCAGAAAAGCTTCATGTTCTAACAACCGGAACAAAGCTAGATTGGTTGTAGCTAAAATTCACGAAAAAGTGGCTAATCAACGGCAAGATTACCAACACAAAATTAGTTTGAAACTGGTATCCGAGAACCAAAGAATATCAGCAGAAAGTCTCAACATCAAAGGGATGGTAAACAACCGTAAATTAGCCAAACAGATAAGTGATGTATCGTGGGGCAATTTCCTCACCATGTTGGAATATAAAGGGGATATCTACGGTTGTGAAGTTCACTATGTAGATAGATTTTTCCCTAGTTCTAACAGATGTTCCAACTGCGGGTACATCAAGCAAGACTTAACACTTGCTATTCGTGAGTGGGAGTGTCCAGAATGCAAAAGTTTTTGGGACAGAGACATTAATGCTGCCCTGAATCTGATGCTGTTCTCTGAGTCAAAAATACCCTTGGAAGAAGGGAAATCTACGCCTGATCTGCTAGTTGCAAGACTAGGGATGAACCGGGATACAGGTTCAGGACAGGAAGCCACAGGTGCAGCGTAGCGGAACCTGTGGTACTTCACTTAATTTATATAACGAATATTAAATAATATTAATGTAAACTTTTGGAAAACATTCTTTTGCTACATCTTGTTTGCAGCAATCACCAAGTTTCCAAATTTATATGTAATTTACAACTAACAATTTAGAATATTAAACTTAAACAAAAACCTTATTGCTGCTTTTGTAGACCATACTTAACGATCAGCAGGCAGTTCCTACCATCTGCACCACGTTCGTAGACGACTTGATCAACCAAGCGTCGCAGCAGGAACCATCCATACCCACCGACTTGCAGAGTACCTGGTTCTGGTTCAGCGATCGCATCAGGATTAAAAGGTTTGCCATAATCCCAGATTCTAATCTCCAGTCGATCTATCCATAGGGAAACGTCTATATCAATGGTTGTTTCTGGAGGGAGAGTATGATGAGCATGGCGGACAGCATTAGTAAAACCTTCTGCTAATGCTAGGTTCAGGCGATGAAGTTGACCTTCTGACCAATCAAGTTTAGATAAATGTTGCAAACAGAATTGTTCAAACCACTGTTGCACCCGGTTTAGAAGCTTGAGTTCGCTCTTTACAGTCAGATGGTCTTGCTGCACTATGCTAAGCATTGACCTTGGCATATATGTGTATAGGTAAAAATCTTTGTAAGAAGATCAGCATAAGTTATGTTTTGTTGTTTGGTGTTAGAAATTACCCTACCCTTTGAACTTGGTCGAATGGAAATTATTGAAACGCCCTTGTAGCTTGTTGCGAGTTGCTTTGCATCTATGGCGACTTCTGTAAAGTAAGAATCTTTCGGCAAAGGCAACTGGCGTTACCTGGCATGGAAAACTCCTGTTCTGCGTGCTGCCTCAAGTCAACTACCAACTTTCTTAATTGTTTGTCATATGTATTTAAAGTAATCACCCATTACTCAATACTATAAGGTCAAGTTTAACCATGATATTACTTAGTCCCAATAACGTAAAATAACTTGAAACTAGCTGCTATCATTAGTCATGAAACTTATGTTTTACTAGATTCAAGTTATTTATATCTACTATCATCTTATAAGTTATAGATTTTGGAATAGTATTGTAATCCAAAATTTATAACCAGAAAAACTTACAGATATAAAACACAAAACGGATGATTAAAATTGACACCTGTAGACTTCTCAATAAAAGTACATCTGCACTTGTTGAGAAAAACCACAGGCGTCAAATTAGGTTGATGACTACTAACGTTTAGAACAATCCCAAAGTCAAAGATTTATCTAATGGGAAAGTAGCACCAATACCTAAGTAGAGGGTAACTAGAGTACCGAAAAGGAAAACTGCTGTCGCTACAGGACGGCGGAAAGGGTTCTGAAACTTGTTGACGTTCTCAATAAAGGGAACAAGGATCAGCCCTAGAGGTACAGATGCCATCAACAATACTCCTAAGAGTTTGTTGGGAACTGAACGCAAAATTTGAAATACAGGATACAAGTACCACTCTGGCAAAATTTCTAGTGGTGTTGCAAAGGGATTTGCTGGTTCTCCGACCAAAGCTGGGTCTAATACAGCTAGGGCCACAATGCAAGCGAAACTTCCCATGATTACAACTGGAAAGACGTAGAGTAGGTCATTGGGCCAAGCGGGTTCGCCATAGTAGTTATGACCCATACCCTTGGCTAGTTTGGCTCTTAAGGTAGGATCGCTCAGATCTGGTTTCTTTAGTGTTGCCATTTTTTTATGTGCTCTCCTGCTGACGTCGAGTTAAAGCATTTGTTCAAGCCTCGAGCTTCAGGCACTAGCTTTCAGCTTAAGATGCAATTGTTTGTTTTTTTTGTCTTCTATGTGTCAATAGGTTTGTTATTTTTTATTTCAGTTTAAAACAAACAACTGAATCTGGAAACCGAAAGTCAATACCTGATAACTTTACGGGAAAGCATTCATGCTTTCAACCTCTGTGGCTGGTAGGCTAACTGCCACAAAGAATGCTTCTCCCGCATATAAATTACAATGGACCGGAAATCCCTTGTTTGCGAATCATCAAGAAGTGAAACAACATGAAGACGGCAATTAGCCAAGGCAACACAAAGGTGTGGGCACTGTAGTAACGAGTTAGTGTTCCTTGTCCAACGCTAGAACCGCCGCGCAGCAGTTCAGAAATCAAGGTGCCCACTACCGGAATTGCTTCTGGTACACCGCTGACGATTTTCACCGCCCAATAACCAACTTGATCCCAAGGCAGAGAATAGCCAGTGACGCCAAAAGAAACGGTAATCACCGCTAGAATGACTCCACTTACCCAGGTTAACTCGCGGGGCTTTTTGAAACCGCCAGTCAGGTAAACCCGGAATACGTGCAGAATCATCATCAGCACCATCATGCTGGCAGACCATTTATGGACGGAGCGAATTAACCAACCAAAGCTCACTTCATTCATGATGTACTGCACAGACGCATAAGCTTCCGTCACAGTTGGCTTGTAGTAGAATGTCATAGCAAATCCAGTAGCAAACTGGATTAAAAAGCAAGTGAGGGTAATTCCACCCAGGCAGTAGAAGATGTTGACATGGGGAGGGACGTACTTGCTGGTGACGTCATCAGCGATCGCTTGAATCTCCAAGCGCTCCTCGAACCAGTCATAAACGTTGGCCATACAATCTCAAGTTCCTAGAAATCGATCGCGGTTAATAAATCTCCCAACTTACCGGGGATTGGTGATTGGGGAGTAGGTAGCAGGAATCAGGAATCGGGAATTATCTGGCTTAGTTCCTAAGCCTCAGTCCCTTATGCCTAATCCCCTTGAGCAAAGAGGAGAAAAGCTCGTTTGTTGATGAGCCTTAGGAGTGTTAATAATTTTAAAAAAACTTAACACTCTGCAAAGATGGAATATATTGCGTTCTCTTTGCACCCAATCAAAAAAATGCTGGACACAAAGTAGATTTTATCGTTTGTAGAGGGGGATTTGCACCGAATCAGGAGATTAAACCTCTTGATTTCGCAATCCACCACTTCTATAAAAAAAGTAACATAGTCGACAGATAGATTTCATATACCGATTGCAAAAGTAAGAAAGTAAAGGTTAAAGAGTAAAGATTCTTTCCCTTTACCCCTTTGTGTTTACTGACTTTTGTAAGAGGTCTCAATTCAGGTACTTGCATCGAAACTAAGCAATTTTGGGTAAAAAGTGGGATTAAAAAATGGGGTTAATGCATAAACAGGTTTTTCGGGTTGGATTGTCAGTTTTTGTAGCGTTTTGGCTAGGACTTTGCAATTTTTGTCAACCAGCAATGGCTTTGACTCAAGAACAAAAGTTGGTATCGGAAGTATGGCGAATTGTGAACCGCACTTATTTAGATGACACGTTTAATCATCAAAATTGGGCGGCTGTGAGGCAAAAAATTCTTTCTGCATCTCTCCCAGACCAAAAAGCAGCATACACAGCAATTCAAAAAATGCTCAAAAGCCTTGATGACCCCTTTACCCGTTTTTTAGATCCAGAGCAATACCGGAGTTTACAGGTAAATACTTCTGGAGAACTGACTGGGGTGGGTTTGCAAATTGCTTTGAATCAACAAACAGGCGGTTTAGAAGTAGTGGCTCCGATTGCAGGCTCACCAGCAGAAAAAGCAGGAATCCGGTCGCGTGATCGCATTGTCAAAATAGAGGGTATTGCTACGCAAAATCTTACACTTGATGAAGCAGCTGCGAGAATGCGTGGTCCAATTGGTAGTTTAGTCACATTAGTTATCGAACGAGACGGAGAAGGGCAAAAAGAGTTTCGAGTTATGCGCGATCGCATTTCTTTAAACCCTGTGGTCGCAGAGTTACACAGTACTCCAGAGGGACTTCCTTTTGGGTATATTCGTCTCACTCAATTTAATGCTAATGCTCCTACGGAGTTGGCACACGCCATCAATAGCTTAGAGAAAAAAGGTGCATCTGCATACATTCTGGATTTGCGAAATAACCCTGGAGGCTTACTACAAGCAGGGATTGAAGTAGCACGTTTGTGGTTGAACTCTGGTACGATCGTGTACACTGCCAATCGCCAAGGAATTCAAGGTAGCTTTGAATCATTTGGTCCAGCACTAACGAACGATCCGCTAATCGTTTTGGTCAATGAAGGTACGGCTAGTGCTAGCGAGATTCTCGCTGGTGCATTGCAAGATAACGGTCGTGCCATACTTGTAGGAGAAACCACCTTTGGTAAAGGCTTAATCCAATCCTTGTTTGAATTGTCAGATGGTTCTGGCTTAGCAGTCACCATTGCCAAGTACGAAACCCCAAATCATAGAGACATCAATAAATTAGGTATAAAACCAGACAAAATAATTTCCTCTGCACCAATTACCCGCGAACAGATTGGTACAGAAGCTGACCAGCAATATCAAGCAGCGATGGAACTGCTGACAAAACATTCTGTATTGGCAGGTGGGGCAGGTTAACTGGGGAAAGGGGACACTCTTTGACAGGGACATGGAAAATATTTTGATATATTCTTCCTTGTCTCCTCCTAATCCCCAATCTCTAATCCCCCATATCAGCGGCTACTCGCAAAAACAAATCAGCAATTTCTCAACTATTAACAATCGCTTGCATTCTGCACTTAACCGACTCCAAACAAAACAATCTACATTTCCAGCGTCCATCCAGAAACTGCGATGAATATGTTGAAATAACCAAATTTGAGATTCCCGACTTCTGGTCAGAAGTCGGGCATCTGTGTTTTGATATGATATTTTTCTGCAAGCTTAAACACTTACCCAAGCAAAATTAACTATGGCACAGCAATACCGCATTACCTTACTTTCTGGCGATGGCATTGGCCCCGAAATCATGGCTGTGGCGGTAGACGTGCTAAAAGTCGTGGAAAAAAAATTTGATCTTCAGTTTGAATTCCAAGAAGCGCTGATTGGTGGTGCAGCAATCGATGCTACAGGCGAACCTCTACCAACAGCTACTTTAGATGTGTGCCGCAACAGTGATGCGGTATTATTAGCGGCGATTGGTGGTTACAAGTGGGATTGTCTGCCATCTCATTTACGTCCAGAAGCAGGTTTACTTGGATTACGGGCAGGATTGGAATTATTTGCTAATTTGCGCCCAGCGAAAATTATACCCCAGTTAATAGAGGCTTCTACTCTGAAACGGGAAGTTGTCGAAGGCGTTGATATTATGGTGGTGCGCGAACTCACTGGCGGCATATACTTTGGCAAACCCAGGGGAATTTTTGAAACGGAAACTGGCCAAAAGCGCGGTGTCAACACAATGGCATATACCGAGTCTGAAATTGATCGCATTGGAAGAGTAGCATTTGAAACAGCCCGCAAACGCCAAAGGAAACTCTGTTCAGTAGATAAATCTAATGTTTTAGAAGTATCACAACTGTGGCGCGATCGCATCACTAAGCTAGGTGCTGAATATCCGGATGTGGAACTCACTCATCTGTATGTAGATAATGCTGCTATGCAGTTATTGCGGGCCCCTAAACAGTTCGATACTATTGTCACAGGAAATCTATTTGGTGATATTCTCTCAGATGCTGCTGCCATGCTCACTGGTAGCATAGGTATGTTGCCTTCTGCTAGTTTAGGAGCCTCCGGACCTGGAGTGTTTGAACCTGTTCATGGTTCTGCTCCTGATATTGCAGGACAAGATAAAGCTAATCCCCTAGCCCAAGTTTTGAGCGCAGCAATGATGCTTCGCTATGGTTTAAACCAAGGCGCAGCAGCAGATTTTCTGGAAAAAGGTGTGTTGCAAGTGTTACAAAATGGCGCTCGGACGGGAGACATCATGTCCCCGGGTATGCAACTATTGGGTTGCAGTGCTATGGGTAAGGCTTTAATTCAAGTTCTGGAAGAATAATCTTCTTCTGTAGCAAACGAAAATTTTGGCAATCATTGCTAAAACTTTCGTATAAACTAATAAGACAAAACCTAACAACAATACTCAATAAGTCGTGTACGCTTTACGACAAGAACAAACAAAGTATACTAACCCTAAGAGCCAGTCCCCTCTGATTGATCCTGCCGTCATCAGAGCGGCTGGTAAAATTTACCACACCTATTGCGAAGTACATCCTGAAATGGCTGGTCAAGCTTCTGGTGTAGCAATTAATCGCGATACGCACCGGGGCAAGGTAATTTTTACTGGTCAACCAGTTCTCTTGCCCGCAGAATGTTTTGTGCCTTTGAATCAAATTGAGTCACAGATGTATTAGTCATTAGTTATTGGTCATTAGTTATTGATGTTGTACAAATGACAAAGGACAAATGACAAAAGACTGATTATGGATATTTTGCTGATCATCCTGGCAAATTTTATTGTGTTTGCCTTGGGTGCTTCTATTGGCAGTTTTATTAATGTTGTGGTTTATCGGCTTCCTGCTGGCTTATCCCTGCTTTTCCCTGCTTCTCGCTGTCCCCATTGTTTAACCCAACTTAAGCCCTACGATAATGTGCCAGTAGTGGGTTGGCTATGGTTAAGAGGTTGTTGTCGCTATTGCCAAGGTAAAATTTCTCTGCGTTATCCAGTGGTAGAAGCAGTCACGGGATTAGTATTTTTATTGATATTTTGGAATTTTGATGTCTCAGTTTTAACGCTGGGTTACTGGGTATTTTGTAGTTGGTTACTAGCATTGTCGCTGATTGATTTAGATACAATGACTTTACCAAACCAGCTTACTAAGCCAGGATTAGTGATGGGGATAGCATTTCAAGCAGTAGTTGGTTTTTTACCAGATGCTAACTGGACAAGATTAGCTAGTCACCTGATGACGGCAATCCTGGGAGCAGTACTAGGATTGTGGTTGTTTGATGCGATCGCTACAGTTGGTTCAATTATTTTTGGTAAAACTGTAATGGGTGGAGGTGATGCCAAGTTAGCAGCTATGATGGGAGCCTGGTTAGGCTGGAAGTACTTACTCTTGGCTGCTTTTGTTGCTTGTTTGTTGGGAGTATCCGTAGGTGGCAGTATGATTATCCTATCGCAACGCAGATGGGGATATAAAATGCCTTTCGGCCCGTTTCTTGCACTTGGATCAGTAATAACTCTGTTTGGTGGCGAGACAATTTTGTCTAGCTACTTACGGTTGTTTGTGAATGGAACGTAAAAGGGAACAGGTGATTGGGGATCGGGGAACAGGGAACAGGGAAGGAATATAGCGATTACCATTGTGTTGAAAAATGGCTAAATATTTATGCGTAGATACTTATATGCTTTTCATCAAGTTGTAAAGGTGATCATATAAATGCTATATCCTCCATACAGGACACACCCGTAACTTACTCCTACTTCTGAGCCTGCAACTGTAAACTTCATTACCCTTAACGGTCTTTAACTTCTGTTAAGATTAGTCCTGTAATTGATAATTTCGAGTAACGTCCAAGCCCCTAGATAAATCTCGTGGAACTAATCTCAAATTGCGCCACAGGCTAAAACGGAGTGAACCTCCTAAGGGCGCAGTTGCTCCGACATCTAAATCCAAAATTTTTTGATACAACCCCCAATGTACCATGTCAAATAACCCACTATATATTCCTCATACGTGAAAATTTATAAATTTCTTGGCATCCAGAAAAACATACTTGAACTGGTTTACGTATTTTCGTTAAGCTGACAAGCAAAGATGCAAAATTAAATCTGAATATTGCTTAGAAGACAAATTTTGTTGTGTAGTCATTTATTCATTAGACATTAGTACAAACTCAATACAAATGTCAAAGGACAATGACTCCACAAAAAGATTAACCTGTTTTTGACATACTCTACTGGCATAAGAAACAAATGGCAAACAACGAAGAGTCACGTGGTTTAAAATCTCTGTTTGATTGGTTTGCAAACCGACGAAAATCAGGACCTATCAGTCTAGAACGCCAAGAACGTGAAATTGCAGACGGACTGTGGAATAAGTGTCCTAAGTGTGGTGTATTAAGTTATGCCAAAGACTTGAAGGCTAATTTAATGGTATGCACCGAATGCGGACATCATAATCGGGTAGATAGTGATGAGCGCATCCGTCAGTTGATAGATCCTAATACCTGGAGACCAATTGATGAGCAGTTGCGTCCTGCTGATCCTTTAGGATTTCGCGATCGCAAAGCCTATAGCGATCGCCTCCGGGAAACACAAGAAAAACTCGGCTTAGTAGATGCTGTCAAAACAGGTTTGGGTGAGATCAACGGCTTACCAATTGCCCTTGGAGTCATGGATTTTCGCTTCATGGGTGGAAGCATGGGTTCGGTTGTTGGCGAGAAACTCACCCGTTTGATTGAACAAGCTACTCAAAGGCGTTATGCTGTGGTCATCGTCTGTACATCTGGTGGAGCAAGGATGCAAGAAGGAATGCTCTCACTGATGCAGATGGCAAAAATTTCCGCAGCTTTGGAAAGACATAGAGAAGCACGTTTGCTGTATGTGCCAGTATTAACTCATCCCACTACAGGCGGTGTGACTGCTAGCTTTGCGATGTTAGGTGATATCATCCTAGCAGAACCCAAAGCAACCATTGGTTTTGCAGGTCGGCGAGTGATTGAGCAAACCCTACGGGAAAAATTGCCTGATGATTTCCAAACTGCCGAAGATTTACTCAAACATGGCTTTGTTGATGAAATTGTACCGCGTACCCAGTTGAAAAGCACTTTATCCCAGCTAATAGCATTACACCATCCCCCCGCTACAACCAGCACTCATAATGTAGTGTTGTGGGAGAAAACTATGACTTTAAGTTCGACAATTGTAGAATAGTTGGTGATTGGTGGTTGGTGGTTGGTGGTTAGTGGTTGTTTAATACTTACTCCCCACACTCCCCACGCCCCTAATCCCCACCAGGGGCCCCGAGTTCCCCACCACCCCATCTCCTAGCCTCTAGCCTTTTCTCTAAATGTCCAAAAACTTTGAATAGTTTGTACAAAAGATTGTCCCCGTGACTCTTGGACAAAAATGATCGGCAAAAGTGCAACCAGCCTAAATACTGTTGAGAAAACGAACAATCCTAGTAAGCCTCCACAAAAATTAATTTGTACTAGAAAACCACCAAGGATTGTACCAAACGCACCACATAAGCCAGCGATCGCAGCTACCATTGCAAAATATATGGACTGATTTTTGGTTGGTGCAACTTCTAGCTGCATATTATTGCCGCACAAATCAATAGCTGCACCGGTTCCTCCCAGAAAAATGTGTAACATAGGCAACCATAGCCATATGTCTAGGGAAGTGTAACCAATACCTAACCATAACAAAGGTGCGATCGCTACGAAAATTCCTATGAAAAATAGAATTGGACGGTTGCCGATTTTGTCTGCTAGCCTTCCCCAAAGGATTAACATTAACATATTTGCCCCTGCTTGCAGGCTACCATAGAATGTCACCCAGCTGACATCTAAGTCCAGGGTATCTAGCATGTAAAGATTGAAAAAGGGGTTACAGAGGTTAACTGCAAACATCCACACACTGAAGTAAAGCAAAAATATTAAAAAATTAGTATCATTGCGGAGACTCTGCCAGAAATTTGGTTGAGATGTAGAGTTGACATTTGCAATTTGCTCATCCACAGGATCATGTAAATTATTTGCATTTACCGCGATCGCATTTTGTGCTTGGGGATTGACATCCAGCTTAAAATGCTGACATGCCAAACTTATCATTCCAAATAGGATACCTATAAAAAGCAGTATCCCATAGCCTTGGAGACTACCACCATACCAATGAGATACAGCTAGTCCTGCTAATGGTACACAAATCAAATTAGTTAAGCTAGCTACACTACTGCGTATGCCAAAATATCGTCCCCGCAAACGTCGGTGGACCAAGGTCGCCATCCACGACAACCAAGATGCACTACCGAGTCCACCCCAGAGATGGCTCATGAACACAATCAAGAGTGTTAGTATGACTAACTGCTGAGAATTAATTAGTTGTTGGCTAAAAGCTGCTATACAAATTACTAAAATCAGCCAAATCAAGCGAGAGGGTGCATAAATCAAAAGAGAATATTGATAGCGACTGGAAAAACGTTCTGATATGTAAGCACCCAAAGGCTGAATGAAATTCACCAGCATGGGGATAGAAGCAAGCATTCCAAAAGCCACTGGAGCAGCGTCCAATTCTACCAAAAAATTACTTAATAAAATGCCACCAGTTGTAATTCCAAAAATGCCTGCAAATATAGCATCCATAGTTGAAGCGCGCAGACTGGTACGAATAGCATCTTTGGAAAATGTGCGATTATATATTGGTAGAAGAGAAGGGGCAATAGTTGTTTCTATAACTTCAGTTTCAGAAATTTCTGAAATCAAAGAGGAAGCAGTTTCAGACTGAGTAGGATTCATGAACTGAGTAATTGTTAATGGTTAATGGTTAATTTTTAATTGCCATTAGCTATTGCTCATTTCCATATCAAAAAAAATTACTTTTTGTTTTGATTTGCGATTTTATGTATATAAAATAAAAGTAAGTCAAACTTTTTTTAGACATTCTCTTTTACTTAGTAGTAATGACAATTTTTAGCCATTTTACCGTGCATTTCTAAATAAAAATTTAATTTTTCCAAAATTCATTCTACAGCGAGAAAAGCTATAAAAAAGATAGAAGAATGTTCATTATGCGGTGATAAAAAGAAATTTTTGGCACTTTTTGGTATTAATGGTGGCGATCGCTTTTTTGGTGATTGGTTGCCAGAACTTACCCTCGCCCCATGCCACCACAACAACCACTCCAGTTATCATTAAACTCAGCGGTTGGGGTGCAGACCCGACTGAGCAAAAACTATTGAAACAAATACTTAAAGACTTTGAAGTCCAGCATCCAGCTATCAAGGTGAAGTATGAAGTCATAGCCGACCAGTACATGGATGTCATTAAAACGCGCTTGATTGGTGAAGCAGCGCCTGATGTTTTTTATCTGGATGCTTTTGAGGCTCCTTTTTTGATGAGTCAGAACGTTTTAGAGCCATTAGACGCTTATATTAACCCGGAATTTGACCTGGCTGATTTTGAAGAGACAATACTTAACAGCTTTAAGTACGAGAATCATATTTATGGTTTACCCAAAGACTTTTCTACCCTGACCCTTTTTTACAACAAACAAGCTTTTACCAGCGCAGGTTTGACTAGTCCTCCCGCAACTTGGGATGAATTGCGTGCCTACTCCAAACAATTGACAGTAGATAAAAATCAAGACGGTAGGATTGACCAATACGGCTATGGTGTCATCCCAGAGTTAGCGCGTCAAGCTTACAAAATAAGAGCCTTTGGTGGACAACTTGTAGATGCAAATGGTTATGCTACTTTTGCTTCGGAAGCTGGAGTTAAAGGATTACAGTTAGTAGTAGACCAATATCAAAAAGACCGTACCGCCGCACAAAAATCTGACGTGGGGACAAACTCAGGTAGTGAAATGTTTGGTCAGGGGAAAGTAGCAATGGTCATTGAAGGTAACTGGGCAATTCCCTACCTAAAAGACACTTTTCCTCAGCTTGATTTTGCCACCGCAGAAGTACCAACGATAAATGATAAAAAAAGCACAATGGTATTTACTGTTGCCTACGTGATGAACAAACAAACACAGCACAAAGCCGAAGCTTGGGAGTTGATTTCCTACCTGACTGGTAAGGAAGGTATGGAAAAGTGGACAGCAACGGGCTTTGCTTTACCAACACGTAAATCAGTGGCCGAAAAATTGGGTTATGACAAAGATCCGTTGCGATCGCCATTTTTAACAGGAGTGAGTTATGCTATGCCTTGGCAAGCAGGTAAATACCCTGCCGCCATTATGAACAACTTTGACAATCAATTTATCAGTGCTTTGCTGGGACAACAGGCGCTACAACAGGCGCTGCAACGGGCGCAAACACAAGCAAATAAATTAATTCAGGCGATGGAGTAAGTAGCTAGCTTAAAGATAAGGCAGAAGGTTAAAATTAATTCATCACCCTTCATCCTTCAGATAGCGATCGCACCAATTGACCATTTCCCAAAGTACATGGCCAACCCCTTCACGCGAATAATAACCATGACCCTCTAGGAGAAGCGAGACACAACGGACAATTCCCCCCAGTCCTTTGAGGGCTTCATACAATCGTAAATGAGTTATTTCCTCATATTTATGGGGCTTTGAATGTTGATGCTGTTTTTTGGTGGGTTTTGAGTGTGGGGAGGATGGTAAATTTAAATTGCCACAGGAGGTTGGAAGTTTAATTAACCGCCAAGACGCCAAGGACGCAGAGAATGATGGATAATCAAGGGTTGAATGTGGGTGAGTATGTGGATTTGATGGCTTTGTTGGTGGATTTACGGTTGAGGGATGAGTATAGGGATGGGGTGGTGGCAAATTTTGAGAGAATTAGAGTGATCGCTCAATTGGTAAATTCTTTTCCTTTACCGGATGATATTGAAGTCGCGCCAGTGTTTGAACCATGAATTTAGATGCTGCGGATGCTGTATCGATTGCTGTAGCAGTGCGTGAAGGTAAAGTTAAGGCGGTGGAAGTTACGCAAGCTGCTTTGCAAAGAATTGCAGCACGAGATCGTGAACTTAATTGTTTTACCACTGTGACTGCTGATGCTGCTTTGGCTGATGCAGAAAAGATTGATCATGAGGTTAAACAGGGTAAGAACTTTGGTTTACTTGCTGGTGTACCTTTTGCTGTCAAAAATCTTTTTGATGTTGCTGGGATAACGACTCTTGCAGGTGCAAAAATTAATGCTGAAAATTCACCAGCGACGCAAGATGCGACGGCGGTGGCGCGGTTGAAGCAAGCGGGTGGAATACTTGTAGGCGCGTTAAATATGGATGAGTACGCCTACGGGTTTGTGACGGAAAACTCTCATTACGGTGCTACTCATAATCCCCATGATTTAAATCGGGTTGCGGGTGGTTCTAGTGGCGGATCAGCAGCAGCTGTTGCAGCTGGTTTGGTTCCGCTAACTTTGGGTTCTGATACTAATGGTTCAATTCGTGTACCTGCTGCTTTATGTGGTGTGTTTGGTTTCAAACCAACTTATGGTAGGTTGTCACGGGCTGGTGTAGCTTTGTTTTCTAGCAGTTTTGATCATATTGGCCCGTTTGCGCGTTCGGTAAGGGATATCGCTACAGTTTTTGATGTTTTGCAAGGGGAAGATGAACGCGATCCAGTTTGCACAAAACGTCCGCCTGTAGAGACACGCCACGGCGTATCTCTACAAAATATTGATGGTATTAGAATTGCGATCGCAGGTGATTATTTCTGCAAAGGGGCTAATCTTGAAGCTTTAGCAGCAGTGCAAAAGGTGGCTGATGCTTTGCATGTAACTGAGTATGTAAGTATACCTGAAGCCCATCGCGCCCGCGCCGCCGCGTTTGTAATTACTGCTTGCGAGGGAGCAAATTTACATTTAGAGAAATTGCGTCAACGTCCCCAGGATTTTGATCCAGCAACACGCGATCGCTTTCTTGCTGGTGCATTAATTCCTAGTCATTGGTATATGCAAGCGCAGCGCTTTAGAAGTTGGTTTCGCGATCGAGTACGGGAAGTTTTTGAAAAAGTTGATATCATCATTGCTCCTACTACACCAATTTCTGCACCGTTAATTGGGCAACAAACGATGATTTTAGATGGAGAGGAAATTCTCGTTCGTCCCCATTTGGGATTATTTACTCAACCATTATCATTTATTGGTTTGCCTGTTTTATCTGTACCAATTCAACGCACAAATGCTTTACCTTTGGGAGTGCAATTAATAGCTGCACCTTATCATGAAGCATTGATTTTACAAGTCGCCTCAGTGTTAGAGACCAAGGGTATAATCTCTGCATTCATCGTCCCATGAATATAGTATTTAGGTAGATTGCTTGCAGTATGGTGTGATGCACCCCACCCTAGAAACGAATTAATCTAAAATCCTAGCGATCGCATTCCCAAGATTTCAGTTTTACAACAACATGCACATGAATTTACTCAATAAATTTAAGGTTGTTCTACTGGATATGAATGGTACTTTCATGTAATGAGAATGATGCTGCTCCCAGTTAAAATCTTATCGCTTCTTTTTTTTATTAGTTTTAGCTTTACCTTGTGAAGTTGCAAAACCACCGAAACCTTTACTTAATGGCTGCTTAACATATGCAGTAACTGTTTGATTGTCAACTTCAGACTTTAACTGAGTTGCTTCTGTTTCGCGATTATCTATATCACTAGATTGCTTCTGTTCATCAGTTTTAGTTTCTACTTTGTGTAGTTGTTCCACATCCATTGTCACATCTTCAATTAACTGAAGATCATCTGAAGTTATAGCCAAATTTTCTAATTCATCAGTAGTAATTTGATCAGGTTGTTTTTTCTCAACAGATATCTCTTGTGTTTGAGAAACATCTTCTAATTGCGTCACCTCATCAGTAATGACATCCTGAAGTTGTGTTTCTTTGCTATCAGCAATTTCTTGTGTTTGCGTCATCTCATCAGTGGAAATATCCCCTAATTGGGATACTTCATCTAAATTGATATCCGTAAATAGTGCTATTTTATCGGAATTAATACCCAAACTGTCACATACATTATCCCAAGTACCTGTTATTTCATCAGGCACACTTTGCGCTACAAAAGCACTTTTAATGACTGCTGCTGATTCTACTGCTTGCAACTCAATTAGTGAAGCAACAATAAAACCATTTAGTTCGTGAGGATTTTGAGCAAATGACTTTAATTGTTGAGTCAGTGCAGCAATACATTTTTGACGTGTGTCTGGATGCTGTTTGCAAATTTCTTCTAAACTATGGATAGCAGTAATGCGTGGAAAAATACCGTGGGATTCATCAGCTAAATAAGCTTGTAATCTGGGGATAGCAACTTCACCAAACATGCCATAAATTTTAGGCATTTCTTCGTTTACCCAATCACTATCTTCCAGTTTGTGGAATAGCTGCATTAGTGGTTCTATTGCTGCTTCTGCGCGTAATTGTCCTAACGCACGACAGGCGTGGATTGATCCCCAAGTCTCTAAACTTGCAGAATCTACACCGTTCAAGTTTTGATCGATTGCCATGCTGATTAAACCGGGGATATGTTCTGTATCCAGACCTAATTCTGCAATATAGTTATACTCGTTTGTGATTTTATGGCAATCACCCAAAGTCAGTAGTTTGTCTATAGGCGTTTGATAAATGGTGTGATTCTTCATCTGCAACAGTTTTACTCAACAATCAAATTACTGACTATAGCAGAATTTTTTGCCTTTATACTAGATAAGTTTACAAAGTATTAGGTTATGGGTGGACAAATCAGCATGAGATTTTCTCAAAAGCATGGTGATAACCTCTACCATATTTCATAGCGCTTCTAGTTTAGATTAAGTACAACTTTATCGGTGTGCGTCTGTGTGATTTTGTGTTCGCTTTTTCCCTGTATCAGACCCAACAGCAAACCGCTATATTCAGATTTTATATATCTGCAAAAATTTTTAAACCCCTCAATTTTCTGATTTTATATATTGTCTAAAATTCTGCAATTCTTAGAGAGAAAAAAAGAAGCGATCGCTTTGTTGAAGAATTGTCAATTATTAATTTATCTCTAATATTTATTAAGTGTTGTGGAAGTATGACGTATCATGAATCATTATTCTGAATCATCCACTTCATTTTTAAGTATAAATTACTAGATTGTTTTTATAAAAATAAGATTAAAATTTTATACTAGCTTGTGTAAATGTAGTTACCATACTGCAAGTTCTTTTTTATAGAACTATTGGTGAATTTGATATAGGAATCCAATTGGATTCATGAATAATTCGTGAGGACAGGGAATAGGCACTCTTGCAACAGGCAACAGAAAAAAATAACTTAGGTATACTGAGTTTTTTTCAAAAATCAAATATGAGTCCTATATTTAAGTGGCGATCGCACACTTACTCTTCATCATCAAAACACACACAGGGCTTTCAACTTCCTGTATGCTTTGAGATGAATTGTAGAACAAAACCGTAGAACAATTAATTTCCGATTCGTCAGGATGAATGCACTCTATCACTCCTTCGACCTCGACATGAAAAGCACAGTCGCTACAGATAGTCTGATGTTGCCAGTCGCTTGCGTCCGACATCGGTCAAAATCCTTAATTAGTTAGTATATAAGCCTGACTATTCAAAACATGAGTTTCGCCCTGAACTCTTGTGGTAAGCTTCCTAAAAATAATCATCCCACCTTTATCATTTCATGGTAGATCTGGCATTAATCAAATATCGCCTTGGAATAAATTCCATGTTTTATTTTAACTAGATACACCGTTTCAGTTTCTTCAAAGCGATCGCATGTTACACCGGATAATTTGCCAATAGCTCAAAATTTTGTTAATCACTGAGATACAAACAGCAGCTTTACTAAACTTTACCCTTGTGAGAATTAATCAACTTCAATTCCCGGCGGAATAATACGAGAGTGGGAACTTCGACTATTACAAAAATGGAGATGCTGACATGAGTGTGCTTGAAGCTGGATTGTTTACTGTACCGATTCATATGAAAACGGTGGTAATTATTAAACTCATAAACTTCTCAAGAAAAATTCGTATTCTTGAGGAATTTATTGTATCCTAGTTTGACTGATGGAAACTGTTCAACACCAGACTATGATGTAAAGCTTTTTGCTGTTTCTGCTGAAGATTCACAGAAAGCCCTTATTAGTCTGCTTTGAAGTTAATGTTCAGAGTCTAGTTCTTTTGCCAACCTAAATAAACCTCAAAAAACCAAATGGATATACAACTAATCAAAGTAATTAAAAAGCCTATTCTCAAAGAAGTAGAGAACACAGAAGAACCAGAACAACAAGATTTTTCTAGTGATCCTCTTGATATTGCCCAAGAAACTCTTGAAACCAAGGAAGTGCTGCATCTAGGATATCAAGATCCTAGTTATATTCCAGTATGTGATTATCCTGTAGTCCGATCTGTTGGTAATTCAGGATGGCAAGCTTCTGATATTTGGCGGGATATCAGAATAGATAATTTCTGTTAATAATTGAGGGGACACCTCCGAATAAAATGATGGGGGATTGGCCCAATATTTAATAGCGGGGTTGTCCTCTGGTAATTGGTAATTGGAAAAATGAGAACAAGTTTTTACCAATTCCCAATTAAGTAATCATGCGATCGCCCGGTACACCCCCAGACCCAATTCAAGATTTTCAGTCAAAGTTTGTTTGCCCAGGCATACATAACTAAAATATATGAAAATCCTGTATTTCAGATATCATTTTTTATACTTTCCTGCTCGCTAAGGAAATGAGTGGAATAAAATCAAGTAGTTTAACATTAAGTGAGGAGTAAGATGAAACTTAGCGATGGACTGTCGAACCCGGACAAAAAGGCTATGGTTGTGGATGATTGCTGCAACGTCATAGAAGCGCAGCTTGCTTCCAAGTCAGGTATAGGTGGTATGGCCTTGAAAACAGCCTTCGCCGCCCTGAAAGGAGTCAAGCCAGGGTACATTCCCTATGTCGTCGAAATGCTTTTGCCAGAGTGCTTTGAAGCACTTGATCCCATTTGGAGCGAAGGCATAGACAAAGGTGATCCAGTAGAACATCTGGTTGCAAGCCGCTCTCGTACAGCAGATGCACTACTGAGTGTCACTGATGCTAAAGTTCAAAACGTCAAACGTCAAATCGTCCGAGGAACTTATGAAAAGCTTCGCGGTTCAGCTAAGCAACACGTGGAGGATGCAGTACCAGATTTAGCCAAGGTAATCGATAAATACAGCAAAGCATAAACGAGCAAACAGAATAACAGCCGAAAGTAGGCTACCATGCAATCCTTTTCGGTAGCTCTACTAGTTGATCGCCCCAAAATCAAAAACTACTCCCACCTTTAGGCAAGAGAATAGCTACAGTAAAAGAAAGAACTTGCCATCTTCCTGGGAGGGGGTGCAACATGACTCAAGCTTTGGAAGCAACTACAAATATTGAACATTATGTATGCGTTGCTCAGGTTGCTGATGTCAAAGCTGCTGGGTGTCTGGTAGTTTATGCCCAAGGACAAGCGATTTGATGTTGAGACTTTCTGCATTTGTAAGCTTTAAATGGTTTATGAGCCAAAATATCTACGTTTCTTCCAAGCTAGATTTGAATTGTTATAGGTCAATGGTTCTGCACATCCCCACACTTCCCACACTTCCCCTTGTCCCCGTCTTTCTTCTCCTCAAAGATGACCGACATCCGCAAGCTAATTAACCAACTCGCAGCGCAAGAAAACAACTTATCTGCCACCCAGTTTATTGCCCCGTGTGTACGTGGTGGTAAGGTACGAACTAAAGTAGCAGGAATAATTTATACATTTACTCCCAAACCCCGCAATTTTGAAGGTTGGGGCATTTTTCAGCCAGCAGATGAGAAGATCGCGACGGTAGTCGAAGAACCTAGTTTTCCCCAAATTGCCGAATATCTACAACTTCTCAAACCACTGCGTTTGCGACTTGCCTACCCGTTGCGATCGCAAACTTGGTTAGCATACCCAGTCAATGAAGCAAACATGCGCCAACGCTGCGGATATTGCCAGCCAATAGCTGTAAATTTAGTTACAGAGGGAGCTAAATTCGAGACAATCATTGCCCGCACCGATGGCGCTGCTTGGTGGTTTGATGAATGCGATCGCCGTGCTGATCCGTTAATTACTGAAAAACTGCGAGAACAACTCAAACAAGTCACACCACCAGAAAAACTCCACTTTCGGAGGCTCACCCCAGAAATGCGGACAGTATACGAGATTGTTGCTCAACAAGCCAAAGAATTTACTGCTTTACAGCAACAAAGACAGGATGAGAAGCTTTTACAGCAAGCTTTGCAAATGGGTGGAGGAGAACTACACGAGTTTGTTGATCGCCAAGATCATTGGGTCGTCGAGTGGACGACTGCTGACGGCGAACGTCACACTAGCGCCATATCCAAAACAGATTTAACTGTGATGAGTGCGGGAATTTGTTTGAGTGGTGAGGACGAAAAATTTGATTTGCAGTCCCTAGTTGGTATTGTTGAGCAAAGATATGAATAATCAGTAACGACGAAAGTCAGAAGGCGGGTTTTTTATCATTCAGATGATACCGATTTGATATCAGTCTGCTTGAGCTATTAGCCTCAGAATGAATTCTGAGGCAGTTATAGAAGTATTTACCACGGACAACCAAGCATAAACAAAATTAAATTTACGGAACTGGCATTAAAAAGCTTGAATCTATTTAAGCAATATATTTATCAATTTAAGTTGAAAGGTTCAAAATGATAGCTCAGTATCAGCGCCTGAAAAAATGGGTTTTAAATCCAGCGGCGTTGGGTTTGATAGTAACAACAACGATCGCCTGTCAACCTCAATCTCTACCAAAAGTCACCTCCTCAGAAAATTTTATTCCTGCTGCAAATCTGGTTTCCCAAAAGCAAGCTATTTACAGGAGCGATCGCTATGGTTTTCAATTTAGCTATTCTCCCAAATATTTTGTGGTGGACGATAAAACAAATAAACCCTCCAGTAAGGATAATCTCCTAACTACAATCGATATTTGGACTCAGCAGCACGCCAAGAAAATTCGCTCTGGTGCATACGAAGGCGTAACAGAATACCCAGCTAATGTCAGCGTGAGAGTATATAAAAATCCTCAAAAATTACCATTACAGAAATGGGTACAACAAAGCAATCAGTTTGGCATAACTCGCGATTTTAAAAATACAAAAATTGCAGGTAAAAATGCGATCGCTTTCCAATCTAGCGGTTTATACGAAAATGAAAACATTATTTTTTCCATTCCAAGAAGTTCTAATATGATCGTCATTACATTTGCTAAAACTAACTACGGCAATAATGACGCTATCTACAAAAAGGCATTTGATCAAGTCGTGAATACCTTTACATTTGTTGGTAAGTGATAATTAGATATTGCATCAACTTTTCATCCCGCCAATAAATAAATTTATTGGCTAATAGCCTAAGTCAGATTTATCTGACTGTAACAACATTAGAGTCCGTTAAAACGGACTTACCCTAGGAGACAGAGTAATATCAATTTTGCGATCGCATTGACAAAAACTGCTTTGTATGCATAATATCATGTCCGCTTGAGGACTTATATTATCCGTCGAGGTCGGTAATGGGTAATTGGTGATCATTAGTTATTTTTTCACCATGCCAAATGTTCAACGTCCAAGCTTCATATCATAAGCAATTAGTCGGACATGATATTATTCCTCTAAATCTTCTGATTCTTCCAAAGCCTCTGATTCCACCGTATCCTTGGCAAGGCTTTTAGTTTTAATTGCTAAGTATAATCCATTGAAACAATAGCAAGATTAGAACACTTTTCGCAAGAATAGGAAAGACAAGTAGATATTTTATTTTTAAAGTTAAGTATGATTATTTACCTTTAGGTAGATTAAATTAAAAGTATAAAAGAGTATATATTGATGGATCGTTGCATAATTCATCGAAAAAAATCAGTAACTTCATTTCTGTTTTACACATAGTTGATTTGTTTATAATCTCTGCTAATCATGACACCTCCGCAGCCTCATACCGAGATTGAAAATTATCCTCCACAGACAGAAAACCAGCCACCTCGCAGACAACGGCGGTGGCTTTGGTTATTGTTGACCCTGCTAGCATTGACAGGAGGAGGAATTGCTGTTTGGCGTGTGTTTACTTCACAAAATCAAACGCCTGCAAATATTAATGCTCAGCCTCCAGCAGTACCAGTTAAGGTATCTACCGTCAAATCAGGCACAATAGAAGATAGTGCAGAATATATTGCCACTATCGAATCGCGCCGCTCAGTGGCTTTGCAACCAAGAATTCAAGGTCAAGTTACTCAAATATTTGTCAGAGCTGGAGATCCAGTTAAAAATGGAGACCCGATGATTCAAGTAGACGCTAGAGAGCAACAAGCAGCAGTTAGCAGTGTCAATGCTGCTGCACAGGCGGCGCGATCGCAAGTAGAAAACGCTAAAGCTACCCTGAGCTCCTTAGAAGCAGACAGGCAATCTTTTCTTGCGGATGTTCAATTGAGGCAACGGGAGTACAATCGCTACGCCACTCTTGCGAGTGAAGGAGCAGTATCTCAACTCACCAAAGAACAGTATGCAAATCAACTTGCAGTCGCCAAAGCCGCCTTCAAAGCCAACGAATCGAAAATAAAAGCGCAAAAAGCCGCAGTAGCTGAAGCCGAAAAATCTTTACAGCAAGCGTTAGCTAATACTATACAACAAAAAGTCCAACTCCAGTACTACAGAGTCACAGCCCCCTTCGCTGGTACAGTCGGTAATATCCCCGTAAAAGTAGGTGATTTTGTGAATACTTCCACACAACTAGCTACTATTACTCAAAATCAACCATTAGAAATAAACATATCTGTACCAATTGAACGTGCATCTCAATTGCGTAATGGAACTCTAGTAGAACTTTTAGATGCACAAGGTCAGACTATTGGTACTAGTCGCGTATTTTTTATTTCTCCTAAAGCGGATAATGAAAATCGGATGATCCAGATAAAAGCACTATATGACAATGAAAAAAATCTACTTAGAGCCGATGAATATGTTCGAGCTAGAGTCATATTTAACCAACGTTCAGGAGTAGTTATTCCCACCACAGCAGTGGCTCGTATAGCGGGACAAAACTTTGTCTTTGTAGAACAAACACAAACATCACCCGAAGGAAAGACCCAAGTAGTAGCTAAACAAAAGCGTGTTGAATTAGGCAATATCAGCGGTAATAACTATCAAGTATTGGAAGGATTACAACCAGGAGAAAGAATTATTGTTTCAGGACTACTCAATCTTAGAGACGGAGTTCCCATAACACCAGAATCTCAATAAGAATTGGTTAGTGGTTAATTGTTGGTGGTTGTTTGTTGGTTGTTCGTGGTTAGTGGTTAGTAGTTAGTGGTGAGTCCAGCCCCCCAAAAAGGCGGTTCCCGTCACGTAGACGCGTAGACGCGAAGCGGCTTGGTGCAGGTAGCGGCTTCAGGTAAGGGTAGGGGGACTGGCGAACCCGTAGACGCGCTCATAGATAGGCTTCTCGTAGAGTAGGGTTATTTCGCTACTCCCCCCACTCCTGACACTCCCCTTACTCCCCGATCCCCGTTGTCCCTAATCCCCGACCGGGGCCCCGAGTTCCCCAATCCCCAATCTCCGATCCTATGTTTGTTGACTTTTTTATCAGGCGACCTGTTTTTACCAGTGTCTGCGCTATCATCATTCTGATAGTAGGGGCTATTAGCATTCCTACTCTACCTACAGAGCAGTATCCAGAAATTAGTCCGACTCAAATCCAAGTTACTGCTAACTATGTTGGTGCTAGTGCGGAAGTAGTAGAAAACACCGTTACGACAATCTTAGAACGGCAGATTAACGGTGTTGAAGGCATGAGGTACATGACTTCTAGTAGCAGTAACAATGGTACTAGTACGATTACAGTCACATTTGACCCATCACGGGATTCCGACATTGCTGCCGTTGATGTGCAAAATCGTGTATCGTTAGCTGAACCACAACTGCCCGAACCAGTTACGCAAACGGGAGTTACCGTTAGTAAGCAATCTAATAACATTGTGTTAGCGATCGGTTTATACAGTCAGAAAGGAGAGTACGACACTGTATTTTTAAGCAACTATGCCGACCTCTACATATCAGATGCCCTAAAAAGAATCAAGGGTGTGAGTGAGGCAAGAATTTTTGGTGAACGCCGCTATGCCATGCGTTTATGGCTTGACCCAAATCGACTTGCAAGCCGCAAACTCACTGCTCAAGATGTGATTGATGCCCTGAATGAACAAAACTTGCAAGTTGGTGCTGGACAAATTGGTCAGCAACCATCACCCCAGGATCAGATGTATCAAATAGACCTGCGTGCCATCAGCAGACTCACGGATGTATCTGAATTTGAGGATATAGTAGTCAAAACGAGTCAAGATGGGTCGCTGATTAAGCTGAAGGATGTAGGACGAGCAGAACTAGGAGCAGAAAATTACAGTACTTTTCTGAGATTTAGAGGTCAAGAAGGCGTGGGAATTGGTATATTTACCACTCCAGGAAGTAACGTGCTAGATGTTGCCAAAGCAGTCAAAGCTGAAATGGCAGTACTAGCCAAAAAATTTCCACCAGGCATGGAGTATCAAGTTGCCTTTGATACAACTAGTTTTGTGGAAGCTTCACTCTCAGAAGTGCTGTTGACTTTGTTAATGGCGATCGCTCTTGTCATCCTAGTAATCTTTGTTTTCTTGCAGGATTGGCGCACCACCTTAATTCCCATTATCACCATTCCCCTTGCATTAATTGGTACATTTGCCTTTGTTAAAGCCTTCAATTTTTCCATCAACACCTTAACCTTGTTCGGTCTGACCCTAGCAACAGGGATGGTCGTTGATGATGCGATCGTTGTCGTCGAAGATATTTCGCGTTTGATTCAGCAAGAAGGTATGACACCACGTCAAGCAGCTTCTGCGGCTATGCAGGAACTGTTTGGGGCAGTTATTGCTACCTCATTGGTGCTGATGGCTGTATTTGTCCCCGTCGCCTTTTTCCCAGGAGCGACTGGACAGATATATAAACAATTTGCTTTAACTATCGCCTTTTCGATCGCCATCTCTACTTTTCTCGCCATTACCCTCACACCTTCTCTATCTGCCTTGCTACTGCGCCGCAGACCCAGACAGCGCGGTATTTTGGGCTGGGTGTTTGGTAAGTTTAACTCCTTGCAAAACTCAATGCGAAGAGGGTACCAGTGGTCACTTAACCGCCTAGTTAGGATCAAAGCAATTGTCATCGGAATTTTTATCCTCTCCTTGGGATTGACAGCTTGGTTGTATACCTCTGTACCAACATCATTTCTTCCTGATGAAGACCAAGGTTACTTTATTACAATTGTGCAAGGGCCAGAAGGAGTTTCCCTAAACTACACCAGCAAAGTGATGCGACAAGCAGAAGAAGAAATTCTGAAATTGCCGGAAGTTGTTGGTACCTTTGCTGTTGGTGGATTTAGTTTTAGTGGTAGCACTGCGAATAATGGTGTAATTTTTACGACCCTCAAACCTTGGCATGAACGCAGTCAATCAGCGCAGCAAATCATTGGTAGTTTAATGGGTAAACTCTCAGCAATTACTGAAGCCAGAGTGTTACCTGTCAATCCCCCCACCATTCGGGGTTTAGGTAGTTTTAGCGGTTTCCAATTTCAGCTACAAGACAGAGCAGGTAACAGTGACTTAGCAACCATGCTGGAAGTCATGGGTCAGTTACTAGAGCGGGCAAACCAGGAACCAGACTTGCAAAAGCCTGTGTATACTACTTTTGCTGCGAATACACCACAAATCTTAATTGAAGTAGATCGTAATCGTGCTAAAGCCCTACAAGTAGATGTTGATCAAGTATTTAATACTCTCCAGAATTACCTGGGTTCGCGCTACGTCAACGACTTTAATTTTGAACGACGGACTTACCGAGTATACGTGCAAGCAGATGCTCAGTTTCGCTCCAATCCGGAGGATATCGGGAAATTATACGTCCGCTCTGCCACCGATCAAATGATTCCCTTGAGTGATCTGGTCAAACTCACTCCTACTACTGGAGCGCAAACAATCAATCATTACAACTTATTCCGCTCAATTGAAATCAACGGTTCCGCAGCTCCTGGTAAAAGTTCCGGTCAAGCAATCCAAGCAATGGAGAATGTCGCCCAACAAGTTTTACCAACGAGTTTTGGTTACGAATGGTCGGGGATAGCCCTGGAAGAAAAAACATCCGGTGGTCAAGCACCGATAATTTTTGGTTTGGGACTCGTCTTTGTTTTCTTGGTATTAGCTGCTCAATACGAAAACTATGTTGACCCGTTGATTATTCTGCTATCGGTTCCCCTGGCAATTTTTGGGGCGCTGTCAGCACAATCACTGCGGGGTCTAGATAATGACATCTTTTGCCAAGTTGGTTTGGTGATGTTGATTGGTTTGGCAAGTAAGAACGCCATTTTGATTGTGGAGTTTGCTAACCAACTGCATGAGCAAGGTATGCCAATTACCAAAGCCGCAGTCCAAGCTGCACAGGAACGTTTGCGACCAATTTTGATGACAGCACTCTCCACACTGTTGGGGATTTTCCCCTTAGCAATTGCCACAGGTGCGGGTGCTGGTAGCCGTCAATCTCTCGGTACTGCGGTGTTTGGTGGGATGCTAGTTGCTACGTTCCTGAGTTTGTTTATAGTGCCAATCTTATATATAGTGATTGGGAGTTTACGCGATCGCTTTCTCAAACGTCGTCGTCCACCTCATCAAGTAGAGGAAGATGGTCGAGTGACTACCGAAATCTATCGATAGAGGATAGGGAAAAGTTGCGATCGCTTGAATCACTGGCAAATGTCCTGGCGGTGCATTTGCTCAGACAAGACTCTGCCCTCAAACCTCGTCTTTCAGTTTACGAAGGTGGCTTAAGAGAGCGTCAACTTTCGCAAGTGTTGGAGTAGACCCATAATCCATCGGTGTTTATCGGTGTACATCTGTGTTCGTTCAAAATTTCATCCCCTTGTTGTGAGCAATTGACCTTGGAGTTCTAGCTTGAAATGAGAAATTTTTAGTTTGAAACTTAAAACTTGTGGTGGGTTACGGCTAAAGTCGTAAACCACCCTACTGGTTATTTGGGAATAGGACAATTAATCCAGACTTGATATTAAATGATTTTCTAACAAAGAAGCGATCGCTTCTGGATGCACTTTTTTAAATTCTTTTTGACCAAGCTGCAAAACACAGTTGGGTGCGCTGTTACAACATTTTAAACAGCCTGTTTGTTCAATAGTTACTTTATCTTGCAATCCACGCTCACATAAAATCTTTTCTAATTTGGACAATAAACCTTTACCACCCCGTTTGCGACAACCAGATTTTTGACATACTAAAATTTTGGCTTTAGTTTTTTGAGGATTTTTTTGATTGGGACAAACCCCCAATGGTTTCACTCCATAAACTTTAAATTTGATTTTACCAGTGTGGGTATTTAACTTGCTCAGACCAAATACCTGTAAAAGTTCGCCGGGTTGCAAGTTTGCACCTAGGTATGCACGCAATTGTTTCGGAAGTTTTAGTTGTACTTCCCCAGATGCGATCGCTAAACGCAAATATTTATATTCTCGTGATGAATCACCCAAAAAACCAAGGAATTGTCCTTCTAGATGAAATTCTGATATTGTTAAGTATTTGCCGCCCATTTTATCAATTTGTTGGTGGTTGATTGTTGATTGTTGGTAGATGATTGTTGGTTGTTCACAAATAAAAATTACTGATTTCAAACAACAAGGAACAAACAACAAACAACTCTAATTTTTTAAGCGAGACGTTTTGCCTCAAAAGTTTGGGGTAATACCAATGGATCTGGTAGGTTAGGAAAGGCTAATTCCCAGCCATTCGCCAAAGTAAAAATTTTACCCTCAGAGCCTTCTGTTTCTTTTACTACTTCTTCTTCGAGATCTTTTTTGGCAACGTAAACAACTAAATTACCAGCGTTATTTCTACGTAGCATGACTTTCATAGTTCTACTTTCCTATTCTAAATCTTTGGATTTTTCTACTAGTTCCAGTTCTTTTTTGCGGCAACCAACAATAAATCCAGTCTGAAGAAAATGTACTGCATAAATATAGGATCTTTGTAAAAATGAGCCTATACTCACAACGTAACCAATATCTCCTTTTTTACCGAGAATAGTCCCGATTTCTTGACCAGGAAAAGTCCCATCATTTTTGATTTGTTTACGGAGTCGGACTTTATCACCGATGTCAAAAGCAGGCGGATCGTATAGTTCAACTTCATCATCTGATTGCATGGGAAACCCTCTGTTCGTAAACTAAATGCAAAACTTCTTGAGTGGTGAGACTGCGTTTTTTCTGAATAGACTGTTGTCGGACTGCATCTAATACAGATTGGGTTTCTTCTGTATTGAGAATAATGCCGTATTGCTGTAGCACATTAGATAGTAAATGTCTACCAGAATGCTTACCCACTACTAAACGCCGTTCCCAACCGACTTCTTCGGGTGCAAATGGTTCGTAGGTGGTAGGATTTTGCAGTACGCCGTGAGCATGAATACCAGATTCATGAGCAAAGGTATTTTCACCAACAATTGCTTTCCAAGGCGGGACACTGCAACCAGACGCTGCTGCTACTAGGCGGGATAGTTCTAATAAACGTGGTGTTTCAATACCGACATCGATACCATGAATGCGTTTGAGAGCCATTACAACTTCTTCTAAAGCTGCGTTTCCGGCTCTTTCGCCTAATCCATTAACTGTGGTATTTACTGATGAAGCTCCAGCTTTGATACCAGCAAGGGCATTTGCAGTCGCTAAACCGAAATCATTGTGCGTGTGGATTTCCACAGGGATCAGCAAAGCTGCAACCAGCCGATTCACTTTTGTATAGGTGCTGAAGGGGTCAAGAACTCCAACTGTATCGCAGAAACGAAATCTTGATGCACCCCATTCTTGGGCATAATGGGCAACATCAAAGAGGAAGTTTTCATCAGCACGAGAAGAATCTTCTCCTCCAACTGCAACCCAAAGACCTTGATCGACAGCAAAGCTGATACTATCTTTGAGTTGTTGCAAAGTTATGCGCCACTGACCATGAAATTTAGCGGCGATTTGAATTCCAGAGACGGGAATGGAGATGTGCATTCTTGTCAAACCACAAGCCATAGAGGCTTGAATGTCTGAAATCACAGCCCGATTCCAACCTAGCAGTTTAGCAGACAAACCCAACTCAGAAATTGCTGCGATCGCTCGCATTTCTGATTCACCCATCGCCGGAATTCCGACTTCGATTTCGTGAACACCGATAGCATCAAGAAATTTGGCGATCGCTACTTTTTCTTGTAAATTAAAGGCAACACCTGCCGCTTGTTCGCCGTCACGCAGAGTCGTGTCATTAATGAGAACTTTATTCATTATCAAAATACCTCTAATGAAGTGTGAAGGATGAAGGATGAACTATAAAATCTAAATTCTTGTTTTCATTCTTCATCCTTTAGCCTTTAGCTTTGAATTTTCATCCTTTGTCTTTCATTCTTTAGCCTTCATCTTCTATCATCATTCTTACCCAACTATAATTTTGCATTCTGTATGACATCAAACCAGGAATTGGTATAAATTAAGTATTCTTTTCTTCAGGATGATTAGGGATTTCAGTGAATAGCATATAACTGATATAAGTCTTTGCTATTCCTGATACAATCAATAAACTAAATCCAGCAATTAAAGTGGCAATCATGGCGTTATCCTCAGTAGTGAAAATTTCAAATCTAAAAACTAAAAGAAGTATTTACTTCTTTTGAATTTGTAATAATTAATTTGATTCTCTTAAGCTTGCTCTTCCAACCAATCAAAAATCCGCTCCAACTGCTCTATATCAACTAAACCGTATTGCCAAAGCAGCATTGGTAATGGTCCATTTTCTAATTCACGTTTTCGCAGAGCTACAGCGATATCGCCACTCGAAAGTTCAAGCTCATTCTGCAAAAAATCAATAAATTTTACATCACTTTGACAGTTAGCTATCATAGAAACTTTAACAAAAACGTGAAGTTTAAAATACTTGGTAAAATCATCACAACTGCCAGCATCGTTCTAGCCAATCAATTAATTCTTGACGAGAGACTAAAAATTGCTTAACGATACTGTGAACAAGAATGACTGTGAGACAATTATCTACCTGCACCCGTAAAGAACCATCAGGGTGACACAAACAGGGAATCATTAACTCCTGTAAGCGGCGATAAACTTGCCAGCGATCGCTTAAAGGAATCTGCACAATATAATAGTGATTGCCTAAGGTAGAAGAAGTATAAGGTGGTAACATTTATTTGGTTTATTTAGTTAATTGTTAGTAGTTAGTAGATAGTGGTTAGTAGTTGGTAGTTGATTGTTGGTTGTAACAAACAACAAATGACAATTGACCATTGACTATTTGACCTTTGACTGTTGAGTTTTAAGAATTTGCACTTGTTGTTCAAGTTGTTCTATGCGTTCAAGTAAAGAACGAATGATGGTTGCTTCTACATCCGGGAGTTTACCGTGTTCTAGGGGAGAGAGGTGTTTACTTTGTTTATGGGAAATATTGCGTCCAGGAATACCCACCACAGTGCAATCATTAGGAACATCTCGTAACACCACTGAACCTGCGCCAATCCGGGCCCCTGCACCAATGGAAATATTGCCCAAAACCTTTGCACCTGCTCCCACGACAACGTTTTCACCCAAGGTAGGATGACGTTTACCCGTTTCTTTACCAGTTCCACCGAGAGTAACACCTTGATAAATCAAGCTGTAGTTTCCGACAATAGCAGTTTCACCAATGACAACACCCATGCCATGATCGATAAATACTCCCTTACCAATTTCTGCACCTGGGTGAATTTCAATTCCTGTCAAAAATCGCCCTAAGTGAGAAATCAAGCGAGGAAAAAAAGCTATCTTGTGACGGTATAACCAGTGGGCGAGGCGATGCAAACAGAGTGCATGGAATCCGGGATAGCAAAACAGCACCTCTAACCAATTGCGGGCAGCTGGATCGCGCTCAAAAATAATGCGAAAATCACTCCACAAAGGTTCAAAAATGCCATTTGTACTATCTGGTGTTTTGGCAGTATTTGAATTTTGAATAGGGTTTAATGTCTGTTGCATCGGTAATGCTCTGAGTAAAAGCAGTGCGCTATTTTTCTGCTTATACCAGACCCTTGCTTAGGGGACAGTGCAACCGATGGCGATTGGATTTATTGAATTAATTAAGGTTGTACTCAAGCACGCTTATCCCCCATTTAATGGAAATTTAAAATTTTTCTGGGGGTAGGGGTGCTAGTATTTTTAGACTGGGGGTTCTAGTATTTTTGGGCTAGGGGCTAGGCATTTTGGTACTCAATCTCTAGCTCTTTGCTTGTAAGACTTTGCAAAGATTTAAGCAATATATTTTTGCATAACTTAACGTGTACTCACCCGCGCGAAAATCTGCGATCAATAATATTAAGAGTAGAATTTCTGTATATGGAAATACTATTAAAACTTTATTATTTTGTTGGCGAAAAGACAAGATAGCAATATTTTTGGCGTTGCTGAATCAAGATATGAATTTACAATTCACGGGTATGACCAGACGTAGTAGAGACGTAGCATTGCTACGTCTCTACAAAAATGTATGCACACATAATTCATGACCAAATTCAGCAACGCCATATTTTTAACTACCCATTTTTTAGAAGAAGCCGACAGTTTGTGTAACCGCGTGACAATTATAAACCGGGGTCAAAATCAATCGGGTGGAGTGCTACACATCAACAGGATGCTGACCATAAAAAGGAAGTGCTTCTGACCAATGGAGACGCTTTCCTATTTGCCAGTCTAAATACGCTAGCTGCAAAATACTTGTCACTGTTGCAGCTAATTCTGATTTTGCTTCAATCAGCTGAACATCGCTATTCCAGGATTCTAACTTTTTCTGCCATGCCTGTGGTGTCAATACAGTATCTGGTACCAAGGCTTTTAACCCCAAACCATCAGGTGCAGGTTGGTAGATAGCAGCAAAAATTTGACCCCTTTGTGCTGGCATTTGCACAGCAATTACACTTGTGCTTGCTTGTGAGAAAGCTACCGCCGCCAATGTGGAGATAGCAAATACAGGAATATTTAACTGTTGTCCTAAAGTCCTAGCAGCAACTACTCCGATACGAGTTCCAGTAAAACCACCCGGACCTCTAGCTACAGCAATAAAAGCCAAGTCTCCCCAAACTTGGGGTTGGATAAATTGTATTAAGTGTTGATGCATGAGACTGGATAGTTCACGCTCTAAATTCCAGATACCAGAACGTGCATCTCCAGCAAAGTTACTGATTGCCAAACCCAATTCAGGAGTTGTGGTATGCAGTGCTAACCCATATTTTTGGGAGTCGAGATGTTCCAATTCAGTAGACAAAGCTGATTTCAATACCAATTTTGCTAGAAATGACTGATTTATTCTAATCTGAAAATCAGGCAGAAGGCAGTCCCGACGAAACAAGTTTCCCAGCCACCGGCAACAAAAAGCATAATTATATATGTAAAGTTTATTTGCGTTCTTGAGTTATGCCAAAAGCAATTTGGAATGGTGCTGTTCTAGCTGAAAGTAATGATACTGTTGTTGTGGAAGGCAACCATTACTTTCCCCCTGACTCGATTAATAAAGAGTACTTCAAAGAGAGTGACACTCATACCACTTGTCCTTGGAAAGGTGTTGCTAGTTACTACAGCGTTGAAGTTGATGGACAAGTTAATAAAGATGCAGCTTGGTACTATCCCACTACTAAAGAGAAAGCAAAACAGATTGAGGGTTATGTTGCTTTCTGGCGGGGTGTAAAAGTCGAATCTTAGTATAATAATGACACCAACCACTTAAGTTGGTGTCATCGAATTTATTCTTGATTTGTAAAATTAACTTTTAAAAAATATTTCAGTAGGTTTAAAAAATCGCCCAATAAAGCTACGAGCAAAGATGTGATGTTGAGAACGATAAACTTGGAAAGCTCGTTGTTTTTTTTCTAGTACAGATTTGATAGATACCACATAAGACTGACCTAGCTTTTCTAAATTTAGCCGAAAAAGCAGCAATGGCATTCCCCAAAATAACCAAACTGTATATTGAAAAAGTTGAACTTTGATTCCAGACTTGTTGAGTGCATCTTTCACCAAATCATAAGTAGCCTCATGGTCTGGGTGTTTATCTTTTTGATGAGGAACATAGATTTCCTCTGGCTGAAAGGACTGCAATATTTGCACTAACTGATTAATAGTATGCAGTTGCTGCTCATCAGATATTTGCCGTAATTCACCATCTGGCTGGTCGATAAAGTATATGTCTGATGATGGGACACCCAATATATTTAATGCTTCTTGGGCCTCTTGCTTGCGGACTTGAACTATATCCTCGGGTTTAATGTCTAAATATGATTTATGTCCATCGGTGATAAAAACAACTTTGACCGGAACTCCAAGTTCACGTTTAAGAGCAATTAAGCCACCACAGCCTAAAGTTTCATCATCTTGGTGAGGAGAAAACACCAATGTTGATTTTTGAGTTACTGTTAACGGTTGACTTTTTTGAGGTAAAATCCAATCAAATAATATTTCTGCTTGAATAAATTGCAATATATTTGATAGCTTTCCTTGTAGAAAAGAAATTTTTTGTAGGTACATAATACAGATTAAGTAAAAGATTAGTTTTCAGGAAGATACAGTAGAGATTTAGTATACCTAAACCTCTACTCATTGAATTTGAAGTCTATTCAAAGTTTTCGCAACACAGCTAGGGACAATTAAAATTCTGTTTATAATATTGAAATTCGAGGGACATCTAGATTGGTAAATATTGATACTTAATACAACCCCACAATTGCCCTCCCCGCCAAGCCAAACTCATTAACCATTTAGCTAAACTTTCTTTGTCCCGGATTTGCAAAAGTAGAATTTGTATGGTCAAGGTGAATGAGGTTTTTAAAAAAGTTTTCCATGACACCATTTGAGGCATACCAAGTGGTCGGTGTTTTTTATACACTAAAATTACACCTTTACCCACAGCCCAACTGCGACGATATATACTAGCTAAATTACCACGTAAGCGGATATAAGCGATCGCATCCGGGACGTAGTGAAGTTTAGTTCCTAAATAGTAAGCTCTCCAGCAATAATCTACATCTTCGCTTTGGTATAAAGCTTCATCAAAACCACCAAGTTTTTCATGAATGGCACGTTTGATACCCAAATTGCCGCTACCTGCAAACGGCAGGTAGTAGGTGTTTTCCATGATCCCAGTACCATTTTCCAATTGGTAACACTTTACTACCCAAGTATAACTTAGCTTGTTGTAATCATTATGACCAGTAACAAAGTCGTTTTTTGCAAGTGCTTCCCCCATGGCTGCTAACCATCCAGGTGCAACCTCATCATCAGCATCAATAAATAACAGTGACTCACCTTGGGCAGCTTTTGCACCAATATTACGAGCATGTGATGCTCCTTTGCGGTCAGATGCATCGACAATGCGGAGATTGGGTATGCGTGTTTGATATTGTTTTACTATGGATGCTGTATTGTCAGTGGAACCATTATCAGCAATAATCACTTCCCACGGCTGTGACCATTGTTGGTTTGCAAGTGCTTCCAGTTGCACACCTATAGTCTCTGCTGCATTCAAACACGGTATAATTACGCTTACTTTCATCATAAAGTAGTAGTCTCCTCTATTGACATCTTAGATAGATAAAAATCTACCTAAAGCTAGTTGATATTTATTCATGCCTACCTATGTTCCTAGCAAAATAAGGAGGCTTGAAAAATGCTTATATTGGTAGATATCCATACTTAATACAACCACGTAGTTGTCCTCCCCGCCAAGTAAAACTCATTAACCATCTAGCGAAACTTTCTCTATTACGGATTTGTAGAGACAAAAGTTGCAAAATAAAAATGACTGATTTATTCTCTGGCAGTCGGGTAGGTGCAAGATAGGAGCAAACGAAAATATCGAATAATAGAAATATCTGCTAACGTTCCTGTAGTGGCCTAATCTAGACAAAGAGATAGGAAAAAGCATGTCTGTAGGCAATTCACAGCCACAATTGAAACGAGAGTTAGGGGTGTTTGGCGCTACTGTCATGGGACTAGGTTCCATTATTGGTACTGGTGTATTTGTTAGTATTGGAATTGCGGCTGGAATAGCTGGCCCTGCGGTGATTTTAGCTGTGGCAATTGGGGCGATTGTCGCCATTTTTAATGGACTCAGCAGCGCCCAACTAGCAGCAAATCACCCCCTGAGTGGTGGTAGTTATGAATATGGTTATAAATATCTGACTCCTAGCTTCGGTTTTACGGCTGGCTGGATGTTTTTGGTGGCAAAGACAGCCTCTGCTGCTACTGCTGCTTTAGGTTTTGCTGCTTACTTATTAAATATTTTGGGTATAAATTCTGACTGGGTAGTTCCGACAGCTTTTTTGGCTGTGGTGGTGATGACACTGATTGTCTTAAATGGTATTCGCCGTTCAAATTTTGCCAATATCGCGATTGTATCTGTTACTATTTTATCTTTAGGGTTTTTGATTCTGGTTTGTCTTCCCAGTACGATTCAACGAGGGAGTGAGAACTTTACACCTTTTTTTACAGGTTCGCTAGCTGATGTTCTCCATGCTAGCGCCCTGATGTTTGTTGCCTATACTGGCTATGGTCGCATTGCTACCCTGGGAGAAGAAGCGCGATCGCCAAGACAGACTATTCCTAAAGCGATGATAGTTTGTCTTGCGGTGACAATGCTGCTTTACATAGCAGTGGCGACAGTTACGATTGGGGCTGTGGGGGTAGATGTTTTAGCTGGTGCTATCCAGCAGACAAAGGCTGCGCCATTGGAGGTGGTAGCCCGGGATGTAACTGGTGTCGGCGGTGCGTTGGTGCTAGCCATTGGAGCAATGACAGCGATGTTGGGTGTACTGCTGAACTTGATTCTGGGGTTATCCCGTGTATTGCTAGCGATGGGACGTCGCCACGACGCCCCCAGATTTTTATCACGTTTGAACCAACAACAAACTACTCCCTATTGGTCTGTAATAGTAGTGGGAGTAGCGATCGCTCTTTTGGTTCTAGTTGGTAATGTTAAGACAACATGGTCTTTTAGTGCTTTTAGCGTCCTGATTTACTACGCAATTACTAACTTGGGCGCTTTAAAACTGAATTCCCAAGAACGACTATATCCCAGATGGATAGCTTTTCTGGGTCTTTTATCTTGCCTGTTCTTAGCATTTTGGGTAGAATCCTCAATCTGGCAAGTAGGTTTAGGATTGATTGTTGCTGGATTAATTTGGCATAAGGTAAGGCAAGGGGTTAGTTGTTAGTTGTTTGTGGTTACAATTTCTCCCCTGTCCTCCCTGTCCTCCTTGTCCCCCCTCCAATCCCCAATCCCATCACTTCACTTTAAATTTCTCCACAGTTGCTTCTAATTCCCGAGAAATTCCTACGGTTTCCTGCAATGATTGAGAAATACTACGCGAGGATTCGCTAGTAATTTCTGACACTTGAGAAATTTCTGTGATTAATTTAGTCACTGCTTGGGATGTTTCTACTTGAGAAACTGTCGCTTGGGAAATTGATTGGACTAACTCATCAATTTCACGAGAGACTGTCAGAATTTGATTGAGGGAGATTTTAGCATCTTCTACGATGCGAGAACCTTCGACTACCTGGGTAGTTCCCTGTTCCATTGCTTTGATCACTTCGTTAGTTTCTCGTTGAATATTTTCGACAATCTGCTTAATTTCTTGAGTGGCGTCAGAACAACGGGCTGCTAATTCACCTACTTCTGTTGCAACCACCATAAAACCCCGGCTGCTTTCACCAGCCCTAGAAGCTTCTAGCCCAGCGTTGACTGCTAGCAAGTTGGTTTGCACAGCAATTTCGTTAATTAAAGAGACAATTCGAGAAATTTGTTGGGAAGAATCGCCAAGACGTTTGACTTTTTTGGTTGTGTCGTCAATTGTGGAGCGCAAGTTAGAGATTTTTTCTACTGTCAAATCCATTGCTATCTCGCCTTTTTGAGCAGTATGAGAAGCGGTGTGAGCAATTTGCGCGGCTTTTTGAGCATTATCTGCTACCTCTGCAATAGAAAGTGTCATGCGTTCGACACTATCAAGGGTACGGTTGATTTCCACTGCTTGTTTGATGGCTTCTTTAGCGAGTTGGCGAATTGCGCCTTCGTTTTCTCCAAGGGCTGTATTCACCTGAATTGCCGATGTTTTAACTTTGGTGACTATTTCTCTGAGGTTCTCAACTATACAGTTGAAGAAGTCTGCAACTGTACCAATTTCCCCGTGGGTAACTTCTGCGTACACTGTTAAATCACCTTTGGATGCGCCTTCTACTTCCCGCAGTAGTTTAATGATTTGCTGTTGCAATGCTTCTTTTTGTTGGCTTTGTTCGATTGCGAGTAATTCTGCACGCGAACGGGCTTTTTCGGAGTGTTCCAACACGTATGCTTGTTCTAATGCATAACCAATAGGAATTGCTACTTGCTTAAACAAATCGATTTCTGATTCTTGCCATTGGCGGGGACTAGAACACTGATGAGCTATCAGTAAACCATATAGCTTATTGTTGAGCAAAATCGGTGCGACTAAATTTGCTTTGACTGCAAAGGCTTCTAGTTGAGCAATGTGACATTCGGTTAAACCTACTTCATAAATATTTTCTATTGCTTGGACACGACCTTTTTGATATTTGTCAATGTAGTCTTTTGCAAAACAAGGATCTGCAATCTCTGCACCCAAAGCGCTTGGCCATTCATCATCAACGCACTCAGCTACAATTGTTCCCAGCCAATTTTCATCAAAGCGGTAGATAACGACTCTATCTACTTTGATGACTTCTCGCATGGTTGTGACTGCTACATTCAAAATTTGGGCAGTGTTGAGCAATCCGCGAATCCGCAAATTGATACTATTGACTTGTTTAGCAATCTTGCCTTCATTTTCTTGCTGGTAAGCTTTTTGAGCAATTGTTTCTGCCATTTGATTAAAAGCTACAGCTAATTGCCCTACTTCGTCGTTCGTGTAAATCCTGACTCTTGCAAAGCGATCGCCACTAGTAAATTTTTGGATTGCGTCTTTGAGTTTTTCGATTTGTTGAACAGTAGTCCGCTTAAATATATACGTCCAAATTCCAATCACAATTAAAGCAATAACTGCTGCTAAGGCGTAGTGCAATCGATTTTGTCTAACTAAAGTTTGCAGTTCAGTTTCTTTTGTGATCTGCACTAAAATAGCCACTGGCTCACCTGTAAGTACAGGGGTATTTCCTTTCGCTGTGGTAATAGTGATGTTGGGAATTGCTTTTGCTGCGATCGCGTAAGGTTGTTGATCAATAATTATTTGACCGGTGACAATTTCACCTGAACGTACTGCTGCTTGTGCAAGTATTGATTTATTAGGTAAATCTAGATTTGCTATAGCTTTAGTTAAGTCTGTTTTATTACTTTTAGCCAGGCTTGTAGCGAGAGCAAATTCCCCTGCTCCTTTATTTATGTAAACAGCGCTGTAAGCATTAAGTTGTGCATTATTCTCTTGTTCGTTCACTACATCCCCAGCCACTAAAACTCCAATCACTTGATTATTTTCTCGGGATTTTACAGGAGTTAAAGCATAATTCATCAGAGCATCTTGATTAGATAAATCACTGCTCATCAAAGGCACTTGTTGACTTAATTCTGAGGAGTTAATTACGGTGTGAGCTTGAATTTGTCGAGGATTTTTTAATACCTGACTGACTAAGCCTTGGGGGTCAAAAACTTTAACTTGATACTTGGATTTGCTAGCAGCAATTATCTGTCTATCTATACTAACTAAGGCGAGATATTCTATATTTAAATTCTCAGCTTCATTTCTGAGAATTTGTCTAACTCTGGTGTTGTGATTTTGCTTATACTGATCAAACTGATTGTCTAATACATCAAGTTCAGCGGCATTAATAATAGCAGCATTATTTGCCTGATTGTGCAAATTAAAGTTGACTTGATTTAATTTAATATTATAATTTAAATCTGCAATATCGAGTTCTGACTTTGCCTGTTTCAGTGATTGGCTTTGAAAACTGCGATTCATGATTACAGTTGAGTTAATACCCAAACCTACAATCAGACTTAACTGAGAAAAAATTAAAACCGTCAAATTCTTGCTGCTGACTGGCAGACTTATAAATCGCTGCCAGAGAGATTTGTGTTCTTTTGGAGTAGGTGTTGCATGTGTTTGTCCGGATTTAAAAATATGTTGGTAATTACTGCGATCAATTTTCAACATTGCTCGTGTTTCTCAAGTAAACTATCACTACTTCATGAAGCTGGAGATAATTTCATTCATCAATTAAGTTCAGATTCCAGAGTTTCTACTTTTCAAAAGAAATAATCTACAACATTTATTAAGTCTTGTAATCAATGTAAATACAAAAACAAAATATTGTGTTTTTCTTTTCCTGTTGCTTTGATAAAACTGAACAAATATAGATGAATGCAAGACTAACTAAAACGATTTCAGCCTATTCAGCGACATATTATTCCTCACTAAGAGCATGGATATCACACTCAAATCAAAGATTTGAGCTACCAACTCTTAAACCAACTCCTCAAATCAGCATCTATGTGCTAAGGAATCTTCTGCCGAGCCAAAGTAATCGAAACTATACTTGAGGGAAACACATAATTAAGCAACAAGTAGGCGCACCTGATTTTTGTATTTTTTAGCTGTGTTAAGCTTTTATTTTGTGCTTAAAGTTAATTAAGTATCATTTTACATGAATTTTGATTGTAGAGTATTTTTGAAATTTTTTGCAAGTGTTTTATAAATTGTTTTTCTTAATAATTCAATTTCGCAGTAAAAGTTGTTAAATTAACAACCAGTTAAAAGTATAGTTACTGAGTTTATAAAAAGCCAATATGCAATATTAAGTTTAGCTGATAGTTTCATGCTGTCGGCAAACCTGTCAACAGGAATAAACAGGTTAAAATAGCAACATTCTCGGTTTCCATACACAGAACGCAAAATTACACATAAGTTTGCTTACTCAGATCTTGCACCAGAGCTAGGTGCAAGCTATGGTCTCAAAGTTTTGTAGTCAAGATAAAAATGTAGCCTCTTTTCTCTCTAGCTAAATTAATTTGTCACAATAATGGCTACATTTTGATTGATGGTCTTTTCTACGCTTGATTGGTATTACGGTTGACAAGAACCCACTTTGCGTCGTAGCAGTTGGGGTCCGGCTAACCGTCGCCTGGTGCTTTTTCAAGGTTTAGAATAGTGCCGAATTGGAATCTCAATCACAAATTCTGTACCTTGCCCTGGAGTAGATTGGCAAGAGAGTTTTCCCTTGTGACCATCGGTGATTATTTGGTAACTAATAGATAAGCCTAAACCCGTACCTTTACCTATGGGTTTGGTTGTGAAGAAGGGGTTAAATAGACGCGATCGCACATCTTCACTCATGCCAATACCGTTGTCAGCAATGCAAATCCGAACCTGTTGTTCGGCAATCACACGGGTACTAATTTTGATTTGACTGGTGTAATTGTGTTCGGACGATCTTTGGTTGCTTTGTTCTTCTAAAGCATCAATTGCATTAGACAGAAGATTCATAAATACTTGATTCAACTGACCTGGATAACAATCAACCAAAGGTAGTTGACCGTAATCTTTAATGATTTGGATTGCCTGTCGATCTGGTTGTGCTTTGAGGCGGTGGGCTAAAATCATTAGTGTGCTGTCAATACCTGCATGAATATCCACGGATTTGAACTCAGCTTCATCAAGCCGCGAGAAAGTACGCAAAGATTGGACAATTTCCTGAATTCGTTCAGTACCAATTTTCATAGACGACAGTAAATGAGGTAAATCTTCTGTAATAAAATCTAGGTCAATCTTTTTCAGGTAAGTGCGTAATTCTGCGTCTGGTTCTGGATAGCGTTGTTGATAAAGACGAATCACCTCTAGTAATTGCTGGATATACTCTGTAGCATGGATAACATTGGCATAAATAAAGCTGATGGGGTTGTTAATCTCATGGGCAACACCAGCCACCAATTGTCCGAGACTGGACATTTTTTCAGTTTGCACCAGTTGGGTTTGGGTCTGTTTTAGGTCTTCTAGAGTTTTAGTTAACTGCTGAGTTCGCGACTGAGTTTGTTCCAGCAGTTCTGCTTGTTGAATGGCAACCCCTAGTTGATCTGAGATTTGCATCACTAAAGCAATGTCTATATCTTTCCATTGGCGAGGGCCAGAATTTTGGTAAACTGCCAGTAATCCCCATAAATTCTCTGCTTGGAAAATGGGAACAATTACGTACGCTCGGCACTGAAATTGTTGCAGCACTGCTCGATAGCAGTCTGGAAATTTCATAGTATCAACGTCATCAACCCGTTTGACAGCACAGCCTTGGCTAAAATCTCCTCCTTGGGTTTCCTGGAGATAGGTGTCAATGTTGGGGACAGGCGCATCCAGAAAATTACTGACAATACAGTGATCGCTTTGTGATACGTAAGTTTGGATGTCTGTATTACTGGCTTGGGCTTGCCGGAGGCTAGTCCAACTCTCTCCAACAGCCTCGGCAATAAAACTGCCACTCCAGTCCGGATTGAACTGGTAGATGACCACACGATCAACTTGCAACAGCCGATAAACCTCTTCGGTCGTAGTTTGGAAAATTTCACCTAGTTTGAGCGAAGCGCGAATTTTAGCAATTCCGTTGGAAAGAGCTTGTTGCTGTTCTAACAGATGTTGTAGTTCCGCCGTGCGTTCTTCTACCTGTCGTTCCAGATTCGCATTGAGCGATTGTACTTGGCTATAAAGGCGATATTGCTGTACTGCCATGACCAAATGTCCCCCGATCACCTCAGCCAGTTTCTTCTCATTTTCTGTCCAGGGTTTTGCCTGTCCGCGCCTGAGTTCTCGCCAAGTCTCAAATGAGATTTGCGTTATGATTTGCCGGGTGTCGTTGTCACAACGCCCTGCCCATAGCCGTTCTGTTTCAATTTCGTTGCGGAAAATAGTCAGACAGCCGATTGCTTGCTTACCGTAGCGTAAGGGGACAATCAACAGTCCTCGCACTTGGGTAGACTGAAAGGAAGTGACAATTGTGCGAAAGATGGGTTCTTGGTAGATGTCGTTAATTGCCCAGCAGTTAGGATTAGGGCATTCATCCCCAGATAGGTACATTGACTGTGACCACAGTTGTTGTCTCGAATCTTGAGGCGCTGAGACTTTGTAAATCTCCTGATCGGGCGATCGCAGGTATTGTTGCCAGAGTAAATGTTGTTCTATTTGTCGTCCACCACCGTTGACTAGTTCGGTGGGCTGTTCACCATACACGTAAAATTGATCAACTTGATTAGGTGTTTGAGACATGAGATATAGTCGTCCACCGGATGCTTGAAAAATTTCCACCACTGTTTCCAAAGCAGCCTGGAGTTGCACAGTTGGCAACCGATGTAACACAGTGGTCAGTTGATTGATTTTGGCTTCTCTTTCTGCTTGTTCGCGCATTTGGCTCAGCAAAGTTGATTGAGCGATCGCCACTTCAACTTGATCGGTAACAGCTTGAATAAATTGCAGTTCAACTTCGCTGACATGACGTTGCTGGGAGTGATGTGACACCAACAGACCCCAAAGGCGATCATCATGCAGAATAGGGACTACAACCGATGAGCGTACCCCCATTGCTGTTAAATATTCCACATGACAAGGATCAACCGGACGATAACGCAACTGCTGTTCTGGTTCTTGTGTGGTGGATTCATTCAGATTTTCTCTTAAGCTTGCGCCTGTTGTTGTTTGGGTAACTATATCGACAACAACACGCTGACGCGATTTGATAAAGAGTTCACGCGCATAGGGCGGAATATCATCAGCTGGAAAATTTAAACCCAAAAGTGAAGGTAGGCGATCACCATGAATTGATTCGGCGATCACCTCACCACTACCATCAGCATGAAATCGATAAATTTTGACGCGATCGGTTCCTAATAGCGATCGCACTTCTGCTGTAGTCGTTTCTAGAATTTCCTGTAACTCCAGTGACTGGCGAATCCGTAATGTGATTCGATGCAATAAATCTTGACGATGCTGCAATTGTAGGGGGGATTGGGTCTCATCTGTACTTAGCATAGGTTTGTAGTTGGATCAGTCTTACACATAAGATTCCCTATGCTGATGTTTCAATAACATCTGAGTAGATTCATATCTTGCACCAATTTTTCGTCCCGCCAAGAAATAAATTTCTTGGCTCTTAGCTTAAGTCAAATAAATCTGACTAGGAAAGTCTTTGAGTCCGTTTAAAACGGAATTATGCTATTAGACTCGGACTTTATTCCGAGGCGGGATACTTCTCAAAGCTTGAGTGATACAGATGATAAGCAGTGCCAAGTTCCTAAGTCTCAAATCCCAATGCTTATGATTGATATTTAGTCAATAATTTTTTGTAGCTTTTCCTATATACGTAAGTATATTTAAGATTCATAACAAATAACCATATGGTTTTAATTAGCGAGATGATGAAAATATCAATAATCGTGTCTCAAAATGCTTAATAATCATTAATCAAAATTGTCTGACAGATTCTATAAAACAGACGTTTAAAATCAGTCACATAACTTGACAATAGTTTCTATGATATATACCTTATCAAAGCAAGCTCAAGGGGAGGTAGTAAGCCTTTAGGTAAATCCTGGTGTCAGTACAACAGGAATTATTTTCTTGTTTGGCTTCACCATAAAACAGTTTAATCATAGATTTTACAAGTTATCTATTACACTATCTGTTAAAGACAAACTTATTCAATCAAGTTTGCACCGGAAACAAGTTACAGGCGATCGCTTCTCAAAACAAAAAGAGTTACTGAATCTGGGGTTAGCAGTGCAACAGGACAACATCAAAGAATCTAATTCTCCTCACCCATCTATTGTGAAATTGAGTTGGGTTCACCAAGATTTAGTGAATTTGCGACCTTTTATTCGCAGCACCGTCAAATTATTCAAGTTAGCAGACAAAGCTAGTTGCCCAGAAATATTAGTACAAGAGGTGCTGGCGTGGACAGGGGGTCAACCTTTCCTGACTCAAAAGGTTTGTCAATTACTGTGTGAGTATGAAAGTTTTATTGGTGCTGGTGAAGAAGCAGCCGTAGTTGAACAGTTAGTACAAAATCACTTGATTACAAATTGGCAAACTCAGATAGCTGCTGAGCATTTACAGACAATTCAAGATGGTTTGATTGCGAATCCCAGATGTGACTCTATATGGCTGTTGAGATTGTATCAGCAAATTTTGCAACAAGGAGAATTACCAGTACAGGACAGTCCAGTCCAAACAGAGTTATTAAATTTAGGCTTAGTTGTTGAGCAAGAAAATAAATTAAAGATATCGAACCAGATCTACAAATCTGTTTTTAATTTAAGCTGGGTTGACCAACAATTAGCAAACATACTGGAAATTACACCTCCAAGCAGTTCTAGAATGACTTCCGACAACTTATTTCCAGGATCTATACTTAAGGCCAAAAATTTAATTTTTCAACCAAGAGTTTTAATATTTCGAGGTATTTGGATTTTACTAGCAATACTTGGATTCAGCGCCATTTGCTGGAGTTTTTATAAAAATATAGAAGTAAACATTCTTTTTCAAGAAGGAAATAAACTCTTCAATCAAGGAGAATATAAAAAGGCGATCGCTAAATTCGACAAACTTCTCAACATCGATAGCAACTATTATCAAGCTTGGACTAACCGAGGTTATGCACTCGCTGGTTTGCAAGAATATAACAAGATGTTAGAGTCCTGCTCGACTGCTACGATTATAGAACCAAAAGCTGTGTATGCTTGGAATTGTCAAGGAGAAGCACTTTATAATCTCCAGCAATACTATGAGGCTATCTCTGCTTTTGATACAGCGATCGCTCTTGACACCAAAGACCCGATATTTTGGATTAATAAAACCGAATCATTATTAGCACTTAAACAAATTGATACAGCACTGATCACTATTGATGAAGCAATTAACCTGTTGCAAAAAATGCAAAAAGCTAATCCGCAACAAAATATTACCAGAGAGTTAGCAATT
>NZ_AJLL01000102.1 GCF_000317225.1 Fischerella thermalis PCC 7521
AGCAATTGCATATAGCCACAAAGGTAAGGTGCTATGGCAAAAAAAACAATATAAAGAAGCTCTTGCAGCTTTTGATCAAGCTTTAATGAACGATCCACAATATTTTACTGCTTTGCGGGGTCGGGGTTTAGCACTTCAAGGTTTAAAGCAATATAAACAAGCGATCGCTCAATTTCAGCAGATGCTAAATGAATCTCCTTTGACAGATACTCAAAAAGCAGAAACTTTGTATTACATGGGACAGACTCATTGTCAGTTGTCCCAATTTTCAGACGGAATTGTTGCTTTAGAAGCAGCCCTCAAACTCAAACCAGACTACCAAGCAGCAGAAGAAGCGAAAGGTAAATGTAGTAGATGATTAAAGCAAAGGGAATAACCCAGCTTCTCCAAGAGTTTCTTGACACTTTCAGGTCGTTGTTTGTCAAAAACCTCGTTGTCTCAGCCTTGAGTGGAAGCTACCACATTTTCATGCATGGCGGTGAAATTTTTTCATCGGGACTACCTTCTTAAGAGTCAAAGCTTTCATTGGTTTGTTTGACCTGAATGTTTAAGTTAGGTAATCCCTCTAACTTTTCTGGAGGAGGAAGTTCCTCTTGCGCTAGGGGTACAAAAACTTTTAGACTTGTTGGTATGCACTCAATTTCTACTGGAGTTTTTCCTAGAACTTCACCATCAACAACAACTTTTTGAGGTGGCTCGGTTGTAATTTTAAATTTTTTAGCTCGTAGATATCCAATGTCATTTCTTTCTGCTGGACTACCCGTAGAAGCTGTCTGAAATAAGTGAAATGTAGCCGCGATCGCAGCTGCTCTGTTAGCCGGAGCTACTATAGTTAAATCCAGCAATCCGTCATCTACAATGAGTCCTGCTGGCCCTTGGGCTAAAACGGATGTAGCAGGTGCAGCATTTGCTACTGTTACTGCTGCTGCACAAGTTGAAATTACCTTATCTTCAGTTTCAATTTCTACATCAAATGACTGTAATTCACTTAATTGTTTAAATCCAGCTATGATATAAGCCAAGAAACCAAAACGATTTTTCGATTCCCGGTCTGCTTTTTCTACGGTTTCTGCTTCAAAGCCAATACCTGTCAGCAGTACCATTGGATAACCATTGCAAGTGGCAGTATCTACAATCCGCGTCCCACCTTGCAAAATTGTTTTGCAAGCACCTTCAATTGTGTCTGGTATGCCTAAGGCTGTGGCAAAGGCGTTTGCTGTTCCACGAGAAATGATGCCAAATGGAATATCACTACCTACTACAGCCGCCGCTGCTGCCGAGAGAGTGCCATCTCCTCCAGAAGCAATGATAGCATCTACTCCTCTTTGCACTGCATCGTGTGCTAGTTGATCGGCAGAGATTTCTTCTGTTGTGAAGTGAATATCCAGGTCGATTTCTGGCTCTAAGATAGCTCGAATTTGTGCCAACTCTTGCTCTGAGTCGCCCTGACCTGCTACTGGATTAAAAATGAGGCAGGCTGAACGTTTCATGTACTTAAAAATAATATAGTTCGCAAAGTTATCAAATCAATTCTTAACATATCTGTAAAATTAAAACTTCCCCCTTACGATAGGATTTTGAGTAATGAATCGAAAGATTAGAAGTTCCAAGTTTTGAATTAGACCAAATACAACCTAAACTTGTTCTGCATCTTGATTAAGTAATTCAAATTCATCCCGGGGCAATGATACTATGATACGCTCTGAAGTACAATCTACTTGAATTAGCCAGCGTCCTGTTGGGCGACCATTTGAAAGTAATTCTTCACCACAAACTACTCCAAGCTTTCCCGCTACATATGCTGGATGCAGAACTATGACTTTTTGTGTAACCAACGGTTGTCGAGATTTTAGCATTACCCCAATTTCCATCCACACTACGATTCTCAAATTTATGCATCCCGATCATAAGAGTTCTTCAAAATAGCTGCAAAGCTTCATTGTCTTAATTTTGGTTTAAGTAAGTAGATTCATTATTGTAATAATTATTTTTTATCAGATAGACTGGCAACTACTTTTACTAATCTATCGGGATCAATAGGTTTGGTTAGGTGCGTCTGAAAACCTGCATTGAGTACGAGGATATCTTCATCATCTCTCAAGTAACCTGTTACGGCAATAGCTGGAATAAATCCACCGAGTTCTTGCTCACGGGAGCGAACCTTCTGGATTAACGAGCAGCCATTTCCATCTGGTAAATTAATGCTACTGATCAAGATACTTGGTTTCATATATTCGAGTGCTAAGAGTGCTTCACTAATTGCTGTTACTACTATTACGCCTCCTCCAGCGTCTTGCAGTACAAAAGTTCTCTACTAAAAGTATCTGTAAACCATTAAGTGTATGAAATTCATTTGATATCATTAATATGTCCAAATATTTCTGATTTTACTATTTCGAAAATCTCGTTATTTAAATAATTTACTTTTTATGTATAAAAGCATAAAAATGCTTTTAATTAATGAAAGAATATTCAATGTTTACGTGAAATTTAAATTTTATATTTACTAGCTAAGCTCAAATAATATCGTCAAAATCAAAACTACGCATCTATCTATATGATGAGTAGAATAGGGAATATTGTTAAATCATACTGTAGCAGTAACTACAACGAATCAATTATACTGAAATCAGTATGATGGGAGACTATCTGATATCTTTAGAAAAGCATGGGCAAATATAATTTGTCAAAAAATTAAAGTTTATATCAAGTATGGCTAATCATATCAAGTCCGGCTAATTACTTACGATATTATTGTGATGCAGTTGGGCATTGGGCATTGATTTTTGCCATTACCCATTACCAATTACCAATTACCGGCCTTCACAGATATGATAAGTCTTTAAACGGACATGATATCACTTATCATCTTGCAAGAAGTCTAATTTAAGTCTCTGAGTTAAAACGTCTTGAATTTGTTTTTCTACTATCTCTACACTGGCACTAGCGTCTATACGTACAATTCTGTGTGGTTCGGTTGTAGCTAATTCTGCATATCCTTGTTGTATGCGACGATGAAAGGCAATTGCTTCTTGTTCAATGCGGTCTAGCGCCATAGTTGTTCCACGTTTGCGGGTTAATCCGACCTCAACATCAAGATCAAGCCATAGGGTAATATCACTTTCTAAGCCATCAGTGGCAATGCTGTTGAGCTTATGGATTAAGCTCATATCTAAGCCACGACCATAACCTTGGTAAGCAATGGTGGAGTCAGTATAGCGATCGCATAATATTATTTTCCCGGCTGCAAGATTTGGTCTGAGTTCTTCTTCCACGTGTTGCGATCGGTCAGCAGCGTATAATAACAACTCTGTTCTATCAGCGATCGGCTGATCTAGTGACTTTTCTAGTAACAAGCGCCTCAGATGCAAGCCTAAAGGAGTTCCTCCCGGTTCACGAGTCACTGCGACAGAGAGACCCAGGCTTTGCAACCACTTACTACAAAGTTGTATCTGAGTTGTTTTGCCGCAACCTTCTACCCCTTCAAATACGATCAATTTACCGTTCATTTTGCTGAACCGATTTTTACCTAGGTGCTTTATTAGGGTAGCAGGTATGTTGCTCAAACCTGAAAATTGGAAATACAGCCCGTGTAGCAGTTCCCGTTGCAAAAGAGCGAGTTGTAATTGAGCGCACAAATCCTACTAATGCTACACCAACCAGTCCAGATCAGGCCTTTCGTGAAGGTGAAGCAGCTCGCATGGAAATTTACGAAGAAACACCCGATATTCGCAAAGAAGCTGTTGTGCGCGAAGAAGTCCGAGTCAAGAAAGTTGTAGAACAGGACACAGTTCAAGCTCAAGAAAATGTTCGACGCGAAGAGCTTGACATAGATAGCGAGGGGCGTCCGATTGTGTACAAGTAAGTTCAAGTCAAAGTCTCACACTCAGCAGATATGCCGCCCAAAAGGCGTACTCAGGGCGGGGTGTAACTCAGGTGAGTAAATAAAAATTAACGACAGTCAGCAACATAAGTGGCACAGCTAGAGCGAAAATACAGTTGGAGAAACTGATGATTTAAGTATCTTAGCTGCATTGCTACTACTTATGTCATCCCCCCTTGACCGCCCACTCAAAATTGAAATTAGGCTGCCATCCTACCATCCGCAGTTACTGCAAGGACTTGATACGTGGTTGCGCTTGGGCTTGATATCTGATGCCCAAATTCGGCAATTATGTCGAGAACACCTTGTTTGCAAAGTAGTATTGGAATCTCAGATTCAACCTGAACCAGAGAAAGCAACTGTCACATCTACATCTGTACAACCTGTAACTACTAACAAAGTTCAGCCACCACCAGAACCAGTAAAACCGAATTTTGCCACAGAAATATTGCAGTCACTTCTATCAGAATTAAGTGTGCGTTGGCTGCTGTTTTTGGGTGTATTTCTGGTAGTGTTGTCTTCTGGAGTGCTTGCAGCTAGCCAGTGGGAAAGATTTCCTGCATCAGGACAGTATGGGGTTTTGTTTGCTTATACCCTGAGTTTTGCGGGAATGAGTTTGTGGACAGCCAAGCAAAGTAATTTAAGACTGACGGCACAGACATTATTAATTGTCACGCTTTTATTGGTGCCAATAAATTTTTGGGCGATGGATCGCTTTGGGCTGTGGCACAATCCTGTGAACTGGATAGTAGTGGCGATCGCCTCTATTTGTCTAAGTGCGATTACAATTTTGATCGGCAAAAGTCGCCTATTTCCAGCCAATTTAGCAAATCAAAAATTATTTTTAGTAAATATTCTCGGCTTAAGTTATCTGCACTGGGGCTGGAATCTACCAATATTTCCCTTAATTGCCCTTTATCTGGCAGTTGTAGGAACGACTCTGATTACCGCTTATCAAACTCGTTTGCGATCACGACAAACAGATAACGGTATTAGTTTATCTGCCTTGGTTGTGGTTTATGCCTTACTGGTATTGTTAGTTAGGGGAATTTTTATTCACCACCTAGATGTGACGCAGTTGGGGTTAGCTGTTGGTATTTGTGGTTGGCTGCTAACTTGGTTGGCACTATCGAAAGGTGTAGAGACGCGCCATGGCGCGTCTCTACAAGCCCCATCTGTACCTTGGCAACTAATCGGTGGTATCTTGTTATTCCTCGGTTGGTTGGTTTCGATAGTATCTCATCCTTGGCAGGCAATAGGTGTAAGTGGTTTGGGTTTGTGGTTTTGCGCTCGTCGTTTGCAACTATATAACCACAAGCGTGACTTTGTAGCTATTTTTGCAATCGGTTTGCAGGCTATCTGGCTGGGCTGGCGGTTAGTACCTGATGCTTTACAGCAAAGGGCGATCGCCACTGCAACTCAACTCACCAATTCGCACAATCATCCTTGGGCGTTACTAAGTATTGCTTTATTTCCCTATGTCATTTTGATGGTGCTGCTGACAGACAAGCTGTACTGCACTAGTAGAAGAGAAATAGCTAAGTTTGGCGAAAAGCTAACATTGGGTTTTGCTTCTGCGTTAACCGTAATTGCCTTAGTTAACCCAGGATTGCGATCGCTAAATCTACTTCTATCCACAATTACTTTAGCAATTGTCACACAAAGGTACATGTATCGCGACAGAGGAACAAGGGAACAAGCAGATATTGTTGCAGATCCCTCATCTTTGTCCTTCCCTGTCTCCCCAACCTTAATATTTCTCACTCATATCACCGGAGTGTTGACGCTGTGTTCGATCATTGATTGGGTGTTCCCAAATCTGAGTAATGAAATCTGGGCAACTATTTTACTGGTCGTGATGGTAGCCGAGTGGCTATTTAGTCTTGGTTATGGTTGGTGGCAACGTAGTGCTTGGTATATTGGTTTGGGACTAGCTGCAATTAGTTTTTACCTATTTTGGGTAAATGCTGAATTCGCCTGGAGAAACTATGCTGTCAATAATGCGAGTTGGGGGCTGATTTGGTTAACTACTCCCCTAACTCTCACAGGTGTCGCTAGTCGTAGTGGTGGAGAAAAGCGGGATTTTACTACTGTCTTGAGTGTCATCGGGTTGGGACTTACCCAGTTACTCACTTTACCTGTAGCTACAGCCAGATTAATCGGTTTGACAGTTGCTGCGGCTTTGATGTTTGTAAACACTAGTTTTTTAAGACACAAAGCTTATGCGGTAATTACAGTTGGTTTTGTTCTGAGTGCGATCGCCACCTTGCTGTGGGAAGGCGTACCCGGTTTCCCGAAACTATCAGTACAAGGGTGGTTTGTAGTCGGGGCAATAACTATCTTATGTTTATGGTTGACTCGCACAGCACTGCGACAAAGAAGTAATGAATTAGCAAATATTTATGCAGTTGCCACAGATAGATGGGCGATCGCATTAACTGGTGTAGAGTTATTGAGTTTGACACTGCACTCTGTCTGGATTTACCAAAAAGTTGCAACTCCTGGATTATTGTATGTAGCTGCTAATGTGATTATTCTGGCAGCCATCATTTATCGTAGTTGGCGACAACCAACAAATTCTGCCTTTTATGGCATTGGTTGGTGTTTAGAATTATTAATTGCCGAGTTGCTGGCTTTTGGTGAACGTTCGACTATTCAAATTGCGATCGCCAATATAGCCTTGGGTTTATTCTCTCAGTTGTTTGGAGAATGGTGGCAACGGCGACACCGCCTAGAAAGATTGCCTAGCAGCTTTCACATTCTTCCATTGATCTATGCAAGTTTCAGCTTACTGCTACGATTGAACACCTTCACAGACTGGACGGGTTTGGCTTCTTTGGGTGTAGCTGTAATTGTGATTGGAGTGGGGCGACGTCGGCAAGAATTTAAACCCCTAGTTTACCTGGGAATTTTAGGTATATCAATTTCTGCCTATGAACTGTTGTTCTATCAAATGCTGCAAGCTTCGGGGGGTGCGTGGGGCGATGGTTTAATTGCGATGTCAGCTTTAGGCACAAGCATCATGTATGCCTATCGTATATTGTCCCCTTGGCTGGTCAATTATTTACGACTGACACCACAAGAATTAAAAGTGATTGCCCATCTGCATTGGGCTTGGAGTAGTTTTTTGCTAATAGTTGCGATCGCCGCACCCATCCAAGTTAACCGCCTCTTGGGTTTAGGAACAGGTATATTTTTGGTTCGTTACGCCATCTTTCAGGGAAGACGCCCACAGCACAGAGAAAACAGCAGTAACTTTGCGTCAGTAGCGACACCCGATGAAATTTGGGTTTACCTGGGGTTATTAGAAGTAGCTGCGATGAGGGTTTTTTGGCGAGAAACGGCTGTGGGACAATGGTTTGCTGGGCCGTTAGTACCTTGGAATGCTGCGATCGCCTGTGTGGTTGCCTATTTCCTCTACATCTTACCTTGGGAAACTTGGGGTTGGTCGAAAAGACCTTGGCAAAGAGCCGCCTACATCATACCACTAATACTTTTATGGGAAACCAGGCTGCTAATTCATCCAATTGCTTTGCTGTTAACAGCTGGATTTTATGCTTTCCTTGGCAAATTTAGCAATCAATTCCGTGTCACTTACATCAGCGTGGCGTTGATTGATTGGGCTATTTTCCGCTGGTTTGCTGTCTTGGGTTTGAATGATAGTTTATGGTATGTGACAGTAATCGGCTTATCCCTACTATATGTTGCCCAATTTGATCCCCAACTAAGACAACCAGAAATGAAAGCCAGCCGTCACTACTGGCGACTGCTGAGTAGCGGCTTAATTTGTGGGTGGGCGATATTATTTCATCAAGATACAGTCCTGATACCAGGAATCTTCAGTCTGATCGCTATCTTTGCAGGCTTAGGTTTGCGAGTGCGGGCTTTTCTGTATGTTGGTACAGCCACATTTATCATCACCGCTTTTTATCAATTGGTTCTTTTTAGCTTGCGCTACCCATTCTTTAAATGGATTATTAGCTTAGTAGTGGGTATCATCTTCATTTCCATCGCCGCCAACTTTGAAACTCATCGCGCCCAGTTAAATTCTTTACTTCGCAATACAAGCGATAAATTTCAAGATTGGGAGTAGATCACTCCTGTTTCTTCTGTGTGTTTTCTGTTTATCTGCGGTTCAATTAAAAAAACACAGAGACACAGAGGACACAGAGAAAATTGTGCGAAATATCTTTAGCTCAGATGTTAGTTTTTGAAAAACACTGGGTATTCTCTTAACAGGAGGATTGCTGGTACTTAAGTATTTACCGCAGTAACTGTTGAAGATGGCTAGTTCAGGTGAAGAATACCTAGTCGCCCACCGTAAAAAAATAGAGCGGCGACAAAAGATTTTGACTTGGGTGTCAATTGTATCTTTTTTTGGCTCTGGGGTGTTTGCTATAGTTCCTACACTGCAACAGGCTATTCAAAACCCTAAACCAGTGACATCTTCTGCTGATACCTCGTTACAACAACAAGCCCAGGGTTTCGAGTTGGTATTACAGCGAGAACCAGAAAACCAAACTGCATTGGAAGGGTTAGTGAAAATACGGTTGCAGCTAGGTGATATGAAGGGTGCGATCGCACCCTTGGAAAAGTTGGTGAAATTGAATCCAGAACGACAAAATTACAAAGTCCTCTTAGAAGAGTTGAAAAAACAAGTCAGTAGCAAGAACAAACAAGAGAATAACTAATTAAAAATATAAGTATGAATATGAATAATGAAAATACTAATTCTGAACTGAACCGCTTAATTCCCCCAGAAATTAAAAATGATGAATTTTATGCAATTCTTCAAAGAATTACTAGAGAAGAAAATATCAAAACTGTTTTAGAAATCGGTTCATCTTCAGGAGAAGGAAGTACAGAAGCATTTGTTACAGGAATAAGACACAATCCTCACAAACCCATCTTATTTTGTATGGAAGTGTCAAAAACTAGATTTACTGAATTAAAAAAGAGATACGAAAATGATGATTTTGTAAAAGTATATAACTTATCTTCTGTACCTATAGAAAGTTTTCCTAACGAAAAAGAAGTTGTTGATTTTTACAATAATACAGAAAACAATCTAAAAAATTATCCGTTAGAACGTGTGCTTTTTTGGCTACATCAAGATATTGAGTATGTAAAGAGTTCTGGATTATCCGAGCATGGAATTAGAAAAATCAAACAGGAAAACAATATTGATTATTTTGATTTAGTACTGATTGATGGTTCAGAATTTACCGGGAATGCTGAATTCAATGAAATTTATGGAGCAAAATATATTTGTTTAGATGATATCAATACATTTAAAAATTATAGAAATTTTCTACTATTATTGGAAGATTCTAGTTACACTTTAATTAATTGTAATAAAAGAATACGTAATGGCTATGCTATTTTTAAACAAAAAAATGTTAAACCAGTTACTTATCAAACTATTCATGATGCTGTTAAATCTATACCAGGGTTCATGATTTCTGGGCAAGAAGAATACCTTTTTAACAAAGTACAATCTCTTCCAGAAGAAGCTGTGATAGTAGAGATTGGTTCCTTTAAAGGGCATTCAACGGTTGCTATGGGCTATGCTTGCATAGGAACAAATCGAAAAATTTATGCCATTGATACATGGGATGGTAATGATTCCGATTTTTCTGAGCGACAATTTTTTGAAATTTGGCGGCAAAATATTCAAATCAATGGACTTGAGGAATATATTATACCATTACGTGGTTACTCCCATGATGCGTTGAGTTGTTGGCATGAATTAACAGATGGTAAAAATATTGACTTTATTTTTATTGATGGTTCTCACCAGTATTTAGATGTTTTAAAAGATTTTGAATTATCATTTCCATTGGTCAAAGATGGTGGTTGGATAGCATTTCATGATGTTATACATACATGGCCTGGTCCAGAACGTGTATGGCATAAAACAGCGAAATACATTCTCGTAAACCATGAATATTCCTCAAGTATCGCATGTGGACAAAAAAAAATAACTGCTACAAACTCATCATTAACAACAGGTTTGCCAATTCACTTTTTTACTATTGTTCTAAATGGACAACCATTTATCCGTTACCATATTGAAATTTTCAAGCAACTACCTTTCAAATGGCATTGGCATATTGTTGAAGGTGTGGCAGATTTAAAACATGACACCAGTTGGAGTGTAAAACTCGGTGGGCGTATTAGTGATGAAGTTCATAAAAATGGGCGTAGTTGTGATGGTACTACGGAATATCTAGATGAATTAGTGCGCCAGTACCCAGATAACATTACAATTTATCGTCAACTAGAAGGTGTTTTCTGGGATGGAAAGCGGGAAATGGTAAATGCTCCACTTGCCAATATCCAAGAAGAATGTTTGCTATGGCAAATAGATGTAGATGAACTATGGACATTAGAGCAGATTTGTACTGCTAGAGAAATATTTATTAGTAACCCTGAAAAAACAGCCGCTTTCTATTGGTGTTGGTATTTTGTAGGTGAACAACTAATTATTAGTACTCGTAACTGCTATGCACAGAATCCTCAACAAGAGTGGCTAAGAACTTGGAGATATAAGCCAGGATATATTTGGGCTGCACATGAACCTCCTGTACTAGTCGAAACTTTACCAGATGGTCAATTTAAAAATGTAGCTGCCGTAAATCCTTTTTTACATCACGAAACAGAACAGCATGGTTTAGTATTTCAACATTTTGCCTATGTAACACCAGAGCAATTAAAATTTAAAGAACAATACTACGGTTACAGTAGTGCTGTTGCTCAATGGAACGCTTTGCAGAAAACTACCAAATTTCCAATTTTGTTGAGGGAATATTTTCCTTGGGTGCAAGATGAAACCCAAGTAGATATTGCACATACTAAGGGAATAATACCAATAGCACAAAGAGAGAGTGGCAATAATATTTGGCGATTTTTACAACCAGATGAAGTGCAGCAAGAAATTACTCAGATCAACAAAGTATCACCAATAATTATTGTAGATGGTGTATTCTTTCAACTGTATCAAACTGGTATTGCACGTGTTTGGAAATCATTATTAGAAGAGTGGTCAAACAATGGGTTTGCTAAACATATTATTGTACTTGACCGCGCTGATACTGCTCCTAAAATTCCTGGTATTAGATACCGTACAGTACCAGCTTATGACTACGATAATACTGATGTAGACCGAGAAATACTACAGCAAGTTTGTGATGAAGAAGGTGCTGAAGTTTTTATCTCCAGTTATTACACAACCCCGATAACAACGCCTTCTGTTTTCATGGCACATGACATGATTCCCGAATTAATGGGATGGAATTTGAGTCAGCCGATGTGGCGAGAAAAACACTATGGTATTCAACATGCCACAGCTTATATTGCTGTTTCCGAAAACACAGCCAAAGATTTAGTTAAATGTTTCCCTGAAATATCATTAGAGTCTGTAACGGTTGCCAAAAACGGCGTTAATCATCAGGTATTTTTATGCGCTACTCCAGAGGATATTAATAGGTTTAGAATAAAGTACGGTATTTATAAACCCTATTTTATTTTGGTAGGCCCTGGCAATGGATATAAAAACAGTGTTTTATTTTACCAGGCTTTTTCTTTGCTAGCAAGTAGCAATGGATTTGATATTGTCTGCACAGGAAGTGGTGGTCTATTAGCACCAGAATTTAGAACGTATACATCAGGTAGTGTTGTACATATGTTGCAACTGAGCGATGAGGAGTTAGCAACAGCTTATTCTGGTGCAGTTGCGTTAGTCTATCCTTCTAAATATGAAGGTTTTGGAATGCCAATAATAGAGGCAATGGCCTGTGGTTGTCCAGTTATTACTTGTCCTAATGCTTCACTTCCAGAAGTAGCAGGAGAAGCAGCCATATATATTAAGGATGATGATGTACAGGGACTAGCAGATGCACTTTGCGAAGTGCAAAAACCTAGTGTTCGTCAATCATTAATTGCTGCGGGTTTAGAACAAGCGAAAAAGTTTTCTTGGTCAAAAATGGCAGAAATTGTTAGTTCAGCTTTAATTGATGCCACACTTTTGCCTTTAAATCTAAAACAGATGAATCTAATTATTTTTCCTGATTGGTTACAATCAGAAGAATTAATCGGTTTAGAGTTGGCACAAGTAATTAAGACACTAGCAATTCATTCTGAGAGTAGCAATATAACTTTACTTATTGATACTAATAATATTGCTACTGAAGATGCAGAGTTGTTCTTATCCAGCGTCACCATGAATCTTCTCATGGAGGAAGATCTAGATATCACTGATGGATTAGAAATTTCTATAGTAGGAAATTTGGCTGATATTCAGTGGAAAGTTTTACTACCTCGTCTTCATGGGCGAATTGTTTTAGAACATGAAAATCAACAAGCATTAATACAAGCAAAAGCAGATACTCTTCCAGCTTATGAATTAGCAAGCTTTAGCCAAGCACGAGATAAAGAGTTTTTTTAGTTGAGTAAAATCAAGCAAGATAGCAAGAAGCGATCGCCTCATATAAAAAATTGATATAATTGCATCAAGGTAGTGCAAATATTTACTGGAACTTGGAATAACACACGCTAAAATTAGGGCTATAACTGCTGGTAGTCCTCTACAAGTTTATCTAGTACTTCGCCAGAACAACTTTGAGGTGTTAAATAACAAACCGCGAAGGCGCGAAGGGCGCAAAATAAGCGAAAAAGAAGAGAAATAAGAAAGTTGATTCACCCAGCAAAGTAGCCTTTTATTTGGTTTTACTCTAGACTTGCAGAATTAATTTGAATTCGATTAATATTATCAGACTAAACAATCGAATCGCCCGCAAGTAAACTGCGGGATAAGAAACCTAAGTCTAGTCAAAGTAGACTGAATGAATAAGCTACCCACTTTAAGTGGGTTTTTGCTATTAGCCCTAAATTGATTTGAGGGCGGGATGTTGGACTATATGAGATCTATCGAATTTACCTCAGATTAGAATATTTGATGTATTGGCAATAATTAAGAAGAAACAACAAAGTCCTGAGTTAGTTGCTAAAAGTCTATTCTTCCTCTAGATATTTCTTCCACATCTGTTCGTAAGCCTTTTCCATTTCACGGGTAAACTGCTTACCATTCCAAAGAGGTGATGTTTTCCTAGATTTTTTCAATTTCCAAGCAATTTGTTGTCGTAAAGCCTCATCTTTACCCAAGCGTACACCCCATTCTACATATTCTTCATCAGTCCAGGCTATCCCTTCTGTAATTCCAGCATTGATCATCATAGTGTAGCTATTACGCGCAGCAAATTGTTCACCTACTCTTGTCACCATAGGAATACACATCCATAGGGTTTCTAGGGTAGTTGTAGCTCCGTTGTAGGGATATGTATCTAATACTACATCTGCAATTCCCAAGTTAGCTCGGTGAACTGATTCTGCAACTACGATGGGTAGAAAGCGGAATTTTGATGTATCAACACCTTCTTCTTCTGCTAGTTTTTCAAAGAATGCTTTAGTAGATTCTTCATCAGATATACCTTTAATTAAGAAGTAGCTATTGGGAACTTCTTTAAGAATCCGCAATTGAAGTCTTGTAATATCTAGATGTCTTTTAAAGCCACGTTGAGCGCAGAGATAGACGACTGCATCATGAGGAATATCTAATTGTTCACGAGTTATCGTAGGTACACTAACTTCAAAACCATCTACACCTATGTAGGTTTGAGGTAAACGCCAAATTTTTTCAGTGTAATATTCTTGGGCTGATTCTGGTAAAACGTAGGGATCAGCAATAAAATAATCTATTGATGGACTACCAGAAGCATCGAAACCCAACCAAGTGACTTGAATTGGTGCAGGTTTTAGGGATACAACTTCACAAGTAATATCTAAGGTGATGCTATCCAAATCGATTAATATATCAATTTCATCTTGGTATATTTGTTCGGCTAGCTCGAAAGTTTTACTTAATTTGTATGCTTTATCGACATTGCTAAGATACCATTCATGTAAAGGATCAAATTCGGGATTTGTGTTGATGAAATAAGCATGGATCTGAAATTTCTCCCTGTCATGATATTGGAATAGCCAGCGTGCAAGCCAACCTACAGAATGGCTTCTTAGACAATGAGATAGATATCCTAACTTAATTTTATTATTAATCCGAGTTGTTTTCTTTCTGCCTAAGTTACCATGAAAATATTTTTCTACTTGTTCTTTTGCATAATTCACTATATTTGCCTGGCAAAGTTGTAGTAAACGGTTTTGCAGACTTCTATGTTTTTTAGGATTGTCTTCAAGATATGGGCTGAAAAAGAATGCATTAAATAGCCTCACTATTCTAACTGCATCTAGTTGGGTAGGATTATTTTCTATGAGTTCTGCTACTAATGACTCTTGTCTTTGATTTACAGAACAGGATTCTTGCCAATGTCCGCCTGCACTCATTAATCCCCGTAATATCTGACGATTAGCAAAAACTTTATCTGCGATATCATCGACCAAAGAATAGTATAATTTTGCTGTTTCTATACCTTTGTCGAATTGACCAGAATTTTGATAAAAACTAGCTAATTGACCTATAACTTCTGTGTTATTAGGACTTAATTTTAAATAAAGTTCACACAATTGTGCTGCTACTGTCGGTAGTCTTTTGGAGTATGCAATTTCTATTGCAGCTGGCAATAAAATAGTTAGTAAAGCTTTGGTGTTATCTTGACAATAAGGTAAGCAAGCTTCTAGGAAATTTAGGGTTGATGGATGCGCGGGAGCATAATCTAAAGTAGCTTCTAGAACCTGCATCAATAACTCAAAATTTACCTGTATATTAGGTTCAAATTGAAGAATCTCGATTACTCCCAAATCTTGTAAATCATTCCCTGTATATATTTCTAACTTGATAGATAACAAAACAAGATGCAAGAGATTATGAATATCTTGAGGATAAATTTCCTTGATGACGCGGCGAATTTTCTCAGCAATTGAATACTCTTTCAGTGATTCCTGACGTTCAGCTTCTGTTTGTAAAATCGTGACTAATTCTGTATTCCATGCATCAACCTGTTCTGGCTCCCCATCCATCATTGCCATGAACCAAGTTGTTTGAGCTTCTACCTCTTGCCCCTGCAATAGCAACATTAATCCTAAATACCAATAGTAGGATTTAACATCAGGCTCTATATTAATAGCTTCTTCGTAGAGACTTGCTGCTTGAATATAATTACCTGTAAGAAAATATTTTTCTGCACGCTGATGGCATTGACTGGGAGTAGTTAAAGAGAGCATAGCAATTCTTAACAATTGGTGAAGGTAAATATTAAAAGATATCGCAATTGCTTATGGAGAAATATTACTGTAAGCTAATTGCAGAAGTTGGGTAGTGTCTAAAAACACTACCCAACGAAAGAAACTTATAAGATTGATAAATACTTTAAACGAGTCTATCTAGCTAGAGAAACAAAATTGTCTTTACAATCTGTAGAAAATGTAGTATTAGTCGGTACTGATGTTGTGGGACCTGGCGACTCGCAAGCTATTGCTAGTGTTAGTGCTTCAGAGGTAGCACTATCTCCTACAGTTGTACCTACTAATCCGTAATAGGATTTCAGTGCTTTTTTAGTAGCTTCTCCTTTAAATTGAGCATCCGCAGTTCCCCCACCAAAAATTTGGTATTTATAATTTTCAGATTGGCTTTTGATTCCTACTTGCAATTCGGAGAGGTTGGTAGCAAACTTTTGGTATTCTAGGAAGTAGGCTTGTTGAGAACGGTTCACTGTACCTACGTAGTTCCGGGCTTCCGATTGCTTCGCTTTGTTCACCTGACCTAGTAACGAAGGCAGAGCAATAGCCGCTAATACACCGATAATAATTACTACCACTAACAGTTCAATAAGTGTAAAACCTTCGTCATTCTTTTTCTTACGATTGTTGAGGTGCTGGAGGAATTTGGCTTGCAGTTCTGGCTTGAGCATTGGTTTCTCCTTAAAGTGGGGATGTTATAGGCAATTGCTGTGTTCTAAAAGTAACTTACCCACTTAAAATGACTTTCATATCACTTTGGTAAAAAATTTTTCTCGCCAGCGCGGAAAAGGGACATGGGGAGGTCTTTCAAGGGCAGGGATTTAAAAATTAGGTAGTATTGGCTTATAGACTTTGACAGTGCTTTGAACTACACGTCCAGGTATCTGTTCTAATTGAATGTCGATAGCATTTGGGAAAAGTAGTTGGTGAGTGTTTGTGCATAACTTTTGCCCACCCAAGGCTTGATAATGCTGCACAAAAAAGTATCCTTGTGCCTAGTCCTGAATTTTTGTCATCTACTATAAGTGAGAAATTTACTTGAAGTTGACTGATCAATTGCACTCACTTTTGAATCACATTTGTTTCTAATACTGGATGTACAGGTCAACTTTAGTAATTAGCTAGCAACTAGAACAACAACTAACAGACTAATAATCTTAATTTACCCAGTCACCTCAAGGATGAAGTATGAAGAATGAACAATGTTCACACTTTATCCTTCCTACTTCATCCTTTTTTAGTCAGTGTTAAATATAAGGGCAAATAAGATGACAGCAACATCACAAGAGATAATTCAGTCAAGTCAATGGCATCATCTGTCTATACAAGAAGTAACTCGGCATTTAGATACTAATTTAGAAACGGGTTTAACCTCTGCTGTCGCGGCAAAAAAACGAGAACGTTTTGGTGCGAACGAACTCAAAAGCAAACCTGGAACAAGTCCATTACTAAGATTTCTCTTGCAATTTAACCAACCACTGCTGTACATCTTGTTGATTGCGGGTGCAATCAAGGCATTTTTGGGGCAGTGGGTGAATGCTGGGGTGATTTGGGGTGTAACTCTGATTAACGCCATTATTGGTTTTGTGCAAGAATCTAAGGCCGAAAGTGCGATCGCTGCCTTAGCTTCCTCAGTAAAAACCAATGCAACCATCATTCGCAATGGTCAAAAGATGCAAGTTCCTTCCACAGAGTTAGTACCGGGAGATGTGGTACTACTTGCTTCTGGAGATAAGGTTCCAGCCGATTTGCGTCTGGTGCAAGCACGGAATCTGCAAGTGAATGAGTCAGCACTCACAGGTGAATCAATTGCAATTGAAAAAAACATCCAACTGCTGGACATAGATACACCATTAGCAGAACGGACAAACATGGCTTATGCTGGTAGCTTCGTCACCTTTGGTACTGGCAAAGGCATTGTTGTTGCCATAGGAGATGCTACAGAAACTGGACGCATTTCCCAGCTCATAGAACAGGGAACTAGCCTGAAAACACCATTAACCCGCAAATTTGACAAATTTAGCCGTACCTTGCTGTATATCATTTTAGGGATAGCAGCATTGATGTTTGCGGTTGGGTTGGGATACGGCTACTCCTGGGTAGAAATGTTTGAAGCTGCGATCGCCTTTGCTGTCAGTGCCATTCCCGAAGGATTACCAGCTGTTGTCACGGTTACACTAGCAATTGGTGTTTCCCGCATGGCGCGGCGTCATGCTATTGTTCGCAAATTGCCAGCAGTGGAAACCCTCGGCAGTGCCACAGTTATCTGTTCTGATAAAACTGGAACCCTGACAGAAAATCAGATGACTGTACAAGCAATATATGCAGGAGATCAAAATTATACTGTCACTGGTGTAGGCTATGTCCCACAAGGAAAAATTTTACTCAATGAAAAGCCAGTAAATTGGGATAATTCTTCTGCTCTTCAGGAATGTATAAAAGCCGGACTATTATGTAATGATTCACACCTAGAAAAAAAGAACGGACAGTGGCAGGTTGTTGGTGATCCCACAGAAGGAGCATTGATAGTTGTTGCCAACAAAGTTGGAATTACCCGTAGCAGCTTAGAAGAGGAAATGCCCAGGTTAGATGTCATTCCCTTCGAGTCTGAGTTTCAATACATGGCAACTTTGCATGAAACTTCCTCATTCGCAAGTGATAAAAAACAAGGAACTATCTACGTCAAAGGTTCGGTCGAAGCAATTCTCAAACGTTGTCAACAGATGTTGGACGTAGAGGGGAACCTTATCCCTCTGGATGCAGAAACTATACATCAGGAAGTTGATGCAATGGCTCATCAGGGTTTACGGGTGTTAGCATTTGCCAAGAAAACTGTGCCAGATGTAGAGACGTTGTGCACAACGTCTCTACAACATGCAGATATCGAAAATGATTTGATTTTCTTGGGATTGCAGGGGATGATCGATCCACCTAGAAAAGAAGCAATCAAAGCAGTTCAAGCCTGTCAAGAAGCTGGTATTCAAGTCAAAATGATTACAGGCGATCATGCAGTCACTGCCCAAGCAATAGCCAGAAGTATGGGCTTCAACAAAAACGGTGAAGTTCTGGCCTTTACAGGAAGTCAACTTGCTCAAATGGGTAAATCAGAACTTGCTACAGCCATAGAAGATGGAGTGGTGTTTGCTCGTGTTGCACCAGAACAGAAACTGCGTATTGTTGAAGCACTACAATCTAGAGGCGAAGTCGTCGCCATGACAGGGGATGGTGTCAACGATGCACCCGCCCTCAAACAGGCAGATATTGGTATTGCGATGGGAGGTGCAGGTACAGAGGTGGCGAAAGAAGCCTCTGATATGATTTTGACCGATGATAATTTCGCTTCCATAGAAGCAGCAGTTGAAGAAGGGCGGACTGTATATCGAAACCTGCTCAAAGCGATCGCCTTCATTTTACCCGTCAACGGTGGTGAATCGATGACGATTTTGATTAGTGTACTACTTGCCAGAGAATTGCCGATTTTATCTTTACAAGTTCTGTGGTTGAACATGGTGAATTCCATCACCATGACTGTACCCTTAGCCTTTGAGCCAAAATCTGAACGGGTGATGCAAAAACCACCACGTAATCCCAGTGAACCTTTACTATCCCCAAGTCTACTCCAACGCATCTTGGCAATTTCCATCTTTAACTGGATTTTGATTTTTGGCGTATTTGAATGGATACAACAAACCACAGGAAATATCAACTTAGCTAGGACAATGGCAATTCAAGCCTTAGTAGCTGGACGAATTTTTTATCTTTTAAGTATTAGTCAATTAGGAAGTGCTGTTATTGCCAGTATTCGAGGAATTAGACATAGAATTAACGATACCTCAGCAATTGTAATTGGAATTGCTTGTACTGTAATTTTGCAGATAATTTTTAGTCAATGGAACTTGATGAATAGCTTATTTTCTACAGCACCACTAAACTTAAATCAATGGTTAATTTGCTTGCTTATCGGGTTGCCAATGGTTATAGTATCCGCATTAGTCAACCGATTTGACCCTCTTGACTGAGTTATATCATGTCCGTTTGAAGACTTATCATATCTGTGAAGACCGGTAATTGGTAATGGGTAATGGGTAATGGGAAAACCAATTTACCTGTTACCTACAAGGCCAACCAAATCGTAAGTAATTAGCCGGACTTGATATTAGTTAATCACTCAGTAAAAGGAAACAGGGAATAGGTAGAAACCAATTACCTTTTCCCCAATTACCAACTGCGGAAATACAATATCATACGCAATTAGCTAAACTTGATGTTAGAAAAATTTGATTCTTGGCGTTCTTGGCGTCTTGGTGGTTCATTCTTAATCCTCTTTTATACAACGCCCAAAAATCCTTACCTGTAAACCATACTAGCTGAAAATCTTGAATTAGAAATAGATGCATTGAACCTATTTTTACAATTGTCTCTGAATAAGTATCTAGGAAAATCAGATTAATACCAATAGAATAGATACAGGAATGAAATTCAGATTTAGTGATCGCTGCCTTTTTTGGATTTATAGGTATTTTGATTAAGTTAATTGACCGAAAATCAGAGGGTACAAGCTCCTGACTTCAGTCATTGGGATAAGCCCTTAGGAGATTTTAATTCCCTTTTAGACCTCATGAGAGTGCGTCTTCACATTAGACATCTGGTGAAAAAGAATGTAAAGACTCGCTGTTTGAAGCGTCTCTACAAGGATTTTGAGCAACGCATAATTAAATTCGGTCGATGTCTATTAAATTGCTATTAGTTGGGGTTCTGTGTCTTTTTAAAGAAAAAGGAGAGCCATCGCTCTCCTTTGTTCTTGTCATGGATAATTGTGGAGTAGGGAATTATTTCACCCGTCCTCGGAAGCGAATGAAACCATAGGAATTGGTGGGTGTTCCAGAAGCGGTGGCGTTGGGTAAATCGCCTAAATTCACCACAATTGCACCATTAGTATTTTCACCACCACAGTCAACAGTAGGATAAACATCTGTTGGATCTTCTTGGGGTGGGAAATACTGCGCGACATCTCCATCTTTGATATTGGTAAGAGATTCGGTATTACCATTATATTGCCAGACAATTCCTCGGTCAGTGTTTTGTAAACCCAGGTTGTTTTTGGTAGCAAAGTTGTTAAAAGCAGTGGGGATGAAGGTGACATTATTGGGGATGCGATCGCACACTAATACATTCTTGGCTTGATTATCTCCAGCTGAGAGATAGTAAATCGTGTATTCCACCTCATCCCCAGGATAAATTTTACCACCGTTGATACCACCAATGAGAAATGTATTGGGATTAGGCCATTTATCCGTGTCCTTAGGATCGGGTGTGAGAGTATCGAGATTGTTATCATCATAGGGATTATTGGGGTCATCTTTATATTTATCTAATTCATCGCCCCCGTTAGTAGTCACGCTGTGATTGATAGCTGTAATTCTTTTGACTAAAATTACATTCGGATTATTTGCAGTAGCGGCGACGTTGTTAGTGTCTGAGGCACTATTATTATCGTTGTTTGGATCGCTGACAGTTGGTGGAGTTGTGACTGTAGCAGTATTAGTAATTGTACCACTGGCGTTAGAATCAACTTGGGCATCAACCGTTAAAGTTGCAGTACCATTTTTAAGCAAGCTAACTGTGATATTCAGCTCACCCGTACCCGATGACTGATCGCAGCTAGAACCATTACTAGCATTACAAGACCAGTTAGTAAATGTTAAACCAGGAGGAACTAGATCAGCGACATGGATGCCAGCGACATTATCAGGGCCATTATTCCGCACTACAATCGTGTAGGTAGTTGTTGCTCCTGGTGCCACAGAAGAGACTCCATCATCTTTTTTGACTACTTCGATATCGGCTGTACCCAACAGAGTCAGTGTTACTGATGGCTTATTGTTGTTAGTCACACCCTCGTTAGAAGTCACTAAGTTATTTGGTAATTCATTCGTAAGATTACCAACAAAATCTGATGTAACTTTGACTTTGAGCGTACATTGAGCCCCAGCATTGATAGTGGCATTACTCAGAGAAACTTGATTGCTACCAGGATTGGCTACTATAGTGCCACCGCTACAACCAGAACCTGTAAAAGTGGCATTAGGTGAACTGGCAATTTTCATGCCCGTTGGAAATTCGTCTACTAATGCAACACCTGTCAATTTGATGGCATTGGCATTGTTATTCAGAATCAAAATATTTAGCGTCGATGTATCACCATAGTTGATGCTTGTGGGTGAGAAAGATTTGTTTAAAGTCACGAAACTATTAATCCTAGTTACTGTCGCCTTGGCATCACTTGTATTGCTTGCACCTTGGTCAGTAATGACAGAATTTTTGGGAATAATATTTTCATCAGAGCCAGTTGTATTAGGTACTTGCACATTAACACTAATACTGCAACTTCCGACTGTGGGCAATGTACCACCGCTCAAGGTGATCTGCGTGCTGTTAGTAGGGGCACTGACTGTGCCATTGCAAGAATTTGTTAGGTTGGGTGCAGAGCTAATTTTGTGTCCAGTGGGTAAATTATCAGTTAGGTTGATACCTGTGAATGCGGGTGCGCCACTATTACGGGTGACAGTGATAGTCAAACGAGTGACGCCTCCCACCGGAACAGTTACTGGAGAAAATGATTTGCTGAGGCTTAAAGCAGGCTTCACATCTAGTTCCGCAGTAGCGATCGCAGTATTGTTGCCCAAATCTGTCTTTAAACCATTAATTGCGATCGTATTTGTACGTTTACCTATAGGAGCATTGATGGCAACTTGCACAGGCACGGTAATTGTACATGAGCCTTTGGCAGGAATTGTGCCACTATTCATAGTAATAACTGTGCTGCCTGCTGTAGCATTCACCGTACCACCGCTACAGGTGGTGCTAGCCGCAGGACTAGAAGCAACGGTGAACCCCGAACCCATTGTTGTCAAGTTGTCGGTGAAAGATGTGATGGTGGCTTGGGTATTTGCCGTGTTAGAGAGGGTAATTGTGAGAGTGCTTTGTCCTCCCTGTACACTCGTACTTGGTGAGAAGCTTTTGCTCAAAGAAACAGGCGTAGCCTGGCTGACTGTTAAAGTGGCGTTGGTTGCAGGGTAATTTACCCCATTCAAGTTGCCAGCTGGTATGTCGTTTTTGTAGCTACCGCTTGTATTCGCAGTCACATTTACCTGAATCTGACAGGAACCAGAACCACTACCTGAAGGTGCAGGAGGAACTGTACCACCTGAGAGTTGGACTTGAGTGGCAGTAAACGTTACTGTGCCACCGCAGGTATTTTTTACTAATTCAGTTACTGTCAGCCCAGAAGGCATGGTATCAGTAATATTAGCTGAGGTAATTGGCGTACTGTTGAAGTTACGTAGGGTCAAAGTGAGTACAGATATCTCACCTGTTTGGATATTACTAGGAGAAAAGGCTTTATTGACTTCGGCTCCTGTTTGTACCTTCACAGAACCTTCAATCGGGCTAGTGTTAGTAATTCCTTCTGTTGTAATGACATTTTTTGCAGCAATTGTATTTTTAACGTTGCCGTTTTGGAAATCATTGGGACTACTGGCTTCTAATTTAACGGTGACAGTACATGAACTACTAGCCGGGATGGTTCCACCACTCAGACTAACTGTATTCGACCCAGCAACGGCAGTAACAGTGCCACTACCACAGGTTGTTGAGGCTGAAGGAGTTGTTGCTACTTTCAAAGGAGCTGGCAAGTTATCAGTGAAGCTTGCGTTAGTTAGTGGGAAACCATTTGAGTTGTTTAAGGTAATGGTCATTGTAGTGGGTGAACCATTACCCTGAACAGTGCCAGGAGAAAAGGATTTAGAACCTGTGATTGGTACACCAGAGGAGACAGTGAGAGTAGCGTTAGCTGCTAGTGGGTTGGTGCCTTGAGAAGAGGTAACGGTATTTGCCGCAATTGTATTGACGTAGGTATTGGGAGTAGATGCAATTACCTTCAAAGTGATTTTGCAATTACCAGGAGTACCACTTGTTGCTGCTGGAATAGTACCACCGGAGAGTTGAATACTAGTACTACCAGGGTTAGCTGTCACCGTTCCGCCACAGGTATTGCTCATCATCGCTGGGCTAGCAATCACAAGTCCAGATGGCAAATTATCAGTCATGCTAGTGTTGGTTGCGGCCGACAAGTTGGAATTAAATAGTTGTATTGTTAGGGTTGAAGTTTGATTAACAAAAATAGATATGGGGTTGAATTCTTTATTAACTGCGACCGCAGCATGAGCTTTACCTGCACTCAATCCTATGCCAACAAAGGCAAACCCAAAAGACAAGCAAGACAAAATTATTGGGGACTGTTTAAGTGTTTGAATGGGGGTTTTTTGAATAATTTTGCTTCGGGATAGATGCAATTCCCGCAGGTACTTAAATAAATATTTCATTGTTTAATTCCAACAAAATGTTTATATTGCTGATATTGGCTTTACTAACTGTAATTGCAACATTGTTTGGTATACCCAAGGTATAACCAATAAGAATATCAGTATCGCTGGTATCAACTTGGATGCAGTACTAGGAGTAGTGATGGGTACAGAGGTCGTCGAGACGGTAGTACTGGTAATGCTGCGATCGCTAATTACCTTCTCACCTGTATCGTTAAAATCTCCATCACGATTCAAATCAATCCAGCCACTTAAGTAACCCGTACCAAAGGTAGTAATGTCTCCAACTTAGTCTGAGAAAATTTTTCATGATAAATTCTCTACATCGGACGTTTTTCATTTAGACACCCCATCAATTGACCGCACAATGACGTTGACAGCAGGTTCAGATATCCCATATTGGGGATAAATAGCAATCATACTTAGGTATTCCCTAGTCTTTAGATTACCCAATTTGTACGAAAATTTACTATGATTATCTATATTTACTGGGGCGATCATTCTTAGGTACATCACAAATTATTCAATAAAATAGAATTTGCAATTTTCAAGACGTTGCATTGTAGAGACGTTGCATTGTAGAGACGTTGCATTGTAGAGACGTTGCATTGCAACGTCTCTACATTCGGGGGTGTAGGTATCACATCCATAAATTTGCAGGGTTATTTTTGTCTTCTTCCCATTTAGTAGGATTGTTAATGATGTATTCGCGAATGCGGTCTAAAGAACCATCAGCACGAATGATGTGGTCGTAGAATCGTGATTGCCAAGCAAAATGGTTATGACCGTTTTCCCGACACCAACGGGTGACAACAGATTTGTATGATCGTGCGATCGCACCTAACGAACCTGGTTTGGGAGATATGTTAGACATGAATTGACGTTGGGTGATGTCCCATGGCACATCATTTTGTGTAGAGACGTTGCAGTGCAACGTCTCTACGTTTTCGGGACGGTCGATAACAACAATGCCGTGTACGTGATTGGGCATAATGACGTAGGCATCGATGTAGGTGTAATCAAAATGGTTGGGAATGTCTACCCAGAATCTTTGGGCAATTTTCCCAATTACTGATAAATGCACCTGACCTGAAACCACGTTACCGAAATAATGGTCACGATTTTTGGTACAAATGGTAATGAAATACGAACCGTTGGCGGCATAGTTGCGATTTGGCAAACGGGTTGATTCAACCCGGTATTTACCTTGGAATTTTGGTTGTGTCATGGTTACAATTCCAAATCCGTTACCCTGGGGTAGAGACGTTGCATTGCAACGTCTCTACACATTGCAACGTCTCTACACATTGCAACGTCTCTACACATTGCAACGTCTCTACACATTGCAACGTCTCTACACATTGCAACGTCTCTAAATTTGATTGGTAATTTCATGTCTCACCCCTTTGCACCCCCAGCGTCGCCCTCTTCAATTTCTCCACTAAGGTTTTGGTAGATTCTTGTTGTTGACGTGGCGGAATTTTTTGCAATCCGAAACCATCAAATAATTCGTTCAACTTCACCGTTAAACCCAGATACGGGCCACCTGCGGAACGAGTACCCGAAAAGTCGCGGTCATCAACTTTACCAAAGACATAACCAGCAGACAGACGTAAGTTGGGTGTGAGGTAGTAACCTGCTTCGACAACAAAGCCTGTTTCTGTGTAATTATTTTGACTAATCAATCGTGCTTCACCGACTAAATCCCAGCTGTAGCCTAGACGATATGTTGCCCGTAATTGTCCTAAGTTAACTGTACTAGTTCCAACTAAATCTTCAGCTAAATATGAAGTACTATTACGTAGAGCATACTTCCCATAAAATTCCCATTGCCAATTGGGGGCGTAGATAGCTTCCACAGCAAAGGTGTGGTCTTCGGAACCTGTACCACTGCCCAATAGAACAGTATCAGGAATGACGGCAGGATTTTTGCGATATTCATAACGCAGCAAGGCGTTGAACTTGTCGTTTTGAGGGTCGCGGTAGGCTAAACCGACTTTCAGGTTGGCTGTGTCTCCCAGTCCTGTTAGTTTTTGATTGGCAGAATTTGCCTGTTGATAACGTACCAAGGCTGTAAGCGATGGTGATATTTTACCTGTTGCACCTGCGGTAATTACGGTGTTGGAACCACGATCAGAACTACGATGTTCAAAACGGGCGCTGGCTTGGAACTTCGGGTTATCAGTGTATTCCAGACCAATGCTGTAACTATCGCCACTACCAAAACCCAAGGAGTAGCCACTTTGACCGACAGCAAAAGGTTGGGAAAATTGTTGCCCTGTGGCGGTGCGTCCGAAGAAGTTGCCGAAGACATGTTCGTAAGCAAGATTGAGTTTTAAGCCAGGGGCGATAGTCCAACGGTTATTTAATCCTATGGCTCCTTGGGTAGTCAGTTCATTCGCCCCACCCAAAATTGTGTAACGACCAGTGATAGTCGTATCTCTACCAAGTTTGTGTTGACCATTGACACTTAAACTGGTGATGGAGTGATCGTCATATTGACCGCGAGTGAAAAACTGCTGTGCCAAACTGACGTTGATACCAGGTACAACAGCCCAATTTAAACCAAACGCAGTCCGGTCTGGATAAACAGCATCAGTTTCTGAAGATAGAGTTAATTCATTGATGGCTTGGAAAGTGAGGGTTTTAGTAATCGGGATTTTAAGTTGCGATCGCAATTGATCGGAATTTGTAGAGACGTTGCATTGCAACGTCTCCAGACACAAGCGGTCTTCCCTGTCCCGATGTACCCAATCCACATCTAAGGTGGCTTTACCAAAGCGCTGTTGAATACCCGCAGTAATTGTTGTCAGAGAATTATCAACTTTGCTTCCAGGAACTGCTTGTGTGCGCGGTGCAAATAACTCTTCAAAAGTATCCAGGGGTTGGGGTGCAGTCCCAAAATTATCTTCGTGGTCGTATTGGAACCGCAAATTAGTAGTAGGTGAAATTTTTCCTGTTAATTGCGCCCCGTAGCGAGTTTGACCAGGGACAAAGCTGATTGTGGCATTGTTAGTAAAGCCTGCATCTGTGGAACGGTAATAGGTGCGCCCTCGTAAACCGGGGAAAATTTCTCCCTCGGCTTCAATCCGGTAGGCAGAACCGCTCACCTTTCCTGAGATATCCTGGGGCTTAAGCCCCAGGCTATTGGTAGAATGGGCATATTCTGCGATCAATTTGCCTCTTGAACCCAAAGCAATCTGTGCATCTGCGCCGTAGAGTTCAAAGTCGTGCATCCCCTGGTCTTGTTGGAAGTAAGTCGTTCCTATCCAACTTTCTTTGTTGAGGGTGCGGTCAAAATTGTATTGTAGACGACCAGCATAAATATTACTATCGGAACCACTACCTTTGTATTGGTAGGTGACAACTATACGCCGGACTAAAACCTGTCCGTCCTCACCTAAATCAGTACGTTGAATGGGTTCCCGGAATAAGATAGTGCCGCGATCATAGTCTATCTCGTAATCAGGGCCGCGATTAAGTTGCTTACGTTCCAACACAGTACCAGGGCGGTTGAGTTCTTCCAACTCAATGGTGATGTTTTCACTACCCGGAACTAGTAATCTACGGGAAAGGAAATAGTAACCACTCGTACCATCAGGAGCAATGGTATCCCGTTGGAAAGCTTCGATGTTATTGCCATAGAAAGCAGTAATTTGCAGATTTCCCAGGCTGTAGTTTCCCTTGAAGCCGTGTAATTGGCGTGTTACTGAGGTAAATTGCTGGGATGAACGAGCAAATTCCTGGGTGGTGTAGTCACCCCACATGAAATAATCGGGGTCAGCACCAGGTATTTTTGGCGATCGCTCAAATCGTGCATAGACGCTGTCAATCGAAGGAGTCAGCACTTCAATTTTGGAACTGTCGCCGTAGACGGGATAGTTTTGATCGTTGAATTGGAAAGCACGAAACAGCTTGTTATCACAGTTGCAGTCTTCATTGAGATTACGAGAGCTGTTGTAAGCACCAGTAAATAACCATTCTCCAATCGCCCCAGTCGCAAAGACCGACGAACGCACATCTAATTGAGTGCTATTGTCTTTCTTCGGGGGGAGAAAATCGCGGAAACTGCTGTAGTAATCTGTACCCCTCGCACCCAAACGCACATCTACTATTCCTGTTACCAAACTTGGACGCAGGGCTGTTTCAAATTGCAGTTGAGTGTATGCTTCTAAATCATTGGCGATCGCTCGAATTCTCACAGTTTGAGCATTCAAACTTGATTTGAGCGAGGCGGTAAATTGTCCTTTCTTTACCTCTACTTGAAATCCGGGTTGGTCTGGTTTGAAATCTGCGCCGACAAACTCGCCAGCAGTAGATACGAGAGTAACAACTCCATCACGGTTGGAACGGTTGCCGTTTTCATCTCGGAGTTCCCCCTTGATTGTAGCTGTGGAACGTCCATCTGCTGGAATCCGAGTTTCAACGGTTTCCAACTTCAATTGTGTGGGTGCGCCTCTGACGACAACTTGCACGCTGACAGGAGGTTCACTAGAACCTACCACTTGGGTAGTAATAGTGTTAGTTCCTTCTTTTAAGGAGACACCATACCATGTCTGCGTTACTAAGTTAGTATCGGCATCCGTTTCTGTCCGTCCCACCAATGATGGATCTACCAAATTCCCATTCACTCGCAATTCTACCTCTGCACCCACCGGAAATTGCAGGATGACGGTAGTTGCTGGTAGATCAACTACAGTATCAGGGGTAAGGATTTTGATGGGGAGGTGGGGATTAGGGGCAGTGGGGGAAATAGATGTGTTTTGTGATAGTTGTTTTAGACCTTTTGGTAATTGGATATCTTGTGCTGGTTGAAATGGTTGTATCCCTGGAGATGTTGTCTGAGATAGAGGAAATTCATCTTTTTCCTCTGATAAAACGGATAACTGTTCCGTCAGGGGCGAGTCAATAGTATCTTCAGATAAAATTGCTTCAGATTCTGGAGGTTTCTCTACATCTTTTGAGTGCTTGGGTGTGAGGTCTTGCTGTTCTTCTGGAATAAGATTGGGGTATTCTGCCTTAGCTACAACAGGATACAATGCTACACTCACAGCCCCTGCGATCGCCCCCATTAATCTGAGGTTGAACCTATCTGCATTCAATAGTTGAGGCCGAAGTAACTTCCTTGTGCCTTCTGGCTTGTGGCTTCTGCCTTCTTTATTCATTTCTTGACCTCCTCAGCAGATGTGGGGGTGACTGCAAAATTCATGCGTGCCATACCACCGGGTTCTAAACGTACTAGGCGGGATTGGCTGTTGCGTTCTTTAAATTTGAGGTTGGGTGCTAGGGTGTAACCAGGTAGGCTGCTGAGGTCAAGAACTCCTGTATGATTACCAGGCAAGACATTTGCTACAGAAAACAAGCCATTAATGTCAGTAGTTATACGGTTACCATCCTTCATGATGATTATCGCATTGGGAACCCCCGGTTCCCCTGATTGCTGTTCGCCATCAAAGTTTTTATCCACAAATACTCGGCCGATAATTGTACCGCAGTCTGATACAATTCCCGGTCTAATTTGTAACTGGTGTGTAGCTGGTCCGTCTTTAGTGAGGAAACGGTTATCTACTCTTTGAGCAGTGACACTAGCTAAGTTGCGTCCTGATCCACGTACTGCATCTGGTGTGAGTTGGGCTGCATAGGCAATATTTAATACTTTTTGCGACGGAATCACAGTATTTGCCCGGAAGACGACATTGGAACCATGGCGTTCTGCTGTGATGGTGACGGGCTGACCATCAATTTCACCCCGGACGGATTTCGGTAAGAAATTGAAACCCAAGGGTAAGGTGTCAGTGACAACTAAACTATCTAAACCAGCATCAGCTAAATTTCTGACTGAAAGGCGGTAGATTACTGTATCTCCTGGTTCAGCCACAGCGCGATCGCCTGTTTTGATAATCTGCACCTGTTCCGGCTGACACATATTGGTAGTAAATTCAAAAGCTAGTAAGTCTAGTCCTTGGAGTTCAGCATTGGCGACTAAGACAACCGTTGATTCAGTTTGGGTTTGACCTGTAAGTGTAATTGGTTGACCGTCTAAGGATGTAGCAACATACCGGACAACATTATTATTCTCCGTACCAGTGCTTTGCACAATTTGAATTTTGATGCGACGCTGTTTATAAATAGAATTTGCTGGAGGATTAACTACAAAAATGTAGGTTCTACCAGGATCAGTTTGACCCAAATTCGGATCAAGTAGGAAGTTATAAGCACCCAGTGGTTCTGTATTGGTGAGGAAATAGGGGTTGCTATTCTCAATATTTGGTTTTAATCCACCAGGAATTTTGTTGTTAGGAATATTAGGTAACTCTGTACGAGTCAGGGGTAACAATTTTCCTAATTCTGTCCCTGTGGGGTCGCCGGGGTTAGGCTCATAAACAGCAACAGAAAAGCCTGTGTAGTCAGGTAAAACATTACCGGCACATCCTAAAATTCGTCCTATTGGGTCAACTAATGGGATGGGAGCAGCTTGAATCTGACGGGAAATTCCTTGATGTTTAAGATTATTGCTAGAATCTGTATAGGTATAAGTAGCTTGATTTGTAAAGTTGGTCAGCGGCTTGCTACTCTCAACTTGAGCGATCGCAGACGTGGAACTCTGCAATACACTTGTGACCAAAAACGTTGCTGCTATCCGCCTCAACCAGCTAATTTTGGCATGATTTTGCCATTGCGAACTTTGAGGGCGCACGCTTATACTCTCCTGTGAAACTTTACGGTTCCGTAGCTGGGAATTTCAGTCAACAGTGATCAGTTGTCAGTGATCACTGTTGACTGACTTAGCGCACCTGCACTTGATAAGTTCCTTTGATTTGCGCCTTGGCTGCAACGGATGTACCAAAATTCCACCGAATATGGGTGTAGGCGATCGCTGGTGCAGGACGAGTTTCCACTTTGCCATTGGGAAGCTTGACTTTTACCGTTGGCTTTTCTACAAAGGTGCGTCCGTTATCAATACTGTAAGTAATTTTGGCACCAGTGTTAGGATTGACAGTTGCAGAGTTCAGCACATACATCATTCCTTTGGGAATCGGCTGATTAATAACAAGATTTTTTACTGCTTTATCGCCATTGTTGACGCCAGTAACTGTGTAACGCAGTACATCGCCTGGTTGCACCACGGCTTTACCTGACAATTTTTGCCAGCTTTCTTTTTGCTTACCTTGGACTTGCTGACCTAATATTTTCTTTTCTGCTTCTAGGCGCAACTCTACTTGGCCCTTGGCTTGGGTATTTTGAGCCAAAGCAGCATGAGAATGCCAGATATTTGTGAGTATCGGAATTTGATTGACAAATGGAAGTGTAACAATCAGTGCTACTGCTCCCATACTGCCAATAGAAAAACGCTTCATATTGATACACCTGTTCAAAATTTTTCTTATTGGTTATGAGAGACGTTGCATTACAACGTCTCTACAAACTACTAATTCACCTTGCGTTGGAATGTGAATGTTCTAGATTCACCCGGTGCAACGTTACCTGTGACAGTATCCACGTACTTGGTGACATCGGTATTCACAGTTGTGCCGGTTTGGTCAATGCTAGAGTTAGTTGCAGGATTACCGTTGTAGAAGTTGATGGTTGCAGCCCCAGAATCTTTAGCTGATCCGACAATGTTACTGGTATCGATTTTACCGTCACTGTCGTTATCTAATGCCCAGTTATTACCGCCCGTTGTCCCATCTTCAGTAATCACAACTTTGTCAGCTCTTAGGAGTATGTTACCTGTACCAGCTTGAGCTTCTGAAATATTCTTGTAGGTAATTCGGTACTCAATAATGTTTCCTGGTGCAGGTTTCTTCGGATCGCTGCTGAAAGTACCATCATTTCCTTGAACAGCTGGGCCAGTTCCTGGGAGTATCCGTGATTCTTTGACCAGTTTCAAGAAGCCAGTGTAGACGCGATCAATTGTGGTATTCTGCGGTTCTGAACCTAGACCAGGAGTCCCATCATCCACGAAAGCAGTGATAGGAACTGGGAAACCTTTGTCAATATCGGTAGACAGAGGAGTATTTGCAGGTAGATTCACCTCAACACCGTAGTTGACATTTGTACCTGGTGCAACGTTAGGAATAGTGATGTACTCAGAGGTAGCATCAATGGGAGATTGGTCATTGGTGGTGCTGGGATTACGGTCTACATCATACAAGAACTCGTCACCATCCCAGACATAGGATTTGGACTCAGCCCCGTAGGTAATGGTTACTAGTGTACCCACAGGTAAATCACCAGGATTAGTTGGTTTTGTGGGAACTAGAGAGATATTGTTCGGGTTAGTACCGCTATTTTGAACTGTGTTAGTAAAGGCTACACCTGGGGGATCGAGGGTAGAACCGGGGGCTTGATTTGGAGGTACAAAGGAAGATTTATTAGTGAAGTCATCGTTATTCCTGGTCGGACCAATAGCATCTGGGGTGCGTTCAGGTCCGTTGAGTACATCAGAAGCAAGAGGTGTTTGCACTGTAAAGGTGTTTGCTTCACCACCAGGTCCACTACCACTGTTGTTGTTACCAGAGTCTGTACCTGTGTTACCTAAGTCAGTGGCGTCATTGATATAGCCGTCAGTCACCGCAGGATTTGTATCAGGAACACCATCATTATTGGTATCTGTGGAACCTGGAGGAATTGTCGAACCATCGTAGTTACTGGGATTTTGGTCCCCGGATTCGTCGTATACCAGGGTTGTACCGCCTGAGGTTTGACCAAATAATTGAGCAATGTTGTTAACTGTTAATGGTGAAGTTGCAGTTGATTTAACTTTGACTTTAATCGAGAATCCGCTAACTGTTTGACCTGGTGCAATGGAAGTAATTACAGCTGGGTCATTGACAAAACCGACGCGGGTAACTGTAGAAAGATTGGTAGCAGCTGTAAGTGGTTGCCAGGTAGCGTTGTTGGCATTAATACTAATTGGGTCGGTTGTAAAAACTACTTGCCAACCAGGTGGTGGAGTGGGTATAGCCGCTAGTTCTGTACCGTTAGGAATTGCATCGGATATTAAAATGCGTGGGCCGGTTAAGCCATTAATTGTTGTGCCCACCAGTGGCGCAGGAGTAATATTATTACCTGTTGGATCGTTTAACTCTACCCTCAAACTCAAGCCGTAGCTCAGGGTATCATCAGTAATTACTGGGGTGTTGGCATTGTCATAATTACTGCGGGTTTTGAGAATTGTAGCCAAGGCATAGTTCTTCAGGGAGGAATTTACAGTTGCTTTCTGAGTAGCGCTAGCCTCACGTACTCCGTTTACAGGTGTGCCAGCAACTTCTCCTGTAACCGATCCATCGGCGTTATCTACGGTGTAAACGTCACCACCATTAGGATCTCGCAGTTGGTTCTGACCGTCACCAGGGGTATCGCCCAGGGTAACGGTAATTACATCATTGGTTTGAGCTCCAGGTTGTACAGTTACCGGCACACGTACCAAGATTGAAGCGTCAGCAGGAATGGAATTTGTAACATATTCACTACCACTAATTGGTGTCCAGGTTGTACCGCCATCGGTGCTGTATTCCAAATTACCCGCCGTTGCTGGGCCTGTAACACGGGCTAAGTTGGGAACACGAAACTTGGTGGGGTCGTTACCGACGTTGGTGATGGTGTAGTTGTAGTACAGGATATCACCCACTGCAACCGGTGTTCCTGATGTGTTGTCTGTAATGCCAGAGGCTGTGACAGTTATACCAGCGACCTCTGCTACGGTGACAGTTACTGTATTAGAAGTAGTATTGATGGTCGTGCCTGGATTATTCGGATCTTCGTAGGTTGCAGTTGCCGTGTTGCTAATCGATTGACCAGCTGTTGTGCCTTCTGCTAATACAGGGGCAACAAATTGGAAAATGCCGTTGGCAAGTAACGCTGTTATTACCAAGGAACGATACAGCCTTGGGGCTTGCTTGACAAAATGATTGAGTTGTGACATATTTCAGACTACCTAATTTATATTCAAAGTCAGTCCTGTGTCAAAACACAGGATTTTTTGTCCAAAAGTTTCTATTCTTAGGTGAGATGGCCGCAGATTTACTTGATAATTCAGGTTCAACCCAACATAAAAGCTAAATAACTATGTAGATTTTGGGCGTTGGATGAAATAACGCAACACAAATGGTAGATATTTCGACAATTGTGAAACCCAATATGGTTTGCCAAAACATCTATCAACAGATTCCGGCGTTGCTGAATTTGGTCATGAATTATGTGTGCATACATTTTTGTAGTTCGATGCCAAATCATTGTAGAGACGTAGCTTTTAATCAACCATATGTCTAATCTCAGAAATCTATCTTAAGAGATATTGATCAATTGTTAAAGTAATGAATATAAAAGTAGCATTTATTACAAGTTTAGACCATTAGTGAAAACAATGAAGTTTTAGAGCTGATTCGTAAAGTAAATATTAAATAGCCAATCGCCTAACCATGAGACGAAGCAAGGAGCCATAAATCATAGCTTCACTTACCTCTGAATACACTTCATAATCTTTACTCAAGCGTCATTACGGAAATTAAGTCAGTAAATATACATAATTGATTGTATGCATAGTGCATTGAATATATGCAATTTATGCAATTTTATTAGCTTCTTAAATCCGACAAAATTTGTCGGGTATATTTGACTGGTATTTTTACTCGTGATAGCATCAAGCGACAGTTGAGGGACATCCAGGGAGAAGCTAGTTTATGACTCAGGCAATTGACACCCAAAAGGCAACCGCCGCTTTCAAAGCGTTGAAATGTAAAGAATGCGGTGCAGAATACGAACTCAAAGCCAGCCATGTATGTGAGTTCTGCTTTGGACCTTTGGAAGTAAGTTACGACTACAGCAGCCTTCGTCAAACTGTCACCCGCGAATCAATTCAGGCGGGACCAAATTCGATGTGGCGCTATCGGAAGTTTTTGCCTGTGGCTAGCGAGAATCCTATTGATGTGGGAACTGGTATGACTCCCTTGGTGCGTTCCCAACGCTTGGCACGTCGCTTAGGTTTGAATAAGCTTTACATTAAAAACGATGCTGTGAATATGCCTACCCTCAGTTTCAAAGATAGGGTGGTATCAGTTGCTTTGACACGGGCGCGGGAGCTGGGTTTCACGACTGTTTCTTGTGCTAGTACTGGTAACTTGGCTAACTCTACTGCTGCGATCGCAGCTCATGCTGGTTTAGATTGTTGTGTTTTCATCCCTGCTGACCTAGAAGCTGGTAAGGTCTTGGGTAGCCTGATCTACAGCCCTACTTTAATGGCTGTTAAGGGTAACTACGACCAAGTCAACCGCCTCTGTTCGGAAGTTGCCAACACACATGGTTGGGGTTTTGTCAATATTAACTTGCGTCCTTACTACTCAGAAGGTTCCAAAACTTTGGGCTTTGAAGTAGCCGAACAACTGGGTTGGCAGCTACCTGACCATATTGTTGCACCTCTGGCATCAGGTTCGCTGTTTACAAAAATTTATAAAGGCTTCAATGAATTTGTGGAAGTTGGTTTAGTCGAAGGTAAACCAGTGAAATTTAGTGGCGCTCAAGCTGAAGGCTGTTCACCCATCGCTCAAGCCTTTAAAGAAGACCGTGACTTTATTCAACCGGTGAAACCCAATACAATTGCTAAATCGATCGCGATCGGCAATCCAGCAGATGGTATTTACGCTGTCGAAATTGCCAAGAAGACAGGTGGTAGCATTGAATCTGTAACGGATGCTGAGATTATAGAAGGCATCAAGTTGCTAGCAGAAACTGAAGGTATTTTTACCGAAACCGCTGGTGGTACAACTATTGCTGTGCTGAAGAAATTGGTGGAAGCTGGCAAAATTGATCCAGATGAAACCACCGTTGTCTATATCACAGGCAATGGTTTAAAAACCCAAGAAGCCGTACATGGCTATATTGGTGAACCTTTGACAATCGAAGCAAAGCTCGATAGTTTTGAAGGAGCCCTTGAGCGTTCTCGTACACTTGAGCGCCTAGAATGGCAACAAGTTCTTGTTTAGTTAGTGTTTAGTGGTTAGTGGTTAGTAGGAACCAACCACTAACTACTAACTACTAACTACTAACTAATAACTATTAACTATTAACAACCAACAACCAACAATTAACAGTTAAAAATGTCTGTAAAAGTTTTAGTCCCTACCGCTCTGCAAAAATTTACTGATAATCAGGCTACTATAGATTGCAATGCTAGTACTATTGCAGAACTTTTTGAATCTCTAGAGCAGGCTTTTCCTGGTATTAAGTCACGCTTGTGTGATGAAGGAGGACAGCCACGACGATTTTTGAATTTATACGTCAACAGCGAGGATATCCGGTTTTTAGAAGGAGTAAAAACACCTTTAAAAGAGGGCGATGAAGTCAGTATTGTCCCGGCTGTAGCTGGTGGTTGATCGGAAGTTATGAGTTATGAGTTAAGAATGACAATTTATGGCTCATAACTCTTTGTTTTTTATGAGTACATTGGTTGTGACTAATGAGTTATTAATTGGTTGAGTCTTTCCTGCCAATATTTATTGTTATCAATAGTCAAGATAATTCTCTGATAGGATTCATTTTGTAATTCAATAGTTAAATAATCTTTATCTCTATTTACATACCAAAACTCTTTGCCTCGGTCTGTATAATAAGTACCAGCTTTAATCAATCCTGGAATAAAGCTACCAGGAGCGCGTATTTCTTTCCAATTACTTTCAGGCTCTGCTGTTTTAACTTGGGTAATATGTGCGAGCGGGATAGTCCAGCTTTTTCTCCAGCTAACAGCTAGTAGTTGTTCTGTAAATGTAAATTCTATATTTAATTTATTTTCATTGATATATAAATTCATAGTTGATTTCAAAGACTGATTTGAATTTAGGTCTATATTAAGATTTAAAATTATTGTCACTATCAATAAATTTTAAACTTGGAAAAATTTATACAACTTTAGCATGGGCTACTTGCAAATAGGAGTAAGTATATGTAGACTATCTTGGCTATGTCAAAATGAAAGTGGCCCCTATCTAAGGTATCTCAAGGTGAGCGATCGCTCCCCAAGCTTCCCTAAAAGCTATACATAAGGATTGATCTGAGCAATGACAGAACAAACCAATCACAATGAAGCGGGAGAGGTGGCTCCCAGCGCCGATTCCCCGGAAGCGACAGACATTCCCACTTCCAACGCGCCAGATCCAAAAGCGGCAAATCCAGACACAAACCCCAATGCTGCTAAAACTACAACTGCACCACCCAAGCGGGAAAAACCCGCCGCCGCAGCTAAAGCAGCAGATGGGGAAAAACCCGCCGCCAAGGCTGCTAAGAAAGAAAAACCACCAGCAGTTGAAGATAAGCCGTTTTCAGAGTTTATCCAACAATATTACTTACCTGCTTTACAAAAAGCTGTAGCCCAAGAAGGGGTAAAAGACTTACAAATTTCTTTTGTAAAACAGCCGGTTCCCATCAAAGGGATGGAACAACTCGGTGAGTGTTGGCAAGTTGTTGGCAACTTTGCAGATGGCGTACGCCACTTCAATTTATATTTTCCCGATGAAGATATTCAAGGGAAAAAAGCTTTTTCCTGCAATGAAGGGAAACGCCCCAGTACTTTGGAATCATTTTTAATTGATGAACGCAAAACCACACTAGATTTACTGGTGTATGGTTTGATGCAGCGATTAAATGGTCAGAAGTGGCTGGGGAGAAATTAACCTAGCTCGTAGAAATGGTAGGTAACAGCTCCAGTCATGGGGTCGTTATCTATCCTCACATAACCTGATTTCAGTAAGTCTTTTAAAGCTGTTTCTACTTCTGCAAAACTGGCTCCAGTTGCTTTTACACCTTGAGTAACAGTGATCATTCCACCCCGACTTTCAGCAGCCTCGATGAGTTTGACAATAAGTTGATTAGCAGTGGGACGATATACTTGTGAAGCAACTACAGCTTGTTCCAAAGGTACACCAAAGGGCGACAAACCTGCTTTTAATCTTAGTTTTAGTTCATGTTCATCTACCATATTGGGGATGAAAAACAAATCTATAAATTGACCGATGCCAAAAACACCATAGGTCACTAACCATAACAAACCCGTGCCAATTTTGCCATTGTATAAACGATGTAATCCTCCCAATCCCAAAAACCAACCTGCACTCAAGATGTAGGAGACAAATAGACGTTCTTGATGGTCTTTGTTGGTATGGTTTTCTGCATTCATCTTTTTTCAACCCCTTGGACTCTTCATTCTTGGTTTTTAGACAGTTTTGTTATTGTTTTTTGTTTCTTGTGGCAATAGACTTTTATATTAGATTTGGTGGTAGGAACGAGTTTGTATAGACATAAGGAATTTCTAAGTTGACTAAAATATTGCTAAACTCGCCTCTATATTAAGTAGTCGGCGGTTGCAAACATTATCACTACGACCATGATTTGACTAACGCTAACCCACTTAATTCTAAGATAACTAACTGGTCGAATAAATTTAGAACTCGCAGTGACTAAAAATACAGAATATTAATTTTTATGTCACAACTAGGAACTAAGCAGGTAATACAACGAGATTGGTAGATGGCTGGCTAGACAGTGTTGACGTGGCTTACAAATTTAAGATTGATTTTGTACTCAGTTGTGAATACTTGTGATAAGTGTAATAGTAAAATACTAGCTATTTTAGGTACATCTATCCATGCTAACAAAAAAATCTATATTCTTTTTTCTTGCTTTTTTAGGAATTTTATCTATTTGTACATCAGCCAAAGCAGAATTTGGCTCTGAATCTACTGCGTCGCAAGAACAAGTCGAAAAAGAGGTATTAGCACAAGCCAATACAAAAGTTACAAGTTGCGATAGACAAGATAAAAGCGATACAACCTTACTTTTTAATACTAATAATGGCAAGACTGTGAGAGTTTTTCGGACAAGAAATACTTCACCACAGCAATTATTGATGAATATATACGACAGCAAAAACCGTAAAGAATTAGCTGCATGTTCTCCAGCAGCGCGGTTAACACAACCAAATCAAATTACTTACAATACAAAGGTGCAAAACACGATATACTATGCCACAGTCTTAATTAATAAGCAATCAAAAATAGAAGGAAGTATAATAGCAACTGATCAAAACGGCAAAAGAAGATTATGGACAGAACCAGCTGCTGGCGAGGTGACGTTGAAGCTGAGAATTTCTGATTGACACAGTCCCATCGCTAAAGGCTTTGCGTTATAGCGGGAAATTATTTTTGTTCGTACATTTGTTTATGTCTGGCTACAAGTTGGAGATATTTCTCGTTAGTTTTAGCTTGTATCCACTTTTGTTTAAAGATGTTTGCTGATTCAGCTTTAATTGGGTCTAGTTCATAAGGTGAGATTTCATTTCTCGCTTGCTTTTCGGCTTCTGCGGAGCCAGCCTTTTGGAGATTGGTTTTATATTTTCTGCCACTTTTGTGGTTTGCATAACGGCGCGATCGCGTGTAACCCATTTGTAAAAATTTCCGTGCCATATCTGCGCCCACAAAATCATCCTGATCAAGATAAGCTAGAAACATTTCATAGATTTTTTTGCCAGATTCTCGAGCAATATCTGGTGTTTTAAACAGCCAATGCGGCAAAATTTCCGATTTATATGGTTCTACCAAAAGCACACCCTGTTCACCTTTACCAATACAATACAATTCAGGGTGTTGTCGAAAATTGATATTTTGAAAATCTAGTGAATAATCAAATATCATGATAGCTTTTTATTATTAAAAATAGATTTTAAAAAAATCTTTGCCATCTATCCTCGAAAGTAAATTTTAGTAAAGTTATGCTATCCAGCCCCTACTCTCTCAACTCTGTTTTGACTCCAGGAGACTTGCGGCGTGTACATCATATTGCTTTGAATGTCCAGAATATGCAAGCTTCACGACACTTCTACGGTAATATTCTGGGTCTACATGAACTCACAGGTGATGAAGTTCCAGAAACGTTAAAGGATTTAGTTGTCCAGGGAAAAGTAGCTAACTTTATTACTCCTGATGGGACTATCCTTGATTTATTTTGGGAACCAGAATTATTACCACCAGATCCCAATCCAGAACGCACTTTTACCAGAGCTTATCATCTTGCTTTCGACATAGATCCACCGAGTTTTGATCGCGCCGTCGAAGTACTCAGACAAAACCAAATTGCGATCGCCCACGGTCCAGTTACTCGCCCTACTGGACGCGGTGTCTATTTTTATGACCCCGATGGCTTTATGATTGAAATCCGCTGCGATCCCATTTGAAGGAGGACAAGGGAGATGGGGAGATGGGGAGAAAACAATTCAAAATTCAACTGAGTAAAATTCAAAAATTTAGGAAGAAGGTGTGAGGAGTTTGGGGAGTGTGAGGAGAATAATATAGTGACAAATAACAAATGAAAAATGACCAATAACCATTGACAATTGACTATTGACTAATATGCAAATTTTCCAAGTCATTGAAGAAGCAATCAAAAAACCTCCAATCCCACACGAACCAGCAAAACAGTCATTAAAAGCCTGGGCGATGTATTGCTTGCGAGACAGAGGTTTTAAGGTGGTATATGCTCAAAATGCTGATTTTGCTATTGAAATGAAGGGCGGTGAAAAACTTTATTTTAAAGTAGCAAACACTGATGATAACTTAGATCATCAATTTGGTTGGATAGTTTGGAACAGTGCTACAAAAACTGCTAGCCTTGTTCCCCCGCAATAACAAATGAGAAAATATATATTTAATTTATATCCTATAGGGCGGGGTATTGCCCACCCTATGATTTTTGTAAGATACAATTTGTGCTACAAGCCAGACTAGATTGATATTGGGCGTTCTACATCATCTTCACCCAAGTACTCGCCATTCTGAATTTCCAGAATAATCAGTGGGATAAATCCTGGATTTTCTACCTGATGAAGTGTTGCAGGAGGAACAAAAGTTGATTGATTTTTATTAAGAAATTTTTCCTCCTGACCACAAGTAACCTTTGCTGTACCAGAAACAATGACCCAGTGTTCACCACGGTGATAATGGATTTGTGGTTTAATGCCGTGCTTTGGCTTAATTTCTATACGATTAATACTGTAGTTATTCCCTTTTTCTATGACTTCTACTTTGCCCCAATATCGTGTATCAATATGGGAAGAAGATTGATTGACTTTCGACTGAGTATTACAGTTCTCATTTCGAGTCATAACTAGTTTCTTAACTAGACAACTATTATTATTGTTCTCTAGCCCAAGGTGAAAATAACTACTGCTATAGAATTTTTAACTACATCTTTTTTAATGAATTTAAGGGAACTTCTGCATTTAACCATTCAAGAAAGTGTTGGTTGATTTCGGTGGGTGAAATTTCGGCAATAAAGTTAGTGTAATTAATATACTGGCGAATCACTCCTTCAATTTGTTCCCGATATCCAGCTTGAGTTTTCACAATTAAAACCATTTCTGGCTCTTCTGTGATTTCTCCTTTCCATATGTAAGCACAAGTAATAGGGAACCAATTGACGCAAACGGCTAATTTTTGTTCCAATAAAGCACGACCTATCTGACGGGCTTCATCTGCGTTATTTAAGGTAATGTAGTAAAGTTTCATATGAAAATTCTTGATATTGTTATCTAAATACTTGACTTTTTCTCAAAATTAGACGTTATTTAGTGTACCTAAGTTTTTCCAAAAAATCTATTACTAATAAACTTTAGTCAATTGTGCGATCGCTAGTTTCATCCAGCGTTGTAGTTTTGGTCATCTCTCATTGGTAGAACTGCGGCTAGTTGCCAAACTGTCACACTTTGCTGCATCTAGTCTAGGTGATTAGGCAAAATTGAACTTGTTATGGATGGAGGTAAAGAAACAGGACATAGGAAGACGCGGTGCGGTGATGTATACCGTCAAAACCTTTAACTTACCTTTAACCCGGATGTTGCAGAATCAAAAAGTGTCCAGCTATAGTGCAGCTTAAAGTAGAATCAGCCAAAATTAATAGTAGGTATTTATTTATGAGAAATTGAATTTATGAAATGCTTACTACTAAATTTGGCATTTTTAATTGGTACACTTAGTTTGATTCCAAGCGCCTATGCCAACCAGGCGGATACTCCAGTAACTAATGGCAGTAATCGAGCAGGTTTTTTGGTTACTAAACCAGTGACAATTAATAACAGGTGGAGTAATATCAGCAACCGCAACAATCCTCTACAAACAACTGCAAATTCCATTACGGTAGTCAGGGAGCAGGGATGCACCAGGATTGATCCACTTGAGTTAATTCAGAATCCTGGTCTGGTCATCAAAGAATGTGAAGAGCGGAAAAATCAAACTCCTGAGTATCTCCAGCCAATAGAATATTTCAAGACTCCAAAACAAATCAATTCTGGTATTAATGTTACAGTGACTAAATTTTGACTTTACCAATTTACTGATCAATAACTGTAGGGCAAATACTATAAGTACTGCCCTATTGCATTATTTTTGATTTTCAACTCTGGTGATTAAATTTTCAGCCATTTCAATGGCGATTATGATCAATTCTTGCTCTTGCTGACCTTTAGCTCCTTCATCACTGACTGTTGCATATATATGAGGATTAGCAAGCATAGCCGCTAATAACTGTGTAGCAATTTGTTTAACTTCCTTAGCTTGTGATTCCATCTTTCCCCCGCTCACAATTTGTAAGATGCTAGATTTAAACTTAGAGGGTGTTTGAAAAGTCGAGTATGTTGTAAAAAAGCTCTCTCAGTATACGCTGTGAATAGATAGTAAACAGCACCGAGACAGTGGTATAAGTAAAGCTTACCCCAGCAACCTGAGCTTGGAACAATTCCAGAAGCAAAACCGGGTGGTCGTAAGCGTGAAGTCGATATGTGGCAAGTCCTAAACGCGATTTTCTACATTTTGGTAGAAGCAGTCAGATGGCGATCGCTACCAGGGGATTTTCCAACTTGGCAAACGCTCTATACGTACTTTCGCAATTGGCGTAAAGACGGGACTTGGCTAAAAATCCACGACAGTCGTAAGAGTTTGGGTTCGCATAGAACATCAACACCATCCAAGTCCATCCGAGGCAACTTTAACCTCTAAAAACTTTTAAAACATCCTCTTACCAGTCAAAGCAGAAATAGGCCCTGGACTAGGTCCTAATAACATAGCATCTAGTACAGATGATGTGGCTTATGTGTGTACCAATGATGATAATGGTCGCCTAACCCTTCGCAGTGGATCTGGAACAAGTTTCCGTAAGATTAAAGAAATTCCCAACGGTAACATTGTAAACATTCTATCTGGACAATACGGTCGAGATCGTTATTATTGGTGGAATGTCGGACATGGAAGAAGTTTGGGTTGGGTTCGCGCTGATTATGTTTGCAATGATCCTCAATAATTTCGAGGGCGTTGCATATTTGCGGGATGATTTTATTTTCT
>NZ_AJLL01000103.1 GCF_000317225.1 Fischerella thermalis PCC 7521
TATTTTCTCTTTTAATTGAAAAACTCAATTCTTGGCATTCTTGGCATCTTGGCGGTTCATTATACCCTGCGGGAAGCCGCTACGCGTCTACATCCCCATTTTATGCAACGCCATTTCGAGATTGTTCTTACAGTCTATTTACCAAAAAAATGTAAATAAATTTTTACAGAGAACCTGTTTGTAAGACGGGTTCTTTTCTGCTGCGAGATTGCAACAGATTCGTCTCCATCGTAGCGATCGCACTCTCTGCAACGACATCCTCAAACAAAATAAAATGCGATCGCCCTACTAAACTGCAACTTCAACAGTCCCTTGTCTCATCACTTCCGGCGCGCGTACTCTCAAACTCAGGCGATCGCAACGCACCGTTAAAAGTGGCTGACCCAAACCAATACCAGAAAAAGGACTTTCTGGTGGGACTTCTAACTGGGAACCAACAAACCCTAAATTTGATTCCGCTTCAAAAATATAACTCAGTAAATCAGAATTCTTTTTACTGAAACCAGACCCACCTAACCACTGTTGCCACGCGAACCAAGGCTGCTTGTAGCTCAAGCTACACAATAACTTGTGGTTTTGCCGGACAGTAACACGCTGATCATTTTCCCAGGTAAATTCAGCTAGTTCCTTCGGTAGTCCCCAAATTTCTCGACCCCCAGCTACCGAATCAGGATTATCTACATAAATATGGGAAACCCAACCACCAATCGTCCCCCGATAACCAACTAAGGCAGGTATGACAATTAATTCGCTGTACTCCAGCACTGACCCAGAACCATAATAAGACAAATACACACCACTAAATGTTTTACCAGGCCAGGCAGAGATAATTTCTAATTCAGAAGGTATCAGGTGGCGTACGCGGTCAATATTGAGCAAATGCAATGAGGCAATAGCGTAGCCTTGCAGTTTCCAAGGTGCTGGGGGGTATGACATTTGCATCTCCTGATCAATCAACTACTAACCACTAACTATTAACTCTCCAGAAAACAAAAAAATGACCACCCAAAGGTATACCTTGAGTGGTAATTGTTAAATTTGTTGTTTGTTAATAGTTGATAGTTGATTCCAACAATCAACAACTAACAACAACCAACAATCAACATTACTTAGACTCTGTGAAATCAGCGTCAATCACATCATCACCGCCACCACCAGTAGAGGAGGAAGCACCAGCACCAGCATCTGTAGTACCAGTACCATCACCAGTTGCACCACCACCAGCTTGCTGATAGATATTGCTACCAACAGCAAACAACGCTTGTTGTAGTTCTGGCATTAGTTTCTTGATTTGCTCGTCGTCATCTTTGCTAATCGCATCACGCAAATCTTTCACCAAACCTTCAACTTTGGTCTTGTCAGCAGCCGGGACTTTATCGCCCAACTCTTGCAATTGTTTTTCGGCTTGGTACGCCAAGGAGTCGGCTTGATTCTTGCGATCGATTTTCTCACGACGCTCTTTGTCGGCAGCAGCATTTTGCTCAGCTTCTCTTACCATCCGCTCAACGTCGGATTTATCAAGGGTAGAAGCACCTGTAATGCTAATGGACTGTTCCTTGCCAGTACCTTTATCTTTAGCAGTGACGTTTAAAATACCGTTGGCGTCAATATCGAAGGTCACTTCAATTTGGGGTACACCACGGGGTGCAGGGGGAATACCATCAAGACGGAAGGTTCCCAGACTCTTGTTATCGCCTGCCATTTCCCGTTCGCCTTGGAGGACGTGAATTTCTACGTTGGTTTGACCATCGACGGCGGTGGAGAACACTTCTGACTTCTTAGTAGGAATAGTAGTGTTGCGAGGAATAATCTTGGTCATTACACCACCCAAGGTTTCTACACCTAGAGATAGCGGTGTTACATCTAACAACAAAATACCCGTGACATCACCAGCAAGTACACCAGCTTGAATCGCAGCACCAACTGCTACCACTTCATCAGGGTTAACACTTTGGTTTGGTTCTTTACCTAACATCCGCTTCACCAGGTCTTGGACAGCGGGGATACGAGTAGAACCACCCACTAGCACGACTTCATCGATATCATTCTTGGTTAACTTAGCATCGCGCAGGGCATTTTCTACAGGGATACGACAACGGTCAATTAAATCAGAACAAAGTTCTTCAAACTTGGCCCGTGTCAGAGTCATATCCAAGTGTTTGGGACCATCTTGAGTCGCAGTGATAAATGGTAAGTTGATTTCAGCTTGGGTAACGCTAGAAAGTTCTATCTTGGCTTTTTCTGCTGCTTCTGTCAGACGTTGTAAAGCTTGTCTGTCTTTACGTAAATCAATACCTTCGTCTTTCTTAAATGCTTCTGCTAAGTAATCAACAATTTTTTTATCGAAGTCGTCACCACCAAGGTGGGTATCACCAGAAGTAGCTAGCACTTCAAACACACCGTCACCTACTTCCAAGATGGATACGTCAAACGTACCGCCACCAAGGTCAAATACCAGGATGGTTTCGTTGCTCTTCTTATCAAAACCGTATGCTAGGGAAGCGGCGGTAGGTTCGTTGATAATCCGCAATACTTCGATCCCTGCAATTTTACCAGCATCTTTGGTAGCTTGGCGCTGAGAGTCGTTAAAGTAAGCTGGAACAGTAATTACAGCCTGAGTTACAGTTTCGCCGATATATTTACTGGCGTCTTCTACTAGCTTGCGCAGAACTTTAGCAGAAATTTCTTCTGGTGCAAACGCTTTCCCTAGTTGGGGACATTCCAACTTCACGTTTCCACCACTTTGGACAACTTTATAGGAAACTTCTGTGGCTTCGTTTGTAACTTCTTCGTAGCGGCGACCGATAAATCGTTTTACAGAATAAAAAGTATTTTCGGGATTCATCACCGCTTGGCGCTTGGCGATTTGCCCAACCAAGGTGTCGCCATTTTTGGCAAACGCCACAACTGACGGTGTTGTCCGAAAACCTTCCGCATTAGCAATAACCGTGGGTTTACCACCTTCCATTACTGCTACGCAGGAGTTTGTCGTACCTAAGTCAATTCCAACTACTTTTGCCATTGTAGGTGCTGGCTCCGTATAACTACAAATGAATGAATGGGAGTATAAGGGACTAATTTTTGAACTAACTGGTTTTTGAAAGCAGCCAGTCCAGCATCAATACCTTTGGTTTTTACTTGGGCAAAAACCCAAGTCTATGCTGATATATATACTGAGCCTGTGTAGCCAGTCCATGAAGGGTGGTTTTCCGAACCTTAGCAAGGGCGGTTATGCTTCATGTTTCTACTTGGCTCATATATTTATTGCTTTCACTTCGTCTAATGTATGAGAATTAATACTTCCTGAGATTCGGGTGAACCGTAATCTGATGGTCGTGTTTGCCGTCTTTTGGTTAAGTTATGATCATCGAGATGTGAGAAATACAAAAGCTTTTGATGAATGTGCGATCGCAAATGCCAAGGAATTAATCAGTCGAACCCAACAAGAGATAGATAACGAACCGAAACAGCGGCAGTTATTAGAATTACTAGAAACTATCTTGGTTTATAAGTTTCCAAAAATGACTAGAAAGGAGATTGAACTTATGTTTGGGTTAAGCGATTTGAAACAGACACGAGTTTATCAAGAAGCCAAGCAAGAAGGTAGGCAAGAAGGCGCGCGTCAAGAAAAATTTAGAATGATACCTTTGTTGTTGAGATTGGGATTGAGTATAGAACAAGCAGCAAAAGAGCTGGATTTGAGTGTAGAAGAGGTTCTGCTAAAATCACAAAAACTATCTCAAAGTCAAGATAGTTAAATAAAAAATAACAAAATTTGCACCGAAACATTATTTATGCTTTCTCCCATCCTCAAAGCTAGACTCTCATCACCTTTAAAAGTTGGTAATTTTGAGGTGAACAGTCGAGTTTTGCAGTCGCCTCTTTCTGGGGTGACAGATTTGGTGTTTCGTCGCTTAGTACGCCGCTACGCACCAGATTCGATGATGTACACAGAAATGGTGAGTGCGACGGAGTTACACCATGTCAAACAATTGCCAAAAATCATGGAGGTAGACGCCAACGAACGACCTATTAGCATTCAATTATTTGATTGTCGCCCTGATTTTTTGGCAGAAGCAGCACAGAAGGCAGTGGCAGAAGGTGCAGATACGATTGATATCAATATGGGTTGCCCTGTCAATAAAATTACTAAAAAGGGTGGTGGTTCTTCGCTCCTGCGACAACCACTAGTCGCTGAGGCAATTGTGCGAGAAGTAGTCAACGCTGTGGATGTGCCTGTAACAATTAAAACTCGTATTGGCTGGAATGATGAGGAAATTACGATCCTGGATTTTGCGAAACGGATGCAGGATGCAGGCGCACAAATGATTACAATCCACGCCCGGACTCGCGCCCAAGGTTACAATGGTAACGCCCGTTGGGAATGGATTGGCCGTGTCAAAGAAGTGCTTTCGATTCCAGTGATTGCCAATGGTGATATTTTTTCGGTAGAGTCGGCGGTGCAATGTTTACAATTAACGGGTGCTGACGGGGTAATGTGTTCGCGGGGAACATTAGGTTATCCGTTTTTGGTGGGAGAGATAGATTATTTTCTCAAGACTGGTGAGAAGTTACCACCACCAACACCAATACAGCGTTTGGAATGCGCCAAACAACATTTACAGGCACTTTGGGAATATAAAGGCGATCGCGGAATTCTGCAAGCCCGTAAACATATGACTTGGTATGCAAAAGGTTTTGTAGGTGCAGCCGAGTTGCGTGCAGAATTGAGTTTGATAGAAACGGTACACCAAGGTGTAGATTTAATTGACAAAACGATTGAGCAGTTAAATTAATACCAATTTGAAAAAAGAATAGAACACGGAAATAATATCAGACCCCTTCCCAATCCCCTGATATTAAAAGTTTTTCTTTGTTTTCCCCAGTTTCGGGGGTTTAATTCGACTTTTGCAAGAAGTCCATTAACTGCCACAATTCTAAAGTATTAGCTATTATTAAGTAATGTAACAATAGTTGTTAATCATAAGTCGCAAGTCTATTGTCAAGGTTTTAAATTCCCTAATGCCAAGCCTAAAATCCAATGACAATTGACCATTGACTCTTGAGTGTTGACTTTAATTTAAATACATTTGCTGTGAAATTACTTAATAAAATTGATACACCATTACGGCAGAACCTGCTAGTTTTATTTACAGCTGGTTTATTATTTTGGTCTAGTTTGGCTTCTTTGTTGCCAACCTTACCACTTTATCTAGAAGAGGTGGGGGCGAGTAAGCAACAAATTGGGATTTTAATGGGCAGCTTTGCGATCGGACTGCTCTTATTTCGTCCTTGGTTGGGTAATTTAGCAGACCAACAGGGTCGTAAAATTGTACTACTGATTGGAATGGTAGTGGTAGCGATCGCTCCCCTTGGTTATGAACTCACGACCAATGTACCATTGTTAATGGTGTTGCGTGCATTTCATGGCATTAGTATCGCCGCCTTTGCTACTGGTTACATAGCGCTGGTAGCAGATTTAGCACCACCTAGCCATCGTGGTGAGATTATTGGCTACATGAGTTTAGTGAATCCGATTGGTTTAGCACTCGGACCTGCTTTGGGTGGTTATTTACAGGCTGCGGTTGGTAATACCGCATTATTTTTGTTATCTGCGGGGTTAGGTGGGTTAGGGTTGTTATGTATTTTGCCAATTGTCAATCCACCAGTCCAGAAGCAAGCGCAAGTCGAAAACCATAATTCTAATTTTTGGCGAATGTTGGTTAGTCCCAGGGTGAGAGTACCAGCATTCGTGATGTTAATGGTTGGTTTGACAGTTGGGACTTTGCATACCTTTGCACCCTTGTTTATCAAATCTACTCGAGTTGACTTAAATCCTGGGTTGTTTTACACAGCTTCGGCAATCTCTAGCTTTAGTGGTAGGTTATTTATTGGTAGGGCAAGTGATCGCCTTGGGCGAGGACTTTTTGTGACTGTTGGTTTAGCTTTTTACTCTTTATCGATGGTACTGATGTGTCTAGCCAACAATGCCAGTACTTTTTTACTTGCAGCCCTGATTGAAGGTGCTGGAGGTGGTACATTAATTCCGATGATTTCAACACTCATGGCAGATCGTTCCCTTCCTCAAGAAAGGGGACGTGTTTTTGCTATCTGCATAGCTGGGTTTGATTTTGGCATAGCGATCGCAGGCCCAATTGGGGGTTTTGCTGCTGATCAATTCGGCTATCGCCTAAGCTTCGGTTTAGCAGCTGCTTTAACCGGACTTGGTATGATTGTTTTTCTTACCCAGTGCAGTAAAAATCTGCCCACTTCCCTACGTTTTGCCCTTGGTCGTGGTCAAGATTATTATGCCCTAAATGGAATTCAAGATTGAAAGCTGCAAATAAAAAATGAAGAATCTAACTTCTTCATTTTTTACTTTAGATTTGAAAACGGGCGAGGAGGGATTCGAACCCCCGACACCGTGGTCCGTAGCCACGTGCTCTAGTCCACTGAGCTACACGCCCTTGCGGTCACAGAACATCATAATAACACATCGTTATCATATGACGCAAGATAATTTTCAAAATACTTCTATTGACCTTACCCACCTAGACCACCAAGGGCAAGCCCAGATGGTAGATGTATCAGAAAAACCGTCCACAGTTCGCCAAGCAACAGCAGCTGCAAGAGTGCGAATGTTAAGCGAAACTTTTGCTGCGATTCAAGCGGGAAACGCTCCCAAAGGAGATGTACTCGCAACAGCACGACTAGCAGGAATTATGGCTGCTAAACAAACAGCTAACTTGATTCCTCTATGTCACCCTTTACCTTTGCACAAAGTAGAAGTACTGTTAACACCAGATCCACAACTGCCTGGTTATCAAATTCAAGCCACAGTTAAAACTAAAGCCGAAACAGGGGTAGAAATGGAAGCCCTCACAGCTGTTTCTGTTGCTGCTCTTACCCTTTATGATATGGCAAAAGCTTTAGAAAAATCGATTCAAATTGAATCAATTCGATTAATTAGTAAAACCGGCGGTAAATCAGATGATTTTATCAATGACTTGCTTGGTCGCTAGGATTTGAGTGCGACCGAACGCGAGTGCTATAAAAAAATCCGCGATAGTAGCGCTTTTGACCCACGTTCCACACTACAAGAGGTGAAACTATGAATCAAGTTAGTCTGTCACGGGTAGTTATTTCTGAAGAAGGCGATCGCCTTTACACATTTGAAAATGCAGCTATAGTTACACAAACATCAACTGCACTGATAGAACGCTTTGCTGCATTGGGATTGATTTCACCAATTAATTCGATGTTGCGATCGCGTGATATTGCTCGCATCGCTCAAATTCTGCGCCTACGTCGAGATTTAGGATTAAATTTAGTCGGTGCTGCAATGGTTCTAAATATGGCTGAAGAAATTGCTCAATTGCGTGCACAGTTGCAAGTTTATAAATCTCGGCAATCTTAGTAAGCTTTGTGTATGTTGATTTTTTGGCTAGACGGTAACAACAACCGAAAAAATCCTAAAATGGTTCAGAAACCAAATTTTATTAAAATCTGTAACAAAGTATATGCCTCCTCGTTGGCCTCGTAAACCTGATCGCAAAGACCCAGCTTACCGCAAACTAGATGACCGGATGAATTTTGCTGTCCATGTGGCAATATTTGCAGCCTGTAATTCGGGGTTATGGTTCTTTCACAACTTCTTAAAAGCTACTTGGGAATGGCTACCTTGGGTGACAGCAGGGTGGTCAGTGATATTGTTAGCTCACCTGATTTATATTGCTGCGATCGCTAACTATTCGGAAATACCGCCCAAATCCACCTGAAGATGGACTGATGAAGCTGGGGCAATTGTAACTTGTGGCTGTAGAGTCTCCCAATAATTGAGCGATAATAGTTATAGTTTATAAATTCGCTTCCGTTCATTAGGGTTATTTTTATGGCTAAGACTAACACCACAGAATTACTGGAAGCCCTAGCAAATGAAATTGGCGAAAACGTTTACATGGATATTGCCAAATGGCATTTATATCTATCAAATGCCAAATTACATACTGTAGTTGCAGAACAAGTTTATCCCTTAATCACTGCTAATAAGCCTGTAGATGAAGATGATGTCATTCAGATTCTCGAATCTATTCCTGTGAAAATTGGTGGCGGTAGAAGGGAAATTCCTCTGATTGATTTATTACCTCTGCAATGTCAGGTGAATTTGGTAGATATTTTAGAAAAATTCCAACGCGAAATGTAATTTTTTTCTTTTGTGTTAAGTAGATTCAAAATTACTTGACTTACCAATTCTCTTTTGAAAAGAGAATCTACAATATCAAGTCCGGCTAATTACTTACGATATGATTGGTCTTGTAGATAATAGGTAATTGGTTTTTCCCATTACCTATTACCGGCCTTCACAGATATGATAAGTCTTTAAACGGACATGATATAACTGCGTATCAGTTCTATTTATAAATCCACTCTAGTAGCAAAAACATTTGCAAAAGATTGAGGAAAAGGACTGCTACACAGTTTTTTTATGGTTTATTTTCTATTCAAGTAATATAAATTTACGGAGGTTATTGATTATGTTGTTACAACTCAAAGATAGTGGTGAATTGTTGAAAATTCTTGATGTTCAAGAGTTAATTGACCCCAACATCGATAGCATTCATGCTAGAGATCAAGAAGGTCAAGAAGAACAATCACCAGAATTTTATAAAAAAGAAGACCTCGTTTTTCCTTCAGGTGAAAATCTACCGCGCTGTTGGATGGATGCAAATTATAGAAATGCAAAAGCTTCTTAATTTGGTCGATTGATGTAGAGATGCGATGTTACTTGCATCTCTGCTTTATTTGCTAAGGTCATTTTTATTTTTTACTACTTTAGGAACTTCTAAAAAATCATGGGAGTTTCTTATAGCTTTTATTGTTTAAAATTGATGAGTAAATGTAATTATTAAAATTTGGAATTTCAAAGATAAATCTCAAAATTCAAAATTGCCATGATGGGTATTACCCATCATACTTGCAATATTGAATGAATGTTATTATTAGCGATCGCACTTAAAAATCTTCCTCACATGTTTGAGGAGATGCAATACAAAGAGCGATATCACTGATTTTGTGCGAAACAAATCAGAATTATTTGCAAAAAGAGGGATAATAATTGTTGTGGTTAAAAGTGAGGAGACTTTCTAGCCAAGTGCCAATATAGGAGGTAAAGATGGGTCGTCTACTCTACGAAGAATCATTGTCTTACAAGGGATATTTAATCATTCCTTTTGTTTTTGGGAAAGCGGATAATTACGAGATTTATTCGTATAAATTATTGTCAGAAATTGGTTACACAAGTAAATTCCACAAAGTGGAAAATCCAGCACAAATATATGGCAGTAGTGTCAGTAATATCCTGGATATTGCCAAAGAACATATAGACCAAAATTCAGAATTGGTCAGTGAAGGCGATTATTTTAAGAATCGCTATGTTTACCGTAATAGCCTCATAATTATTTATCGAGAAGAGGGTAAATATTTTTACGACCACTATCCACCAGATTCATTAAATAATATTGCAGCACCCAAAATCTTCACATCAGAATATGAATGTTTGAGTTGGATCAAGCAAGGACTTGATAGCCTGCATGTGCGGCGCAGGTAGTGGAAGATGGGGAACTCGGGGACCCCACTCCCCTAAGGGAGTGGGGATTAGGGGCAATAGGGAGATGGGGAGATGGGGAGAAAGATTTCATCCCGCTACCCATACACCCTACACCCTTGTTTCAAGCCAGATAAGTTAAGGTAGCCAAAAATTAGGCAAGATAGACTTACTCACATGACGCACTGTTCTATTGACAGTTCTTGCTAGTTGAATATGAGGTTCATCAGCTGCCACTGGTAGAATTTGTGCTGGTGTTCCTTCGCCTAAGTGGGAAATCACTAAATTTGCTGCTTCTAATCCTGTGACGTAAGCTTTTTCTTGAGACCAAGAACCGTGGCAGCTAATAATCCAATCACCACTCATAAATACATTTTTTACATTAGTTTTAGCTGGTAGCATATAGCGGTAGCTACCAGGGGCAAAGTGAGTTACTGCTTGTGGTAAACGAATGACACTGTGATCGATTACTTTTGCTTGCTGAAATTCTGGAATGCAAGTTGCTAAATAACGCTGCACTATCGATACAATGTCCTGATCTTCTAGGGGAATAAATTGATTAGCATGATAAAAATCAACTTCTACTACTGTCCCTGATTCATGTTGATATTCATCGTGTAGCGCGTTTAAGTCAAAAAATGTCCAGCCTGTAGTCTGATCAAAGCCAAAGCAAGCATTAGAAGGACGAGGAATTGTAATTTTACGGTCAAACCAAAGACGAGTTGCTAAAACATCAATCGCCCCTAAGTTATTTAAATTCCGGAATTCTGCACGAGTTTGCAAACTGCTGCTACTTGAGACAATCTTTTTCATTCCAGTGACGCCGACAGCGAAAATTACTGCATCAGCATCAAACACTTCTTCACCACAAACTACACCTGTCGCTCGATTATTAGTATCAATAATTAAGTCAGTTACACGTTTACTGGTAAGGAATCTTCCCCCCAGCTTTTCAATGTGTTGTATCCACGGACGAAATATTTTTTCTCCCACGGTTCCCCGACACCAAACCACATCAAAATCAGGTTGATGTGCCAGAATAAAAAAGTAAAGCATTCCTAAAGTAGCTGCTGCGGAACATTGTTCACCAGGTGCAAACAAGCCCACCAATAACATTGGTTCAAATGACTCGCTATAAAGTCGTGCCGAAACTCCAAAATCTTTAAACAATTCCCGCGCAGTCACAAAATCATATCGTCGCCAAGCTGCATCAGAATTATCAAAATCAATGACGGCATAAAGTAAAGGTAAGGCACTGAGGCGATCAATTAATGGCAGACGTTTAAATTGAGTATAGATAAAAGTCCCTAGAGGTGTGGGAAGTTGGGGTAAATCTTGAAAAATTGGTGATTCAACTTCTAAACCTGCGGGTGAATATTGGGAAGAACGAGTCCAACTAGTAAAAGGGTTAATCTTTAGTTCATTAATTAGGGAAAAAATATTTCTGTAAGGATACCAAAAACCGTGAATTCCCGCTTCTACTGATCGTCCTCCTGGCGTTTTCCAACCTGCGACAAGTCCGCCAGGGTAGGAACCTGCTTCCAGAAGAGTCACATCGTATCCTTGTTTTGCTAGATGATAGGTTGCACCTAACCCAGCCCAACCTGCACCAACAACTATCACCTTTTTAGGCTGTGATGCTTCTGTCATTGTTCAGTCTCCGGTTATCACTGTAGGGGTATACCCAGCCTTTGTGGTTCTAGTATTAATTTATTAGATTTTTAATAGCCAAAGTTTTGATTATGTAAAAAAAAGTGGAGCTAAGCGGATTCGAACCGCTGACCCCCTCAATGCCATTGAGGTGCTCTACCAACTGAGCTATAACCCCCCATAAAGTATTGAATTGTACAGCTTTTAGCAACTTTGTATAATTGCTATGAATTTTTCACTTCCTTAATTGTACAACAAAATTTGCTTTTTTAGCAAAAACTATCATTAATATACATTAACTGAAGCAAAGTTGCAATTAATTCAGTGAGCAGTTCTCAGTAACTTGATTGAGAGAATTTGCAGGAATTGACCACATCCAGCATCGTTAACCGATTTTGCCAATCTCGATTTGGCAAGACCTTTAATATTCAGCTTTTCGTGAGCAACGTGCTTCTGTTGAGATAAAAGTTTTTTGGCTGTTTTGTAGTGAAAGTCCTTGCGAGTATTCGAGACTTTCATCTGAGAATAGAAATCAGGTAGGAAAATGGGAATGCAAAGTGATTGAGTTCAATGGTGAAGAAAATCACGTCCACTTGCTGTTTCAGTACCATCCGGGCGTTGAACTCAGCAAACTTGTCAATAACATCAAAACCGTAACCAGTCGTAGGCTACGGTCGGAATTTGAAAGCAGAGTTGATGAGTTCTATCACAAAGATGTTTTATGGAATGGCTCTTACTTTATTGCGTCCTGTGGAGGTGTTACTGTTTCAACTTTGAAGCGGTACATCGAAGAACAAAATTCTCCGTCTTGATGTCTGAGAGTTTGTTAATTGCGGTGCTGGTAGATTCTCGTGTCGGACATTGTTCACCTACCGCACCCCAATTAACGCGCCATTCATCTCACACCAAATCGAAGATTATGGTGTGAGGCTTCTGTCTTATCCAGCTAAAATCCAAAATCCGAGAAGATTGCGGATTTATCCTTGAAGTTAATCCAAAATCCAAAATCTAAAATCGGATGACTGTTCACTGATTCCCAACCACTAACCAATACAATAGTCTGAAAATTCATAATCTCAAAAGGTTAAGATGCGGGCGCTATTGTCTGGGTACTACGGGAAAGGAAATGGTGGCGATGAGGCTTTGTTGGCAACGCTACTGCAAATGTTACCATCTAATGTCACACCAGTAGTTCTTTCTGGCAATCCAGAGGAAACACACAATCGTTATGGTGTAGAAGCTTATGAACGTATGGCTTTTCCTAGCTTAATCAAAGCTTTACGTTCTTGTGATGCTCTAATTTGGGGTGGTGGTAGTTTAATTCAAGATGCTACCAGTGCGATTAGCCCATTTTACTATGGAGGCATAATGAGTGTAGCTCAAAAAATGGGCTTAAAAACTGTTGCTTGGGCTCAAGGTATCGGCCCTTTACATCGTCATGTAACGCGCTGGTTGGCACGACAAACTTTTGCAGGTTGTACGAGAGTTAGTGTACGCGATCGCGCTTCGGCAAATTTACTGTCTGATTGGCAAATTCCCCACATCCTCGCACCCGATCCGGTTTGGGCGTTACAATCCAAACCTGTAGAGACGTACCATGGTACGTCTCTACAACATGGTACGTCTCTACAACATGGTACGTCTCTACAACATGGTACGTCTCTACAACATGGTACGTCTCTACAACATGGTACGTCTCTACAAAAGGATTTATCTGCACCGAGAGTTGCTGTCACATTGCGATCGCATCCCCTACTCACCCCGACTCGCCTCAGTCATCTGACTCGCGCCTTGGTTGATTTTCAAAAAGCTACACAGACTTTTATTGTGCTGCTACCCTTCCAAAAGGCACAAGATTTGAGTATTGCCCAAGCAATGCAATCAGCACTCAAGGATGTTAGTCAAATTCTTTGCTTGGAAGAACCACAATTGTTAAAGGGTGTGTTTCGCGGCATTGAAATGGCGATTGGAATGCGCTTACATAGTTTAATCATGGCAGCAAGCGAAGGTTGTCGCTGTTTTGCTTTGAGTTATGACCCGAAAGTTAACCGTTTAATGGAGGATTTAGATATGCCGGGGTGGGATTTGGCAAATCTACCAGATGACCCCAATATTATTAGTAAAACCTGGATTGAACATTACGCCAATGGTGATCCACTCTCATCAGAAAAAATCCAGTTTTTAGTAGATGGGGCGCTGATTCATCGCGAGGTATTGCACCAAGCCCTAAATCATTAAACACTGATAAATTTTCACTGAACAAAGCCGATGGCGGGATTTGAACCCGCGACCGCCCGATTACGAATCGGGTGCTCTACCACTGAGCCACATCGGCACAAACAATCTATAACTATAGCATCTTTAATACCATGGTACAACCGAACCCCGAAAACCGCCGCTCCCAAAGCCAGATGCATCCAGAACAGTATGCTCGTCTGAAAGCCGAAATTGCAGCCCCCTATCGCAACATACGCAAATTTATTTACCTCGGTGCTGGTGCTTCGGGTTTTATTGGTGCATTTATCTTCTTTTTTCAGGTGTTGGCTAGACGCAATCTTGATACTGCCTTACCCAATTTTGCACTACAGGTAGGAATAGTTGCTGTAGCCATCTATCTGTGGCGTTGGGAAAGTAGGCGGAAAAGCTAGTGGGAGGTGGGGAGGTGGGGAGAATAAACATTGATACTTGCTCCCCAATTCCCGATACCCGATCTCCAATATCTCTACTGCACTCTCACTAAATAGGGCGAGGAAATAGCTTGAACTTGTCCGGCGTTAACCAGTGCTTGGTAAACAAAAGCAGCTACTTCTGCCCTAGTTGCTTCACGGTTGGGATTTAGTTGTTTAGCATTTGGGTAATTTACTACCAACCCTTTTACAGTTGCTGCTGCTACTTGAGAAGTAGCATAACTAGGAATTTGGGCAGCATCTGAGTAGAAGGAAAGCACATTCTGGTTAGTCGCAGTTAAATTCAAACCACTAGATAATGAGACAAGTACCTGTACTCGCGGGATTTGCTGTTGTGGTTTAAAGGTGCGATCAGGATAACCAGAAACAAACCCCAATCTATAGGCATTTCTAATAGCATCATAAGCCCAAAATTTACTATTAACATCGCTGAAGTTAGCAGCTTCACGTTTCGGTTGAGTTTGGGCAAAGGCTTTAGTGACAATAGCTGCAAATTGCGCCCGTGTTACGGGATCATTAGGCTTAAAAGTACCATCTGGGAAACCAGCAATAATATTCTTAGATGCTAAAGCTTCGATATAGCTTTTAGCCCAATAACCAGCTGTTACATCCCTAAAACCGCCAGCTGGTATATCAACTGTAGAGGCAACAAATTCAACTGAACCAGCTATTTTCTTAGTATCAATATCGTTGCCAACAGCCAAAATCTTAATCGTTTTGGTAGCGTTATTGAGGTCATAACGGGTGTTATTACGAATCAGATTACCACCAGGACTTTCGGTTGTACCAAGATCAGGCGCAGCATTGACAGTTGCTACTACACCATCCCGTTTATTTCCCTGAATAATATTCTTACGCAGGATAGGCTTAGCCGTGTTGTTAATATAAACACCGTCTTGATTGCCGATGATTTGATTTCCCTCAAGCAAAGGTGTAGCACTATCACTAACCGCCACACCAAAACCAGTATCTTCAAAGATATTATTCCGAATGACTCCAGCAGCAGATTTGGCTACTGAAAGACCATTACCTTTGTTTTGTACAAAGATGTTGTTTTCTATCCTGGGATTACCTTTACCTGTGACAAAAACGCCATCTCTGACACTGTTAGTAAATGTACTGTTCGTGATCGTGGGGTTAGTTGATTCTACCCATACAGCCGTGCCACGAGAGTCTTGATTCGTAACCGTTACGCCTGTAATGAAGCTATCCTTTTCAGTCTTAATCGTCACATTTTGACTGGCAAAGGTAGGACTAATGTACTTACCGCTACCGATAATTAGTACACCCTGACCTTTGGTGGCTTCATCCCCTCGTAAAATTACGCCCTGCTTAACTGTCAGCGGAAAGACTTCCCCACTTTCTTTGTTATAAGTACCGGGTGCTAATTGAATAGTTGTACCTGGTTGAGCTTGACTAAGAGCATAGGTAATAGTTTTATAAGGTTGTGCGGTTGATGTGCCAGCACCAGCGGTATCTGAGCCAGTTGCAGGATTAACGTAGATAACGTTTCCAGTTACAGGAACTGTTGTTCCCTGAGTGGTGTTTTGAATTATTGTTTGATTAGTGTTCTGATTTCCTGTTTGAGTAGTGTTTTGAATTTCTACTTGAGTGGTATTTTGATTTCCTGTTTGAGTGGTGTTCTGATTTATTGTTTGAGTAGTATCAGCGTTTACCCCAACAGGCAAAAGCAGAGAACCACCGGAAAGCAAGAATAAAGTGGTGAGTGCTACAGGTACTCGGCAAGTATTGCAAAGGTTTTTACCAACAAGTAAGCGAATATTTTTTTGTTGAATGGGAAAACCCTGATGTTTCATATTTATTTATTACGTTTGTGATGTGCTGATTTACCGCATGTTTAGAAATGTGTCAATTGCAGCCACTCATTTGCTAAACACATGCAAAACTATAGCGGAAGACATGCACCTTTGCAGCTGGGTTCCCATGCAAAATTTAATTTCTGTTTTGTAAACTCAGAAAAATTTACAAGAAAGTTAAAGAGCAAAGCTGACTGGTGGTAAGTGTTCTGGCTGTTTTGCTTGCCTAATTTAGTCAAAGTTAGATTAAGCGATCGCTTCCCATCATTAAGTTAGCGATCACACCTTTATAGAGAATCTCTATACTTTAGTACTGTATTAGCCTGTCGTAAACACGCGTAGTACCGTGTATCCTCAAGTAAAATTATGTATATGAATGTATCATTATTTTGATTTAAAAACTTAACATTAGTACATAACTAGAAATACAAATAGACAAAAAATAAAAAAATATTAGGAAATCAAAAAAATCAAAAATTTCTGCAAAACTAGTAATTGTTCAAACGGGGTCAGCTGATATAAAGACCCTGAATATAAACCATCATATTTAAAAGGAGTCAAAACTATTTCAAGACTCCCTATAAAGTAAAACTCACAATGTTCTAAGTGCCAAGTAACAGCTTTATATTGCTTGGCACTTTTAATTTGCCAACTTCTAGGAAACGGAGATCGCCCTCCTAGCTTCTACGTCAGCCCCTAACCTTACGGAAAGCCACTATTGCATCTACGTGACAGAACCGCCTTTGTGGGATCTGATAACCGCGCTGGTTCAGAAGCATACTACTTCAGCTATTCAGGCAACAAATTAGCATATAAAAAACTGGAAGCTGCACGATTTTTGTAAGCTTCCAGTTATTGCTTGCTGTTTAAATAGCAAATTTAACAGTATAGGGAGGATTAGGATTAGTATTTTTGCAAGAGAGGCAAAATAGCCGGAAATCCTACCAGCCACAAAAACGATTCAACTATTACTATTACTTTTTCTGATCTTAGTTGTATTAAGTATTAGCTTATTTGAGAGAAAGCAACATCCACCACAATGTTGTAACTCCTATAAGCAATATTTAGACTTGAGCAGAAAAAGAACCACCACTAGTAATAGCTTGAGTTTAGAAGCATTCTTAGTAACTCAGGTTCGGTTAAATTTTGATTATCCTTAGCTTTGCTAAAAAAGGCTTACTAGGGTGTTCAAATACTTAACCTCACTCACTGAACAGTATTTTTGCTCGTCTCCCTTTTTCAAGTTTAATGTTTTGATTGTTATGTTAATCAATAATCATTCATTTACTTGCTCCTAACTATGGAAGTTTTAGGTAAACTAGATATCTAATTTTCTTATTTATAATGTATAAAAACTAAATCCTTGTTGTTATGCCAAAGTGGCATATTCTTTTATCAAAGCAACTCGGAAACGTCAAGTTTTATATTATTTTTACATTTGCTTTACGTACACATAAATAATTTAATTACCCCAAATTTCGTTTTGTAGTTTTATTAGGATGTGTCATGCCGTAGGCTAACGCATCATTGAGTGTTTTTTGGTACGTTAGGATCAATGTCCATAACGCACCATACCAGAATCAAGCCCTTGTGTGTACGCTTGAGCCTCGTTTAGGGGAGGACACCAAGGTGGTTATACCAAGTTGTGTTTAAAAACCTCACCCCCTGAAGGGGTGCCAAAGACGGGGTGAGGTAATATCTATGAATACAACTCGGTATTAATTTGACTTTTGCAAGAAGTCTAAGAAAGTTACGGAATCTAAAACAGGGTATTTCTTCTTTTTTTACCTAAATCAATCTAATAACCCCAGACCACTTTCTAAATTTGATAACTGATAAATGTCCACTGATTTAATCATTCTGCCATACCATAAATTACTAACTAGTATGGCAGGTGATGTGAAACTCAACCCAGTATATTTCTGGCTTTATTGACCCAAAAGATATCTTAGTTGATTTCACAAAATTTGAATGACAAATCTTGATTACTTTCTGGTTTGAGTTCCGCTTGCATTGATTGGTATTCGCGAATTTGTGTTCCTAGCCACTGGTTTTGATGACCACCACGAATTTCTCTTTTTTGTTTACCCACTACTTCTAGATAAGCCAGATCCTTGATTTTACTTAAGCAACTTTGTGAGGGATTGCTATCAGATTTTTTCTCGGAGGGAAGTTTGGCGACTTTGAGATTTTCCTTGCGCTGTTGATTAACTCTTTTGAGTTGCGAGTTTTCTTTGATTAATCGGTTGTAGGTGCGGTAAGGAATGTAATGTAAAGGATTGTAGCCAGCAAACCGTAGTATTAAGACACAAGCCCAGGAATACTTACCTGCAAGAATGGCTTCAACTAACTGATCAAATTGTTCTGGGTTAAGAGTCTTCTCAAAGTTGCTAGTAGCGCTAGATATATTTTGGTTCATGGTGCTGTTGTCCTGTATAGAATAAATAAGTTTGTTAGTTTTTGTGGTGAAGAGTGACCCAAGCAAGATTTATCAATCGCTTTCGCTGTTTTGCAATTCCTTCATAGGTCTGAGGAACATATCAGCAATACGGCGATGGTGAATGATTTCGGCTGTGACTACTTGTCCGGGTGTGAAGTTGACAGTTTGATTGCTATCCAAAGCTATTTCTACCCAACGCACCCAACCTAATCTTTTATCTGTTTGAGCATTCCTGGAGACTGAAACAACTCTTCCTGAGAGAATGTTGTTATTTCTATAGCTAGGAATACTCTGCTTTTGCGTTTTAGCAACATTTAGACGCTGGGAATCAAAATTGAGCTTGATTTCTACCAAATCTCCTTTATCAACAAATGCTGCTTTTTGGGAGGGTAGTATGAGCAACAAAACCCCAGACGCATGAATTGGAGCAATTTCTGCAATAATTTGCTTAGGTTTAACTTCCTCGCCAGTACTACGGATATTTAAAGAGGACACAACCCCATCTATAGGTGCGTACAGAGATTTTGACTTTAACTGTACTTGGCTTTTGTTGAGCAAATTTTGAGTTTCGGTAATCTTCACTACTTTACCCAACTCTTGTGGTTGAAGTTGATAAAGCTGTTGTGATGGTGCAACTTTTCCTTGAACTTGGCTGACTTGTTGTATCTTTCCAGTACAGACCCAAACTAATACAGTTGCAAAAAAAACTAGACCGCCCAACAAAATTAGATGAGGAACAATAGAAGGGCGTTGTTCTAATACTTTTTGCAAAGATGTAGAGTAATAATTACTTGTACTTGTAATTCCTGTCTGGATTGTAGGTAGTTCTGAGAAAACTGCTCCTGGTGAAGCAACACTACCTCCGTAAATTGATGCCATTTCAGGTGTTAGAGCGTAGCAGGGATGCACATCCTGTAAGTTAATTTCTAAACTCCCTGATTGACTTGAGGTTTCGACTGCATTTGACCTGATGATTCTGTCCATGAGCTGACCTAAAATCGGAAACCTGACTATGAGTTTTAGGTTTGATAAGGCAGTGACTGAGGCAAAAATTTACCTTGAGTCATCTTTGTTGAATGGTAGGAAAAAGTCTCCGTTTGGCTCTTAGTAGATGTAGTTTTGCCCTCTTGAATATTTGGCTCACTCCTAATTTAATTACTTTCCCCTGGACATGTTACGTAGTTTTTTATACTAAAAATTAGGAGATGTTTAAGTGAAGCTGCTGGGATTCTACAAGAGCAAAGAAAAAAATATTCATGCTTGATTTTCAAGGGCAACATTCGTACTTATACTATTTTTTTTCATGAATGTCATCTGCTGATTTTTCATTTCTTTCCGTTCGGTGTAGTCAATATTTTTCCCTATCTAACTAATTATTATACAACTCAGATTTTGTCCATCAGTGTTAAATACATTAGGGGTTTCGCCCCTCACCTACTATTTATTTTTGACTTTGATTTTTTCAAAAATTATGAATTTCACTATGAACTTTATTGATGAGTTTTCAATAAATAGAAATACGCACATGTGATGTTGTTGATGTTTACGTGGCAGGAAAAATAATAATAGCTTTTACTGTTATAGCAAGATAATCTTGTTTGTACTTACGACAAAAAGCTTACCTGAAATTGTTTTCAGATTAGCATTCTATTGCAAATTTATAGTAAAACTGCTGTTAATTTTACTTGAAAATAAATACTTTGCTGTAAATAAATAGTTGTGTTTTTTACCTTTTTATGGTATTATGTTTAAGGCACTTTTAGCAATACATCTATCAATCAAAAACAATTACTACAACAATTTTTTCGCAGAACAAATGTAGCGGTTAACGCTGTGCAAAATTATGAAGTACAGCAACTACAAAGAAAATTAGTCGCTATTGGTATCCCTCAGTATTTGAAAAATTTATTTGCATCTTTTCTGCACTCCAATTCATTGATATAGGTGCGATTACAGACGTAGTTGTTGTTGAAATAAGTGGTAATAAAGACCCTGAATTGTCATTAATTGTTGATGATTGCCTTGCTCAATGAGGATACCTCGGTCTAAAACCAAAATGTGGTCAGCATGGCGAATGCTAGAAAGATGACGGGCAACAAAGAAGATAGTGGTACATGCTTCATGAGTGGAAGTGTTGCTGGAGGGACGCAAATGAGCTAGATTTGAGGTGTTATCCAGGCAACTAGTAACTTCATCTAGAATTAGGATAGGTGGATTTCTAACTAGGGCGCGGGCGATCGCTATTTTTTGGCGCTGGTCATCAGCAAGCATTATCCCTCCCTCACCCACACGGGTGTTGTAACCTAGAGGTAAGGCTTGGATAAAAGTGTGTGCATCTGCAACTTTAGCGGCGGCGATCGCTTCTTCTAGGGAAATCTCTGAATTAAACAGTGTGATATTTTCCAAAATGCTGCCAGCAAATAGAAAAATATCTTGCGGTACAACCCCTAATTGACCACGCAACGACTGGGGAGAAACCTCAGCAATATTATGCCCATCAATTAAAATACGTCCGCTATGGGGACGATACAAACCTGCCAGTAAATTCACTAAAGTACTTTTACCAGAACCGTTAGTACCAACAATTCCTACAGTCTGTCCTGCTTTGATTTGAAAGGAAATATTGTGCAAGGTGTTGCGTTCTGCATTGGCATTGTAACGAAAACAAACCCGTTCAAACTGGATATCACCTCGAATCGGAGGTAAAACCATTTGTGGTTGTTGGCTATTTTCTTCTGGTTGGGTTGTAAGGATATCATCTAAACGTTCAGCACAAATCAATATCTCTTGTAACTCATCCCACAACTTCACCAGTGCTAAAACAGGGTTGATTGTACTGCCAATCAGCATATTAAAAGCAACAAATTGACCAATTGACATCTGGTTGCCCATCACTAGCATTGCCCCGTACCATAGTAAAAAAGTGATCCCCAGATGATTGATCAAACTAGTTGCTAGCTGTAAATTATTAGCCAACTTCTGACCCCGAAATCTTGTTTGGACGGTGTTGGTAAAACTTTCCTCCCAACGCCAGCGCATTGGACGTTCAGCAGCAGCTGTTTTAACTGTGGCTACACCAGTGACAATTTCTAGGATTGTGGAATATTGCACCGCCGATTTTTGGTTAAGTTCTCGTGACGCATCTTTGAGAAGTGGGCTAGTTGCATTAGTCACAATCACAATGGGTAGAATTAAAAGCAAGACAATGAGAGTCAAGCGTAAGTTGTAATATGCCATCAATCCCAAGTAAACAATCACCATGACCGCATCTAGGGTTGTACTAAGCGCTTGCTTGGTGAAAAATAGTTGAATTTTGCGGTTTTCTTGAATACGAGTAATAATGTCTCCTGGTTGACGGGATGCAAAAAACTGCAATGGTAAGCGCAGGGTACGGCTAATAAAACCGCCTAGTAACGTCAAATCCATGCGGTTGGAAAAATAGTCCAGCAAGTATTGGCGCACTGCTTGGACGATAATCCGCCAAATGCCAAAAAATAGAAAACCGAAGGCGAAGATATTTAGAGTCAGAGAACTTTTATAAGGCAGAACTTGGTCAAGTACAACCTGAGTAATTAAAGGTGCTGCTAAACCAAACACTGTTAATAGTACTGACGCTAGAACGATTTGCCCAAGTAATTCGCGGTGATGCCAAAAAGCGTGCCAAAATTCTCGTAAGGAAACTTTTTCGTTCTGTTGAGCGTCTAAGTGTTTGGTTGGGAATAATAGCAGAGCATATCCTGTCCAGTTAGCTTCAAACTCTGGACGCAAAAGCGATCGCTTGCCAATTGCGGGATCACAGAGCAATACGCGATCGCCTTTGACTCGCCAAACAACCACGTAGTGAATCCCTTGCCAATGAGCAATCCAAGGATTAGGTTGTAACTCTAATTTGCTCAAAGAAGCTCTAACTGGTAAAGCATCATAACCTAAGGTTTCTGCCGCATCCGCTAAAGACGAAAGCGAAGCCCCCATCCGGTCTGTCTGCGCTAGGTTTCGTAACTTATTCAGGCTGAAACGCTTACCCCAGTAGAGGCTAATCATCGCCAAACACGCAGCACCACAATCAGATGAACTCTGTTGCTGGATAAAAGGATAGCGACGCCAGAGTTTGCTGACCGACCAGCGCTGTTCCCTCGGTGGTAGCAAATTCATCTCTGCATAGGTATTTTCAGAAGACACAGCCGTCGTGTCCCCCTTGTCTTCCTTGTCCCCCTTTTCCTCCTTCTCCTCCTTCTCCCCGTATCCCCCTTCTCCCTGCGTCCCCGTGTCTTCTTTCTGTTGCTTGTGGAGAAAAATTTCCGGTGCAATTGTGCTAGCTAATTCTTCATATTGTTGAGGTAGGTGGTATACTAGTAGATCCGTTTTGGCAACCCAATCTGGGATTGTAGCATCGGGGTATCCCCAGCTTTCTCCTACTTGTGGTGGCTGATTTTCTAGCGTGGCACTCAAAATTTTTCCACTCCGCAGCCAAAAGCGTCCTTTTGATGGAGGGGTCGCTTCTGCCAGGGTAGAACCAGCACTGACGCTAGCTTGTTCCAAGTAAGGTAAAAGCTGGCGTAAAGAATGGCTGGTATGTGAACGTAATTCTGTGGCGGTTTTGAAAAAAATCAAAGTTTGTCGCTCACAGGTTATCTTTTGCAAATAGCGTTGCAAATTAGGTAGTCGTTTTAACCACTGTTTCAGGTCATCTACATGTATTGATGCAACTAAACCAGCACTAGCTGCGACTGCTCGATACCTAAAAGGCTGATTGTGGAATAAATGGTCTACTCCAAAGGTTTGCTCTGCTATTAGCAACTGAGTAGATACCTCCCGTTTCAATTTTGGATCAAATCCCAGCAGCCGCACTCGACCTTGGCAAACTAAAAAAAGAAGATTATTTTGATTTTCTGTTTCTCCTGCGATCGCTAACTCCGCCAACTCATCCCCTAACTGAAATTCACGCAAAACCCAAATTTGATGAAAGTCGGATGCGAGGGTTGTGTCTTCTGCGGCTATCCTCAAAAGCTTAAGGATAGTCTGTTTTGGGATTGAAAATTTCTGATTTTTTGTATAAACAGGCTCTCTGTTAACCCCTAACGACGAATACGAGTTCATGTCTTAATCTCTAATGCCTGAGTAAGCTGATAAAATACCTGCTGAGGCAGCCAATGTTAGTGGATTTGATTTCATAAAGGAAGCTTGAGCTTTTGCAAAGCCCGATTTTTTGTGTTCTTAATTACTTTTTTCAGTTTTTTTGAGTAGTTTTTTGAGAAAGAAAGTTTGTCTAATAACAGGTCAATCACTAAACTTTATTTAGTTTTTCACTAGGCTGTTAACCACCTCTTTAATGCATTTTTATAGAATTTTGATAACTTTAGTCAAGATTTTTTTGGCGATTTACCAAAGTTTTACTAAGCTTTTAATCCATATTTTCCATCTTGTGTCTCCTTTATTTGTGCTTTTAAGCACTTGTATACAGTATTACAACTCTGGCAAATCATTCCTTAAAAGGATGAGGTTGTGCTTAAAAACATCAAACTGAATTGTTGGCATTAATGGCTCCAGCCCTGTCATTTGTTTATAGGGCTTCATGTCTTGTATCTGTCACAACAGACCAAAAAACCATTATATTACCATTGCTCCAGGAGAATGCAATACATAGTGGTCTTAGCAAGTAACCATGCATCCATAAGTTAGTTGCATTTTTTTGGAGAATTCATATTAGTCAATTACAAGCAATTACAATCAAAACCGGATTTTTTGTCTTCATGATCAAAAAAGATGGGGATCAGGGATTGGGATCGCGAACTGGAAGAAGGACAAGAAAGACGAGGGAGACAAGGAAGACAAACCAACCACTAACCACTAACAATCAACCAGCAACAACTAACCAATCATCAAATAAATTGCCCAAATTGCCATTGCCCGCAGATAAGTACTAGCGCGGAAAGTACCGACAGCAGTAATTGCTTCTGGTGTGCGGAATTGCAATCCATTTTCGTAAATTTGCCTAACTACAGTTTCTGTCAATTTCATTGCTTCGTCTTTCATACCCATCTGCACCATGAAAGCCGCTAAACCAAAATTGATCCCCGTCCATACTTCTAAAGGATGGGTAGCTTGGGGGTTTTCTGGTGAACCATCAGGACGCAGACCATTAGCAGCACCAAACTGACCATGATGAAACTTCAGGAAACAAGCGTTGTAAACGGTTTTCAATGCCGACAAAGCGCGATCGCGCTTTACAATATCAGGTAATCCCAACAAACGGGCATAGAACTGACCACACAATTGGTCTGCCATCACCACATCCGAACCACTTTCGCTATCTAGTCGATAATATTGACCATTCCAGAGTTTTGCTTCATAAATGGGGCGAGATTGTTGTAACCAAGTTTCGTAGATAGATTTTTGAACCGCCAAGTCGCCAAGATCGCCAAGAAAATTTTCGGCGTTATCTGTATCTCTGCGGTTTGTTATCAAAACATCACAAATTGCGATCGCAGCTTCTAATGCTGCTAACCACAATCCACCACAATAAGCACTCACTCCCTGTAGTCGCCAATCATCAAAAGTTTGATCAGGCGCACCAGAATTTTCCGGAATCCCATCGTTATCTATGTCAAAAGTTTTTAGATAGTCGAGGGTTTCTACAATGGCATTCCAGCATTCTGCTAGAAATGTAATATCATCAGCACCAGTGAAAAGAAAATCGCGGTATACCTGCAAAACGAAATCACAACCTAAATCCTTCCACAAATTACAATCTTGGTAGCTGGTATAATTCGTCTTCTCCCAAACATGTTCATTAGGTGCGCCTAAATCATGAGGTGTTGCTCCTGCAACCTTTCGGATAGCAAAGGGACTTTCCGCACCGACTGTGTAGTAGTAGCCAATTACACGAGTAGTTTGATCGCTCACTGGAATTGCGCGGGCAAACGCACGCATGACCGCCTTCTCTAATTCTGGAAACAGCATCAATAGAGCAAAAGAGCCATAAAGCCGGACATCCAAACTTTCATACCAACGGTAGTCTAGGCACTCCAACACTGCAAACTGACCAATGGGATCACGCTCAGTTGCTGCACTCCAGAGAGTACCACCAGCAGAAAGGTCGTAAAGCTCATTAAATAAGGCCATCTTAAACCAGTCTGGTAAATCTGCACGCTCAAGAATGGGTTTCTGCCATGCTTGAATTTGTGCTTGCCAAGCCTGGTATTGTTTTAGTGCTATTAATGCGATCGCCCACGCATTCTTGCCATCATTACCAAAAAAGTCTGTATATCTGCGGTAGTAATTGATGCCGGCCGCAAATTCTGTCACCGGGAAATCCCAAGTTAAAACAAAAGGGATCTCTAGTGTTTCCCCTGGCTGTAGAGTAAAACGCACAGCAAGCGCAGCTGCAATTTGTTCACCCTCAACTGCTGAGGTATGATCTAGATAGTTTGGTAAGGAGCCATCTTGAGCAAAACTTTGCCACACATCCTCGCCCGTGCCTCTAGGCTGCCAACGGCTATGATAAAAAATTTCTAGTTTGGGATGTTTGCGAGTAGCAATGCACCACTGTCCTTCTCCCTCTTGGATAGGTTGATCCACGCCAACCCGACCCAGAACACAACCAATATGTTCACTATTTTCAACTAGTTGATTAAAATTATCTTTACTTTCGCCTAAGGGTGGCTGGTACTCATAAACCGGACTACCATCATCCCGCATTTTTACCTCTGGGGATTTCAAGGCATTAGTAAACCAACCTACCATATTTTCCCAAGTGAGCATTATGCTCAAAGCAATAGATGCGTTGGTGGGATTGTGTGCTTTCCACACAAAAATTGCCACAGGGTAGCTAGTTTCTTGGTAATTATTTGCCCAGATCGGAGAAAATTGTTCACAGGTTAACTGGGTTTTATACACCTGTTCATAAACAAACCAACTGCGCGGATAAAGGGCATGATAAGTTCCAGTGATACCTTCTTCATTTTTAATTGTTGGGTACCACTGCCAAGCAGCTAAACTCCCATCTTCAGGTGGTTGTGTACATAAAGCATATGCCTGAGTTCCTGCTCCAGTACGTTCAAATACACTAAATTGACAACCAGGGATATTTTTAAAGACGTGTTCGCCACCATCAATATGCCACAGATTAAAATCTCCCCGCGAAGAACGACCAATACAACCTGCACCAAAACCACCTAAGGGCATTCCGTGCCAAGGCCCATCATCAATGTTGCTAGCATAGCGAACAGTATAAGGCTTGTCCCAACCTAAACCAATGGGACGACTCCAAGTGCAAGAAGGGATTTGCGGGGAAGATTGATTTGTCATCGCCTGAGTTGACAGTGTGCAGTCACAATTAAAGAAGACTAGCGCGATGTGTAAATTTTCTCAAGTTGTCTGGCAATTTGATCCTCAAGGTTAGCGATCAAGAAAAGAAAGGCTGGCTGAAAAAAGAACATATTAAAGAGTTTCCTTGTCAAGATTTACGCACTATTGACGCTCTTTGGACAAAGTACAGCCAAGGACACTTTGGTTTTAGTGTATGGAAACTATCACCCTAAATGTTCCTCCTAGTGTGGCTCTCACAGATGAGCAATTTTATCATCTGTGTATGGCGAATGAAGAATGGCGCATGGAGCTAACAGCTGAAGGAGAATTAATCATTATGCCACCAACTGGTGGAGAAAGTGGGATTAGAAATTCCGAACTGAACTTACAAGTAAGTTTGTGGAACCGCCAGACAAAGCTAGGTTATGTTTTTGACTCCTCCACCATCTTTAAATTGCCTAATGGTGCAAAGCGTTCCTCTGATGTTTCTTGGGTACGTCGGGAAAGATGGGAAGCTTTGTCTATTGAAGACAGACGAGGCTTTCCCCCTCTTTGTCCAGACTTTGCGATCGAACTACGTTCCCAAACAGATAACTTGCCAAAATTGCAAAGCAAAATGCACGATTACCTAAACAATGGACTTCGCTTAGGTTGGTTAATTGATCACCAAACTCCCCTAGTGGAAATTTACCGCCCAAATCAGGATGTAGAAACCCTTTACTTTTCTGAACAAACTCCGACTACTTTATCAGGAGAAACTGTACTACCCGGATTTCTTCTTGACCTAGCTCCTCTTTTTAATCTTTGATAGAAGTAGATTTATTTCAAATCCAACAATCCTTCTTCCTTCAACTTGGGATTAAATCGAATTTGCATTTGCAAGCCACGTACCTCTAATACCTTTAAAATTTCCGCCTCGACTCGCCGCGCTACATTTTTAAGAATTTTCATTTTAGCTATTTCATCATTAACAGGGTTTTCGTAATTTGCTTGTTCTTCAGCGGTCATTACTGCTTTCGCATCTATTGGCTGTGTCCATTTTCCCTTTTCATTGCTGTTACCCACAGGCACACAACCATTTTCTTCTATCCAAGCCTTTTCAATATTTTCTAATACCGCACGGCTGGGACGTTCAATCGTTTGGACTTTTACCCAGTAACATTGTTGTGGCTGACGCACAATGTGTTGCTTAAGGCTGAGATAAACATCACGAGAATACCCCACAAATTGCAGCGTTTTTTGTTGGTCAAAAATTGCATAAACTCCGATTTTTCCTTGTAAATATTCAGGTAATTGTCCGTTATCGTCAATGTAAGGAATGTATTCTAAATTCGCTAAAGCAGGAATATTTGTGTCTGTAGTCATAAAATTGAGTTAGTGGTTGGTGGTTAGTGGTTAGTCAGTAGAGACGCCAAGAACATCGCGTCTGTACGTTAGTAGTTAGTAGTTGGTATTTCCCCTTTTTCCCTAATCCCCAATCCCTAATTTCTTATAAACAGCACAAAGCCGACTAGGTTTAAAAATCTTGGCTGTGAACATGAAGTTAGGCGGAACGTTGATAATGACGTACTCCTCCGATTCATGGTATTTTTCAAATTCAGCTGGCATTCCTTTGGGAGTAGCTATACTGTAAGGAACTGGCTGAAAAAGCAATTCTGTAAATTCTACTTGTTCACACTCCAAGTTTTGGCAAATTTGATTCAAAAATGCTTCACTAGTTAATAATTTAAATAGATTCTCTTTCGCTTGTGGTTCAAGAGTGAAACTGCTATCGAAATTTTCGATAATTTTTAAAGCCATGTTATTGTAGAAAATTTTGCTCTACTGATAAATGTTAAAAGAGTTAGACCTCAGGAACAGTATGTTCCACAAAAATTACTAAAGAATCCTGAGACTTAATTCACAGTATGGGATTGTGTGACTACTGTTAGCAGAGAACGATCGCTCTTGATGATGAAAAATTATGAAGACGGGTTTAGCTTCAAAAGCACCAAAAGCGCCAAAAATCTGGAGTAGGTGAGCAGAGATCGGGAATCGGGGAAAAGCAAATGTGGGGTAACAAGGGAGAGTATGAGGAGTGTGGGGAGTGAATGACTTTTGACAAATGACTTTTGACCACTAACCACTAACAACCATCAACTAATGTAGACTCCAATACCAAAACCTGACTTTTTCTCAGAAATCATAACATTGGCGTTTTGGATGCTATATTAGTAAGTCTAGTAGTGTGTGTACATATTTATAATCTTTCTGGAACTGACTGTGGCGAATACAAAGTCTGCTCTCAAGCGCGCCAAAATCGCAGAGCGCAATCGTTTACGCAATAAAGCTTATAAATCAGCTGTGAAGACGCTGATGAAAAAATACTTTGCTGCGGTAGAAACCTATGCAGCAAACCCAACCCCTGAATTACAGCAAGAAGTCCAAGCTCGGATGTCGGAAGCCTATAGCAAAATTGATAAAGCTGTGAAGCGAGGCGTCCTTCATCCCAACAATGGGGCGAGAAAAAAATCTAGACTAGCTCAAAGGTTAAAAGCTTACACACAGCCAGCGGCCACTGCATAATAATAGTCAATTGTCAATTGTCAGTAGTCAATTGTCACTCAACTTTTGACTATGGACTCTTGACTACGGACTCTTGACTAAATAAATAAACAATGCAGCTAATCGATACCCACGTTCATATAAACTTTGACGTTTTCCAGGCAGATATAGAAAAAGTGCGATCACGATGGCAACAAGCAGGTGTAGTGCGTTTAATACACTCCTGTGTCGAGCCAACGGAATTTTCTAGCATTGCTGCTCTAGCTCATCAGTTTCCCGAAATTAGCATTGCTGTGGGGTTGCATCCTTTAGATGCAGACAAATGGAATCAGCAAACACCAGATGAGATTAAATATTTAGCTCAGTCTGGCCCTAGAGTAGTAGCTATCGGGGAAACAGGGCTAGATTTTTATAAAGCTGATAATTATGAACAGCAATGCATGGTATTTGAAGCGCAGTTAAGGATAGCTACTGAACTCAACCTACCAGTGATTATCCACTGCCGTAACGCTACGGCAGAAGTCAGGGACGTACTGCAAAAGTGGAAAAATCTCAAAGGCGAGAGTGTACGAGGTGTAATGCACTGCTGGGGCGGAACGCCAGAGGAAACTCAATGGTTTCTAGACCTAGGCTTTTACATCAGCTTTAGCGGGACTGTTACCTTTAAAAATGCTAAACAGATTCAAGCATCTGCTGCAATGGTGAGAAGCGATCGCCTGTTAATTGAAACAGACTGTCCTTTTCTCGCACCAGTTCCAAAGCGGGGTGAAAAGCGTAATGAGCCCGCCTATGTTCGCTACGTGGCTGAACAAATAGCCCGCCTCCGAGGAGAAACAACTGAAGCGATCGCAGCTATGACTACCAAAAATGCCTGTAATCTATTCAATTTGACACTATAAGCGAATATATAAAACGTAATTATGTGTATTTTCTGGAACTATCTTCTGGAAAAGAAAATTATAGGGGACAAAAATTATGATATTATTGTACCCTCCAAAAAATATTTAGTTGCGCCATAATGTTTAAGGAGGCAAATTATAAATTTTTCGGCTTTTGTTGTACTACTACTATATCACTCGACCATCCTCCTAAGCTCCATAGATGAAGCAAAAGCCCATAACCACCTAATTTCCTGTTTAGGTAGAGCTAGGTTTTGGCTCAAGCATTAAAGTTATAGAAATTTATAAACGAAATTTTCTGTGAGAATTATCCGCCAACCTCAAGCTATACAGACAAGCGCTAGGCTGAGAAAATTATTTGCTCAGTACTAGGATATCATCGCTCTGGGTTGAAAAAACCGACAGTTTACAAAGGCAACAGTCAAAAGAACTGCGTATGATCAATAGCGCGGTTTTTGGAGGGGAAGTGAAAAGAGCAAAATACATTCGGGCAAAGCTGAACCATCTTCTGTTTTTAGAAATCCAGCAAAAGGAGCAAATTCCCTATTGCCAAAATTGCTCTTTCCAGGTTTAATTGCTCCGTTTGCCTACACCTGCACTTTGCAGGTGGTGTAAGGAGAAGTTCCCACACACCAAAAAGTTTAACCAGGTTGACAAAGGTAGAGGCATGACTAACGACACAATAATGGAACCCGCCTTTTTGTTGCCCGACTTGATTGAAATCCAGCGTTCTAGTTTTCGCTGGTTTTTAGAGGAAGGGCTCATAGAAGAACTTAACTCCTTTAGTCCGATTACTGACTACACCGGCAAACTTGAGCTGCACTTTTTAGGTCAGAATTACAAACTGAAGGAACCAAAGTACGACGTTGACGAAGCCAAGCGGCGGGATAGCACTTACGCTGTGCAAATGTACGTACCCACACGTTTGATTAACAAAGAAACAGGAGAAATTAAGGAGCAAGAAGTATTTATTGGAGATTTGCCTCTGATGACAGAGCGCGGCACGTTTATTATTAACGGTGCTGAGCGAGTGATTGTCAACCAGATCGTGCGATCGCCAGGAGTTTACTACAAATCAGAAATCGATAAAAACGGCAGGCGTACTTATTCAGCTAGTTTAATTCCTAACCGGGGAGCTTGGCTGAAATTTGAAACAGACCGTAACGACTTAGTGTGGGTACGCATTGACAAAACCCGCAAATTGTCGGCCCAAGTACTATTAAAAGCCTTGGGATTGTCAGATAACGAAATCTTTGATGCTCTGCGTCACCCCGAATATTTTCAGAAAACCATCGAAAAAGAAGGGCAATTTTCTGAAGAAGAAGCCCTGATGGAACTATATCGCAAACTGCGTCCGGGTGAGCCACCTACCGTCTTAGGTGGACAGCAACTCCTCGACTCTCGCTTTTTTGATCCCAAGCGCTATGACTTAGGGCGTGTAGGACGCTACAAACTCAACAAAAAACTGCGTCTGCAAGTACCAGAAACCATGCGGGTACTCACCCCCCAAGATATCTTGGCGGCGGTCGATTACCTCATTAACCTGGAATACGACATTGGTAGCATAGACGACATTGATCACCTCGGAAATCGGCGAGTTAGAAGCGTCGGTGAATTACTACAAAACCAAGTCCGGGTTGGTTTAAACCGTTTGGAGCGGATTATTCGGGAGAGGATGACTGTATCCGATGCTGAAGTTCTCACTCCAGCTTCCTTAGTTAACCCCAAGCCTTTGGTAGCAGCAATTAAAGAATTCTTTGGCTCCAGCCAGTTGTCGCAGTTCATGGATCAAACCAACCCCTTAGCAGAATTGACACACAAACGTCGTCTTTCTGCCCTGGGACCCGGTGGTTTGACTCGCGAGCGTGCTGGTTTTGCCGTCCGTGATATTCACCCCTCCCACTACGGACGTATTTGTCCCATTGAAACACCAGAAGGTCCCAACGCTGGTTTGATTGGTTCCTTGGCAACCCATGCCCGGGTGAACCAATACGGCTTCCTAGAAACGCCCTTCCGACCAGTGGAAAATGGGCGCGTCAGATATGATTTGCCACCAGTTTACATGACTGCCGACGAAGAAGACGATTTCCGGGTAGCGGCTGGAGATGCTCCCATAGATGAAAATGGTCATCTGATAGGGCCAGAAGTACCTGTACGCTATCGTCAGGAATTCTCCACTACAACTCCAGAACAAGTAGACTATATAGCAGTCTCCCCCGTACAAATTGTGTCGGTAGCTACGAGCATGATTCCCTTCTTGGAGCATGACGACGCTAACCGCGCTCTCATGGGGTCAAACATGCAACGTCAAGCAGTACCCCTGCTCAAGCCAGAGCGTCCATTGGTAGGGACAGGCTTAGAAGCACAGGGAGCCAGAGACTCCGGGATGGTAATTGTCTCGCGTACCGACGGTGATGTCACCTACGTCGATGCGACCAAGATCCGGGTACGTCCACGGGTACGTCCAGGTGAGGAAAACGCCAAACCCCCTGCTGAAATCGAGTACATCTTGTCCAAGTACCAGCGCTCCAACCAAGACACATGTCTGAACCAAAAACCCCTCGTCCGCGTCGGTGAACGGGTTGTTGCTGGTCAGGTGCTAGCAGACGGTTCCTCTACCGAAGGTGGAGAATTGGCACTAGGACAAAACATCATCGTCGCCTATATGCCTTGGGAAGGCTATAACTACGAAGACGCAATTTTGATTTCCGAAAGATTAGTACAGGATGATGTTTATACCTCAATTCACATTGAAAAATATGAAATTGAGGCTAGACAGACAAAACTGGGGCCCGAAGAAATCACCAGAGAAATTCCCAACGTCGGTGAAGATGCCCTACGAAATTTAGATGAACAGGGAATCATCCGCATCGGTGCGTGGGTAGAAGCTGGAGATATTCTCGTCGGTAAAGTCACTCCCAAAGGTGAATCAGACCAACCACCAGAAGAAAAACTACTGCGGGCAATCTTTGGTGAAAAAGCGCGGGATGTGCGAGACAATTCCCTACGCGTACCCAATGGTGAAAAAGGACGCGTCGTAGACGTGCGGATCTTCACCCGCGAACAAGGCGATGAACTACCGCCGGGAGCCAACATGGTGGTGCGGGTGTATGTAGCCCAGAAGCGGAAAATCCAAGTCGGCGACAAAATGGCAGGACGTCACGGCAACAAAGGGATTATTTCCAAGATACTTCCAATAGAAGACATGCCCTATTTGCCTGATGGTTCACCAGTAGATATTGTCCTCAACCCCTTGGGTGTACCTAGCCGAATGAACGTTGGACAGGTATTTGAGTGTCTTTTGGGTTGGGCTGGTCACGTCATGGGAGTGCGGTTTAAGATTACGCCCTTTGACGAAATGTACGGTGAAGAAGCATCCCGCACCATTGTGCATGGCAAATTACAAGAAGCACGGGATGAAACTGGCAAAAACTGGGTATTTAACCCAGATGACCCAGGCAAAATTATGGTATATGACGGCCGCACTGGTGAACCCTTCGACCGACCAGTAACAGTAGGTGTGGCTTACATGCTGAAACTGGTACACCTAGTAGACGATAAAATCCATGCTCGTTCTACTGGTCCATACTCCTTAGTTACCCAGCAGCCTTTGGGTGGTAAGGCCCAGCAAGGTGGTCAGCGGTTTGGAGAAATGGAAGTGTGGGCATTGGAAGCCTTTGGTGCAGCTTACACATTGCAGGAATTGCTGACAGTCAAATCTGACGATATGCAAGGACGCAATGAAGCACTAAATGCGATCGTCAAAGGCAAAGCCATTCCTCGACCGGGAACACCAGAATCTTTCAAAGTCCTAATGCGAGAATTGCAATCTCTAGGATTGGATATTGCCGTCCACAAGGTGGAAACCCAAACAGATGGCAGTACCGTAGACGTAGAAGTTGATTTAATGGCAGACAATAGTGCCCGTCGTACACCTCCACGTCCAACCTACGAATCCTTAAGCCGCGAGTCGATGGAAGAGGAAGAATAAATACTGGTTGTTTGTTGATAGTTGGTGGTTGTTTGGATTTTCCAACCAACCAACAACAAACAACCATCAACTAAAAACTAAATACTCCTCCCACTAGCACGGCTAATTATGCCCGTGTTGTTTGTAAAGTCATAACTTAAACGCAGCATTAAACAGATGAGAAACACCCAAACTAATCAGTTTGACTACGTTAAAATCGGCTTGGCATCGCCCGAACGTATTCGTCAGTGGGGTGAAAGAACACTACCCAATGGCCAGGTCGTTGGTGAAGTTACTAAGCCGGAGACGATCAACTATCGGACTCTCAAACCAGAAATGGATGGTTTGTTCTGCGAGCGGATCTTCGGTCCGGCAAAAGATTGGGAATGTCATTGCGGTAAATATAAGAGAGTACGCCATCGGGGGATTGTTTGCGAACGTTGTGGTGTGGAAGTTACCGAATCAAGAGTACGCCGCCACCGCATGGGTTACATTAAACTCGCTGCGCCTGTAGCTCACGTTTGGTATCTCAAAGGTATTCCTAGTTATATCTCCATCCTGTTGGATATGCCACTGCGGGATGTAGAGCAAATTGTTTATTTCAATTCCTATGTTGTTCTTAGCCCTGGTAATGCTGAAACCCTCAGCTATAAACAATTACTCAGTGAGGATCAGTGGCTAGAAATAGAAGATCAGATTTACAGCGAAGATTCAACTTTACAAGGTGTAGAGGTAGGTATTGGTGCAGAGGCATTACTGCGACTACTTGCTGATATTAACCTCGAACAAGAAGCTGAAACTCTGCGCGAAGAAATTACCACCGCCAAAGGTCAAAAACGAGCGAAGCTCATTAAACGCCTGCGGGTAATCGACAACTTTATCGCCACTGGCTCCAAACCAGAATGGATGGTAATGACAGTAATTCCTGTCATCCCACCAGATTTGCGCCCGATGGTGCAGCTTGATGGTGGACGGTTTGCAACCAGCGACTTGAACGATTTGTATCGGCGAGTAATTAACCGCAATAACCGTCTGGCACGTTTGCAGGAAATTTTGGCTCCGGAGATTATCGTTCGCAACGAGAAGCGGATGCTACAAGAAGCGGTAGACGCATTAATTGATAATGGTCGACGCGGACGGACTGTAGTTGGAGCAAACAATAGACCCTTAAAATCTTTATCAGACATTATTGAAGGAAAACAAGGGCGCTTCCGGCAAAATTTATTGGGTAAACGGGTTGACTACTCTGGGCGTTCTGTAATTGTGGTGGGGCCAAAGTTAAATATCCACCAATGTGGTTTGCCAAGGGAAATGGCAATTGAGCTATTCCAGCCGTTTGTGATTCACCGCCTCATTCGTAGTGGCATGGTAAACAACATTAAAGCTGCGAAAAAGCTGATCTCCCGGTCTGATCCCAGTGTTTGGGATGTCTTGGAAGAAGTGATTGAAGGACACCCAGTTTTACTCAACCGCGCTCCTACTCTGCACCGCTTGGGTATTCAGGCTTTTGAGCCAATTTTGGTAGAAGGAAGAGCAATCCAGCTACACCCATTGGTGTGTCCAGCTTTTAACGCTGACTTTGACGGTGACCAAATGGCGGTACATGTGCCGTTATCTCTGGAATCACAAGCGGAAGCACGGTTATTGATGCTGGCTTCTAACAACATTTTGTCTCCTGCCACAGGTAAGCCCATCATTACACCTAGCCAAGACATGGTGTTAGGTTCGTATTACTTAACCGCAGAAAATCCCCACGCTACCAAGGGTGCAGGACGCTATTTTGCTTCTTTAGACGACGTAATTATGGCTTTTGAGCAGGAACAGGTAGACCTGCACGCCTATATCTATGTCCGCTACGACGGCGAAGTTGAGTCAGACCAAGCGGATCATGAGCCACGAGAAGTGGTTAAAAATGATGATGGTAGTGTGACTAAGTTGTATAAATACCGTCGAGTCAGAGAAGACGCTCAGGGAAATCTAATTTCTCAGTATATATACACAACTCCTGGTCGTGTAATTTACAATAAAGCAATTCAGGAAGCGCTAGCAAGTTAGGAACTGTTGTTTGTTGTTAGTTTGCTTGTTCTTTGTAACAACCGACTAACGACCAACCCTTCGGGTTCGGCAGTTGCTCATGGGGGGAACCCCCTGTTCTGCGCGCTGCCTCACCATCAACTACTAACCACTAACAACTATTGACAAAATGACTAACGACAAAATGATTTTCCGCAATCGCGTTGTTGACAAAGGTCAACTGCGTAATTTGATTTCTTGGGCGTTTACGCACTATGGTACAGCGCGGACGGCTGTGATGGCGGACAAATTAAAAGATTTGGGTTTCCGCTACGCCACCAAAGCTGGTGTTTCCATCAGCGTAGAAGATTTGATGGTTCCTCCTTCCAAGCGATCGCTCCTGGAAGCCGCAGAAGCAGAAATTCGCGCTACTGAAGAACGCTACCAACGTGGGGAAATTACGGAAGTAGAGCGCTTCCAAAAAGTAATTGATACCTGGAATGGAACTTCTGAAGCTCTCAAAGACGAAGTTGTTAGCCACTTCAAAAAGACAAATCCCCTCAACTCCGTGTATATGATGGCATTTTCCGGGGCTAGGGGTAACATTTCCCAAGTACGGCAATTGGTCGGGATGCGGGGACTGATGGCAGATCCCCAAGGGGAAATTATCGACTTACCGATCAAAACCAACTTCCGGGAAGGACTCACCGTTACCGAATACATTATTTCCTCTTACGGTGCGCGCAAAGGCTTAGTAGATACAGCCCTCCGCACAGCAGACTCCGGTTATCTCACCCGTCGTCTGGTGGATGTTTCTCAGGATGTGATTATCCGGGAATTTGACTGTGGTACTACCAGAGGAATTCCCATCCGGGCCATGACCGAAGGTGGTAAGACCTTGATTAGGCTAGAAACCCGCCTCATGGGACGAGTTGTGGCGGAAGATGTGGTACATCCCACCACAGGCGAAGTTATTGCACCCCGAAATACACCGATTTCTGACGACTTGGCAAAAATCATCGAAAAATCAGGTGTAACTGAAGTAGTAGTGCGATCGCCCTTGACTTGTGAAGCAGCGCGATCAGTTTGCCAACATTGCTACGGTTGGAGTTTAGCCCACGCCAAAATGGTAGATTTGGGTGAAGCTGTAGGTATTATTGCTGCCCAAAGTATCGGTGAACCAGGTACGCAGCTGACGATGCGTACTTTCCACACAGGTGGTGTATTCACTGGGGAAGTAGCTAAACAAGAACGCGCTGTAATTGATGGTACAGTCCGTTTCCCTCGCCGCTTACGCACAAGACCCTATCGTACGCGTCACGGTGAAGATGCTTTGTATGTAGAAACCAACGGCACATTAACTTTAGATGCTGGTAACTCAACAAGCAGGGAAATTGCTGTTACCCAAGGTTCAACCCTGTACGTTGTAGATGGACAACAAGTCAAGCAAGGTCAATTAATCGCAGAAGTCGCCCTTGGCGGACGTACAACCCGCGCTAATACAGAAAAAGCCGTCAAAGACGTAGCGTCTGACTTAGCTGGGGAAGTTAAATTTGCCGATGTTGTCGCCGAACAAAAAACTGACCGTCAAGGTAACACCACCACCACAGCAGCACGAGGTGGTTTGATCTGGATTTTGTCAGGGGAAGTTTATAACTTACCACCTGGTGCGGAATTGGTAGTCAAAGAAAACGATACCGTCGCTACTAATGGCGTCCTGGCAGAAACCAAACTTACTACCCAGCATGGTGGTGTGGTACGTTTGCCCGAAGCAACCCCTGGCAAATCTACACGGGAAATTGAAATTATTACAGCTTCTGTAGTTTTAGACCAAGCCACAGTCACTGTCCAAAGCTCTCAAGGTAAAAATAACTACTTAGTTAGCACTGGTAACAATCAAGTCTTCAACTTGAGGGCAACCCCTGGTACAAAAGTCCAAAACGGTCAGGTAGTCGCCGAACTGATTGACGACCGCTATCGTACCACTACCGGTGGAATGCTCAAATACGCTGGTGTAGAAGTCCAGAAAAAAGGTAAAGCCAAGCAAGGCTACGAAGTGGTGCAGGGCGGAACTTTACTGTGGATTCCCGAAGAAACACACGAAGTTAATAAAGATATCTCCTTGCTGTTAGTGGAAGACGGTCAGTACGTTGAAGCTGGTACTGAGGTAGTCAAAGATATCTTCTGCCAAAACAGTGGCGTCATCGAAGTCACCCAGAAAAATGACATTCTGCGAGAAGTGGTGATTAAACCAGGAGACCTGCTAATGGTGGATGACCCAGAAGCAGTAATGAGTAAAGATAACACCTTTGTCCAACCTGGTGAAGAACTGCTGGGACAAACCTTTAATGAACTGCGCTACATTCAGTACGTGGAAACACCAGAAGGTCCTGCCTTGTTAAGTCGTTTGGTAGTTGAGTATGCTGTACCCAACTATCCTGATGTGCCTTCTACTACATCCGTGAGCCAGCAAACAGCCCGCTCCATTCAATTGCGAGCTGTACAACGGCTGCCCTACAAAGATTCTGAACGTGTTAAATGTGTTGAAGGCGTCGAACTGCTGCGAACCCAACTAGTATTGGAAATTGAGCAAGAAGACGAGCAAGACCACACAGCCTCCCCCTTGGCAGCAGATATTGAATTGGTACCTGATGCCAATGATCCAGAAATTCAACGTTTGCAACTGGTGATTTTGGAATCTTTAACGATTCGTCGAGATATCACCGCTGATGCTACTCAAGGTAGTACGAATACAACCCTTGAGGTTGAAGACGGACAAACTATTGCTCCTGGTGCAGTAGTAGCACGTACCCAAATCTTATGTAAAGAAGGTGGTATCGTCCGGGGCGTCAAAAAAGGTACAGAAGCTGTTCGTCGTTGCTTGGTGTTGCGTCAACAACACGACATGATCAAAATGAATTGCGCTGTCCAACCCAAAGTAAAACCGGGTGACTTGGTGGTAGAGGGTACAGAAATTGCTCCAGGAGTCTTTGCTCAAGAATCTGGGCAAGTTGTAGCAGTGAAAAAAGCAGAAAGTGCAGGAGAAACTGCGGCTAATGAATCAGCACTGGCTACTCAAAACTACTCTGTTACCATCCGTGTTGGTCGTCCCTACCGCGTCAGTGGTGGTGCTATCTTACAAGTAGAAGACGGTGATTTGGTACAGCGCGGTGATAACTTGGTGTTGCTAGTATTTGAACGTGCCAAGACAGGAGACATCATCCAAGGTTTGCCCAGAATTGAAGAACTTCTCGAAGCCCGTAAGCCGAAAGAAGCATGTATATTAGCTAAGAGAGCGGGAGAAGTTAAGGTCATCTATGGTGATGGGGATGAAGCGATCGCCGTAAAAGTGATCGAACCTAACGGTGTAGTTACAGACTATACCATTGGCCCTGGACAGAACTTAGTAGTTACGGATGGGCAAACAGTCAGTGCTGGACAGCCACTCACAGATGGTCCAGCCAACCCCCACGAGATATTGGAAGTCTTCTTTAACCTTGGTTCTGAAGATGGAGTCTATGCCTGTGCTAGTCATGCCTTACAGAAGGTACAAACCTTCCTGGTAAACGAAGTACAAATGGTCTATCAGTCTCAAGGAATTGATATTGCTGATAAACACATTGAAGTGATTGTTCGCCAGATGACTTCTAAAGTGCGGGTTGATGATGGCGGTGATACCACTATGCTACCTGGTGAATTGGTAGAACTGCGTCAAATCGAACAGGTAAACGAAGCTATGGCAATTACCGGCGGCGCAAGGGCGCAATACACTCCCGTATTGTTGGGTATTACCAAAGCATCTTTGAATACTGATAGCTTCATCTCTGCCGCCTCCTTCCAAGAAACTACTCGGGTATTAACCGAAGCAGCAATAGAAGGTAAATCTGACTGGTTACGTGGCTTGAAAGAAAACGTGATTATCGGACGATTAATTCCTGCTGGCACAGGCTTTAATACCTACGAAGAACCTGGTATAGTCGAAGACTACACCGATTCCTTCAGCAGTAGTGTCTTAGATGAAGTTGAAGACCCATTAGATATGGTGCTGGACGATCGCACAGCCCGTACCTACAACTTGGATTCTCCAACTCTAGGAGTAGGAGAAATGACTTATGGCAGCAGACCAAAGTCGATTTTGGATGATGATGATGATTTGATTCCTGGTGAAATCAACGATCTGACAGAAGACGACGAAGATGATTTCGATGAAGATGATTTCGAGGACGAAGACGACGAATAAACTAGCCTAGTCATAAATTGAGGCGGGGATGTGGTGAAGTTGGCTACATCCCCGCTTTTTGTTAGTCTGGGTGTATATAAAGCTTTTATAGTTTTTTTTACCAAAGAAAGGCAGAGGGTAGTCCCTATTAAACAAGTTTCACCACCAGGCATGAAAATTTAACTCTGACTACACCTCTACACCCATTTTCCAGCTAGACTCTCATGGGTGAGCGCCCACAACACTCTTGATGAAAGAACGAACACAGTGCAAGGCGATGCACACAGATGAGATTATGGATTTGCTCCTAATTTGATTCTTGATCGCTGTTTTCAAGACGGAAAAATATATCTGTTATATCAGCGACAGATATATCTTGAGAATTTGTAGGAAAATGAACAAGTATATTTACCCAATTGATTTTTGGCTCAGGCAATTTGAAAATCCTCGTTGACAATTTATCTCATCCTTAGGAAAAATTCGTTTTTGTTTGACAGTATTTATGAAAGCCTCTTTATATTTTGTTTTCACCACTAGAAATACGTTAAAATTAGGTACTCGATAAATCAGTTATCTCATTCACCACCTGTTGCCAAGTGGTTGTGACCGCTTAAAATTTAACCCATCTTCAAATGATATCTATTGATAGAGGTAATAAAGTGTAAATAGCTAAAGTTCAAAGACCGATATTTAGACATCCGATCATCTGTATCCATACAATAATGTTAGCTACTAAATTAGAAAGATAGGCAGAAAGTATACTTAGAGCCTACCTGTGCAATCAAAAGCCGACTAAAATGTGAAAACAATCCATCTCCCTAATTTGGGAATATGACAAACATGAAAAAAGTAATAATTAGCTTGCTGATCGTTGAAAATAACTACTAAAACTTTTTTGAGTACTACTAAATTAGCCGGAAACCGACTAGAATGATCACAATTTAGTGGCCTTTGTAAAAAAGTCATATGCTACAAACCTTGAGAGTATCAAAAAAATCCAGGTTAAGCTAGAAAAGAGAGTTGGTGTTAGCTACCCTTCCCCCTGAGGGCAAGAAGCAAAACTCATTCTCAAACGGGAATATTTTAAAGTTGGCATTGTCCTTACTCCATGCTGCGAATCATTACTCAGCAGGCAGACGTCAGATCAGAATTACAAAGGATCTGCGATCGCACCAATGACGAACAGGTGCTTCATAAAGAAGCAACAGTGCGGGAAGTGTTGCAAGCGGTGAAGCGCCAAGGTGATAAAGCTGTATTACATTACACAGCAGAATTTGACCATCAAATTCTCAAGCCAGAAGAACTACGGGTTACAGGTTCAGAAATAGATGCCGCCTATCAACAGGTCTCAAAAGAACTGGTGGAAGCAATTAGATTGGCTTGTCGCCAAATCGAAGTGTTTCACCGCCAACGAGTTCCGAAAAGCTGGATACATTTTGATGATGATGAAGTAGTTCTTGGCAAACGCTATACTCCTGTAGATCGAGCAGGAATCTACGTACCTGGTGGTCGTGCCGCATACCCGAGTACGGTCTTAATGAATGCAATTCCTGCTCAGGTGGCAGGAGTACGCCGTATTATTATGGTGACACCACCAGGAGCAAGTAAAACTATTTACCCAGCCGTATTGGTAGCTGCCCAAGAAGTGGGGTTGCAAGAAATTTATCGTGTCGGTGGAGCGCAAGCGATCGCTGCTTTAGCCTACGGTACGAAAACAATTCCTAAAGTCGATGTCATCACCGGTCCAGGTAACATTTATGTAACCCTAGCAAAAAAGCTGGTCTATGGGACAGTTGGTATTGATTCTTTAGCCGGACCAAGCGAAGTGCTGATTATTGCCGATGAAACCGCAAATCCCGTTCATGTAGCAGCAGATATGCTCGCACAAGCTGAACACGATCCAATGGCGGCGGCAATTTTATTGACGACAGATCCAGCTTTAGCTAAGAACGTACAAGTTGCTGTAGAAAGACAATTGGTAGATCATCCTAGACGCACCCTTACAGAAAAAGCACTCGCCCACTATGGCTTAATTGTGATTGTTGAATCTCTACAGGCAGCAGCCGAACTCTCAAATGAATTTGCTCCCGAACACCTAGAACTAGAAGTGGAAGATCCTTGGGAGAAAGTCCTACCATTCATTCGCCATGCTGGGGCTATTTTCTTAGGCCACTCTACACCGGAAGCAGTAGGAGATTATATTGCTGGACCCAACCATACCTTACCTACCTCTGGTGCAGCTCGCTATGCTTCGCCATTAGGAGTTGAAACTTTCCTTAAACACTCAAGTATTATTCAGTACTCACAAACTGCCTTGGAGAAAGTAGCAGGCGCAATTGATGCACTAGCAGCAGCTGAAGGCTTACCTTCTCATGCTGATTCCGTAAGACGGCGAGTTCAAAAAGAAGAATAAATCATATTATTGGTAGTTGATGGCTTAACAAACAACAAACAACAAATAAACACTAACAATTATTAAATTTTCTCCAGACTTTTGACAAAAACCAAATTGTAGCGTCAAACTTAAACTTTAAGCCTACATTCACCTTAGTATAATCTTGAAAATCATCAATTTTAATTACAGGGGTTTGCACTTTTGGAGATACAAGCCGTGCTAAAGACTATTTTGGTAGCTCTAGATTCTTCAGGCATTGCAGAGCGAGTCATTGAAACTTTAAACGATTTAGTATTACCAAAAGACAGCAAAGTTGTCCTTTGTCATGTTTTTCCTCCCCCTGACTTAGAAATGGAATTGCCTGCCGACAAGCCTCACTCAGATTCTCCAGCTCTTTCTTATTTACAGATCGAAAAACAACTGCAATCTTACCAAGCACAGTTACCTGTGGCAAGTGAAATAGAATTAGTTACCGGTGATCCGGCAGAAGAAATCATCCGCCTTGCCAATATTTATAAAGCTGATTTAATTGTGATTGGTAGTCGGGGATTGACTGGTATGAACCGAATAGTCCAGGGTTCAGTTAGTGGTCAAGTAGTAGAAGAAGCCCATTGCTCGGTGTTTGTAGTTAAGCTTAATTGAAGATAAGGCAGAGGGCAGATGGCAGAAGGGTTAAAATTTTTCATGCCCTCTTTGTGGAACAATAAATAACCAAGGATTAAATTTTTTGGCTGATAGCAAAAGTCATCTTGACATTACTCAATAAAAGCAATGGGTCTACTTAAGTAGACTTAAGCTATGATCCAGCTATTTATTTGAGGGCGAAATGCTGGGAATTATTGAAACTGGTACAAGTTGTCAGTTAAAACCCTTAATTAAATAATTACTAAAAACATAGCTTTTAAAAAAAAGATTTTTTTGATAATTTGCTTGAAAATAAATGTGATTGTTAAGTATTTAGCAATCCAATATCTTAGTGCTTTCACAAAAATCACAGCAAGTGTAACAAAGCTTGGCTTTGGTATTATTACAATAGAGAAATTAAGGGAAAACCCTTAGACAACTAGCTCCAAAATCTCAAACACCAACTCCAAAAGGTTGTTAGTCAACCTCCCCTGTAAAAGCGATTCGCTGAGTCTTGATTTCACTTAAATATGATTTATGATTTATTTATCCGCTCATTAAAGTAAAAAATTTGCACATAGTTGCTCAAATTGAAATACTGATGGGTTGGTACTGAGTTCAGTTGTATGGGCTAGGCTTGCCTGTGTTTAGGTGAACATGGCGAAATCTAAGAAGACCACCAATCAACAAATTAATCTTAACGATACACAATATTACTTAAATCGTGAGTTAAGCTGGCTAGAATTCAATAGCAGAGTATTGCATGAAGCTTTAGATTCGCGCACACCCCTTTTAGAACGCCTGAAGTTCTTGGCTATCTTTAGTTCTAACTTAGATGAGTTCTTCATGGTGCGTGTTGCAGTTTTAAAGCAACAAGTAGAAGCAAAAGTTAGCCAATTAAGTTTTGACGGTCGGACACCACAACAACAATTGGATGATATCAGTTTTGTTTTACGTCCTTTAGTAGCCCAACAGCATCAACATTTTGAGCAAGTATTAAGACCCCTTTTAGCCAATCACAACATCCATATTTTGGACTATATAGATTTGACTGAAAAACAGCGTAAATATTTAGACAATTATTTTGAAGAACAAATCTTTCCTGTTATCACTCCTCTTGCTGTTGACCCTAGCCATCCTTTCCCCTACATTTCTAATCTCAGTTTAAATTTAGCAGTTGTAGTTAAAAATCCAGAAACAGAAGAAGAATTTTTTGCGAGAGTTAAAGTTCCGAAAGTTCTGCCTCGATTTTTACCTTTACCCCCAGAGTTGGGAATTCAACGGCATGGTAAACCCGCTTTATGGACTGGTGTACCCTTGGAACAAGCGATCGCTCACAATTTAGAGTCGCTTTTTCCAGGGATGAACATTCAGGAGTATCATCCCTTCCGGATTACTCGTGATGCTGATTTAGAACTAGAAGAAGATGAAGCCGACGATTTGCTACTTTTAATTGAGCAAGAACTGCGAAAACGGCGAGTCGGTGGTACTCCTGTTCGACTAGAAATTCAATCCCAAACTCCTGATGTCATACGCAACCGACTATTGCAAGATTTAGAGTTAACTGAAAGCGATGTTTATGAAGTAGATGGTCTTTTGGGACTACACGACTTAATGTATTTTATGTCTTTGAGCGTCCCAGCAGAACTAAAAGATCCTCCTTGGCAGTCTGTTGTACCCCCTCGGCTGCAACGCATTCGCGAAGTTAATCCCAGTTCCGAGGTGTTAGAAATAGAAGAAGGCAGAGACTTTTTTGCTGTGATTCGGGAACGAGATTTACTGGTACACCATCCCTATCAATCTTTTACAGCATCAGTAGTGCGCTTTATTACCAGTGCTGCCCATGACCCGAATGTCTTAGCAATTAAAATGACTCTCTACCGTACTTCTGGTGATTCACCAATAATTAATGCCTTAATTGCTGCTGCCGAAAATGGCAAGCAAGTATCTGTATTGGTAGAACTGAAAGCACGGTTTGATGAAGAGAATAATATATTTTGGGCTAAGCGTTTAGAAAGCGTCGGAGTTCACGTTGTTTACGGTCTAGTCGGTTTGAAAACCCACTCTAAAATTGTCATGGTTGTACGGCGCGAACAAGACCGTATCCGTCGCTATGTTCATATTGGTACTGGCAATTACAACCCCAAAACAGCACGATTGTATACAGATTTGGGATTGTTTACCTGTCAAGAAGACCTGGGAGCAGATGTTACAGATGTATTTAATTTCTTGACTGGATACTCACGGCAAAAGTCTTACCGCAAATTATTAGTAGCACCTGTAAATTTACGCGATCGCTTTGTTGGACTGATCGAAAGAGAAATCGAAAATGCCCAAAAAGGCTTTTCCGGGCGTATCGTTGCCAAAATGAACTCTCTGGTCGATCCACAAATCATTTCTGAACTTTATAAAGCTTCCCGCGCAGGTGTACAAATCGACTTAATTGTCAGGGGTATTTGCTGCTTACGTCCTGGACTTAAAGATATCAGCGAAAATATTCGCGTTATTAGTATTGTGGGTCGATTTTTAGAACACTCCCGGATTTTTTACTTCTACAATAACGGTGAAGAAGAAATTTATATTGGCAGTGCCGACTGGATGCCCCGCAACCTGGATCGGCGAGTGGAAGTAGTTACCCCTATATTAGACCAAGATATTGCTAAGGATTTGCAAGAAATCTTGGGTATTATGTTAGCAGATAACCGCCAAGCTTGGGAGTTACAGCCAGATGGTAGCTACATTCAACGTCGTCCTGGTGAAGATTGTCCTGAGGCTAGTTCACAAAAAATTCTCATGTCTATGGCTTTAAACCCACCAGCGATCACCTCAAACTTGATGAATTCAAGAAAGAGTTATGTGTATCCTGACAAGTAGTTAAATACCTCTGTTGAAAAAATTTAATATTACTAAATATTAATATCAAATCTTGTGAAAAGATAGAATTTATTCAACCATAGGATAGAGTTAGTTCCGGTACTTATTCCCATACACTATAAAGGCTGTCATGCATTAACCTTATAGTTTGCTTGGATGTTAATGTTGTCTTGTGAGTCTTCTAGCTTGCGCGTTCTAGTGGTTGATGACCACGAACTAACACGCTTAACTTTGCAATTAATATTTTCTGGTCAAGAAAATATTCAAGTTGTAGGTTTAGCCTGTAATGGTCAGGAAGCCATAGAAATGGTTAAGCGCCACAAGCCTAATGTGATTGTTCTGGACTTGCAAATGCCAGTTAAGGATGGGTGGATTGCGTCTGGTGAGATTAAAGCTATTGATCCTAGCACTCAGATTATTGCTTACTCATCGGTGGATGACTCTAAACTTATCGAAGGAAAGGCAAGAGCTTGTTTAGATGCTGTTTGTAAAAAAGATGTGCCGACCACAGAACTAGTTTCCTTGGTAAGGCAATTAGGTCAAAGGACGATTAATGGTACTTTTGCTGGATAAACAAATACAAATGCTGATTTGGGAGTTTGGATATTTGAAAGAAATGGAAAAGTTGTCGATAGAACCAGAATCAAAGGTTGCTACCGACATAGGTTTTATTGCTGTAGCTTAGTTTAGCTTAATCAGATGTCTGTTTCCGGAAAGGTGCGTCTATATTCATCTATTAACTCATCCATTTCTTCCAAAGCTTGATTTACGTCTATTCTTAAAGTCCCCAAGTTTGGTTGCTCCAGTAAGCTGAGTAAGTACTCACGTTTGCTTTGAATTTGGGCAATTTTTTCTTTGATAGTTTGTGGATCCATAATTTTGGATTTCCGTCTTAAATAATATGTTCAAATTCAAAGTTAACTCAAAACAATAGAGACTTTTATCTATCCTCTTCCCTAATCTGTAGGCGATCGCCGATGATAAGAAAAACCGGTGCAAAGAAAAACTATTAAAAATTAAGTCATGTTACGCCAAGTTTCTCTGGGAACCCTGGGTTTAACCATCGGTGGTATCTTAACCATCATCGGCTTCATTGCCTACGCAAACGATAATGCTACTCTCAATCTGGTTGGATTTTTTTACGGGATTCCACTAGTGCTAGGAGGGTTGGCACTTAAAGCTAATGAACTCAAACCCGTACCCTTCAGTCAAGCTACTGCGCCTACAGTTTTAGCACTGCGCCAGCAGCAAGCAACTCCCACTCAAAATAAAATTCGTAAAGACCTGACTCGTTATTCCTACGGGCAAAACGCTCATTTTGATCGTGCTTTGTCCTACTTGGGTTTAACTTCTTCAGATGGAGAACTACCACTGATTACAGGGTTACGAGAAGAAGATATCAACGGAAATTATGCCTTGATTTTAGAATTTGATTCCTCAGCAATACCAATTGAGATCTGGCAACAAAAACAGGAGAAAATGGTCAGTTATTTTGGTCCTGGAGTCAACGTCGAAGTCACACAGTCAGGAGAAAATATAATTGAGCTAACATTGATCGCGGCTACAAAATAGTCCAATGTGAATAGTCAATAGTCAATTGTCAAAACAATGGACTATTGACTAAATTTATTTCTCTAAGCGTACTGCGTACCATTGTAAATATTGCCCGGGGCCAACATCTAATTCACAACTGGTATCAAGCAAATATTTCGCTCTTGATTCGAGCGAATCCAAAGAACGTATATCAGGAGGTAAATCTTGAGGATTGAGTTTTTGGAGAATATCTGTCAATTTTTCTAATAATTCCGATGCTGTCAAAAACTGTTCCTCTTGATTTGTCTCTAAAACAACAAAATGATCTTGCTGGTACATTAATGAATCTGGCATAAAAGATACTCCATAAATTTCCATAGGATGGGTGTTAAGTAGAAACAACGAAAGCTTTTCACCTATTTTTTTGCTGTCTTATCCTTATTTTTATTTATAACTTTACCTATTTATATTTTTTAGATGTTAGTTAAGTAAATTTACCAAATAATTACTATGATTGGCACAAAATTAAATTTATCCGTTTTGACTCCATAGTTATAAATTGCACATTTACGACATACTTACGCAATCAGCCACTTTTGTCCTAACACAGTTGGTGTTTAAACACACTGCGTAACCTTAAACTGCGAATATACATTTGAAGTTTTCAAAAAAATAGTAATTGCTTGTTTGTAGTTGGGAAATATAAATAGTAACATTTCCCTACCTTGCAAGTGCATAGTAGGACAAAAAGGTACAAACTAACTTTGCTTTCTAGATAGATTAATCTATGCAAACCATCGGTCTACCGCCACCAGATTTACAGACAGCAAGGAGCAACACCACTTCTTACACTTACAGAGGTAGCACTGATGTCATCGTGTTGCTGTGCCATCGATACATTAGTCCACACTCACTCATACAAAAAACAAATGGCGCTACATGTTGTTTACTTTTACACAAACCAATTCCACAGGAAATAATTGAGTTGGTTCACAAAATCTGTGTTCAACCAGCAGATAACAAAGCTTTTTAGAATAAAAAACATCAAAATAAACAATTTATCAGCAATAGCATAAATATATTACTTTTTCATCCTCTAAGCTTTTATTTCCTATAAAATTCAACTCATGCTAAGGATAGGCTCATTTAATTCTATTTCCAATAAACCCCCTCTGATTCTCGTAGCTGATGATGATAGAACCATGCGAATGCTGTTGCGTGAAGCTATGGAACAAGAAGGCTACCGAGTAGTCGAAGTCAGTAATGGTAAAGAGTGTTTAGATGCTTATACTGCCGTCAAGCCTGATTTAATTTTGTTAGATGTGGTCATGCCAACAATGGATGGCTTTACCTGTTGTCAGGAATTAATGCAAATTGCCAAGAAAAATTTAGTGCTAGCACTTGGCTCTCTTGACGTCTCCGGTTTTAGCAATAGCTTGATTTCTACATTTTGGGCGCGTACTCCTATACTGATGATTACAGGATTAGATGATCCTGATTCAGTAGACCGTGCTTTTGAGGCTGGAGCTAGTGATTTTGTCACGAAACCCATTCACTGGGCAGTATTGCGGCGACGGGTAAGAAAGCTATTACAACAAGGACAGGTATATAAACAGTTAGAAGCAGCCAATCAAGCTTTGCAGCAACTTGCTAACGAAGATGGCTTAACTGGGCTAGCTAATCGCCGTCGCTTTGATCAATATTTCAATTCTCAGTGGTTGGAGTTAGCACAGCAGCGATCGCCAATCTCATTAATCTTATGTGATATCGATTTTTTTAAACTTTACAACGATAAATATGGTCATCCCGCTGGGGATATCTGTTTGCAAAAAGTGGCTAATGTCTTAAAAGACACAGCCCAAAAATATCAGGACTTAGTTGCACGTTATGGAGGTGAAGAATTTGCCGTGATTTTGCCTCACACTCATGATAGGGGTGCACTTCACGTCGCAGCAGCAATGCAGGTTGGAGTGAGAGAATTAAAAATCGTTCACTCTGGATCTACTGTTAGTCAGTTTGTAACTCTCAGTTTAGGAATCGCTACAGTTATTCCCAATTTTGAAACTTCGCCCTTAGCTTTAATTGAAGCAGCTGATAAGGCACTTTATCAAGCAAAAGCAGAGGGACGCAACCGTATTATTATTAAGCATATTTAAAAATATATTTAATCAACTATTTCCAAGTAAGTCCTAAAGGTGAAAGGGTAAGGAATAGAAAGAACATTCCTTATCCTTTTTCCTTTAACCCAATACGCTTGGTTACTCTTTGTGTCTTAGTGTCTTGGTGGTTTCAAGATTATCTTTTTCACCACAAAGACACTAAGACACCAAGACAAATCTTCACAGGGGTAGATCAAAACCTTAACTGAACCGTATTGCCCTTTAACGAAGAAGTTATTGATGCTTACCCTACGATAATTTAATTCTTTTTTTTGCTTGTTTTGGTCAAGTTAGCTTTCCGCATCATTTGAGTGAGTTGGTCTAGTAATCGCACTTCTTGCTTACTGTCTTCTAATATCTTTGCTACCGTAATCGCCCTTTCATAAAAGTTACGGGCTGTTGGGAGATTACCTAGTTGCTCATATAACTGAGCGTAGGACTCAAAAGATTTTAATTCTTCTCGCCGATTTTGTAATTCTTGAGCTAATATTAATCGCTGCTGTAGCAAGTCAAAGGCGCGTTCATAGCGTCCCACGGAACTGTGAGCAGTAACTAGACCATCAATTGCTCGCAATTGGTTAACGCGATCGCCACTATACTTAGCAATTCGCAGTGCAGATCCATAAGTCCCGATAGTACCTTGATAATCTCCTGCTTCTAGGTAAGCATCACCTAAATTATTGAGGGTATTAGCCTCACCGATGGGATCACGAACCTGACGGCGGAAACTTAAAGCATTCTCGTAGAGTTTGATGGCTTTGTTGTAATTTCCTAGCCTTGCATTCGCTAGTCCCAAATTACTTAAAGACAGTCCTTGACCTTCAATATTTTTAACGTGGCGGGCAATTTCCACAGCTTCGGCAAAAGTTTGTAAACTAGCGTTGGGTTCCCCTTGTTGCAACAATAATGTACCAATATTATTCAGGGCGAAAATTTGGCTTTGAAAGTCATGGGTATCACGAGCGATCGCTAGGCGTCGGCGTATGGCGTTTTCTGCTTCTTTGTAACGACCTAACTGGACATAACCTCTACCAAGGTAATCATAAATTAAACCTTGAGCGTTGAGATCACCAAGGGAGTGATAAATTTCTAGTGCTTGTAACCAAGACTCAATTGCTTTGTCAGACTTGCCAGAGGTGTGTTGCTGCTGACCGATTCGCAGCAAAGTATCTGCTTGGTCTGTGGATTGTCGCACTACAGATTTATCTATCTGACGGTGGAGTTGTTCGGTAATATCCGCAGCATTCGCCGCTATGGGATGAAATATAAAACTAGCAACTAAAAAGGGTAAGGGAGAAAGGGGAAGGGGTTTATTAGCTGTACTCTTTAAACTCTTGTTCCCCCGCTTGAATTTATAGATGAAAATTTGGTTAATTTTTAGTATTAAATACCCTTGTTTCATAAACTTTGCCTGTGGAATTACGGCTTTATGCAGAATGTTTGGTATGTTTATTTAATAGCATTGCAAAATACATATAAAGTATGTATTTCTACGCGGTTGCGGGGGGCAGTAAATTTTCACCTAAGTAGATAGTACGAATATCTGTTGGTAATTTTTCCTCTAGCATACGATAACCTTCCTGGAGAAAATTGGCTACTTCGCTGGGAGTGATCGTTTCTCCTTCAGCTTGTAGATAGGCAGCAATTCTCGTTTCGCTCCAGTGAAAGGTTTGAGCCATTAACACCATCAAGCGTAAAATTGGCGTCATTTGGTCTAATGCTTGTTCTACATAACACCATAGTGGTACAGAGGTTGCTTTGAGAGAATAATGAATTGCTTCAGTAGGAGGAAGTTCAATCTCGTTGATGCAGTAAGCAGTCTGATCAATCAGCCAATTTTGTAAGGTCAGACTTTCCTTACCAGGTTGAGTGCTACTAAGATTAAGTCCACCCAACTCATGGTAGATATGTCGCCAAGTCAAGGCAAATAAATAATCTGCTTGTACAGGCGATCGCGCCGAGTGGCGAATTACTGTATAAACTATAGGGCTATAACGGCAAAAAATAGCTGTAAAGTACCTTCCTGACTCTGGGTGCTGCTGAAACAACTTCACGAGTTCTAGGTCAGTGTGATGGAACAGTGACTTAACCAAGGGATGATTAGCTTCAGGAAAATGAGGAATTTGCACAGTCCGATTCTGCTTATGTTGTTAGAATTAACTTGGCGATCGCAATCTTTGTTTTAATCAAATAGTCTGTTGGTGTCAGTCTGATTCGACTTCACACCAAGACGAATTAGCACTTGATACACTAGAAATAAAGACTTCATTTCAGTCATAATCTACAAAAAAAGCGGCTCCCTTATATATAATTCCCGATTCTGTTCATGTTTATAGCAAGTGTGACATCATTCTTGGTTAATCCTTATACTTTTGCCTCTTTTTTACCTTCTATACCATTAGATAGCCTTTTTTCTACCCAAGGCATAATGGTAATGCTACTAGCAGCCTATGCTGGGGCTATGTGGATGTTCCTCACCAGCGCGCCAAAGGTGTACACAGTTATGGTGTCAGATTTGGAAATTGCGCGACAGTTATACGAAGGACTTCTAGATTTACCAGCAGCAGAAGTACCACTACACTACTATTACAACTATGAACAAACCATAGGAGCAACAGGAGTTGATCCGCTTTACTTAGGGAGCAGTCCTTCTTTTTCTAACAAAATGACGAATGCAAGTGAAGGACTGTGGTATCAACTTAAGAAAAATACTCAGTTGCATGTAATTACGGGAGCTAGTTTAGGTAGCAAAAATCAACAACGTCACGTGTGCTTCGATCATGAATGCATGGAAATGATTTTAATGCGAGTAGAAGTGCGAGGGTTGAAATTCAAAATTCGCAGCAGAAAACCTTTAAACTTTTTGGTTAAGGACTACGAAGGGCGAATTATTGAAATGGCAGAAGTTGCAAATTAAAGGTAAAAATTTTTTCACAATTTCTTTTTTCGGAAAATTACAGCTTGCTTGTGTAGTTCCAACACAAGGGTGTCATATATGACACTCTCATACTAGCCAAACTAAAATAGAGCAAATCTACAGGAGTAAGCGAGAAAGAATGTTTAAAAAAATGTTGGCAAGCGTTGGTATTGGCTCTGCCAAGGTTGATACACGTATTTTTAACGCTGCTGTGATCCCCGGTGATACATTGGAAGGAGAAGTCCACATTACTGGTGGTGATGTAGCTCAGGACATCAGTGATATTTATTTGAAACTTGCCACTGAGTATGAGCGGGAAGTCGATGATTCTACCATTCATGAAGAGTGTATAATGGTCGATTACCGCTTGTTAGAACGGTTAACTGTTCAACCGAAACAAGAAATTGTAGTGCCGTTTGCCCTAGAGTTACCCTACGAGATACCCCTAACTATAGGCAGAACACCAGTATATATCCGTACAGGCTTGGATATTAAGACTGCGATCAACCCCAGAGATAGAGATGTTTTAGAAGTTAAACCTCATCCACTGATGCAACGAGTATTTGTAGCAGTAGAAAGATTAGGTTTTCACCTGCATAAAGTGGATTGCGAATATACCCATTCTTTTGGTGGTTCTTATCCATTTGTACAAGAATTTGAGTTCAAACCCAGTGGAGAATACAGAAATTATCTTGATGAGTTAGAAATCATTTTCCGTTTACACCCAGGGGAGTTAGAAGTTTTGCTGGAGATTGATAAACGGGCCCGTGGTTTTGCAGGTTGGTTAAACGAAGCTTTTGATTTAGATGATCGCTATGCACGCTTTTATCTAACAGAATCAGATTTAGATGAGGTGGATGTAGAGGCGATGATTGATGACATCATTCGCAGTCATATTCATTAATTTTGCTTTTGTCCTATGCACGCCTAGAACTTTAGTTCTAGGCTGATAGCAAAAGTCATCTCAAGATGACTGAGTATTGGATGAGTCTACTTTAGTGGAGTTAAGCTATGAGTGGTCAAAAAATAGGTGCAAGATGTGAAATAAGGTTTTTGGCAATTACCTAGTTGATTTTGATTAACGAACACAGATGCACACAGATACACACAGATTTAAGAATTCACATTAGGCGTGATTTTGGACTGCTATATTAATTTCCACCTACGTTCATCGCTGCTAGCATAGCTTTTTGGCTGACATCTTTATAAACAGTATCTAAATATTTCATCACTAGATCCGCAGCAGTTAAACTGGCAAGATTTTCCTCTTCTTTAGCAAGGGGAATTGACCCCAATACGTCTAAAACTGTTTCACTATTAGATGGTGCAATCACTACTAAAGAAGATTCTAATGGCTCATAATATTGCCAAAAAGATTCTAGATTTAAAGAATATTGATTTTGAGCAACTGAGTCTTGATCTGCTTGTGTTTGGTCAGTCGTGACTTCAATATTAGTACTACGTAACTGACGTAAATTACTAATAATTTGCTCTTTGGTACGTCCCCGCAATTGAAAGAGTACAAAAGGATCTTCACTAAAGCGATCGCCTAACTGATAGTAAACTGCTGCAATATGTTTGCAGGGATTTGCTTTATCAGGACAAGTACATCTACTGTGAACATCGGATAAAGTAAAAGGAAATAGAGAAAGACCATTGGCAGTAAAAACTTCTTCTATATTTTGTGGCATTTCTCCTGCTAAAAGTTTTGCCGCAAAAATTGCTTTTTGCGACATTGTTTCTACTACGTAACCCCACTCTTCATCACTAAAAGAGTCAAGGGAAAGAGAAACTTTATAAGGTTCCGGTTCACTACCCTGTACCTTGGCTAATACCTTTGCACCCTGAAACTCAATGCTGAGAACATTACCTTGACGTGCATAATTTCTACCGCGTTCCAAACGCTTTTTAAAGCGATAGGAATCTAATAATTCTAGCCACCTTTGTGACCACCATTCTCGGCTAGCTTGTAATGTGTAATTTGTCATTTGTCAATAGTCAATTGTCAATGGTCATTTGTTAGTGGTTAGTGGTTGGTAGTTAGTAGTTAGTTGTTGGTTGTCTCCCCATCTTCCCATCCCCTCACTCTTCCTCTTCTTCAATTACTGCACTGCGATCTAGTAGTAATAAATTGCGGAGTTGGTTAGTATCGAGTTCAGTTAACCACTCTTCACCTGCGCCAACAACTTGTTCGGCTAGTTGTTTTTTACTTTCAATCATGTCATGAATTTTCTCTTCTAAAGTACCAGTACAAACAAATTTATGCACCTGGACATTGCGGGTTTGACCGATGCGAAATACTCGGTCTGTGGCTTGATTTTCAACTGCTGGATTCCACCAACGGTCGAAGTGGAAGACGTGATTTGCACGGGTTAAATTTAATCCTACACCACCTGCTTTGAGTGACAAAATCATAATTGGTGGCCCTTGGGGATCGTGTTGGAAACGGTCGATCATTTCCTCACGTTGTTTTTTGCTGGTACTACCATACAAAAAGAATATTTCTCTTCCTAGTTGTTGTTCTAAATAGGGTTTGAGTAGTTTACCCCACTCGGCAAATTGGGTGAAAATTAAAGCGCGATCGCCTTCTGATAAAACTTCTTCTAACATTTCCTGTAACCGCAATAATTTACCAGATAACTGCGGTTCCGAAAGAGTAGTTTTTTTCAAATACTGGGCAGGATGATTGCAGACTTGTTTTAGCTTGACGAGTAAAGCTAAAATCATACCTCGACGTTGCATTCCTTCGGCTGTTTCAATTTCAGCCAATGATTCTTCTACAACTTTTTGATAAAGTTCAGCTTGTTCCAAACTCAAACCACAAAATACATTCATTTCCTGCTTTTCTGGCAAGTCTTGAATAATTTCTCGGTCAGTTTTTAAACGACGCAAAATAAATGGTTGCACTAATGAACGCAATTGATTCAATGAAGAAGTATCGCCATATTTTTCAATTGGCATAGCAAAGCGTCGTTGGAAGAACTGCTTATTTCCTAAGTACCCTGGATTGAGAAAATCCAAAATTGACCAGAGTTCTTGTAGTCTATTTTCTACGGGTGTCCCTGTCAAAGCAATTCGATAGTTTGCCTCTAACTGACGCACTGCTTGAGATTGCTTTGCCTCTGCATTTTTGATATTTTGGGCTTCATCTAAAACAATCCCTTGCCAAGCAACACCCTGCAGTGACTTTAAATCTCGGTGAATCAGCGCATAACTAGTAATTACTAAATCATGCTTATTTGCTACTTCTACAAATGCCTTACCTTTAGGACGTTTGTCACCGTGATATTGCAAAACCTTCAGAGTCGGGGCAAATTTTTTAACTTCTCTTTCCCAGTTTCCTAATACTGAGGTTGGGCAAACTAAAAGTGTTGGTTTTTCTAATGCATCCTGCTCTTTGAGATGTAGTAAAAAGGCAATAAATTGCACTGTTTTTCCTAATCCCATGTCGTCCGCGAGACATGCACCCAAACCCCAGCGTTCCAGAAATGCCAACCAAGCGACACCACGCTGTTGGTAGGGGCGTAGCTGTCCTTGAAAAGTGGTGGGTGTGGGTAGGGGTTTTACAGCTTTGTTATTTGTTAGGGTAGTAATTAACTCTTGTAATGCGCCTGATGCTTCAAAGCTAACTACTGGTAATTTTTCAATTGTCTGGGTATCCCCCGTACTCAGGCGCAAAGCATCTTCCAAAGAAAGAGCCATTTGCTCTTTGCGAGAAGCAAAGAAAGCTTGTGCTGTTTTGATATCTTGGGGACGTAATTCTACCCACTCACCGTTAATTTCGACAAGGGGACTGTTCAATGCCACAAGTCTATCAAATTCCTGCTTGGAAAGAGTCTGTCCACCGATCGCTAATTGCCACTGAAAATTTAACAAACTTTGTAAACCCAAGCGTCCCTGCTGTTGATTTGGTGTTTGGGCGGTGATTTTCAAACCCAGACGATTTGCCCATCCTTCTCGATTTGCTAAACTCGCGGGTAAAATCACACCTAAACCATTATCTTCGAGTCGCGCCTTTACCGATTTAATAAATTCGTATGCTTGCAAGGGGTGAAGGCGGCAAAATTGGGGATAACTATTTTCCAGACTGGGTGAGAGCGTTGGATACAAGCGCGATGCTAATCCCAATCCTCGTAAAAATGTTTCTTGTGGTTGTTTGATGGTACGACCACGATAAACAAAGCTTTCAACTGGATGCTGCCATATCGTCTCTGCGTCCACTAAAAATTCTGGATCATCTGGTGCTTGCAAAAAATAGGCCAAAATCCAATCTGTTTCACCTGATTCTGGGGGACGCAAGACAAAACAGGTACGAAACAGATTTTTTCCTGCTAGTTGGTATTGTAGCGGCATAGTCCAAGCTTTCAGTGCCGCTTCTAGTCGTTCTAAACCCATTGGTTCGGCGTTGACAGTATCTGACGCAGCTGTAAGAGACTGCAACCACTGTCGCACCGCACCTGGTAAAGACGCCATAACTCTCGCTTCTAGCACAGGTTGGGAACCAAACATTTCTCTGACTTGGGCATCAATTGTACTGTTGAGAAATCCCAATAATAATTCTTGTGGTTCCACAGGGAAGTCTATTGAGATGGGGTGGTGGGGTGATGGGGTGATGGGGTGATTTTTCTCCCCACCTCCTTGGTATGTCCGACAGGCTAGGGGCATTTGTTGGGAAAATTTTTCTAAGCGAGTTCCATCCAAGGCGCTATCTAAAAGTGCTTGCCACTTGGCTGTGAAAGAACCATCTGCTTGGCGTTCCAGAGTAGGCAGAAATTTACATCTTGAGATTAAATCCAAACTCCAACGGGCGATATGGGACCAAAATCTTAAATCGCCTCCGACAAAATCATCTTCGCTGTTGCCAATACTCAAGGGTAAAGAAGTTAGAAACTTAATTGCTTCTGTAGGATTGAGACAAAAACCCTCTACTTTCCAAGGGTGTAGGTACTGGTAAGATGTTTTTTCTAAACTTAATGCTGCTGAATGTACTGGGTGAATCAATGTTGTTCCCTCAGTTTCACCTGCTGCAAAATCAGTGGGTAGAGCAATAGTTATTTGCGAGGAGGTTGGCAAAGTTTTTGTAGCAGTAGTTGTCGTTTGACGCCGCTTTGTTCGCCCAGATGCGATTGATTGCATCTCGACATGCTCTGTTGAATTAGGGATTGTAATATTACGAGAACTTAGCCACTCGCTTAGTTCGGCTGGTGCGATCGCATAAGGTAATGGTGGTATTTCTGTCAATGTATTTGGCTCGATATTTGTCCCTAGCGATCGCCAAGTCTCTCCCCAAATAAATAAACAGTTACCCTGATTTTGTAGTAACCAACTACCGTGTAAAATTGCCATTTGCCCACTAATTAGATTTTCGCAAAAATAAAACCTTGAATTTGCTTATTTTCTACTTTGTGAATTCCTTTATTTTTAAAAATTAAATACACATTGTTAATAATAATTAAATTTAATTAAATACTAGAAAGTAATCTTAATCAAGTTTAGGAAAGATGCAGTTACCCCTTTATAAAATTTTAAAAAATGGCATCAAAGTAGAGTTAGATTACATGCATCCAGAGGAACAAGAAGAGGTAAGGAAATTACTGAATGTTGTGATTTTAGAAGGACAAACCTATCCCCAAAAACAACCCCTCTCACCATCAGAATTTGCAGCTTACTGGTTAACTCAGGATTCTTTTGTAGTCAGGACTGCTGCTGAATCTGCTACACACCAAGCCCAGGAAATACTGGGAGCATTTTATCTCAGACCAAACTTTCCAGGTCGATGTAGCCATATTTGCAACGCTGGTTTTATTGTACAACCTGGCAAGCGGGGTCTCGGAATCGGGCGGTTCATGGGAGAGGCGATGCTCTCAATTGCTGCTAGTCTCGGCTACGAGGGGGTAGTGTTCAATTTAGTCTTTGCTACTAATATAGCTTCGATTCAATTATGGAAATCACTGGGATTCCAGATTATTGGGCAGATTCCGGCGGCGGTAAAACTAGATGTACAGCAAGTGGATGCGTTGATTATGTATAGGGGATTAAGAAATCGAGGATCGGACATTGGGCATAAACTCAGTGAACAGTAACCAGTTTAATTTGATAACTGATAACTGATTATTTGTCTCCCTTGTCCCCTTTGTCCCCCTTGTCCTCCTTGTCCACGCCGCGCGCTACAACGCGGGAGACCCGCGCAACGCATTGGCTCCCCTTGTCCTCCTTATCCCCGATCCGTTTTGTAACGAAATTGTTTATCATTAATTCTGTATACTGCTCAAGCCAGTATTAGATCATAAATGTTAGGATTGCCACAGAGAGAGAATAGCGAGCATAGTAAGGAAAAAAAACTGAATGGGAGAATTTGAGAAGTCAATATCCTTCGATGGACGGGATATTCGACTGAAGGTGGGTCTACTAGCACCCCAGGCTGGTGGATCGGTGTTGATACAATCTGGGGATACGGCAGTTCTAGTTACAGCTACGCGATCAGCAGCCAGAGAAGGCGTTGATTTTCTGCCCCTCACCGTGGATTACGAAGAAAGATTATACGCAGCAGGTAGAATCCCTGGAGGATTATTGCGACGCGAAGGTCGTCCGCCAGAGAAAGCAATTCTCACTAGTCGTCTGATTGACCGCCCTTTGCGTCCTTTGTTTCCATCTTGGTTACGGGATGATCTGCAAATTGTAGCGTTGACTCTTTCTATGGACGAGCTAGTACCGCCAGATGTGCTAGCTGTGACTGGTGCTTCTATTGCCACCTTAATGGCAAAGATTCCCTTTAATGGGCCTATGGCAGCCGTGCGCGTCGGTCTGGTGGGTGATGATTTTATTATTAACCCCACCTATGCAGAAATCGAAGCTGGAGACCTGGATTTAGTCGTAGCAGGTTCGCCGGATGGTGTAATTATGGTGGAAGCGGGAGCTAATCAGCTACCCGAACGAGATATTATTGAGGCGATCGAATTTGGTTATGAAGCTGTGCAGGATTTAATTCGAGCGCAGCAAGATTTAATTGCGGAACTGGGGTTAGAAATAGTCCATGAAGCACCGCCAGAAGCAGATCAATCACTGAGTAACTTTATCAGCGATCGCGCTACCGAGGAAATCAAGAAAATCCTCTCGCAATTTGATTTGGATAAAACCCAACGAGATAATGCCTTAGATGCTGTCAAAGAATCAATCGCAGCTGCGATCGCCGAACTACCAGAAGAAGATCCAATTCGAGTTGCCGCAACCGGTGATGCCAAGGCATTAGACAACACTTTCAAAGATATTACTAAAAAGCTGATGCGCCGTCAGATCATCGAAGATAATGTTCGAGTCGATGGTCGTAAGCTAGATGAAGTTCGTCCTGTTTCCTGTGCTGTTGGTTTGTTACCCAAGCGGGTTCATGGCAGCGGCTTATTCAACCGGGGTCTAACCCAAGTATTATCTGCTTGTACTCTTGGTACACCAGGTGATGTGCAATTCTTAAACGATGACTTGCAACAAGACCAGCAAAAGCGCTACATGCACCATTACAACTTCCCGCCGTTCTCCGTTGGGGAAACCAAACCCCTGCGCGCGCCGGGACGTCGGGAAATTGGACACGGAGCACTGGCGGAGAGATCAATATTACCAGTGCTACCACCAAAAGAACAATTCCCCTACGTAATTCGGGTAGTATCGGAAGTACTTTCTTCCAATGGTTCGACTTCGATGGGTTCGGTGTGTGGTTCCACTCTGGCTTTAATGGATGCAGGTGTGCCAATTACCAAACCTGTTAGTGGTGCAGCTATGGGTTTGATCAAAGAAGGCGATGAAGTCCGAGTCTTGACTGATATTCAAGGCATCGAAGACTTTTTGGGTGATATGGACTTCAAAGTTGCAGGGACAGACAGTGGGATTACTGCCTTGCAAATGGATATGAAAATCAGTGGTTTGTCTTTGGAGATCATTTCTCAAGCTATCCACCAAGCTAGAGCCGCACGGTTGCATATTCTGGAGAAAATGCTCGAGACTATTGACAAACCACGCACAGAAATGTCACCCTATGCCCCACGTCTGTTAACGCTCAAGATTGATCAAGACATGATTGGTCTGGTAATCGGGCCAGGAGGTAAGACAATCAAGGGTATTACTGAGGAAACCGGCGCTAAAATTGACATTGAAGATGATGGCACTGTCACCATTTCTGCTGTGGATGAAAACAAAGCCAAAAGAGCTAAAGGCATCATTCAAGGCATGACGCGCAAGCTGAATGAGGGTGATGTTTACGTAGGTAGAGTGACGCGAATTATACCTATCGGCGCTTTTGTGGAGTTTCTGCCAGGTAAAGAAGGTATGATCCACATTTCTCAACTAGCTGACTACCGTGTCGGTAAGGTTGAAGATGAAGTTGCAGTTGGTGATGAAGTGATCGTCAAAGTACGTGAAATTGACAACAAGGGTAGAATCAATCTTACTCGCTTAGGCATTCATCCCGAGCAAGCAGCAGCTGCGCGCGAACAAGCAACCTCAAAGTAAAGGCAGGAAGTTTGGTAGTCAGCGTTATAGAACCTTAGTTAAGGACTAAAGTCCTGGCTAAAAACGAAACACAACTAATTCACTGTTTATGGATTGAGAGCAAATCTCAAATCCATAATTGCAGTAGCGATCGCCAAAGCAATAAGCGATCGCTTTGTATTATTTAGTTCGGAATTACTGTTACAACTGCTGACATACCAGGAGTAATTCGCGATTCATAACCTTTAATACTCGTCGGCTCAAACGTAATCTTTACAGGAATTCTGCGTACATTGTTGGTGAGGGCAGAATTATTTGTGTCATTGTTTTGTGGCATCAAGGCAATGCTATCAACTTTACCTGCAAAGTTGCGACTAGGAAAAGCAGCTATTTTAATGTCTGCCTTTTGTCCTGGTTGTATCTTTTCTAACTGGTTTTCTGGAAAGTTACCAATAATCCAAGGATTTGGTTGTACCACAGTGAAAAGAGTTTGGCCAGGTTCGACCCGTTGTCCTACTTGGACATTTTTATTACCAATTTTTCCAGGAACTAGAGCATTAATATTGGTGTAAGATAGCTGAAGTTCAGCTTTTTTAACCTCTGCCTGCTTCTGAGCGACTGTAGCCAATGCGGTTTTATACTGTTGTTCGTTAATATCTCTTTGTTGAGTCGCCTGTGCTTGGAGCAAATTCTGTCTGGCTTGGGTATTGTTGTCTAACGCAGATAGCTGCGGTACTGCAACAGGAACTGGGACATTCCTAATTTTTTTCTGTGCCAAAGCTGCTTGCTGTTTGGCTAACTCTAAAGATGCTTTGGCTTGAGCTAGAGATACTTGATAATCTTGAGGATCAAGTTTTACTAACAGCGTTCCCGGAGTAACTACTTGGTTCTCGTTGACAGCAATTTGGCTAACTATCCCTGAGATGCGAGAAGTAACAGGATAAATGTCTGCGGTAACATAGGCATTATCGGTTTGGGGAAATCTTTGAGCATATTGCCATTGACGGTATGCGTAAATTCCTGAGGCGATCGCTCCTGCACCTAAAATTACTCCTACTACCACTATAGGCAGCAGACGACTCCGAGATAGAGGCACTTTTGTTTTAACATTACCGTTTGATGCAGCAGGAGCGATAGCTGTAACCTCTTGTTCCACAACTGGAGTTTTTTGCTCCTCCAATCCTGTAGCTTGTTGTGTGTGTTGTACAGAATCTAAACGTTCCATCAGCCACCCTCTATTAAGCAATGATTGAAGATTTATTATTAAAAACTGACAAATATACACAAGTACCTTTGGCACAAGGTGCTAGGAGCAAAGTTTATTTTATTATAGGCTTTTGCCTTCTTTTTTTACTTTGATATTTATTTCTGTAGTGCTTGATTAACAACTTATACCAAATTGAGATAGGTGTAATTTTTTATTTATCTGGAATAACTGTAAAAGTAAAGAATTTCCAATCAAAAAAAATATAAAGTTGGTATTAAGCGATCGCCTGATAGTAATTCATGCTCCCATTCCTGAATAACGCTTCAATCCCTGTCGCCATAACCAACGATTTAGACCCAAAAACAACACAATCCAACCAATCATTGATAACAGCCCCTGTGTCAAATTTACAGGTATCCCTACCAAAATACTGGCAGGAAAATTAATTAAATAGGGAAAAGGAGTCAAAAGTACCACCGTCCGGACTGGCTCCGGAAAAACCTCTAAAGGGGCAATCATCCCAGACAAAAATAAAAAGAACAAAAACCAGAAATTTTCTATAGCGCTGGCTCTTTCTGTCCAAAAGGAAAATATAGAAAAAGTGTGTTGAATAACGAAACGCAAAATAAAAGCTAATATCACTACAAAACTAAACAATAACAGAGTTCCTAAACTTGGTATCCAAAATGCTTGGGGATACAGGATAAAAAACAATCCTACTAATAGAATTGCGAACGGGATACGGGCAGCTCTTTCACTAACATGAGCAGCAACGTGATGCCATACTGGATCAATTGGTTGTAACAACCGGTTAGAAAGTTTACCTTCTACTACTTCCCTTTCCACCTCCCAAATTACCCATACAACTGTGAATTGTCTGACAAGAAAAACAGCCAAAAAGTAACGAGCAAAATCCACAGGTGTTAAACCAAATTGTCCGCCTTGAGCAGCTTGTATCCAAACTCCCATCAAGATAATAGGTAAAGAACCAGCTAACACCCATAAAATTAGTTCTGCTCGGTATTCCACCATATAAGCGTAGTACACAGACAGAAAAGTTAATGTTGTTTTGATTAGTCTTTTCATCATTAGTCAATAGTCCATAGTCCATAGTCAATAGTTATTGGTTACTAACCACCCACAGCCAACAACCAAAAAACAACAAACAACACTTTTTAACTACTTACCACTCCTGCTTGAAATACTCTGCCAATTACTTCTTCTACTGGTGGTTCAGTCACCTTTAAATCAATCACATCCAAATCTGCTAAAATCCGCGAGACGGTGCGTGTTAGTTCTTCTTGCTGTACCATAAAACACACCATCCTTCCGTCTAACTTTTGGACATCACCATAGAACATGAGTCTTTGTTTAGATAGAGGTTGTGTTAATTCCACATGTACCTCTCGATAAGGTGCAAATTTTTCCAACAGTCCATCTAAACTACCGTCATACATCAACTTACCTTGGTGAATTAATAATACCCGTTGACACAGAGCGGTAATATCTGCCATGTAGTGACTCGTCAACAATACTGTGGCTTGATAACGCTGATTATATTCTCGTAAAAAATCCCGCACTCCCACCTGAGCATTGACATCTAGTCCTAAAGTTGGTTCATCTAAAAACAGCACTAGGGGACGGTGCAAAAGTGCTGCCAAAATTTCTGCTTTCATGCGCTCACCTAAAGACAGCTTACGTACTGGTTGGTTAAGCTTACCTTCTAGAGAGAGCATTTCGCTGAGTTCGCCGACTCGCTTACGAAACTCGCGATCGCTAATATTGTAAACAGCAGCGTTAATTTTCAGAGAATCTATGGCTGGCAAATCCCAAATTAGTTGCTGCTTTTGTCCCATTACTAAGGTTATTTTTTGCAAAAATGCTTCTTGGCGACGAAACGGGACATGTCCAGCGACTTTCACTAAACCGCTAGAAGGATGAATTAATCCTGTGAGCATTTTCAGTGTAGTGGTTTTTCCTGCACCATTCGGCCCTAAAAACCCTACCACTTCACCCGCCGCTATTTCAAAGGAAACATCTTGGACTGCTTTAATTTGGCGGTAGGTGCGACGAAAAAAGTGGGTAATCGTCCCAGCAATACCTGGTTCTTTAACAGCAACAGGATAAACTTTGCTCAAATTTTGAGCTTCAATGATTGGCATAAAATGGTTGAGAGTTGATGGTTGAGAGTTGATGGTTGAGAGTTGATGGTTGATAGCTGATTGTTGGTAGTTTCTCCAAACAACAAACAACAATCAACAACCAACAAAAATTATCGTAAACGTCCTGATCGCAAAATACTAATAATCAGCCACAAACCTAACAAGCTCGCAGTAGCAAATAACACATTGCTTAATAGAGAAAACCCTGGTGTTCTCGCATTACTAGAAATAATTGCTGCTCCCATGATTAGTGAACCTACTAGGATGCTAAAAGAAAGCCGATTGGCAGCATCATCGGTGGTACGGCGTAAGCTATCTAGACCACGTATATTTAAATTCCACTGTAATGTCTCTGATGTGACTCGATCTAGCAGAAATTCTATTTGTCGGGGAGATTGTAAAGACAGGCTTTTAAGATCCAAAGCTGTCCTTAGGAGCGATCGCACAGGTGTTTGTCCAAACAGATGACGACGGAATAAATCTGTAATCAATGGTTGAATTTCATCTATAAAATTTAGCTCTGGATTGAATAACCTGGCCACTCCCTCTAAATTCGCTAGGGTTTTAGCATACAAACCCATATTACTAGGCAAACGAATTTTATTATTACGGGCAACTTGGAGCAGTTCATAAATGATCTGACTGAAATTCATTTGCGACAAGCTCAAATTATAGTACTTTCGCAGCATTCGGTCATAATCATTTTCCAGACGAGACAAAATCACTGGTTCCTCGGAATCTGCTAGCTGTAAAGTTAACTGAGCGCACCGCCGAGCATCTAAATCGACTATTGCCAGTAACATTTCTGTTAAAATCTGCTGTGTACGCGGATCGAGTCGCCCCATCATACCGCAGTCAATTAGAGCTATGCGTCCATCTTTGAGATAGAAAATATTCCCTGGATGCGGATCGGCGTGAAAAAATCCGTCTATATACAACTGTTGAAAGAAAGCACGAAATAACAAGCTAGTAACTTCTTGGCGTTCGACTGCTGGAGTTTTACCGTTTTGGTTATTCAAATCAGCCGCCAATAATGGTACGCCATCTAACCATTCCATTACTAGTAATTTTTGTGTGGTCAAATCCCAATAAATTTTGGCGACTACAATTTGATTGGGATCAAACCAGCGGCTTACAGATAAATTCTGTCGTAGTTCATCCGTATAACTAGCTTCTCGTGTAAAATCTAACTCTGCCTCCAGCGCCTTGATAAACTCATCGGCGATAGATTTGATCTCGTAGCTTTGACCAAATTCAGTACGCGCTACTAAATCAGCAATACCTTGAATCAGAGCAATATCTCTGGCAACAGTAACATCAATTCCTGGACGTTGCACTTTCAAAGCAACTTCTCGACCATCTTTGAGGGTAGCGCGATGTGTTTGAGCAATAGAACCAGCTGCTACTGGTACAGGATTAATTGTTGTAAAGGTTTGCTCTAGAGGCTGTTTGAGTTGTTGACGAATCAGTACTTCTACTTCTGACCAAGAAACTGGCGGGACTTCATCTTGTAGCGTTGATAGTTCTTCGATATAAGATGCACTTAGTAAGTCAGGGCGGGTAGAAAGTAGTTGACCCAACTTAACATACACAGGTCCCAAATCTACCAAGATATTTTTCAAAACTGCTGGTGTCGGTAACTGAGGCTCGTCAGCTTTACCGCCTGTGAGCAACCTCCGCATGTAGTCCCAGCCATGACGGAAAAGAACTTCAATGATTTCTCGTTGACGAGGAACAGTTTGAGTAAGAAACATAATTTTAATAAATTGCTATTAAGTAGAAGGAAAAAATTGTCTGACGTTTACTTATACTCACCTTCAAAAATGTAACAAAGAGTGGACAAGTAATATAGCCGTACATTGATCAAAATAACAAAAAAGTTATAGTGGCTTTCTGCATCAGCAAGTTATAGTTGTTCCAACAGTTAATCATGTCAAAAGCCAAGACTGCTATCTTCCCACTGGAAGATTAACACTCAGATAACAATAGCGCTAGCCTGTAGTGAGGCTAGCGCTAATATTTTTATATGAATCAGGGATAAAAATACTTAAATCTGCTCCCTGAAGTTTACTATAAATTGATTACGACTTTGTTAACTAGATAGTACTGCGGCGAGTTAACAAGTTCCATACGAAAACAGCGATAAGTGCGCCAATCACTGCCACTATAATACCTGTAATACTGAGGGTAGGAGCCGTTAGGGCAAAGGTTCCCGTGCTTAATAAAATGCCTAAACTACCACCGACAAAAGCGCCAATTATTCCTAAGATGAGTGTTCCCAAAATGCCGCCACCTTGATGACCGGGGTAGATAGCTTTAGCAATAGCACCAGCTATTAGACCTAAAACAATCCAAGCAAGAATGTTCATTGTTGTTAATTTGGTAAACGTTTTATCAGTAACACGTATACATTAGCAATCATGGACTTGTCAGCTAATCTGTCAGGAGAATTAATTATTAATAGCCACAAGGCATAGTTAATGTAAAGGAACCAAATTCACTACAAAATTAAAGTTTATTCTTAGTAAGAAATATTGAAAGCAGTTCAAATCTTCACTAAATTATGAGTATTTCTATATTTTGTATCTTCCTAATTACTTAAATATATATCATTCCTTTTGATAGATATATAGCAATCCTATTTGATTTGTGAGAATCGCAATGCCCAGATCCACGACTTTTTGGAGAAGCCGGAGATCTTTTCTCTTATAAATGATTTAGGAATACTATATCTGTCGAATTGGGTAGAAAGTAAGAAAAGCCGCTAGCGCTTGTAAGACTAGAGGCTAAAAAAATTCTTGCTTGGTAATTGCAGTATATGCATTTTTAATGACCTGTATACCTCTACTTGAAGAATTAAACTACGAACCCCAACCTACTCAATTTAAGATTTTTGGCTCTAACTAAACCGTATCGCTTTATAAGCCACCGCGATCGCGTTCAAGGTCATAAATAACTTTATCAGCATACCAGTCGGCTGTTTTGTTGGGAAACTTGAACTGTGCTTGAGTAAAAAGCCGCTTGGCTGCTTCTCTATCATCATGCAAGAGAGTCAGAAGTCTCCTTTGCAGTTTGCGACTAGCTTGATCAAAGCTAATGACACCAGCCTTTTGACCCGTAAATGAACCACTATCTGTAGTACTTCCCTGGCGATTTCCTCTTTCTTTTAAAGCTACACCAATTGCTACACCACCGACAGCAGCTGCTACTAACCAGAGTGTAGGTTGGTTATCTTGTTGTGTTACTACCGTAGGATTTGGAGAACTAGAATCTGCAAGCTGTGCGATTGGTTGTTCAACTTGCTGTGCAATCGTGGGTGCTAACTGAACTGCTAAAAGACTAGATACAACCCCAGTCGCCAAAACTTTCAAAGCATCTACAGACTTGTGAACAGAAAAAGTGTGAAACATCTCCTAGAAAGGAAACTCAAAAATTATTATTATTCCTAATACTGATATTTTGAGCGATCGCTATGACAGCAGTGTGTCAATTGTCTGAAAATAGTGCGATCGCCTGTGTATACATAATCGGGTGTAGTTATAAATTCTTGTTCAATGAAAAAAATTTTAATCTTTTCTATTATTGCTTTTGTAGTTTGTAGTAGCGCAATTACAGTTGCTTCCCAATTGCATAGCAACAATATACTGGCTCAAAATACTACCAACACGGAAGAGTTTATTGCTCGGGGTACGGAACCATTTTGGAGTGTGACAGTATCTAAGAAGAATGGAATTGTCTACTCAACACCAGAAAATCGTAAACTCACCTTTCCCTACGTTACACCATTGCAGGCATCAGGGCGTCCAAAAGATTTGCTCAGAGTGTATCGATTGCGGGGTAAAACTAATAATACACTGATCATCAAAAAAGAAGATGCTTGTAGCGATGGCATGTCAGACATACAGTATCCTTACTCAGCGACTCTCATCCTGGGTAATACAGTTTTGGAAGGTTGTGCAGAGAGAAAATGATGTTTCAAATCCATTGAGTATCGAATGCATCTTGGCCTGTACCATAAATTAAGTCGCCATACTCTTGCCAACTAGCTACTTCTTGTGCAGAGAGTAGAGGAGTGTGTAGAACAGTCAGATTTGCCTCTAATTGCTGTCTGGATTTTGGAGCAGTAAGTGCTAGATCTGTCGCAGGATTTTGTAGCACATAGCGGTAACAATCTGCTGCTGTGGGTAGTTTTCCTTGCCAGTTGGGGTGTCCCTTCAGCAGTGTCCCCCAACGGGTGCACAATTGCGACAACTGCGATTTTGTTGCTGACCGTGATGTGGCACAGCTATGGTAATGCTTAATTATGCCAAGGGGTTAGGAACTAGCCTCTCAAACGCCGATGCTGAACCTCTTTCTAAAAACCCACAGCCTTGTGGAGGTTTTAGGAAAGTTCAGCAGTTGAAGCGTCAGAAACCTCGCACGTAGCTTAAG
>NZ_AJLL01000104.1 GCF_000317225.1 Fischerella thermalis PCC 7521
TGGAGTGCGTAGGTAGTTCATAGAAAGCCGTGTCACCTGTGGGAATGGAAAATTCTTGAAAGTTATGGAATAAGTTGCTACCCGCTTGGGTTCCGCCTGTGATGTTGAAGGTGTTACCGTCTTTGGTGACGTTGGAGTTGTTTGGTAAAGTGCGATCGCCAGTAATTTGACCAAGGGCATAATTTGCAGAGAAAAGGTGGGTAATAGCGATCGCTACACCCAAAAACTGATTCCAACGACTACTCCCAAAACCAGTCATTTTCTCTCCCTAGCTCCATAGCAGTAGTATCAGTATTGAGTACTATCTAGGATATCAAAGTCAAAGTATTGATTTTATAGGATAGTAAACTATGGAAAAGCCTGCTAATTCCCAATATCCAATTCATCAGTTGCTACAAAAACGCTGGAGTCCTCTGGCATTTTCTCAACAACCAGTTGAAAAAGAAAAGCTTTGTAGTTTACTAGAAGCTGCGCGCTGGGCTGCTTCTTCTTATAATGAACAACCTTGGCATTTTATTGTGGCGACTCAAGAAAATCCCGAAGAATTTAAACGTTTGCTGAGTTGTCTAGCGGAAGGAAATCAAGTCTGGGCGCAACATGCACCTGTGTTGATGCTGTCGGTAGCAAAACTTTACTTTGAGAAAAATCACACTGAAAACCGTCATGCATTTCACGATGTCGGTGCAGCAGCTTGTAGTTTAGCAATTGAAGCAACTTCTCTCGGTTTATTCATCCACCAAATGGCAGGATTTGATGTGTCTAAGGCACGGGAGTTGTACAATATCCCTGAAGGCTATGAACCAGTAGCAGCGATCGCAATTGGGTATCCAGGTGAACCGGAAGCGCTGCCTGAAAAGTACCAACAGCGTGAGTTTGCTCCCCGTCAGCGCAAGCCTTTAGAAACTTTTGTGTTCACTGGTAGTTGGGGAAAGACTTCGCCTGTGATTTCGCTTGATGAAGCAAAGTAATGTCTGATGTGAATTGTTGCTATGGCAATAATACCTATCAGAGATTATACTTTGGTATTAGGGGTTGCAATAATTGCAATTCACTGGTTCGGCGTATTCACTTCCATCTGGAAATAATTCTTCTTGAGTGAAACCACATTTTTGACATTGATATATGACTGCGCGAGTTAGAGAAGTTGGCATGTAGCATAAAGCACAGGGCAACCCCCTAATTCTGCTTGTAATTGTAAAACCTGGCATAGAACATTCTGGACAGCAGCTATTAATTTTTCTTAATAAATCGCGCGTGGCTTTTTCAATATTTTTCATGCGTGTAGGGTTATGCATTGCCCGCATATCTGTTTCTAGATGTGCTTTGCCAGTGGGTGAATTTTTCAAAACAAAATTTACAGCTTCTATGAGTTTTTCTTCTGAAGTAATTCCTTTAATTACTTCAGTTTTATCATTTGGTAATTCGTCAAACATGACCACTAAACCATGTTCAGGAAAACCAACTTTTTGAGCAAATTGAAAAGCTTGCTCAACACTCTCCACAACTAAATGATTATGATTAGTGTTTGCAGATAATTCTTCACCAACAATTTCTAAATTATGTATTTGATCCAATAAAAGAACAACTTCGCGATTGCTAGAAATAAAAGGAATTTCAGGGTGAGGGCCAAAACTACCTTCACTCGCGATCGCTAAACTTTCACCAGTTAATTCTAAAGCTTTTTTTGCTTTCAATCTCGCAGCTTCAACTTGATTTCCTGGACGTTTCACTTCTCTAGTAAACGTACCAAAAACATCAGTATCAAAATCCTCCGGTACTACCACCTTCATTCGTAATTCTGCTTCCAAAATTGGAGCAATTACTCTTTCTTTTTGATGTTTAGTAGCAAGTACAGCAATTCTGTTGTTAAATAACGCCTGCTTTAACATTGCTTACCCCATAATCATAAATCAAGGTGCGTCACCTTGCCTCAAGGCACGCCAGAAAATGCAAAAATCACCAATTACCACTCAGTCTCCAACGGAAGATTTCTCTGTGTCCCCTGAAAAAGCTACCATAGATCTCCTGCCTGAATCCTAAAATCTACGCCTGATTTTTAATTCCTTGCCCTTGAAAGCCACGTCCCCATCTCTGTTGTCCTACTTTCGGGGTAGACACAGTTGTTGCACTCTTTGGGGAAGTCGTCTACACATTTGCTGCAACGTTTGTGGCTGCAATTGTTGCCAAGCAAATAATCCTACTGTTGCACCTCCTAGCAACAAAGCCAGTAATCTCAGCAGTAAAACCAAAGGTTTACGCTGACGTTGGGTTGTATTAGAAGTTTCGCTGATTGGTGAAATGTCTAACTCCAGCAATACTTGCGAACTTTCTGCTAACTCAGATTCTTCTAGTTGTGGTTCTTCTGGGACAATTTCTACTTGTTTTTCTTCGACAAGTTCTATTTGCAATTTCTTTTGAGTAACTGGAACCAAATAATCTGGAGAAAGGCGATAATGGGCAAGCACTACAGATACATTGTCACGACCATTTTTCTGATTTGCCAGTTTAATCCAAGCATGAACTGCCTCTTCTAAAGTCAGTTCCCCTGTGAATACTGGTGCAGAGTAATCTCGCCAAGCTTGTTCTACTAAATTATTGTCACTCAAGCCATCGGAACACAACAATAATATACCGTCTTCTTCCAAAATAAAGCGCTGAACCAAAGGACGAAGTAATTCACCATGTTTTGTTCCTAAAGCTTGGGTGAGGGCAGTAGCATCTGGGCGTTGCAACGCCTGGCGATAGAGACTGCGAGCATGGCATACTTCCCGTGTTGCTACATCATCATCAACTGTGAGTAGCTGGCAGTAGTTACGGGTAATCCAGTAAGCACGACTATCACCCACATTAACTAAATAAAGTTCGTGGGCATTGTCTGATTGCCACCCAGCAGTAGTTTGAATGCGTTGCGGGATTTGGGCAGCCATAACAATGGTTGTAGCCATGCGTTGAGTGCCTGTACGTTTTTGTTCGTCATTACAATTGCAAATAATGTTGTTGATTACCCGTAAACTCGCTTCTAACTGTTGTTGCAATAAATCTGGCGGTACAATCTCGGCTTGTTCGGTAACTTCTTGTAATAAAGCCCGAATTTGCAGTTTCACTGACTGTACTGCTAATTGACTGGCAACTTCACCGCCTTCATGCCCGCCAATACCATCGCAAACGATCGCTACTCGTGGTAATAATGAATCGGCGATCGCATTGTTGTTATGAGGATAGCAAGTATCTTCATTTTGTATCAGTGCTTCTGGCCCTTTATCGGTTGCACCTGCTACTTTGATGCTTAAAGGTAATTCCGCCGCAGACGCCAATAATAAACCATTCAGTTGAGCAGCAATATCTTTTAACTCTGCCTCACCACTACACATTTGTTGGACTATTTTTTGCAAGTCTCTTGCAACTTGGCTTTTGGCAGTAACTACCAAAGGCTGCCAACACTCTCCCAAATGCTTTATACTTGGCTGCCCTGACTGTTGAAGTTGTAACAACCGCACACACCAACCTTGCACCCTTAAATTATTTGGTATTAGCAAACTAGTTGCTACTCCCAGTTCTGACAAAGGCTGCCACAATTGCAGAATTTGCCATAGCCAATAAACTTGTCTAACTGCCGTTGCTTGCTGCCATGCTTTTGTTAATGCTGAGTAAAGGTTTCCTGCTTCATCTATAGGCACATTTTCCAGCAAGAGAATATCATCTGCTGCTTCTGTTTGAGAACGAACAAATCCATAAACCTGAGGTAGGTGTAACCGTTGTTGATGTAACCGCAGGTAAGGAATAATTTCTTTTGGTATTGTGCCAGGTATGTCTGGTAACTTTCCTGGTTGAGTATCCAGCCAAATCCGAGGTGCAATCACCTCATATCTATCAGCTACTTTTTCTCCTTGCAAAATTGTACCTGCTGATGAGCCAATTACCCAAAGATAACGGTGAATGAGGGGAGTTTGACAATTTGCACAAACACGGTTACCCACAGGGTTGGTTGGGTGAGTACAGATAGGATTAGGACAATTAATGATCCGTTGAGTCGAAATCATGCAAGTGTAAATATCTAGGTAAATTGATAGGTGAAGTTCGATTAAATTGAGCTGCCAAAAATTGAAATGTTAGACTAGACTAGATTTATTGGTTTACTTTTAACACTAGTTAATTAAAAGTTGAAAATTTTTACGTAAAAAATTTTAGTACATCACAAGAAATAATTAAATAAATATAATGTTTAGGATGGCGCTATGCCAATTTCTACCGCAATGTGGTTGTCGAGTTCTACCCTCATCTGGCTGCTGGTAGGAGCAGGTTTGTGCTTAATAGAACTGTTTTTGCCAACGGCTTTTGTAGCTTTGATGATGGGAATTGGCGCCTTTGTAGTGGCGCTACTATCTCCAGTGATTTTAGGAAAATTATGGCTGCAATTAGTGGTTTGGCTACTGCTTTCTGTGGTGCTAATTGTGCTTTGTCGTCGTTTAGTGACACCAGTGCGAGGCAAGTCCAAACTTCAGGATGCAACCACTGCTGAAACTTTAACAGAAATACCACCTGGAAAAGCAGGAAGAGTATTATACGAAGGCAACTCTTGGCGGGCGCGGTGTTACGATGACCATTTAGCGATCGCACCTAATCAAAGAGTATATGTAGTCAGGCGCGAAGGGACAACTCTAATTGTCATGCCGGAATATTCTTCAATTCAATAGTTAGTGGTTGTTAGTTGTTTGTTGGTGGTTAGTAATCACTGAACATTTAACAGTAGTTAATAAAATTTGATAACTGATAACTGATTTATTCATGCCAACTTACTTAAAATTTAGGAGATAAATCATGGAACCTTTGTTTTTTATTATAAGTTTAGTTTTAGGTGGTTCTGTAGTTGCAAGCTCTGTGAAAGTAGTCAATCAGGGCAACGAAGCTTTGGTAGAACGTTTAGGTAGCTATAATAAAAAGTTAGAACCAGGACTGAACTTTGTTGTTCCTTTCATGGATAGAATCGTCTTCCGTGAAACTATCCGAGAAAAAGTTTTAGACATTCCCCCACAACAATGCATTACTCGCGATAACGTCAAAATTACCGTTGATGCAGTAGTTTATTGGCGCATCGTCGATATGGAAAAAGCTTATTACAAAGTGGAAAATCTCCAAGCCGCGATGGTGAATTTGGTGATGACACAAATTCGTGCGGAAATGGGCAAACTAGAACTAGATGAAACCTTTACCGCTCGTTCAGAAGTAAATGAGCTTTTATTGCGAGATTTGGATATTGCTACCGATCCTTGGGGCGTAAAGGTAACGCGGGTAGAACTAAGAGACATTCTTCCATCCCAAGAAGTGCAGCAGTCGATGGAATTGCAAATGTCGGCGGAAAGACGTAAAAGAGCAGCAATTTTAACTTCTGAAGGTGAACGAGAATCAGCTATTAACAGCGCCAGAGGTAAAGCAGAAGCACAAGTTTTAGAGGCTGAAGCCCGTCAAAAAGCAGTGATTTTGGAAGCAGAAGCTCAACAAAAAGCCCTAATTCTCAAAGCCCAAGCCGAACGCCAGCAACAAGTTCTCAAAGCCCAAGCTATTGCTGAGTCTGCGGAATTGATCGCCCAAAAAATTAAAACCAACCCCACAGCGCCCAAAGCCTTAGAAGTTCTGTTTGCTTTGGGCTATTTAGATATGGGCACAATTATCGGTAAAAGCGATAGTAGCAAAGTTATGTTTATAGATCCACGCACAATTCCTGCTACCCTAGAAGGCATACGCTCCATTGTTTCAGATGTCCCAACAGATTCTAACCAAATTTTAGATAACCAAACGTCAAACATAAATACTAATGGTCTTGGCTGAGATAATTCCGAACAAGGTACAACTGGCCAGATTCCCCAATCCAAAATCCAAAATCGGATAACTATTCCATCGCAGCTTGAGCCATATGGCATTGTTTACACAAACCAAAAAACTCTAAGGTATGGTAAAAGATTTTAAAATTATGGGTGACTTGCAATTGTGTTTCTAGTTCATGGACTGGACACTGATTAATGGGAATCGAAGTACCACATTGCAGACAGGTGAGATGATGCTTATCTTGCTGCGCTAAGCTATAAAGAGCTTCACCGTTAGCCAATGTCCGCACTTGCACCATACCTTCCAGTTTTAAGGCTTCTAGAGAGCGGTAAACTGTTGCCAGACCCATACTTTGGTCGCGGTTACGCAGTTCGACGTAAATATCTTGGGCAGAAATACCTTGTTTGATGGATTTGAGAAGATTCAGAATCCGCTCTTGGCTGCGGGTACGTATAACTTTCATAGACACTATCTTGAAAATAGGAGCAAGGGTAAAGCTATGTCTTGGCTAACTTATAGCTTAACGTCGATAACTTGTAATCTTTATTGTCGCTGAAGTGCAACATAAAGATATAGTATGAGCGTAGCAGCATTCAGCGAAAGTCAGTGCAAAGAAAGTATCGAGCCAAAATTTTTGTCACACTCCGTCCTTCAGTTTTAGATCCTGCTGGTGTAGCAGTGCAATCTGGGCTGAAACAGTTGGGATACAAGAACGTGGAACAAGTGCGGATTGGTAAGTATATAGAAGTCACCCTGATTTCACCAGATGAAAATTCTGCGCGTCAAAATCTGGATCAGATATGTGATCAAATGTTAGCAAATCCAGTAATTGAAAATTATCGCTTTGAGTTGATAGAAGTGGAATCACAGACGGGAGTGATTTAACAGTAATCAGTTATCAAATTATATTAATCCTTGTGGCTGGTATTGTTCACTGTTTCCTCATGGCTAATACCTTTTCAGAAAATTTTGATACAAATCTTCCTCAAATCTCCCCATTCTGTTTGTTTCCTACCGCCGCCAAATGTATCAAACTTGTAGTGAAACGGTATAACTATTAACCTCTATCTACCAACTCTTGACTAAAAATGAAATTTGGTATTGTTGTTTTTCCAGGTTCTAATTGCGATCGCGATGTTGCTTACGTTACCAGGGACATCTTAGAGCAACCAACTCGCATGGTTTGGCATCAAGATAGGGATATCGCTGATTTAGATGTGATTATTCTCCCTGGTGGATTTAGCTATGGTGATTATCTGCGCTGTGGTGCGATCGCTCGTTTCTCACCCGTGATGCAGCAAGTCATCGAACATGCACAAAAAGGTAAATTTGTCCTCGGTATTTGTAATGGTTTTCAAGTATTAACTGAAGCAGGACTCTTACCAGGAGCCTTGACAAGAAATCGGGATTTGCATTTTATTTGCGATCGTTCTCCCTTGAAAGTCGAACGCAATGATTTAGCTTGGACACAAGCTTACTCTAGTGGTGAAATTATCACTTTACCGATTGCCCACGGAGAAGGACGATTTTATGCAGATAGACCGACATTAGCAGAACTAGAAGATAACGGTCAAATAGTGTTCCGTTACCAGGGTGAGAACCCGAACGGCTCGCTGAAAAACATCGCCGGTATTTGCAATGCTACAGGTAATGTCTTAGGGATGATGCCCCACCCAGAAAGGGCAGCAGATCCCGCCCTTGGTGGTACAGATGGGTTGAAGTTGTTTGCTGGTTTGTTAGAAAAAGCAGTCGTAGCAGCAGGAGTTTAGTACATTAGTACAAATTTAAGCCTGTGGATAGGGTATTCCTCGTGTTTGCGAATCTAAGCTGAGGTGTATTCAGTTACGCAAATCTAGGAAATTATAATGTCCAGTGGACACGCCAGCCATAAAGGCACTGCTGCTAAACCCAACATCAACGCCAGTGGACTCACAAATGCTGCTGACGATGCTACGGAAAATCCTCAAGAAGTTGTAGGAAATCGTACCGATTCTTCGAGTAGAACGGATGAAGCGACGGTAAATCCTGCTGCTATTGAGCGTCCGCAAGAATCGGATGAGCAAGAATAGGATTTGGTAAATTTTCGGTAGGGGCGCACAGCTGGCTGTGCGCTATTACACAACAGTTATTCTCAAAAAAATATTCAGATCCAAATTATTTTTTACACATAGGCGCAGCCTTTCCTAAGTAAATTGTCTTGTCAGCCGGATGAAGGATAATCCAATTTAGCTGTTTTAGACGAGTTGTCAGATTAGATATTGTTACACCTAAATCCTTTTGCATTGCATAAAGGTGAGACCATTTAGTTAAATCACGTTCTGCTACCATTTGTTCCAGAATATAACGAGGCATTAGCAAATAACTAGCAAAACTTTGAGCTTGCCGTTCCATTTTTTGTAATTGACCAGTAACAGCACGACACAAAAAAGGTTGCATATCTATTTCAATACTCTGTTCTATTCGTTCTTCAAACTTACCAGCAGCCTTCTGATCAATATGTAGTTCCCAATGTCCTAATTCATGCGCTACTGTCTAACGCTCTTGCATCATGGAGCCTTGAAAGAACCTCGCTTACCTATGCCACTCTATGGATCTGACCGTATGGCTTATCTGCGGTTACAAGGTATTCGTCCTAGCGTGATGGAAGGCGATCGCCAATTTTGGTTATAGTTCAATATATTTAACGCTAAATTGCATCTGGATCGATATTTAACTCTCGCAATTTAGCAGCCAATCTTTCTACTCTACTGAGTGCTAATTCTTTCTGTTGGCGTTCAAATTCAGCCTCTTCTTCAGGTGTTGGAACTAACTTGCTTTCAGGGGTAAAAAAACGCAATAAACCTTGATGAATACCTAGATATAAACCTAGCTGCTGACTCCATAAATGCCCTTGATTATTTGCTTTTAAGGGTTGATACTTGCCGTCTACTAAATGAAAACCAGCGAATTCTAATGTGTATGGATCGAACCAAAAATAATCGGGTGTGCGGAAGGTATCTTGGTAAAGTTTTTTCTTGAATTCTTTATCAGTATTGGCTGTGGATTCAGAGAGAATTTCCAGGATTACATTTGGATATTTGCCGTCTTCTTCCCAAACTACCCAACTTTTACGAGTTTTGCGTTCAGTGTCTAGCACAACAAAAAAATCTGGCCCCCGGAAGTCTTCTAATTTACTTTTATTGAGGCTGTAGTAAATAGTCAGATTGCCAGCAGCATAGAAATCAGTTCTGTCTCGCCACAACCATTTTAGACATTTAAGTAAGAGCATGATTTGCTCTAGATGCAGTTCACTTTCCAAAGGAGGCTCATCGCTGTATAAATCACTTGGGGGAAGGATAACATCTTCTGGGATGCCTTGAGGAGAGTCTAATTCTTTGGCGAGGGACATGGTTTGGGCATCAGGTATTTATGGATTTATTTTATCGTTGTCACGGTGGAGCGATCGCATTTGCTGCTCTAGTAGGTTGGAAAGCCACCCATAACTAAAGTTTTCATTGATATAGTATCACCTTCTGCCCTCTGCCTTTTTTTGTAAGAGTTTTGACATCAAAACAGTATTGTAAAATAGAAAGAGTAGGATTCGGAGGACCAGTTCACTGGTCAAAGACGCTTATCGAGACTATTTTCGGTAATCTTCAGGGTTTAAAGTCCAGCCAGCTCAAGCAACTGCAGCGGCTGTATCACCAACGCATTCCGAGCGATCGCATCACTACGCCGGAGTTTGCCCAGCGTTTGGCAGCTATTAGTACAGAAATCAATCAACCTGTATGTACCTATCTCAATCGTCGCGGACAAGTAATCCGTGTCGGGGTAGGTACTCCGCGTCAAACGCAAATTCCACCGTTGGAATTGCCCCGTTACGGTGCGGAACGACTCAGCGGTATCCGTTGTATCGCCACGCACCTCAAATCAGAACCGCCTAATGAAGCGGCACTGACATCGATGGCATTACAACGGCTTGATGCATTAGTTGTAATAAATATTACAGGAACAGGATTTCAAAAACGGGGTGGTGGGGCTACAGGATACGTCAAAGAAGCATATGTAGCACACCTGACATCACAAGAGTCCCGCGCCTTAATTACCAGTCCTTCTTTGAAGGTAGCAAATGGCAATGTCCCATCCCCAAGTTGGAACGTATCACCACCAATGAGTCTGGATGCACTGGCAAAACAGGATTTAATTGATTTAGTAGAAGGACTGGAAGAAGATTTCCGGCGGGAATTTGTCGCCCAAGAAGTAGACACTGACCACGATCGCGCGGTGATAGTTGGAGTGATGACCGATGATCTGTCATCCCAACAATTCCATGACATCGTGGCAGAATTAGGACGATTAGTGGATACTGCTGGTGGGGAGGTATTGCAGACTTTATGGCAAAAGCGATCGCGCATTCATCCCCAAACAGTAGTTGGTGAAGGTAAAGTACAAGAAATAGCCCTCACAGCCCAAACTTTGGGAGCTAATCTTGTAGTCTTTGATCGCGACCTTTCACCTTCCCAAGTCCGCAACCTAGAGACTCAAATTGGTGTCCGAGTCGTTGACCGCACAGAAGTAATTTTGGATATCTTTGCTCAACGCGCCCAATCTCGTGCTGGTAAATTACAAGTAGAACTAGCACAGTTGGAATACATGCTGCCACGGCTAAGTGGCCGAGGACAAGCCATGTCTCGACTCGGTGGTGGTATCGGTACTCGCGGTCCTGGTGAAACTAAATTGGAAACCGAACGACGTGCGATTAGTCGTCGTATTTCTCGTTTACAGCAAGAAGTTAACCAGTTACAGGCCCATCGAGAACGGTTGCGACAACGGCGACAAAATCGAGAAATTCCTTCTGTAGCTTTGGTTGGTTATACAAACGCAGGTAAGTCTACTTTACTGAATGCCTTAACAAATGCCGAAGTTTACACCGCCGACCAATTATTTGCTACCCTTGACCCTACCACACGCCGCTTAGTTGTTCCCCATGCAGCAACTAATGAACCCCAAGAAATTCTCATTACAGATACCGTAGGTTTCATCCACGAATTACCAGCATCGTTAATGGATGCTTTTCGTGCCACTTTAGAAGAAGTTACAGAAGCAGATGCCTTAATACATTTAGTAGATTTGTCGCATCCAGCTTGGTTAAGTCATATTCGTTCAGTAAGGGAAATCTTGGCTCAAATGCCAGTCACCCCTGGCCCAGCACTGGTTGTTTTTAACAAAATTGACCAAGTTAGTAGTGAAACTCTAGCTCAAGCAAGGGAAGAATTTCCTCTAGCAGTATTTATTTCTGCAAGCAAGCGCTTGGGATTAGAAACTCTGCGTCAGCGTCTTGGTCAATTGGTGCAATACGCTACTTCCTCTCGGTAAATATATAACTTTATCCCATGTTCAAAATTCTCACTGCTTTAAAACAAAGCTCAGGAGCCATATCATTTCACGTTGCTTATGTAAATGCTCTAGATGTAGAGCGGTTTTATTCGCGTCTCTACAAAACTTAATTTGTATCAACCATTTTGTGAACCCAAATTAGGCTAGGTCGAATATAAATATCTACTTTAAAAAAGTCCGCTGATGTGGACTTTTTTTATTAGTGTGAGTACTGAATTTTGCAATATTAACGGACTTGATATCAACTGATAATTTTTAATCTCGAATTTTTCTTGATATTTATTTGCTTTGTATCTTTATTAATTAAGTACTTTCACGGGAAGTAAATAATTGAAATATAAATTTTTTATATTTGCATTCATATCTATCAAATTTAAACAACTTTCAAATATATGAATTTGTCAACAAAATGTGGAAAAAACGGAAGCCAAAAGAACTAATAAACAAGATAATTGATTACGCCATAAAAATGGGGTGCATATGAACAAAGGGATTATTCATTGAAAAACTTGCAAGGAATATATACGATGCACAAGCTTTGGGGAAAAATAGTTTTTGGAATATCTACAGCATCACTAGTGGGACTTTATTGTTTAAGCTTTATGCCTTCAGCCTTAGCAAAAGGCAACGGTAATGGCAACAGTCAAAACAACACTACCACTAGTTCTAATAACGGAGGTGGTAACGGCAACGGTAACAATAACAACCAAAGCAACAATACCTCAACTACTACTAGTTCCACTACCACTAGTTCTAATAGTGGTTCTACTCAGTCTCCCAGTAGTACTTCCACTGCTTCCTCTGACTTTAGTTCTATAGTTTTTAACCTAGATTGCGTTATTTCTGGGACAGTGGGTAATAATAGCTATTCTGGCAGCAACTGTACTAACGCTGGTGTATCTTTTGGAACGTTAACTATTAAGCAAAACCCTTTTGATTCTACTAAAGTCGATGTAGTGATCGATTTAGCAGGAAATAACGTCCACAAGATTTTGGATGTTAGTTTAAATTACGACGATAGCAAGTTTCAGAACAATGCTTTTGAGGTGTCGTCATCTTCACCTTATGATGTAAAAAGTTTTAATGTTGCTGAAAACAGTATCAAGGCTGGCCCCTATAGTGGGTTAGACTTGAAGATTAGCCCAAAAGCAACTGGCCCAAGCAATGATGGCTTTACAGCTACTATCTCGCTAGATGCTTTTGATCTCAACCCGGAAGACTTCAATTTTCAAGATCAGCTCAATAAAATATTTGCGGCAGTTCATATAGGTAATTATGGGAATGACCCTGGAGTTTCCGGTGGTAATTCTATTTGGGTAGGGGCAAGTTCTTATTACAAAGCTCCACCTCCACCAGTAAAAGTACCTGAACCTGGTGTGACAGGCGCTTTAGGTTTATTTGCTGTAACTACTTTGGGACTGATGAAGAAAAACAAACAGTTTCGTCACCAAAATTAAATTACACTGTTTAATTTTGATGGTTTTAAATAACGTGAGTTGGATAGATTTCATGAGACTAACATCCCGCTCTCAAAAAAACTTGGGACGCAGGATGAAAACCCAATTTCACAGTGATCAGTGGTTGAAGCAGTTTACTTACAGACAAGTTGATTGCTTATTCTGAGAATATTTATCGAACTCATATTCAATATAGGCTTAGATATGCATTAGCATTTTTAAGCCTATTTTATTTTGTATAATTACACCTACTAGATAGTAATATTTCTTGGCTCAGTTTGATTTGTCTACTCTTACATTTGGACAAGTACTATATTTTATAATCCTTATTACTTTCATAAAGCTGATGTTGTGGATTACAAAAAAAATCATATTTGCAAGTTCTCTCTGCTAAGAGGCTCAAATGTAAGATGCTAAAGGCTAGCTTAGCTCATTACCTCTAGATTTATCTAGCGGTAAATACTGAAAATATTTTTTGTGGCTCATAAATTTATATCGGTGCAATTGCTGAGGTTGACTGTACTGAAACTCGAATATTATCAGTTTGTTACGCTACTAGATGCAATTCAATATAAGTTTTACGGGCTAAGTGTTTGGATGAGCTTGTTACTATTGTTTTAGCAATAAACTCACCAGCAAATGCCCTTATATAAATTATAAACTATAATGTAAGTTAAATATTTATAGCTATATTTTTAGTTAAATAGTCTTTTGAATTAAGAATATTCGTAGGTATTTGTCGATTAAGTTTTACTAAATTGAGAAATCAGATACCCAGATAAAACATTAATTAATTTCATGTATTAAGTTTCTACGATTCACAAAGTCTAAAATTCAAAATATTAGCCTTGCATCTGCTCTGAATTGACAAAAAACATGATGAAGCACCCAGAGCCAGCAATAACATTCTAAAATTTAAGAATTATTAAATAAAGTTGAGGACTTATGGCTGCAAAAGTAGAAATTTACACTTGGAGTACTTGCCCATTTTGCATCCGTGCTAAAAGCTTACTGAAGAGGAAGGGGGTCGACTTCACAGAGTACAACATTGATGGAGATGAGGCTGCACGGGATAAAATGGCTCAAAGAGCTAATGGAAGACGCTCTTTACCACAAATTTTCATCGATAATGTTCACGTTGGTGGTTGTGATGACATATACGCTTTAGATGCCCGAGGACAGCTAGATAATTTATTAGCTTCCGGCAATAGCGTATAGATGTAAGAGTTCGATGGTGTTTTGCTGGGGGCGATCGCAAAACTTGTTTAACCATCAGGGGATAGTCTAAATTAAGTGACTGTGGAATTTGCTGGCAATTGAGGCAGAAAGTGTGAAACTGGCTTTTATTATTGATCCCATCCAGACTCTTGACCCTTGTCACGACACAAGCGTCGCATTAATGGAAGCAGCCCATGTCATGGGACATGAAGTCTGGATAACTCAAGCGAATTTACTAAGTGTAGTAGCAGGAAAAGCTTGGGCCATTTTAGAACGAGTGGAACTCATGCCTATTGAATTAGTGGAAGGACGCTGGGTAGCAGCAAGTCCTTGGTACAAAATAGGCAAACGCATTTATGTTTCTTTAGAAACAATGGATGCCGTGTTTATGCGGACAGATCCACCTGTAACAGCTTCCTACCTCTATGCCACCTATATTCTGGACTACATTGACCAAAACAAAACCTTGGTAATCAATAGTCCCAGTGGCATCCGAGGGGCAAACGAAAAAATGTATGCCCTCCAATTTACTAAGGTAATACCAGAAACCATTGTCACTGCTGATAAACAAACTATCCGAGACTTTGTGGAAGCAAAAGGCACAGCAGTTCTCAAACCACTAGGTAATAAAGCTGGTGAGGGAATTTTAATTTTGCAACCGAGCGATCGCAACCTCAATTCCATCATCGAACTCAGTACTCTTCAAGGTCGAGTACCCGTCATGGTACAAAATTTTATCCCAGAGGCGAAAGAAGGAGACAAACGGATTATCCTCCTAGATGGCAAACCAATTGGAGCAGTTAATCGTCTTTCTGCTAGTGGTGAATTTCGTAATAACATGGCGACTGGGGGTACAGTTGCCAAAACCGAAATTACCCCAAAAGAATACGAAATCTGCTCCGAAGTTGCCAAAATATTACGTAAAGATGGCTTAGTTTTTGTCGGTATCGATGTAATTGGTGGCTATCTGACCGAAGTCAACGTCACTAGTCCTACTGGAATACGTGAAATTGACCGATTAGACGACACTCGTCTTGGTCATTTGGTTATTCGCTGGGTCGAACAGACAAAAAATTTATAAATTATTAATATGAATTATGAAATTTTTTAACGTTCATAATTCATCCTTCCTCTGTAATTTCCCTTGCACCCTGGTAAACCGAAACAATAATTACAAATAATATAGGGATTTACAGTAGCATTCGGTACTAAAATTCAGACTGCCAGTTAAAAATAGTTGTGTGCTGAAAGACTACAAAAGTTAAACAAGTCTACCATCAACAATAATTATCCCAACTCAAGACGATATTAAGAGACATTGATCGACAACCAAAACAAGTGCGATCGCTTTCGTTTTTGACAAACACACTGGGTATTTTAAACAAGCTGACTCTAGCCGAAGCTAATTTCAGTCTTTGGGATGGGTAGATGAATTGAGTGACTAATTGGCTGTAACAAAAATGGCAACTGAATTGCTGATTCCAATTCCTAGTATTAACTAAGGGAATTAGAAATAATACCAAATAGGGATAAATAGTGTTATTTGAGATTATTGGCATAGCCTTTTGGCAAAGACTCTCAATCCAAAATCCAAAATCTAAAATCCAAAATTGGTATGAGCAGCCAGAAAGCCAATCGCTGATCATCTTAATTACGTGGTGGTGTCCGCTTTCGCAGAAAATCAGGAATATCCAACACCGAACCTTTTTCTTTTGGTTCTGGAGTTTGTGTTGGTGGATTAGGCGCAGGAGGTTGCTGCATTGGTCTTCTTTGTGGTGGCGGTTGTACTACTCGTCCTTGGGTAACGTTAGGTTGTTGTGCAGCTGGGGCTTCACCAGTAAATCCAGTCGCAATCACGGTAAGTCTCACTTCACCTTGGAGTCTGTCATCAATCACCGCGCCAAAAATAATATTGGCGTTGGGATCAACCACTTCATAGATTGTTTCAGCAGCAGCATTCACTTCGTGCAGAGTGAGATCGCTACCACCAGTGATGTTAAAGACAACACCCCTAGCACCCTCAATTGAACATTCGAGCAATGGTGAAGAAATCGCAGCGATCGCTGCTTCTCTGGCTCTAGATTTTCCAGAACCAATACCGATCCCCATCAGTGCTGATCCTGCATCGGCCATAACTGCTCGCACATCTGCAAAGTCAACGTTGATCAAACCAGGAATGGTAATAATATCGGAAATGCCTTGTACCCCTTGCCGCAGCACATCATCTGCATAGCGAAAAGCTTCTTGCATCGGTGTTTGTTCCGGGATAACTTCTAGTAACTTGTTGTTAGGAATGATAATTAGTGTATCTACCCTACTTTTGAGTCCTTCGATTCCTTGTTCTGCTTGGCTGATCCGGCGGCGTCCCTCAAAGATAAAAGGACGTGTAACTACACCAACAGTAAGAGCGCCCATTTCTTTGGCTACTTCTGCCACAATCGGAGCCGCACCTGTACCAGTTCCACCACCCATGCCGGCGGTAATAAATACTAAATCAGCACCATCTAGAGCCGTCGCAATCTCGTCCCGTGATTCCTCGGCAGCTTTTTGACCAATAGCAGGATTACCACCTGCTCCCAGCCCCCGTGTCAGTTTCTGCCCTATTTGTAGTCGGCTGGGAGCTGCTGCCAAAGTTAAAGCTTGAGCATCAGTGTTGATAGACCAAAACTCTACTCCACTTACATCTGATGCAATCATGCGGTTAACAGCATTACTACCACCGCCACCGACACCAATCACTTTAATGTTGGCGACTCGACCAGGAACAATGTCACCTATTCGGCTTTCTTCACGCTCAATTTTCTTGCTGTCATTATTTTGCCCAAAGCTCAGCCCTGAATGATTAAACGGATTGGTGGAATTAACAGCCAGTGAGAAAGCAGACTGTCCTGAAGATTGAGAGTTTTTATAGGTAAGTCCTTGGTTATTATCAAGTGTCATTGGATTCACAAAGGTAGATAAACGACTTTTTAAGGTGCTATTCACCTAAGAGTCAACTATAGTGTGACGCTGCCATCAACAATATGACATTGTTCTTTCTTGTTCTCCATACTTCCAACCCTTTCAGGATGAGAGTTAGGAAACTTTGTTATGGGATAAGCCATCAAGGCACCTGTTTGCACAACTAATTCTAGAGAAGTATACCTACTATTTACCTGAAATTGACCTGTGTAACTTCCACCAGACATTAATATATTCACTGCTTTTTTACCGATTTGACTCGGTATACCTTTGGTAACCCCAATAACTTCTGCCTTTTGCTGCTATTGCTTTATATTGGTCATCAATTTTACATCTGTGAGCAGAATTTTTTTCTTCAGTTGCTGAAAATACTAAATCCATTTGGTATAAAATATTCAACATAAACAAAGAAAAACAATCCCAAAAGCTAGAAATAAATAGATGTAGGTTAACAAATTGCATGGATTTAAAGTTTTTAATTATACAATGGTTTAGGTTTAGCGATATTATATACGTAAAATACTGGGCTAATTGTGTTACCTGGCAACACGGGTCATAGCGCGTCTGTTCTGGGTTAGTGATATGTTTAATAGGATTCACCATTGGGGATAATTGCAACTTAAGACACAAAATTTGTCTTAATAATTTATTTATCAATGCTCAAAACAGAAACAACAGAAAATAATGTTTGTTGTGGTTGACTGAGATTTTGAAACATTTGATTGATTTACTGTTTTACTTAACCTTAATTAAAGCACCCACTCGACAGGAAATTGTCTAAGGGTGGTTAAAAGTAATACTTTACCCACATAAGTTAGCAGGTAGTAAAAAGAACTTCACTATAGCAAGTATTATGCTAAAATGAGGAGTAGACAGGTAAAAAATACTTTTAGGCAAGACGCCATAGGTAAACAACCTAACACCTTCCACCCATCATTTAGATGTTAGGCAAATAACCATGAAAGTTCTTACTGTCTAAAGAGAGGTTTTGCAACTAATCCTCCAATTCAATTAGAAGTTAATGCCGATTTTTACATAGACGTCTCGGAAAACCCAACTTAAATAGTAAATATATTTTTTTGAACACAAAACTTCTTTGTTGGCTAGGATGAATTTGATATCAAACACGCTGATTTTTTTTGGTCTGTTTGGAAATTGGTTTACTGTTTTTTTGGTTCATTTGTACTAGTAAATGTTCTGGATTTTTCAGATCAATGTACTCTATGTCATTGGGATTGAGTTGTGAGGGTAGATTGCGGATCTGGGCAAGCACCTTAATTTGTTCTGGTAACTGGGGACTTGGAGTACCAAGATGTACTAAACCTAGTTCTGTTTTTAAAATTAAATTTGTTGGATCTTGCCAATCTATTTCCGTTACTTTTAAGGAAGTTTGACTTATCGCTTCATAAAAATCACTCCAGTAGGGACGGTATTGTTCTGGTGATCCGATCACTTTTAAAGTAGGTAGTTTAACTTTAGAGTTGAGGGAAGTAAAATTCTCTAAAGGTATCCATACGCCATGGGCATCTATTAATCCCATGATTACTTTTGTATTGCCATTTTTACTTTTATCTTGTTCTCGGCGTACTTGAGCGATCGCTACTGGTGTTCTTTCCTGAAGTTGGACTACCAATCCAGGAGGAAACAAACGACGACTGACGGTGGCTTGGGCAATACTTGGCTGCTGCTGTAAAGAACGAGCAATCTTATAAGGTTCAATCCGCCACAAAGATTGAGGATAAGACAGCATCAGTAGAGACTGAACCTCCTCGTCTGACAGTAATTGATTTCCTGAAATCACCACATCTTTAGGAGTTTTGAGAACCCAAATAGGTTGAATTGCTATCCACAGCAAACCACCAGCCAAACTAGTCACAGCAATAGTTCGCCAAATTGCTTGAATAAATTTGATCTGGCGCTTTTTGCGTAACTTCTTACGGCGTCCTGCAAGGATTGTGCGGGAAATCGATACTATACCAGCCATTCAAACCTCTGCCACACTCTTAATCCAAGTCGTGATTGCACATCTGTAACATTCAATAATTTTAGTCAAAGCTGACTTTCCAACACTGTACAGCAACAAAAATAAGATTTTAGTAGTTAGCTATTGTACATTCATAAAATTTGGAATTTGGAATTATCTGCAAATCTGGACATTGAACTTATGTAGCCTTGTCTTACAGATAATACTCATCACTTCAGCAATAAGACTAAAAATAATTATTGACATTTTGCTAATTATATGTAACGAGCAAAATTCAGAACAAAGTGCGAAACCGAAATTATACTCTGATTTTGCATCTGCCAGAGAATTATCTACTATCAAGACTGCTATTAAAACAATCCTTCCTGGATAAACACGCTTTATGTTCATTTGTGTCTGGGAAAAGGTAAAAGATGAAGGCGCACTCGCCAATAGGGTGGTAGAGTGAAATGTTTCTCCCGATTTCTTCACTATCAAGCTTTCCCCTTTAACCAAAAAGTATTGGCTAATAAAGTGTTTACCAGTATAATATTTTACTTTAAAAGAACATTTGTTTTAATTATTGCGAAAAATAAAAATAGACATATATACTGTAATCTGGTTGACAAAACATAGTCAAAATAATAACTAGCTCATGAAATAACTGATTAATATACCTCTGTGACTATTTTTGAATACCTGTTGTCGCTGCTACAACTAAGGGCAAATTTGCTGTCTCGTTTATTTCACGCTAAAACTGGTGCATAGACTTACATTAGTTCACCCGTGAGCAAAATTAGAGATTGTCAAAATCTCAACAACAGGTGTAAAAAAGACAGAATACAATCAACCATCAGGGATGATAAAATTCCTACCATGCTACGGACTTACTGATGGCAAAACATGCAACAAAGAAGTCTAGTGCATACCTTTATAGGAAGGTAGGGATTATTTGTATCTTAATATACAAATAAGACTGCATCTACATGAAAACAGCACTCAATTTACAACGTTTTTATCAAGCCTGTAATCCTAGTAAAACCCTGGTAATGGGTGATGCGGCGGATCGGCAATACTACATAGACTTTTCTGATGTACGTGGTTGCAAAATTGTAGAGGAGCTACAACGCACAATAGTTCGTATTTCTCCAGACGACCCGACTTGTCAGTTGTTTACAGGTCACATTGGTTGTGGTAAATCAACGGAATTACAACGCTTAAAGACAGAACTAGAACTGGCAGGATTTCATGTCGTTTATTTTGAGTCTAGTCAAGATTTAGACATGGCGGATATTGATGTCAGCGATATTTTGCTGAGTATAGCCCGTCAAGTCAGCACTAGTTTAGAAGCGATTAATATCAAAGAGAAATCAGGTTACTTTAGCAATCTGTTTAGAGAAATTGGAGATTTTTTACAGACTCCGATAGAGTTATCAGCAGAAGCGGAATTGTCTTTAGGTATCGCGAAAATTAGCGCAAAAACAAAAGATAGCCCGCAATTACGCAATCAGCTGCGGCAGTACTTGGAACCACGCACCAATAGTATTTTGCAAGCAATCAACGAAGAATTGCTAGACAAAGCTGTTCAACAGTTGAAGCAGCGTGGTCAAAAAGGATTGGTAGTGATTGTCGATAACCTGGATCGAGTCGATATGCGCCCTTTAGCTTCGGGGCGATCGCTACCAGAGTATCTTTTCATTGACCGAGGCGAACAGTTACGCCGCCTCAAATGCCATGTAGTCTATACTATCCCCCTGGCATTAATTTTTTCTAATGAGTACGAAACACTCAAAAATCGTCTTGGGGGTGGTATCGCTCCGAAAGTCTTGCCAATGGTACTTGTGCGCCAAAGAGATGGTAGTGACTACGAACCAGGAATATCTCTATTACGGCAACTAGTACTGACAAGAGCTTTTCCTGAAGTTCCCTGGAATACAAGGCTAAGTTTAATCACAGAGTTATTTGATCACCCCCAAACTTTAGATCGTCTATGTCGCATCAGTGGTGGTCATATTCGTAACTTATTAGGGCTGTTGTACAGTTGTCTGCAACGACAAGATCCACCCTTTTCTCAGAGTTGTTTAGAAGCAGTCATCAAAGACTATCGTGATGACCTGCTATTAGCAATTGATGAACACGTCTGGGAATTGCTATTAGAAGTAGTTAATCAACAGAGTGTCAAAGGCGAGTCTGATTACCAGATATTGCTACGAAGTATGTTTGTCTTTGAATACCGTGATACTACAGGACGTTGGTTTGGTATTAGTCCAGCGTTAGCAGAAACAGAAAAAATTCTTGCTTGGCAGCAAAGCCAGTTTATTCACAACTCATAACTACACTTAGGGTGGGTGTAAAGGGATGAAGGTATGAGGGTGTAAGAGAAAAATTGTTCAGCAAAACTCAAAAATTCAATCATCCTCCTATACCCCCACACCCCTATACCCCTATTTCTTGACCCTAATTTGCAATATGACAGAGTGGAAATTCACAGCTGCTGAGAACGCCAGCGAAAATCAGCGTTCTTTGCAAAGGTTGATCCGGGCGATCGCACTCTCCAAAGGTCAATTTGCTCTTATTTTAGTGCGATGCAATTACAGGCAGCTAAGGGAACAAATGCTAGAGAATCTCCGTTCTCTAACTCAGGATATTTACTTACGAGAAATTTTTCTTTCGACCTCAGTTACTGCTCTGCACGCCACTATTGCTTCAGAATTATTTTTAGATAATCCTGCTGTCATTACAGATTGTTTACCATCTGCTGTGATGGTTTTCGGTTTAGAGACAGTCAGCGCTTTGGAAGATTTATTAATTGGTATCAACCAAGCACGAGATATCTATGCTGATAGTTTTCCGTTTCCTTTAATATTGTGGCTGAAAGACGAAGTAGCAACATTATTGTCAAAATTAGCACCTGATTTTAGGAGTTGGGCAGCAACTACGATCAAATTTGAAATGGCAAAAGAAGATTTGATTGCTCTAATTAAGCAGCAAACAGAATCTTTATTTGCCAATATATTAGCAGCAGGAGCAGAACAGTTTTTATCTAATGCCGCCCTTGATTTAGATCCTAAATCTCAGCAACGCCACGAAATAGAGTCAGCACGTCATGACTTGCAAACACGCTATGGTGTCAATTTAGAACCAGAGTTAGAAGCAAGTCTCGAATTTGTTTTGGGACGCGATCGCTATGCCAATGATGAAATTGAAGAGGCCTTAGATTATTTTCAACATAGTTTAGAGCTTTGGCAGCTTTCTTTAGATAGGGAGATGGGGAAAACCGGGGGTAGGGGTATCTCATCACCCCATCACCCCACCACCCCATCACCCCATCTTCTTCGTCAGGCTGTAGTACTCTTTCATCAAGGACTGTGCTATCGCCGGATGGCGGAATTACGTCCTGCACTCAACAGAAGGTATTGGCAAGACGCACTCTTTTGGTTTAGACAATGTCTGGAAGTCTTGGAAAAAGCAGAAAGACAAGATTTAGTAGCCAAATTCATTTTGTCAGCTTGCGAAATGTTACAACGTTTACAAGCTTGGAAGGATTTGAAAGAATTAGCTCTCAAGTCTCTAGAATTGCATCGAGTTTATGGTGATAAAGCCCAAGTTGCTCAAGACTACGGCTTTTTAGCTGCTGTGGCTGCTTCTGAATCGAATTGGACAGCGGCCCATGAATTAGCCAATTCTGCGCTTTCTATTGCCGAAGAAGCGCCAAAAGTTTCGCGTCAACAGGAAAGTTCCTATCTGCTTTTATTGGGACGCACCCAACGACAAATGGGTGAGTGGGAAGAAGCAGTCAATAACCTAGAGTGGGCGAAGGTTGTTTGTGAACCACAGTATGAACCATCGCTGTACTTGGAGATTGTAGATGAGTTGCGATCGCTATACTTTTTTGAACGCCATGACTATTTAGAAGCATTTAATCTCAAACAAGAAAAAATTAAAATTGAGCATCAGTATGGCTTTCGTGCTTTTATTGGTGCTAGTCAACTACAGCCACAACGTTACAGACTTAATTCCGCTTTCCAATCACAAACAAGCACGAACTTTCCCGAGGAAATCGCCCAAGAAATTGCTGCTTCCGGGAGACAGCAAGATATCAATCGTTTGATTGAAAGAATTACCCGCGCAGACTGTAAACTCACGGTTATTCATGGCCCTAGTGGTGTTGGTAAAAGCTCAATTCTCAAAGCTGGATTAGTACCAGCTTTAAAACAAACAACTATCGGAGAACGCAATCCTTTACCGATTGTTTTATCTGTGTATACAGATTGGCAAGCAACTTTAGGGCATAGTTTAAACCAGGCGATCGCCCAAACAGAAATTACTATTAGTAGTGAATTTTCACATAAAATTATTATTGAGCAATTGCAGTCTTTAACTGACCAAAATTATACTATTATTCTAATTTTAGATCAATTTGAAGAATTTTTCTTTGTCAATAAAAATAAATTGGCAAGAATAAAATTTTATCAGTTTTTTAGTGAATGTTTAGATATTGCATTTGTCAAAATAATTTTATCGTTAAGAGAAGATTATTTACATTATTTATTAGAATTAGAACGTCTGTGTAATCAGAATAATGAGTTTGGTTGTAAGTTAGACGTAATCAATAAAAATATTCTTGATAAAGATATTCGGTATTACTTAGGAAAATTTTCTAGAAAAGATGCAATCGGTGTCATTCAAAGTTTAAATCAACGTTCTTATTATGGATTAAGTCATGAGCTAATAAACCAAATAGTACATGATTTAGCAGGAGAATTTGATGAAGTACATCCGATTGAATTACAAATAGTCTGCGCGCAACTGCAAACAGAAAATATCACTACAATTGAAGAATATAAGCGTTGTGGTGGCTCTAAGAAATTAGTACAACGTTGGCTAGAAGAAGTCATCAAAGATTGTGGTCGGGAGAACGAACAATTAAGCTGGCAATTATTGTTTGAGTTAACTGATGAAAAAGGTACACGACCGATTAAAACAAAAGTTGAATTAGTAGCTACATTGGTCAAAGAAAAAGGTGGGGAGGTTGGGAAATTGGCAGGTGGGCAAAGAACTTCTCCCCGTCACCCCATTAGCCCAGATCGAAATTCCCACCATACCATAACCAATATAGAAATGATTTTAGATATATTGGTCGGTAGTGGATTAGTATTGCAGGTCAAAGAAGAATCAGGCGATCGCTATCAGTTGGTTCACGATTATTTAGTGGAGCCAATTCGTCAAAAAAAGAAATATGGGATGGTAGCTGAACTTGCCAAAGTCAGATTTGAAAAAACCAGAGCAGAAGTAGCCCAGAAACTCAGTCAAGAACAGCTGAATTTAGTTTTACAAAAACGACTACGAGAGGCACGTATAGCAGGTTTAGTCTTGGCCATGATGGCAGCAACAATTGCCGGGTTATGGTGGCAAGCTGACTTACAAAAAAGAGCAGCTATTCGCGAAACTAGGCGGGCAGAACGTAGCGAGACTAACTTGAAAATTAGTGCCATCACTGCTTCCTCAGAAGCTTTATTTGCTTCTAATAAAGAATTTGATGCTCTTTTGGAAAGTTTACGAGCATGGCGGAGGCTCAAGCAAGCAAATGGAGTAGAACCAGATACCCGAATGCGGGTAGTAACAGCTTTACAGCAGGCAGTATATGGAGTCACCGAACTCAATCGGCTAGAGGGACATAATGATATTATTTGGGGGATTGCATTCAGTCCTGATGGCAAATTGCTGGCATCAGGTAGCCGCGATCGCACTGTAAAATTATGGCGTCCTAATGGTACATTACTCCAAACATTAGATGCTCACAGTGATGCGATTACGGGTATAAGCTTTAGTCCTGACGGTAAAACTTTAGCCTCAACCAGCCGCGACAAAACAGTCAAAATTTGGCATCTTAATCCAACAACAGGAAAATTTGATCCACAAGCAGATAAAATCCTACAAGGACACAGAGATTGGATTTTTAGTGTTGCTTTTAGCCCGGATGGAAAATTATTAGCTACAAGCAGTAAGGATAGAACTGTTAAGCTATGGCATCGGGATGGAAAATTAATCAAAACACTGCTAGGACATCAAGGTTGGGTTAACTGGGTAAGCTTCAGTCCTAATGGTCAGTTTCTTGCCTCAGCCAGTGACGACAAAACAGTCAAAATCTGGCGACGAGACGGTAAATTAGTGAAAACTTTGTTAGCAAATGAAGAAGGAGTAACAGCCCTAGCTTTCAGCCCTAACGCTCAAGTACTAGCAACAGCAGGTCGAGACAAAACAGTCAAACTTTGGCGTTTGGACAAAAATGGTAAAAATGGCTATAATTTCCATCTTGATAAAACTTTGCAACAACACAATACAATTGTTTGGAATCTCAACTTTAGTTCTGATAGCCAACAGCTAGCTTGTGCCGGTGATGACAACAGTGTATACCTTTGGAAAATCAATGAAAAAGGTGAATTTGAGAATCGACCTTACAAAACCTTTAAAGGACACAGTGATGCTGTGGTGAGTGTAGTTTTCAGCCCGGATCAAAAGCTCCTAGCATCTGCCAGTTATGACAAAACAGTGAGATTGTGGAGTCTAAATGCGCCAACATTGCCAGTCCTTCAAGGTCATAAAGACCGAGTTTTGAGTGTCGCTTGGAGTCATAGTGGCGAACTGTTAGCTTCTGGTAGTAAGGATCACACTGTCAAACTCTGGCAACGTGACCCCAATAGCGGTAGAACTCGCTTGTATAAAACTCTAGCTGCACACACTGATAGAGTTCCTAGCGTCAGTTTTGACCCCAAAAATCAAATGCTAGCCTCTGGAAGCTATGATAAAACCGTGAAATTATGGAGTCTAGATGGTCATCTACTCAAAACCCTACATGGACATAGTGATAGTGTCATGAGTGTTAGCTTCAGTCCAGATGGGGAGTTGTTAGCATCGGGTAGTAAAGACCAGACAGTGAAACTTTGGAACCGTGAAGGTCGCTTGGTTAAAACCCTAGTAGGACATCACGGTTGGGTCAATAGCGTCAGTTTTAGTCCAGATAGTCAGATTCTCGCTTCAGCTAGTGATGATCAAACAGTGAAGCTTTGGGGAAAAGATGGTAATTTGTTGAAAACCTTCTCACCTCATGACAGTTGGGTTTTAGGTGTAAGTTTTAGTCCTACTGATCATTTACTGGCTTCTGCTAGCTGGGATAACACTGTCAGACTATGGCGTTCTGACGGTAGATTATTGAAAACCTTGTTAAAGGGTTATAGCGATAGTGTTAACTCTGTGACTTTTAGTCCCAATGGTGAAATTCTTGCTGCTGCTGGTTGGGACAGCACAGTGAAACTCTGGAGTCATGATGGCAAATTGATTAAAACTCTCAATGGACATCATGCTCCGGTATTAAGTGTTAGTTTTAGTCCTGATAGTCAAACATTGGCATCTGCTGGTGATGACAACACCATTATTCTGTGGAATTTGGACATGAATAACTTACTATCGCGTGGTTGTAACTGGGTAAATAATTATCTTCGATACAATCGCAACGTAGATCAGCACGATCGCTCCCTCTGTTATGGGGTCAAGAGTTAGTTGTTAATAGTTGGTTGTTGGTTGTTAATGGGTGGTAGTTAGTGGCTCACTACTCCCCATCTCCTCACACCCCTCCACTCCCCCACTCCTCTTCAGGAGCAATCTCTGGTGGTAAATTTGCTAAAAATTCTTGCAGTCTCATCCGTTCTATGTAAGGCCAGCCACCCTCTGACTCAATATCTTTAAGTAGTGAGTAAAGGGCTTGACGGTTATTTGGTAAATTCTCCTGAAAAGCCCCATCTCGAATCTCTCGGTGTAATTGTTCTAACTGTCTTAATAAAGCCAAAAGAGCGATCGTATCTCCTTGACAAAAGGCTACTGCTTCATGTACTACCCTGACAATGTCTTGGAGCTTATAAGAAAATTTCTCTGACTCAAAAATTTTGCCTTGGTTCATGCCAACTTCTGTAAATGAGACCAACTCAAATTTACCGAAGATTTTCTACTTTCATTGTTCGCTAAAAGACCTGTTTACGGAAAACAAAGGAAATTAGCCTTGAGATAGCATATTTATTCCACATTTGTATCTGGGAAAAGGTAACAAGTGAAGGGGTAAAGGATGTTTCTTCCATCTCTTGCTCTTTTTCCTTTCCCTTTTAACCAAAAAGTATTGCATAGTAAATGTGAGATCGCTTTGATTTTGAGTTAAAAAAAATCGTATGATCTGGCTGATCTACCCATAAAAATATGGGCTGTATGTAGTGGCGGCACACATATCACAAAACGACAAAAGCGACACTGCGAAAGTAAAAATACTGGCACACTCACGGACACTGGGTGATGACCCAAAAAGTTGTAGCAACAATACTTACAGTAGCTATCAACTTGGGAAAGCCGTCCGGAAGTTGGATACAGTATCTTCTTTCAAGTAATCTGCTCAAGTTACTGTGTATCGAGGCGTACTCATCCATAAACACGCCCTAGCTTTAACAAATGCCGCCAACAATAAAACTGCTAGCTTTTGCTTGCCTTTAAGATGCCTTCCTCGTTGAATGCATCTTGACTAGTCTGGTGTTTTAACTTCAGACTCTAAAAGCAGAACTTTGAGTAAGTCGCAGTTTTACAACTTAAGATATCAATTTTTGACATTGAGGTTGACCATGAGGTTTCGCGCTGTAATTGTTGCACTCTTGGCTTTGTGCTTGGGGTTACTAACTGCTTGTAGTGAGGGTCCTACTGCTGGTAGTACAGACTTACTCACCTACGATCAAATTAAAGGTACTGGTCTGGCTAACAAATGTCCCCAACTCACAGAAACAAGTCGTGGTTCTATTCCCATTGATGCTAGCCAATCCTACGTCATAAAAGAACTTTGCTTAGAACCAACTAATTTCTTTGTAAGAGAAGAACCTGCTAATAAGCGCCAAAAAGCAGAATTTGTTGCTGGCAAATTAGTCACTCGTAAGACATATTCACTAGATCAAATCGAGGGCGACCTGAAAATCAATCCAGATGGTAGCCTTACCTTTGTGGAAAAAGATGGCTTTGACTTCCAACCTACCACCGTGCAATTGCCTGGAGGCGAGCGAGTGCCTTTCTTGTTTACCATCAAAGGTTTGGTTGCTCAGTCACAACCTGGTATGACCAGCATCAATACCTCAACAGATTTTGAAGGTACTTTTAGAGTTCCTTCCTATCGTGGTGCTACCTTCTTAGATCCCAAAGGTCGCGGTGTTGCCAGTGGTTATGATAATGCTGTGGCTCTCCCTGCTCAATCTGATGATGAAGAACTTCTGCGCGCTAACGTCAAGCGTGCTGATGTAATGAATGGTAAAATTTCCCTCTCCGTAGCCAAGGTAGATAGTTCTACTGGTGAAATTGCGGGTACATTTGAGAGCGAGCAACCCTCTGACACTGATTTAGGTGCTGGTGAGCCGAAAGAAGTCAAAGTTCGTGGTATCTTCTACGCTCGATTAGAAAAAGCTCGTGGTTAAACAATTGTAAGTATAAAACTTGACTACGACTTAAGATAGCTATTGTTATCGTCTTCTGTAGCGATCGCACTAGCTAACCTCGAATCACCCTTGTAGATACTCGTCACAAGGGTGATTCTTTTTGATAGTCCTTCCATCCCTTTCACCGATAAGTTCTGGATACACATCTCAGAGTTATGAGAGCGCACGGTTATCTGGTCTAACCGCGTATTGCATTCATACGAAAATCACTTTAAGTATTTTTTCTGATACAAATTTTCTTTATCTAATTGCTATGTCTTGAATTTCGGTTTTTATCTATACGCCAAAACTATCCTAATTTACTTAAGTTAAGTACAATCTCGGTTTTAAATAAAGTAAAAAATTTTATATGTTTTGTATGTGTTTTCAAAAACTGTAATTCATACCAAAGTTTACTAATCAATTACTCTCAATTACTCTTTTCGCTGATTTAAATCTAGGCTGAATTGTCATACTCCTGATAGTAGATACTTCCATCACGACTCTTGTTGTCTCCTATGGGAGTTACTTTCTATGTCCATATTTTGAAGATATGTGATATGTACATTGGAGCTTGGTTTAACAGCGAGTAGTTGACTGTTTGTTTGCCAAAAGAAACAAAACGGTGCTATGCCAACTACACTCACCCATGAACTGAAGCATGAAATTTTACAGCTGCTACGAGAATATCAGCAATCTCGCTCGGCAAATGTTCGCAATCAATTGGTAAAACTCAATTTTGGGCTGGTGAGAAAAGAAGCTCACTACTGGATAAATCAGTGCCATGAAAGTTATGAAGACTTACTCCAGGTGGGCTGTCTGGGTTTAATTCGAGCGATTGAAAGATTTGAAATATCTAAAGGTCATGCCTTCAGTTCTTTTGCTATTCCCTACATTCGGGGTGAAATTCAACATTACCTCAGAGATAAAGGTGTGACCGTAAGAATTCCCCGACGCTACTTAGCGCTGCAACAGCAGGCTATAGGAGTTTCGCGTTCTTTGCGGGAAAAATACAATCGTCAACCAACCGATGCAGAATTAGCCGCAGCACTGGAAATTTCCATCCAGGAATGGCAAGAAATTAAATTGGCATGGATGAATCGCGCCCCTTTAAGTTTGGATGTACCAGTTCAGGATGGAGAAGAGGGGGCTACTTGCTTGGGAGAGTTGGTTGTTGATCATCGCTATCGTAGTTTTCAATTGGCACAAGAAGATCAAATTCGCTTACAACAAGCGCTGTTCCAACTCGAAAAACGTACCCGTGAAGTCTTAGAATTTGTGTTTTTACACGATTTAACACAAAAACAAGTAGCAGAACAGCTAGGTATCAGTGTTGTCACTGTTTCTCGTAGAGTCAAAAAAGGGCTGGATTTGTTGAAACAGTCAATGAGTGTAGCAGAAGATTAAATGTGAAAAGTTAGGTTATAACGGTATCAGATTTCACACTTGCTTTAATGTATAAGCATGTTGATTTTGATACATAAAAATCAAGTATAGAGAGGGGCTGATGGGTATAAATTTAAAAATATTAATTGCAGCCATTTCAGTTTTGGTGATCGCTGCCTGTGCCTCTGAAGGTGAACAACAATCTAGTAATCCAACACCACCACCTCCTAATACGCCAGCGCAAACACAAAAAGCGCCAGCACAAGCATTTAATAATCCTGTAGTGCCTGGTAAATCGACTTTAGCCACTTCTGCAACTGCTAGCTTGATTCAACCCACCAATGCCAAAGAACGGATAGATATTGTGTCGAAAGGACGTAACGATCCGTTTGCTCAAATTATTGGACAATCGTCGCTAGGAGTGCCGAGTACCACTGCGGGAATGCGACCTGTTCCCAAGTTACTACCTTTGCCAATTAACAACACCAGAGGTAGAGGTACATTAATAACGACAAGAACACCGCAAAAAAGTAGTTTAGTGTTAGGTGCCAAATTAAGTAAATCAAAAAACAATATCAACAAAGGAATTTCAAACAAAAATCTTCCAAAATTAACTCCTGTCTTACCTAGAGTTATGCCCCAAGTTGTTCCCGAACAAGGTTTGGCATCTGTATTACCACCACAACCACAACCAGATTTAGCCAAGGCAGTTTTTGTTAGTGGTGTAGTTATGATTGGTAATCAACCTCAAGCTATCATTAAAGTACCAAATGAGCCAACCAGCCGTTACGTACAGGCAGGACAACGGCTAGCAAACGGAGTATTAATCAAACGAATTGAAATGAACGAAGGTTCAGAACCGATCATAATTCTGGAACAATATGGTATTGAAGTTACCAGAATGGTTGGTGAAGCACCTGCTAGCAGTCCACCAACAGCTACAACAGCTAATACAGGTAATCCTGTTTCAGCAGTATCACCAGTCCCAAACCCAGTTAATATTGGATCTTCTTAAATAAAGATGAAGACAAAAGAAAAAGTAGAATTTCCTGGTTTACCTCTGGCAGTTTATCGCGAGGTGGCGGCGCATCTACGGCAAGTAGAAGGAGTCGAAGTAGAATTAATTCCCCAATCTTCCCCACAGTTCGATTACAATCAAAGCCAAATTGCTGGCTTGTGGATTTCAGTGTCTCCGGACTCTGGTTCTATGAGTCGACTCATAGTGGAACAAATTTTGGCTTATTATCGCGATCGCTATATCATCTAAGTTAAATAAAAAACACACAGATAACATCATCTGTGTTCATCTGTGTGCATCTATGGTCGTATTTTTTGATTACAACGGACGATAAACGCGATAGTTAATATTAGGGAATATATTATCCATTAACTCAACTTTTTCTAGCCAACCGCTATCGATTTTACCGATATTTATATCTTCGTAGAGTTTGTTAAACCGCATGAGGTGCGATCGTGTCCTTCTCACAGCGTAAGGAACCATCGTGCCTGTCCGCATAATAAACGCCCAATCAGAAGATTGTGCTAAAAGCAACTCTCTTGCAGCCTGGTTAAGTGCTTTCCACTCCAGTTCATCTGCTGCTTCTCTTTTAGACAGTTCAATCATACGTTCAGCAGCTTTATGTAAATGTGGGTAAATCCACGCATTGGTTTCGTTCAACCAATACTCATGGAAGCCCTTAAAACCCCAACTTGATTGAGATGGACGGCAAACTTGCTGATTTGGATGGGCGCGTAAATAATCCGCTAAGTGAGTCATTTGATATGTTTGTTGGTCATACCATGACTTGCGGAACAAATAATCAATAAACCAAGGTCCTTCATACCACCAATGTCCAAATAATTCTGCGTCATAGGGTGAAACTACAATTGGCGGACGCTGCATAATACCGTAGAGGTGCCCTACTTGCTGCTCACGGTTATACATAAAATTACCTGCGTGTTCGGCAGCTTTTTCTCTTGCCCAGTAGGGATCGTAGAGGGCTTTATCTGCTAGACCTAAACCACGACCAGTTATTTTATGATACTTAATGCCCGTATTTTTTCGCTGACCGTTGGGCATAATATAGGGCTTGATGTATTCGTATTCAGCTTCCCAACCCAAATCTTTGTAGAACTCTCGGTATTCTGGCGCACCAGGATAACCTACTTCAGAAGACCATACCTGTTGAGAGGATTCATGGTCACGTCCAAAGGCAGCCACACCGGTTTCTGTAAAAATAGGGGCATAAGTGCCAAAGCGGGGGCGGGGACGGGCGTAAAGGATACCGTGTCCATCAATCAGAAAATAGCGCAAACCAACATCTGCCAACATCCGCTCTAAGCCTTCATAGTAGGCACACTCAGGTAGCCAAATTCCTCTCGGCGGACGTCCAAAAATTTCCTCATAGTGTTCACAGGCTACCTTCAACTGCGCCCACACAGCTTGGGGATACATTTTCATCAGTGGTAAGTAACCGTGGGTAGCACCACATGTAATAATTTCAAGATTATTAGTGTCTTGGAACTGCTTAAAAGCTGTTACTAAGTCACCTTTATATTGCTCCCAGATTTTTCTCGTGGCGTTAAATTCACTGGCATAATGTTCGGCTAAATATTTGATGTGACCGTTGTGAGCGTTATGCTCAATTTCAAGCTCTACGAGTTCTTCCAACTTTGCTAAGTGTTCGTCGTAGCGTTCTTGTAGTAACGGATCACGCAGCATTGACACCAGAGGTGGTGTCATACTCATAGTGATTTTAAAGTCTATACCGTCTCGCTTTAAGCCTTCAAAAACTCTTAGTAAGGGGATATAAGTTTCTGTAATGGCTTCATAAAGCCATTCTTCCTCCAGCACATAGTCACTTTCTGGGTGCCGGACAAAGGGTAGATGGGCATGGAGTACTAGCGCAACGTAGCCGATAGCCATAATGATTTCAGATATATATTGAAGGTCGGGGATTTGGCAGAAGTTAACAATATTTTAAGACTTTCTGGGGATCGTAACAGGCTTTAGTCAATTCTTTATGATGGCTGATACTCCACACTCAAACAAGATAGCTATGGTCAAGTTGATGGTTAAACTTCTTAGTCAAAGGGAAATGTTACAAGTGAAAAGGCAAATTACTTTAATGTTATCTATTTTGACCAGTGGTGTTTTTGCAGCAATTCCAGTTCAAGCCGTTCCCTCTGCTGATATACCCAAACAAACAACTTCCCCAAATTTACAAAAAAAGCACCAACACAAACCACTACACTTACGCTTCAAGATTTGCCATCTGGTTATAGGGAAATTCCACCCCAACTCAAAGAAGCGATCGCTGTTCAGCTGGAACCTTTGAAGTCTGGCTTGTCCTCCTTGTCTCCGCTCCCCAATCGCTATTCTTCACTCTCTCGATACAACTCTTGCAACTCTTGTAACTGTGTCCGTCGAGATTTCTGGCGATATTTTTTACTTTCTAACTTCGGTTCGTATTGATGCTTACCTTTACCTTTTGTTTTGACCTTAATAGTGGATTCTGGATCAGCTTGCTGATTGAGTTGAGATTGACGGGCGATCGCTTCTTCTAAAAACTCTAAATAATGCTGATAACGCTCCCAATCTCCCCTTACTGCACAATCAGGTTCGTCTCGATGCAGACAATTACTAAACCGACACCTAGCAACAGCTAATCTCTGCCTAGCTTCTGGGAAATAAGCAGCTAATTCTTCTGGTGTACAATCCAAATCAGGTTGATTAAAACCGGGCGTATCCGCTAACAAACCACCATTAGGCAAATCAAACAACTCTACATGGCGAGTAGTGTGACGACCACGGGCAAGTTTACCAGAAATTTCACCTACTCGCAGATTAATGTTAGGAATCAAAGCATTGATTAAACTAGACTTCCCTACACCCGAAGGACCAGCGAGAACAGTGATATTGTCTTTGAGTAGATTTGCTAAATCGTCAATATTTATACTTTTATATACACTGATAAATATTGGCTCATAACCCCAATTTGTCAGATGTTGGTTTATTTCCGCCTGCTGTTGGGTTGTAATTAAGTCGCTTTTATTTAGACATAAAACTACATCTAAACCTGTAGACTCAGCTTTTATGAGAAAGCGGCTGAGTTGATAGGGTTCTAGAGGCGGATCAGCAACGGCAAATACCAAAAGAATTTGATTGACATTAGCGATCGCCGGACGATCCAACTGATTTTTTCGGGGTAAAACATCAGCGATCGCACCTCTTTGACCAGTCCAATCTGGTTCTTCTACTAAGACGCGATCGCCTACCATTACCTGTTGACCAATTTTTTTTAAGCGCGTTCTACGGGTACACAACAGGAGTGAGGAATGGGAGGAATTTAATCTTGTATTCTCCCCATCTCCCAAACTCGCCATCTCCCCATCGGAATCTAGCCGTACTCGATAATAATTAGCCTGCACGGCTAAAACCGTACCCAACAGCCTACAAGAATCTTGTAATACTTCCTCTGTCATGAGGTGCTAAGGGGACGGCGTACTAACAAAGAAAAATAGCCAGCGCAGTCTGTGATTTGTTCTACCTGATAACCAGCCATTGTCAGACTATCAGGAACTTGCTCAATTGGCTCGCCAGCGTCTAGCCAGACTTCTAATAAAGCTCCGGGTTGCATTTGTTCTAAACGAAGCTTTGTACGCACAAAATTAATCGGGCAAGGGGTGCCGCGCAAGTCAAGTTGAGCATCAGGAGTTGAAACAGAAGATAGACTCATCGTGGATGAAATATATTGCCCAGAAAACCTTCTATACCGCCTTTACCAGTTCGGTCTCCTCTAATTTTAGCTAGCTTTTCTAACAATTCTCTTTCCTCTGGCGTAATCTTGGTGGGAATATCTATCAATACTGTAATCATGTGGTCGCCTCGACTCACCGGGTTTCCTAGACGTGGCACACCACGATTTTCTAACTTCATTACTGTATTTGGTTGGGTTCCAGGTGGAATGGTAAGTTCTACAGGCCCATCTACTGTATTCACTTCTATGCGAGAACCCAAAATGGCTTGGAGATAGCTAATTTTTATTTCTGAAATAATATTAATGCCATCCCGTTGGAATTCCTGGTCTTCATTAACAAACAAGTAGACGTACAAATCTCCAGGCGGACCTCCACGTTGACCTGCATCTCCTTCTTGAGATATCCGTAAGCGTGTACCATTATCTACCCCAGCAGGAATGGTAATTTTGAGTTTCTTAGTAACTTGATTTGCGCCCTTACCGTCACAAGCATCGCATTTGTCTTCTATGACCGTACCTGTGCCATTACAGGTGGGACAAGTCGAGACTTGAGTAAAACTACCAAATGGCGTTCTCGTCACACGGCGTACTTGACCCGAACCACTGCAAGTTGAACAAGTGCGAGGACGAGTACCAGGTTTTGCACCAGAACCACTACAAACTTCGCAGGTCTCTAAATGCGAAATGCGAATTTCCTTTTCACCACCAAATACCGCTTCTCGAAAGTCTAACTTCAGGTCTAGCCGTAGGTCATCACCCCTAACTGGGCCACTGCGTCGTCTTTGTGCTTGAGCGCCCATACCACCAGCAAAGCCACTGAAGATGCTTTCAAATATATCGGCAAAGCCACCCATATCAACATCTTGGTAGCCTACACCGGCTCCACCTGAAACTCCAGCTTCACCGAAGCGGTCATAACGAGCGCGAGTTTCGGGTTCTGAGAGGATCTCATAGGCACGGTTAATTTCCTTAAAGCGCTCTTCGGCTCCCGGTTCCTTGTTCACATCTGGGTGATACTTCCGGGCTAAGCGGCGATAGGCATGTTTGATTTCTTCTTTATCGGCGTCACGAGAGACACCCAGAATTTCGTAGTAGTCGCGGGCCATATAGCAAAGGTGAAAGTTAAAAGGTAGAAAGCAGCTATGCAGGGATAATTTCGTAGACGCACAAGAATCAAAGCGTCAACTCAATTGAGTTGCAACTTCCCTCAAGGATTTTGGGACGGTTTACGCCCCTAAGAAGTTCGGACAGGTAGAAGGGGTTCTCGACCAACTCGCGGAATCGCGAATTTGTGTAAGCCCCGCAGAAGGCAGAAGGCAATGATTAAATTTTATTAATATACTGATTTTACCTTTTACCTTTTATATAAATCAGCAGCAAGTTTACAGCAACAGGTGCTTTCTTCGTGAAGCAGCGCATTGCGGAGCCAGTACTAACTTGGAGGTTTCCAAGGCTGAACGCTCATAGGGGTTAAGAGCGTTGTCACACCTGCTAGTCCGTTGTCGCGACTGCCGTCAAAGACGATAAAAGCTTTGATCTGAGGCTGTCTCTTTTACAATTGTGCTACGTATAAGAGAAAAACTCTGCCTATTAGTTAGAGGGGCTAGCCGCACTTATAGGTGTGGAAAACCCCCCATGAGTCTAAAATTATGTATTTTTGAATTTTGGTTAGTGGTTGTAGAGACGTGCCATGGCACGTCTCTACATTGGTTAGTGGTTAGTAGTAAAGATTAACAACAACTAACAACTAACATTTTTAATCTATCGTCTCATAATCAGCATGTAGAGTATTTTCCTCTTCAAAATCAAAATTAAATTGTGGTGTGAGAGTGCCATGCAATGATCCAGATTGTTCTGGTGTAGGCGAACTATCTTCTGCACAGGAGGGAATATCATCCCCTTGACCATCGTTAACACGGTTGTAGACTTCAGCACCAATGTTAAATAGAGTTTGCTGGAAGTCTTCTAAGCGCTGTTTGAATTCTGCAACAGAAATGCTGGATTCAGAAATAGCTGCTTTGAGGTGGGCAAGTTTTTCATCTGCCAAACCTTTCATCTGTTCGCCGATCAAGTTGCCATTATCTTTGAGTGTTGATTCGTAACTGTACAACAAATTATCCGCTTGGTTTTTCAATGCTGCCAGTTCTATACGTCTTCTATCTTCTTCGGCGAACATTTCAGCTTCTTGCCGCATTCGTTCAACTTCGTTGCTGCTTAAGCCACCTGTGTTGGTAATGCGAATACTCTGCTCTCTGCCTGTACCTTTGTCTTGAGCAGAGACTTTCATAATACCGTTAACATCGATCTCAAAACTGACTTCGATTTGCGGTACACCACGAGGCGCTGGAGGAATTCCTGTGAGTAAAAATTTACCCAAGCTTTTATTATCTTTTGCCATGGCCCGTTCACCTTGGAGGACATGAATTTCCACCGAGGTTTGCCCATCAACAGCTGTGGAAAAAACTTGGGATTTACTTGTAGGAATTGTAGTGTTGCGTTCAATGATTTTGGTGAAAACTTCTCCTAGAGTTTCAATTCCTAGTGACAGAGGTGTAACATCCAATAACAGGAGATTGTCAACTTCGCCACCCAGTACCCCAGCCTGGATAGCAGCTCCTAATGCTACTGCTTCATCTGGGTTAATAGAACGGTCAGGTGTTTTGCCATTAAAAAATTTAATTAAGGCATTTTGGACAGCGGGGATACGAGTAGAACCGCCTACCAAAATAATCCGATCAATGTCTTGTGGTTTCAGTTCTGCGTCTTTGAGTGCCTGAACCATTGGTTCTATGGTGGCTTCTATTAAATGACCCGTCAATTCTTCAAATTTGGCACGGGTGAGTTCCATTTCTAGATGTTTTGGCCCTGTTTCATTGGCAGTAATAAATGGCAAGTTAATTGAAGTACTCACCATAGTTGAAAGTTCAATTTTTGCCTTTTCTGCTGCTTCTCGTAAGCGTTGCAGGGCCATTTTGTCTTGGGAAAGATCTATTTTTTCTTGCTGGAGAAATATGTCGATCATCCAACGGACGATACAGTTATCAAAATCGTCTCCACCCAAGTGGTTGTTACCACTGGTTGCTTTAACTTCAAATACACCATCCCCTAATTGCAGGATGGATACATCGAAAGTACCGCCCCCTAAATCAAACACTAGAATTAGCTGTTCTTGGTCTTGCTTATCTAAACCAAAAGCTAAAGCGGCTGCGGTTGGCTCGTTAATGATCCGCAATACTTCAAGCCCAGCGATGGTTCCAGAGTCTTTGGTTGCTTGTCTTTGAGCATCTGTAAAATAAGCAGGTACAGTAATTACTGCTTTTGTCACCTGTTCACCCAGAAAGTTTTCCGCATCCTGTTTGAGTTTTTGCAGGATCATTGCGGAAATTTCTTGTGGGGTATAGTTTCGTCCACGAATTTGAACATCAACAGTATCATCTCGACCTTTGACACAGTTATAAGGTACGCGCTCGCGTTCTGCATCTGTGTCATCCCAGCGACGACCGATGAATCGTTTGATGCTGTAGATTGTGTTTTCGGCATTCGTGACAGCTTGGCGCTTTGCCAGTGGACCAACCAAGCGCTCACCGCTCTTGCCAAAACCTACGATACTAGGAGTGGTTCGTCCGCCTTCTGAATTGGCAATAACAATTGGTTGACCACCTTCCAAAACTGCGACGCAACTGTTGGTAGTGCCTAAGTCGATCCCAATAACTTTTCCCATCTGTATCGGTATTTTTACTGAGTACTTTATTTCTCGAAGTATAGGCGGCAGCTTCCGGAGGACAGTTTTTCCAGTGGTGTTTATCCACTGGGAACCGTCCCTCCGTTGGCGTTTCCACTAGGGAAAGCGGCAAAACTTCGGGCGTTATATTTCGCGGACTACCTTTTGTACGTTTTTATACGCGATGCTCGCCTAGTTAGTCAATGGTCAATGGTTATTGTTGGTAGTTGGTGGTTGGTTGTTGATAGTTGGATGTTTCAAACAACAAACAACAAGCAACTATTTAACCATTTGCTGGAGGAGACTGGTTTTCCTCTGAAGATGGGGTATCTTCTTTAGGAGCAGCCACTTTAACCATTGCATGGCGTAGCACGCGATCGCCCAAGTAATATCCGCGTACTAACTCTTCTAACACTGTTCCTTCAGGATATTCATCCGTAGGTTCCCGCATTACTGCTTCGTGAAGGTTGGGATCGAATGGTTGACCTTCGGGACGCATTGGTGATACACCTAAGCGCTTCAGGCTATCTACTAGTAATTTGTAAACTCCTTGATAACTTTTATGGATTCCCATTTCCCCATCGTTTTGGGGTTTGATTTGCGATCGTGCCCGCTCGAAATTATCAACTACTGGTAGCAATTCAGTAATAGCATTCCGCTTTGCCTGCGCCTCTAGATCCTCTTTTTCTTTAATTGTGCGTTTGCGGTAATTCTCAAAATCTGCCGCAATTCGCATATATTGACTGCTACGTTCTTCTAACTGAGCTTTGAGAGACTCAATTTGTTGACTCATCTGTGCTAAAGCAGCTGTATCAACTGTCTGAGTAGCAGCAACCCCATTTTCTTGAGTGGGTATCACTGTGTTTTCAGGTACGCTAGTAGCGTCTGCCACTTGCTCTGTCACCTCGCTGCCAGGTTCGTTGGCATTCATTGGAACTGGGGAGTCACTGTTCATTGCTTGTTTGACCTCTGTTGGTTCACCCAATTGCTGACTCGTGTTGTTTATTTGTTTATCTTCGTCCATCATTATGTACTCATCCCAGATACTTGATACGACAATTTATCGCTATATTTCCAGCCATAGCATTAGACTTTTTGTAGAAATTGAGAAAAGAGTAAAGTTTGTTGTAGGAAAAAGATCAAAGAAACTGGAAAAAAGAATTGCTCAATCAAATTCCTTTAACCTTTACCCTTTACCCTTTACCCTTGCCTCACAAGAGTGCAAGAAGTCCATGGCTAGCTGGCAACAATAGGCGTGTTTTGTTGCCGACATTTTCCTGGAAGTGATGTCACCGTCATCTATTTTGACAAATGCTGGACATCTTAGTGCAGACGCTAACGCGAGATAAAAGCTAATAACTCTGGTTATCTTAAATTTTGGCGATCGCCACTTTTTCTAGTCTCCTGTTCTCAAAAGGCAGGAGGCTCCTAGTATGTGTATTCAGACCCCAGCCAATCGTAGACACTGCTTCGAGGTGGGGTTTTAAATCCAGTTGGCGACTACCAGAGGCTTCACTAAAAGATATATTTTATACCTTTTACAATCAAGCTTCTTCCTGCCGTATCAGCCGGATAAGCACTTTTGCAACCAATGAGCAAAATACAAAGGACTAATTACTTAGTATAATTTTTTAAAACTTCTGTCCTCTGCCTTTCTTCAGCGACTATGTAAATTCTTGTTCACAGCTTGGGAATACTCTATTCAGAGGTTCCCGGTATTTATAGCTGATATATGACTAACTCGTCACCACAACGGCGTAGTACAGCTCTGTCTACCAGAGCAGAATTTTCACCCTTCGGTAACAAACTTGTACAATCTGGCTTTGTCAACAGCGAACAAATGAGACAGGCGCTGATTGAAAGCCGCAAGTCTGGTATCCCTTTAACAGAAGTACTGGAATCAGTATCGGGGCGAAAATTATCACCAGAGTTACTCAGGCAGTACAAAAAACAGCAGTTATTTGAACTTAAAATACTTTACGGCGTAGAATCCCTCGATCCGGAAATTAGTTCAGTAGGCAGCACCACAGTAGCCCACCTGATTGATACCCTCATTCCAGTAGATGTTTGTCGTCGTCACCGCTTAGTACCACTGTCGAAAAACGAGGATCAAAACCCGCCCTCTGTTCTAGTGGCGATGGTTGATCCAGATAATCTAGAAGCTTCGGATGACTTAAACCGGATTTTGCGCCCCCAAGGCTTAGCCTTGCAGCGTATGGTAATTACCCAAGAAGATTATCAACTGTTAATCAATGTATATCTGGATGATTTAGCCGTTCGGCAAAAGCATTTAGAACAAGAAAAATATACAGACATCAATCAAGATTTAGAAAATCTAGAAAATCTTAACCTAGATGACGCCCCAGAAGAATCGGAGGCTGACTTGGGGGCGGCGATGAAGGGTGCTGAAGATGCACCTGTGATTAATCTGGTTAACAGAATCCTTGCTAAAGCACTACATGATAAAGTATCTGATATTCACATAGAACCGCAAGAAGAAAACCTCCGCATTCGCTTTCGTAAAGATGGGGTTTTGCGCGAGGCTTTCGACCCTTTGCCAAAAAAAATCATTCCTGCTGTGACAGCGCGGTTTAAAATCATCGCCAATTTAGATATTGCTGAACGACGCCTACCTCAAGACGGACGGATTAGGCGGTTGTTCGAGGGGCGTAAAGTTGACTTCCGTGTAAATACTTTGCCGAGTCGCTACGGGGAAAAGGTAGTACTGCGGATTTTGGACAACTCTGCCACGCAGCTGGGTTTGGATAAGTTAATTACCGATCCAGAAACGTTGCATATTGTTCAAGAAATGGTTAGCCGTCCTTTTGGCTTAATTTTAGTAACCGGGCCAACAGGTTCTGGTAAGACAACTTCGCTGTATTCAGCACTAGCAGAAAGAAACGAGCCGGGAATTAATATCAGTACTGTAGAAGATCCAATTGAATATAGCTTGCCGGGAATTACTCAAGTACAGGTGATTCGGGAAAAAGGGTTAGATTTTGCGACTGCATTGCGGGCATTTTTGCGACAAGATCCAGATGTAATACTGGTGGGTGAGACACGAGATAAGGAAACGGCAAAAACAGCGATTGAAGCAGCATTAACTGGTCACTTAGTATTGACTACTTTACATACTAATGATGCCCCTGGTGCGATCGCTCGTTTAGGAGAAATGGGTATTGAACCTTTCATGATTTCCAGTTCATTGATTGGTGTCTTGGCCCAGCGTTTGGTACGGCGTGTGTGTCCTGACTGTCGCATTCCCTACACACCCACTGTAGAAGAACTCGCTCGTTATGGTTTGTCGGCTTCCCAAGAAGTTGGAATAACCTTTTATAAAGCTAATACTTTGACCGCAGAGCAAATTCAAGCAGCCAAAACTCAAGGTCATATTTGTCCCACCTGTAATGGCGTAGGCTACAAAGGACGTTGTGGTGTCTATGAGGTAATGCGAATTAGTGAAAATCTGCAAACCCTCATTAACGAAGAAGCACCGACAGAACGCATTAAAGAAGTAGCAGTAGAAGAGGGTATGAAAACCCTACTGGCGTACAGCTTGGACTTAGTACGCCAAGGTTCAACCACCCTAGAAGAGGTAGAGCGAGTCACCTTTACTGACACAGGCTTAGAAGCAGAACTAAAAGCCAAACGCAAGACTAGTCTGACCTGTCGGACTTGTAATGCTGGGTTGCGCCCAGAATGGTTGGATTGTCCGTATTGTATGACGCCTCGTTTTCAAGATTAGTCAATAGTCATTGGTCATTTGAAAACAACTAACCACTAACCACTAACAATCAACAAATAACAATCAACAAATAGCAAAGGAAAAAACCATGGAAATGATGATTGAAGATTTAATGGAGCAAATGATTGAAATGGGTGGTTCGGATATGCATTTATCCGCTGGTTTGCCCCCTTATTTTCGCATCAGTGGCAAACTGACGCCCATTGGCGAAGAGCCTTTGTCTGTGGATCAGTGTCAAAGGTTGATTTTTAGTATGCTCAATAACTCCCAACGAAAAACATTAGAGCAAAACTGGGAATTAGATTGCTCTTATGGTGTCAAGGGATTAGCACGTTTCCGCGTCAATGTTTATAAAGAACGCGGTTCTTATGCAGCTTGTTTGCGGGCATTAAGTTCTAAAATACCTAATTTTGATAAATTAGGTTTGCCCGATGTAGTCAGAGAAATGTCGGAAAAGCCTAGAGGACTAATTCTAGTTACAGGCCCTACTGGTTCTGGAAAAACAACTACTCTGGCGGCAATGATTGATTTAATTAACCGCACACGGGCAGAACATATTTTGACAGTTGAAGATCCAATTGAGTTTGTTTATGAACCAATTAAAAGTCTGATTCATCAAAGGCAATTGGGTGAAGATACAAAGAGTTTTGCTAATGCTTTGAAAGCTGCTCTTAGAGAAGATCCAGATATTATTCTGGTAGGAGAAATGCGGGACTTAGAAACTATTTCCTTGGCTATTTCTGCTGCTGAAACTGGTCACTTAGTATTTGGTACTTTACATACTAGTTCGGCAGCACAAACTATTGACCGAATTATTGACGTTTTTCCCCATGAAAAACAAACTCAGGTACGAGTACAGTTATCTAACTCGTTAGTTGCGGTATTTAGCCAAACTTTAGTTCCGAAAAAGAATCCTAAGCCAGGTGAATTTGGTCGGGTAATGGCACAGGAAATAATGATAGTTACTCCAGCTATTTCTAACTTGATTCGTGAAGGCAAAACAGCACAAATTTACTCATCTATTCAGACAGGTGGTAAATTAGGTATGCAAACTCTGGAGAAGGTTTTAGCTGATTTATATAAAGCGGGAACTATTTCTTTTGAAGCAGCAATGTCTAAAACTTCTAAGCCAGATGAAGTGCAACGTCTGATTGGTCCTGCTGCACCACCTGCTGCTGGAAAAGTCGGTACTGCTGGAACTGTAAAAGCACATTAAAAATTTTGGGCGTTGCAGAGAAAGCGGGATGATTTTATTTTCTCTTTTAATTGAAAAACTCAATTCTTGGCATCTTGGTGGTTCATTATACCCTGCGGGAAGCCGCTACGCGTCTACATCCCCATTTTATGCAACGCCAAACTTTGTTATTAGTTGATAGTTCATTGTTGCTTGAATGTTTCAGTATTTCTCAAACAACTAACAACTAATAACCAACAACTAAATTATTAACTTTCATACGGATAGAGGAAATTATGCCTACATTCGTTGCCCGTGTTCGGGATGCACAAGGCAAATCCAAAAAAGAAAAAATTGTTGCTGAAAACTTGGTAGAAGCACGTACTACTCTTAGGCAGCAAGGATTTGTTGTCCAAGACTTGAAAAAATCTCAAGGTTTTGCAGACTTTGATCTGAAAAAGTTTCAAACATCATTAGTCAAAGTTTCTGTTAAAGACAAAGCTGTTTTTTCTCGTCAATTTGCTGCTTTGGTGAATGCAGGAGTAGCCATAGTTAGAAGTTTAGGAGTACTGTCTGAGCAATGTACTAACCCTAAACTTAAACAATCCCTCTTGGATATTAGTAGTGAAGTCCAAAATGGGGTAAACCTTTCAGAAGCAATGCGTAAGCATCCTGATTGTTTTGATGGTTTATATGTCAGTATGATTCAGGCTGGCGAGGTTGGTGGCGTTCTAGATGAAGTCCTAAATCGCTTAGCTAAGTTATTAGAAGATGTTGCCCGTTTACAAAACCAAATTAAATCAGCACTTGCTTACCCAGTTGCTGTTAGTATTATCGCGATCGCTATTTTTGTGGGGATGACGGTTTTTCTGATTCCTATCTTTGCCAAAATTTTTGAGGAACTAGGAACAGAATTACCACCCTTGACTCAATTCATGATGTTTTGTAGTGAAGTTCTGCGAAGTTGGCGAATTTTTGTGTTTGTTGGATTTTTGATGGCAGTAGCATTTGCTTACAAGCAGTACTATAAAACTCGTGTTGGGAAGGAAACTATTGATCGTCTTTCCCTCAAAATGCCATTATTTGGTGACTTAATCCAAAAGTCATCGGTTGCTCGTTTTAGTCGTACTTTTGGGGCTTTGACTCGTTCAGGTGTACCAATTCTTACTTCTTTAGAAATTGTCCGAGATACTTCTGGTAATCAAGTAGTTTCTAATGCTATTGATGCAGCACGTGCAGAAATTCAACAAGGAGGTATGATTAGCATTGCCTTACAAAAAGAGCAAGTTTTTCCTCCTATGGCAATTCAAATGATCAGTATTGGTGAGGAAACTGGTGAATTAGATGGCATGTTGATGAAAATAGCTGATTTCTATGAAGATGAAGTAGAACAAGCAGTGAAAGCACTGACTAGTGTTTTAGAACCAATTATGATTGTAGTTTTGGGTGGAATGGTTGGTACTATTTTGATGTCGATGTATTTACCTTTGTTCAAGGTGTTTGAAAAGCTGGGCTAATAGAAAATAAAGGATAAAGGATGAAAGATTAACATGATTTTTTCATCCTTAATTCCAAACTAAAAATAATAATTTATCATTCTTTATATTGATCATGATCCTCAAAAAATCACATTATGAAACTAGTTTAGCCGAGTACAGTAATAATATTGGTGCGATCGCTTTACTCAAGCAACATCGTCCATACTTGGAAATGATTCCTAGCCTGCGTCGTCCAGACGAAAGCATCATTACCATTCCTTTGCCAATTGTGCGTTTGCGTAGGGAAGCAATAACTGCGGGTAAGACTATTTCTCTACCCTGCGATATAGCTGTTTTAATGTGTGATCCTGAATGGAAAATCAAAACAGGTAGCGAAATTATTGTTTTTATTCATCGCCCCCATGAAGACTTTTCAGATTTTTTGGGACGCTGGCGACAAACACAAGTTTGTTTGGATCAAGATTATGAATGGTTAATGTCCCCCCGCTACCAACATATTTTAAGCGAGGGGAGAAATACTATATATCCTCTGTTTGTGGTTTTTCCAGAGACACTTGAGCGGATCAAGCGGGGTATATTAGGTGCTGATTTACCGTTTGTGGTGCAAACACCAGAATTAATTTTGGATGAGGAAGAAGAGGGATTGGGGATCGGGGATTAGGTGGTGTCGCTAAGGGTTCAAACCCTTAGCTTATAGTGAAATTTGTCTGGAGAGACTTAAATAAATCAAACAGTCTACAACTACGAAATAAAGTAGGCGATCGCTTATATGCATTTGCTCAAGGTAGTACAGAACCTAAACCAGAAGGAAAAGATTTTCTCCGTAGATTTATTCCGGTGTATAGTCGAGTTATTTTCTCCAAACCAGAAATAGAGAATGAAATTTCTCGTGTTGTGATCGAAGGTCACACGAGTTCTGAAGGAGATGATAAAACCAATATGGAATTAAGTGTAAAGAACTTCAAAATGGTAACAACAAAATAAAACAAATTTAAAGGTTTGTAGTCAGCGGCTCTAGCCGCTCAAATTTTAAGCACTAAAGTGCTGACTACAAACTTATTTCACAAATTGCGGCATAATCTCGGCAGCAGTGAATATCCCGTGGATACCGCGTTGATATAGGTTTATTCCTGCTTTGAGATAACCGAAAGCTGGGCCACAAACGTTTGCAGCCATGCTGGTTTCATCTCCTAATGTGAAGGTGTGGGTGGAAATTTTACCTTCAAAGGTGCGACCTGTTACCTTGACGTTGGTGCTGAGGGGCTTTTTGGGATTTCTGGTATCAACGACACCGCCAACAGTAACGCGATCGCGCGAACAAATCCCTGCTAACTCTAACATCACGTCGTCGGCGTGTTCCATATTTTCTAATATCAACACACCATTAGTTTTATCCAAAAGTGCTTCTACTTCTGCATCTGTCATCGCCCTGGCTGTTTCTACGTTATGACCAGGTATATGGGCAATATCTTCGCGGATAGTGGCGCGGTAAGCTTCCCAGTTTGCAATACCTACTCCAAAGGTGATTTCTACTCGATGAATTTCAGCATAGCTTTGGGCTGCGATCGCTGCTGCTGCTGTTAATAGTCCTGGTGTCGCCCCGCATCCGGTCATGTAGGTAATACCTGCGGCTTGTAGTTCTTCTTTCAGGGCTATTAGCTGTTCTAATGCACTTGTACGTTTAATGGCATCTACTAATACCCCACGCCAACCAGAATTAATAAATTGCTTGACGACAGTTGGAATAAAATCATTGGGTAAGTTTGGTAAAGCTAAGAAATATCCATCTACAGGCTGATTGCTTTCTAATAATTGCTGAATACTACGATTACTTAATGTGCCAAATGGTTCTAAATAACCTACTGAACCCTGAGACTTATATATGGCAATGCACTCGTCGGCATTTAAACCCTCGGTAGCATAAGCATAACCTTTATTGTCTGCTGCTGCTACTAAAATCATTTCTCGTTTGGGGGCAAGGACTTTAGCCGCAGCCTGCCCTAGTCCGCCAAAACCCAGTACTCCGATACGTATTGCTTTAGAAAAATTGGTAGAATCCATTACTTGGTTTGTATTCATAGAGTTAATTAGCTGAGTTAAATAATTAGCTTTCACATTCAGCCTCTATAGCAATTTTCCTACTCTTGATTGCTGGTTATGACTTTGTTTATAGCTAATAGCGATAAATTTTATCTTGATTTGTGATGCTAGGTTATGCCGTTGTGTAACTACCCTATAGACTGTGCTGGTTCTCGGTTAGGTGCACTACAGTTTTGACCCCTCTCCTACATCTCCTAGTGCGATCGCGCGCTGTCATTTAACCTAGACAAAATTAATCATAATGATAAATTTTTTCAATAAAAACCATAGCTTTTTAGCTGATTTTGCTGGCTCTACTACGTCTAGCACTGCTTTTCTAGGCTTTATACAATTTTATTACTAGTTAAATTTTGAGCTTGACTTCTCGATCAGGTTAAGAGAAACTTACATGTAATAGATGTGTTGACTAATAAGACTAATAATTTTTGTAAATTTTCTGAGATATATATTTTGAGAGATGGAACATTAGTTAACAAATGGCTAATTTTGTAGCTAAGGAAAAATGCTGTTCCCTGAAGCTACATTTTTAGCCACTTGCTAGAGCAGTACAATCCAAGCGTACTATTTGTGGTTGGCCAAAAGCATGGAGACATTAGAATTCATCATTTATCCAGATGGTCGGGTACAGGAAAAAGTCACTGGTATCGTGGGTAATTCCTGTGCCGAAGTGACAGCGGCTATAGAAGCACAGTTGGGACTAGTGCTTAGTCAAGAGCCAACCTCAGAATTCTTCGCCGCCAAGGTGCAGCAATCTGGAGTGGTGAACACCCAAACCGCTTATAGCGATTGGTAAATTTGCAAACCGAACATTTAGTTTAGTCGATTCATAACCGCCATGTCACACTTTAGCCAAATTAAAACCCAAATTCGTAATCTTGAATCTTTGCAAGATGCTCTCTCTGACTTGGGTATAGACTGGAAAAAAGGCCCGCGTGAAGTGCGTGGCTATCGTGGTCAGACTCACAGTGCCGAGATTACTATCGAGCAAGATAATGGCTATGATGTTGGTTTCAAATGGAATGGTAAAGAATACGAATTGGTAGCTGACTTACAGTATTGGCAACAAGACTTGTCTGTAGAGGGATTCTTACGCCAGGTAACACAGCGCTATGCTTATCATACAGTAGTAAAAGAGACAGCACGTGCAGGCTTTCAAGTTGCTGAACAACAAAAAAATGAAGATGGTTCCATTCGCCTGGTAGTACAACGCTGGAGTGCGTAAATGTCTGATTTTTTGCCGTCGCTGGAAGAGAAGGAAAATAACCGCTCCGGACTAGAACCAGAATTAGGCGGCTTTTTGCGGGATGCCCCAGAACGTTCCGGTCTAGAGCCGGAATTAGGGGGTATGCTACGCCAAAAAGGCGTGTATGTTGATGAAATCACCTGTATTGGCTGTAAACACTGCGCCTTTGTTGCCCGTAATACTTTTTATATAGAACCTGATTATGGGCGATCGCGCGCTATACGTCAAGATGGCGATCCAGAGGAAGTAATTCAAGAGGCAATAGACACTTGCCCTGTTGATTGTATCCACTGGACTGATTATACCGAACTAAAACGGTTAGAAGAGGAACGTAAATATCAGGTCATACCTGTGGTGGGTTATCCTGTGGAAGGTGCAGTTGCAGCTGCTGAGCGACGACGCAAAAAGCTAAAATCAAAACAAAAAAAATCCCGTTATTAAAAACCACTGGTTCCAAAATATTAAGAGGAGGTAGGGCTGGATTTACCAGCCTTTTTGTTTTTTTAGTTAAATTTTTGGTTTTTTTGGCTTGGTTGCTTCATAGTCTTTTTATAAAGATTCAGTATAAAAATCATGAAATTCTTGTTAAATCACCTTAGAACTAGTGTGATTTAGACTTTCTTGCTTTAAGATTTTTAATTAATGCTTCACGAAAAAATATTTAGTTGTCAGATTGTGAGTATGTGCGAATGGTAGCGCAACTCTGAAACAAAATCTCAGAGGATACCCTTATGTTCAAGCTAGGTTCAACTAAATCTATCTTCCTGGCTCACATCCAGCAAGCACTGCTAGGGGGTAATCTTTTCATTGAATATGATCTTGTGCTTCAGAGTGTCCCTGCTGTGAGAATTCCTGGCGGTTTGACTCCACCCTGAGTATATGGTTTGAATGCCTCTCTCTGTAGCCGTAAAAAGTAGTAATGAAACTATTCTCTTCAATATTGCTGGAGAGAGATTCTACACAGCACAAGAGACATCTATTCTATATCTACCTAAATTAACCATCTAAAGTTTTAGTTAATGCTTAATTTAGCTCCGTGGAGTGTAAATACTTTATCAATGCAATAACTCAATCAGTGTAATCAAGGGCTTATCAAAAATTAGGGATAAAGTCTTATTTTTCACCATCCCTGGAAAAATTTACCCAGTAAAGGTGGCTGGAAAAATATTGAAAGTCGCCTAGTGTGGTGGCGCTTATTTGCCAGAAGGAAGCTTGAGACAACAGTTTAGTTGACCTCACGAAAGATAAAGTCATAAAACTTTGCACCAGCACAAATGTAGTAAGACAAACTTTATCTCTGCAATCAGTACTGAAACTTAATTGGTAATGACTTAACTTTGTTGCTGCTCTTCAGCGTAATACAACAAAAAACTATTTTCAGTTGTAGGACTAGATTTGATTATGACTTCAATGCCAAAATTCCCCTCAGTTGCCGTATGTATTCCCACTTATAACCAAGCCCAATACTTGATTCAATCTGTAAGTAGTGCTTGTTGTCAAACTTATCCAAATGTGGAAGTATGGGTTTCAGACGATGGCAGTACTGACGAAACCCCTCAGGTGATGGAACAGTTATGTCAGCAGTTTCCCCAAGTACGTTACTATCGGCAACCCAAGAACTTAGGTATTGCTGGCAACAATACTTGGTTGATGAGTAAGCCAAAAACTGACTTTATTGTACGTTTGGACTCAGATGATGCTTTAATGCCAAATTATGTAGAGAAACTAGTCTCACTGTTACAAAAATATCCAGAAGCTGGTTATGCTCATACCGCTATTCAAGAAATTGATGAGCATGGGAAGAATCGTTCAATAGGACGAGTTGTCAGAAAAAAAGAGTTTCAAAACTCTGATGAAGCACTAATGGCAGCGGTTTCTGGCTATAGAGTGGCAGCAAACATTATCATGTTTAGAACTAAGGCACTCCAAGAATTAAGATATTACGAAAATCGTCCTGAATATGTTGAGGATTATGATTTATCTGTGAGAATCGCAGATGCTGGCTACGGGAATGTTTATGCAGATGAAGTGCTAGCAAAATATCGCGTTTGGACTGATGTGCAGAAAACACGTTCCAAGCGTAAGCATTTGCAATTGAGAGGATATATTCGGATTTTTGAAGAGAGTTTTTTACCAGCTTTTCAACGGCGCGGCTGGGATGTAAAAGTGCTAGATAAACAGAGACGGAAGATGGCAATCATACATTCAGCCTATTGTTTTCTACCTATTTTTAATCAAGAAGAACGAGCAGAACTTGTAGCTTTATTAAAACAATTGGGTGATTCGCCTCTATTACGGCTGCGAATTGTAGCACTATCTTTGGGTTTTGCTCCTTTCTTTGAGTGGCAACTCCACACAGAACTTAAGTTAAAAGGCTTTGTTAAAGACTGGTTAAGCAAACTGAAAAGTATATCATTAGTCAAAGCTGTAGGATAAGTTTTTCAGGTGTGAAGGTATAGTTAATTAGATTTTTAGCTATACCATACCTAAACTAAAATTTTAAACGCAAAAAGGCGCAAAGGCTGCGCAAAGGTACGCAGAGTTTTTTCCAATAAATTGGCTCCAAATTAATTAGAGGCTGAGAAAATAATTAAATATATCGCTCATTTAGTTAAAGTATCATGTTGAGCAAGCAGCCTTTCTACTTTCGCTTCATCTATCCTGGCTGTCAGCTTTTTGGATTCATGTAAATCCCTCATGGTTTTCGCCAAAGAAAAACTAGAACCTATTGAAAAAGCCATACCCATACCCATAAAACCTTTCACCCAGTTATCTACGGGTAAGTTAATAATACCGACGGTAGTCATAGAAATGGCAAGCAAAAAAGCAGCCCATGTTTGAAAAATCCAAGCTACACTTTCTTTTTGCTGTGGCCCCAGTGTTTGCATATTCTCAACCTTTGAAAGGACTAACTAATCGTCATTGTAATCAGCGTTATTGTGATGGGAATATTTTAAAAAGACAGTTTGATAACTGGACTTAAATAGTGTTACTGCTAAAGGTTAAAGGGCAAAGAAAAAGGACATAATCTTAATCCTTTAATCTTTACCCTTTAACTTTTCAGCTTCATTTTTTGTCACAGTTTGGTAACTGGCACAGAAGCAATATGAGCAATTAAAGCTATCAGTTACAAGTTATAAGGGATTCATCAGTCGGGTAACGTTTCCCCACTATATCGGCGTTAACTGATAACTGTTTACTGTTCACTGAATTTAATCCCTCTCTTCAAAAGTTTTTACCTTACCATCAGGACTGTAAACAGCTCTAATGGTGACAGTTTGCCCATTAGGATTGGGAGAAATAAAAGGATCACCAACTAAAGGCATTCCTGTGCGATCAATATATATTCTTGAAGCTTTTCCTAAAGGAAATATACGTTCAATAGTGCCATCAACACCCACAACCAAACTATATTCTAGTGTTTGGTTGAAGCCAGAAGGTGGCTGCCAGCGCTTTGTTAAAACTTTTCCAGCTTCGGACACTTGAGCAGTTGCGTCAAATAAAGGATTGCTGTTTCTAGTCGCGACTTGGTTAGAATTATTATCCTTTCGTAATCTCTCAATTAATTGGGAAGTATCTTCTGCATCAACTGAGTTATTAGTTGGTAATTGATTTTTTTGGTTGAGAGTGCTACTACGGTTATTGGGTGCGGTAGCAATAGTCGGTGGAATCCCAGGCAGATTAGAAGGTAGGCTAGATTCTGTGGTGGATGAATTTGGTGAATTTAATGAAATATTTTCATTTTGGGCAACAACTCCACTATTAGAACTAGAGGCGATACTGTTCTGTTGTGAGGGATTGGGTTGAACACGAATTTGTTGCCCAGGATTTGTTAATGTCCGTGGTAAGGTTGTAGTGGAAAGTTTGGCTTCTGGTGGAACTGTGGGGAATACGTTGTTCCCGGAAGATGATTGGGAAGGTGGGGGGAATGTCGATGTAGAGGTAGAGGGGGGAACAGCTTGAGAAGGTGCGCTAGGTAATATGGGCGCTGTGGGAAATCCTTGGGCTTGGGGAGAGATTGGGGTAGGTGAAGCTAAGGTAGAACCAGGTATTGACAAACTATTAGAACCAAAGGGTAGGGGAGGTAGTTGATCTGTGGGGGTGATTGCAGGTGTGGGCGAAGCTAAAGGTGATGGTTCTAAGGCAAGTTTATCTTCAGTAGCAGTAGGTTTTTGCTTACTCTGAGTCACAAATTTATCGTAAGTAAAGGGTACTAAACCAATAGCTAATACTAGTACTGCTACCGCAGGTACCCAACCAGGAATAGCAAAAC
>NZ_AJLL01000105.1 GCF_000317225.1 Fischerella thermalis PCC 7521
GCAAAACGCGATCGCCCTTGATAGAGATTAGGTAGGGCAAGTATATCGTCAGAGTATTGATCTAAAGCTGTTGCCAAATCGAATAACTGTAGCAAATTCAGTTGAACAACAGGTTGAGATGCTTGGTATCCTAAAGAACCGAGAAACAAATTATGAGTTAAATGGCTGTTTGGTTTGATGTGTATTTCTGTTTCTGGTATTGGATTATTAAAAGAATTTAATGTTTCGGTAGAAGCTGGATTTTGTAATGGTTCTTGTGATTCTGGTTCATCTGGTGCATTAGTTGAGTCCTCTGGTTTTGAGAATTTTGCCCAAAAACTTTCAGGGGACATTTGAAGTAATTCCTGCACGTAGTTTGTGACTGCTGCACACAAAGCTTCTAGTTGATCGCGATCGCCCCGAATAACGATCTTTTGTTCTTCACTGAGTCGTGGATCGTCAAAGCTTAACTCAAAGCGTAGATCCTTGAGAACAGATCTTCCCTTTCCCACCCAACGAGATAGAGATGAGTTTTGTGCCAATACTTCTAGCGTGCAAGTGGGTGGTGTGTAACGACGGATGACAGAATTTGTTACAGGCATGGCAGGAACTGCAAGCAGGACATTTTTAAAATTTCGTTGAACGGTCTATAAGTGCTAGCCAGAGGCGGCGATGTCCACCAGGACCACTATAAAAAAGAAGATCTATCAGCAGTTTTAAAGCCAGGTGGGTAAGTTCATCCGTGGAGATCGTCGAGTCTTCCTCCATCCGTTCTTGGTAAGTGTTGCAGAAAGCATCGATATAATCTCCTAATAAAGCAGCCTGATGAGGTTCGCGGTTATTTTCCGCCATTTGTTCTAACAAGCCAACAGCACGACGAATCAATTCTTGATGCTGCTTGGCAAGATAGCAAATAATGAGAACAAGCGCTCGTGCTTCTTCAACATCGAGCTTTTTTCGCCCTCCTTGACCTTTGCGTAGCGGATTAGACTGGCGCAGCCGCCACAGCGCTACACGGTCTGGCACTCTGGACTCTAAATTTAGATTAATTGCCGCTGAAAGCATTGCCTCGGAGCCAATGCCAGTCAATGTTTCTAATGCCAACAGCACCAAATCTAATTGGGTTTTAATATTTTCCCATTGAGTTGTGTTTGGGGCTGGAAGCTTTATTAAATCCTCCCACTGAGGAGTAGGAGTGGGTGAATTAGCGGCAGAGTGCATAACTTTTAGCATAGGTGATCGGGCTAGTAGGGGCTGTTGCTGTTACCCATTTTGAAACCAGACTTTTACGAGCAAATATTAGTTTCCTAAAACTATGAATAGAAAATAGCCTACAGCAAGCTGTTGGGCGTTTTTGAGAATTGAGATGGTTGGGTAAACAGCAGTGGTCTTTGTCTTACTCTATGACGAAAAGCGATTTGGGATAAAGTACAAGCGCTTTGAATGACGTTTTGTCTGCTGATTGCACCAACCTTGTGTTTAACTATTTTCTGATTAAACTGATGCTTTATACAAAATAAATAAATCTTCCTTTAGATAGATATTTACTCCTGATTCCTGATTAATTGTCTATCTGACTACTTTAACTTAACAACCAAAGAATACATAATTGTCCATATTTCAACAAGCAGTATCTAAGAAAAAATTATTGTTTTGTTTACGTAATAATTAAGAATTTTTGATGTTTTTAGGAAATTATTTGGTTAAAAAACTAACATACTTTTTAAGAAAGGGAACAAGGAACAGGTAAGACTGGTTCCCGTCTTGGACGTCACGTGCTTTATCTAGAGAATCCGAAGGGGAACTATACATTCTGTCATCAAGAGCTGATAAAGTACGTAGCGAAAGGAAAATCGCGGCTTGTCATATTAATAGACACCCGTAGCGGTTGAATTTACTTGCAAAAGTAGCCGGAAATTTATTTTCCGGCTTCTATATTCAACCTGTTAAAACGGGTTTCTACTTTCAGCTTGAACTTTTGTTCCAGGCTAGGAAGCCGTGATCGAGGAGTTGAGCGGAATCGGATTTAACATGAAACCTAAACACCTAATCTCTTGTCACCACACCTGTTTAATTAGTCTCACTCTCATTTCGAGTTTTGTTGCACCTGACGCTGCGATCGCAGCACCACCCAGAACACCAGACAAAACGGTAAACTGTGACATTCTGGTTGTTGGTGGTGGACTGTCTGGTGTAGCAACTGCTTACGAAGCTTTACTTGCTGGGAGAACGGTTTGTCTCACCGAAATTACCGACTGGCTGGGAGGACAGATTTCTGCTCAAGGAACTTCGGCGTTGGATGAACGACCAACCCAACGAGCAAAGTTATACTACTCTCGTGGTTACTTAGAATTGCGACAGCGGATTGAACGCAAGTACGGCAAACTCAACCCTGGTGACTGCTGGGTAAGTGATTCCTGCTTTCTGCCCAAGGATGGGCATGAAATCTTGAGTTCCATGCTCAAAGATGCCGAAAGAAAGGGTAAAGGGAAGTTGCAATGGTTCCCAAATACAGTCATCAAGGACTTGAATATCAGTTCTGATGGCAAAATCATTAATAATGCGATCGCCATCCAACATAAACCAGCGCCCAATGCTCCCCCACTCAATACTTTTACCCTATCCCAAACCATCCAAGACGCCTATACCTATCAAAATTCTTCCCGCTTTACCAAAACTATTATTCGCCTGGCTCCCAAACAAGCACAAAAAGGCAATGTTCCTAACTGGTATGTTGTAGATGCTAGCGAAACTGGAGAAATTGTTGGTCTTGCTGATGTTCCCTATCGTCTGGGTATTGATGCGCGTTCTTATTTAGAACCTTCATCCTCCAGCGCTACCAACGATCCCTATTGCACTCAAGGCTTTACTTATACCTTTGCAATGGAGGCAACTAAGGAACCGCAAAAGCAGACCATGCCCCCATTCTACATGCAGTATTCACCCTACTACAGCTATGAATTGCAACGACTGGCAAGCTTTCCTTTAGTATTTACCTACCGTCGCATCTGGAGTCCCCGCAGAGGCGAACAAATGAAATTTGGCGGCATAAATTTTACGGCTCCGGTACCAGGTGACATTTCCATGCAAAACTGGACTTGGGGGAATGACTACCGTCCCGGAACCGCCAAAGATAACCTGATTTACACTCGCGAGCAACTCCAAGCTACCGGACAGCTTAACCCCGGTGGTTGGCTGGGTGGACTACGGGTAGAAACCTTGCGTAGAGGTGAGGAAAATGCCCTTGGTTATTATTATTGGTTAGCAGCAGGGACTACAGATTCTCAATTAGGGAATGGGGTTAAGCAGCCACAACCAAACAATCGCTTTCTTTCCGGGTTAGATTCCCCGATGGGAACAGCCCACGGCTTGTCAAAATACCCATATATGCGTGAAGGCAGGCGGATCATCGGTCGTCCCAGCTGGGGTGCGCCTCAAGGCTTTAGTATTTGGGAAGTTGACATTTCTCGCCGCAATTATGATGATGAGTACTACCGCAAAACCCTTTCACCAGCTGAATATCGCCGCTTGAAAGCGACACTGGCAGGTTTGGAAGCTTTATCTGTACTTTCAGGTCAGCAGCGTCCGGAGAATGTTGCTCGGCGGACTCGTTCGACCATCTTTCCCGATGCTATTGGAATTGGACATTATGCGATCGACTTCCATCCCTGCATGACAAAAAGCCCACCAGAAGCACCAGGAAACACAGAACGCGAAGGTGAAAGACGCGGTGCAGGCCAAGCTTATCCCTTCCAGATAGCTCTGCGGGCAATGATTCCACAAAAAATTGACAATTTGCTGGTCGGAGGTAAAAGTATTGCTACCAGTCACATTGCAGCAGCAGCCTACCGCGTCCACTCCTTTGAATGGTCTGCTGGTGCAGCAGCAGGGACTACAGCAGCTTTTGCTTTGAAAAACAACATCGCCCCCTACCAACTAGTAGATGAATTACCAAAAATAGAACCGCAACTGATTGCCTTGCAAAATCTGCTCAAGAAAAACGGCAACCCCACCGCTTTCCCTGATACCTCGATTTTCAATCAAAATTGGGAAGATTGGAAATAATTTTGTTGGGTGTTGGTAATTGATTGGTGGTTGTCCCAAACAACAAACAACAATCAACAATCAACTACCATAGACTAAACTGTTAATTGTAGTGTAGTTTTGTAAAGACCTGTTGGTTAATTCTTTTATGATTACCAAACTTTCAGCAGCTGTTTATGCGATGGCAGCGACACCAACTATAGCTCCTGAACGGTCAACTCAAGTTACCCGCAAACCCTATCCAAATTACAAAGTCATTGTTTTAAACGATGATTTCAATACTTTTCAGCATGTTGCTGAGTGCTTGGTGAAGTATATTCCGGGAATGACTAGCGATCGCGCTTGGGAACTCACAAACCAAGTACACTACGAAGGTCAAGCCATTGTTTGGACTGGACCGCAAGAACCCGCTGAACTTTACCATCAGCAATTACGTCGAGCTGGTCTAACAATGGCTCCTCTGGAAGCAGCATAAAATTTATGACAAAACCCACCGCAGATACCCGTAAAGCAACACCAGTTAAAGATGGCAGATTAGTTTGGAATCACTCAACCCATATTCCTGGACTTATTCCCATCCTCGAACGTCTGTGCAAACTAGATGGCATTCAAACCGTCACCCCAGGACAACTTGGACGGGTAAAAGGTCACAGCCAAAAGTTGCAATTGCGGGTGTCTGTACCCATTCGGGGCGGGTTTAAATTAATTGCACGTCACGGAAAAAGTGTACAAGAAGTATTTATTTTAACCACCTTACCGCAGCAACAACTCGAAGAAGCGATCGCAACTGTGATGCAAAAGTAGTTGGTAGTTGGTAGTTGGTAGTTAGTAGTTAGTAGTTAGTAGTTAGTAGTTTATTGTCTCCCCATCACCCCACCTCCCTATTCCCCTAACTCAGCAAACAACTTTGCCAAAATCACGTTAGAAAACAAAAAACCATCGGGATCACTCAAACGCAACTTTTCTTTCTCGAGTTTTACCCAGCCTTGGTGCAAGTACGGCTGTAAACATTTCTCAATCTCTTCTACCTTCTTTTCTCCAAACTGTTCTTTTAGCACTGCTAAATTGACACCTTCTGCTAACCGCAACCCTAGCATTAAGGTTTCTAACAAAATTTCATCGGCGGATGTCACTTCACAATCGATTACACAGCCAGCTTCTACCCACTGATAATATTCTTTGGTTTTACGGGGACGGGTAAATCTTTTCCCTTCTATGTAACTGGCTGCACCCATACCAAAACCATAGTAAGGGCGATTTTGCCAGTAAACTCGATTATGCCGACACTGGTGTCCTACTTGGGCATAGTTGGAAATTTCATAATGTTCATAGCCTGCACTAGTGAGGATTTGCTGCGCCATTTGGTACATTTTGACTGTAGTTTCATCTGTAGGTAGGGGATGAGTACCCCCTTTGTAATAACGACCAAAGGCAGTTCCAGGTTCTATAGTCAGGTCATATATAGATATATGGCTTGGTGCGATCGCAATTGCTTTTTCTAATGATACCTGCCACCTATCTAGAGTTTGATGCGGTAATCCTGAGATGAGGTCTATGCTAAAGTCAGAAAACCCGACTTGCGAAATTAATTCTACTGCTTTGTAAATATCGTTAACAGAATGCGATCGCCCACAAGCTTGCAATAAATCTGCATCAAAGGCTTGCACACCCAAACTCACACGATTGACGCCTGCGCTACGATAACCTTGAATATGTTCTAAATCAAACGTACCTGGGTCTATTTCCATAGAAATTTCTACCCCAGGAGAAATACCAAATTTTTGCTCTAGCGTTTTTAATATATGTTGCAATTGTTGCACAGATAAAAGCGAGGGAGTACCGCCACCAAAGAAAATTGTCTGCAAAGATTGACCAAAAACAGGAGCAAGGGCAATTTCTTGACAAAGAAAGTCTACGTATTGAGAGATTGTGCCCGATGTTTCTCCACGCAAGCGATCGCCCACGACAGAAATAGGAAAATCACAGTAAAAGCATCGGCGTCTGCAAAAGGGAATATGTATATAGGTAGAAGTTGGAAGATCTGAAAATATATCTTTTTGTGCCATTTTAAGTGAAAATTAAAATATGATTATGAGAATTACAAAACATGAAAATTAAAAAGTTAAGTAAAACACAGAAGACGGAACATATAAGCAAAAGAGCAAATCTGCTCCCTGACAGCGTTTTTGTAGTTAGCATTTTATCTTAATTATTTCTAGCTATTTATTAACAATTTTTTATCGTTTTTCAGTCAAAAGATGGCAATAATAGAGCATAAAAATCATTAGTTATAATGAGTGGAGATGTTGTCAATCTCAACATCTAGTATGAGCGTAAATATTCTAAATCGCTCTTAGCGATGAGATAAAAATCAGTTTACTTATCGACTAACACTGTTGCAGGAAAACAACACAATTATGCTAGATGCAATTATCATTTTCTCATTCATCCTGGCAGCAGCAGGCGTAGGCTACTATAGTATCGAGTTTCTACCAAATGGGACACTCGAACGGGTAACAAACCAAGAAGCTCTCCGCTTAGTTTTTGCTGCTTTTGCTGCTATTATTGGCGGTGCAGTTGGACTGAGATTTCAGACCTCATATCGCCGCTTAGAAAGTCAAGTCCGGGAGATGCCATTTGAAATCATCTTAACCCGTGCGATCGGTCTAGTAATTGGGTTACTAATCGCTAACTTAATGCTAGCACCTCTATTCCTGCTACCGATTCCCACCGATTTTAGCTTTATTAAGCCATTGGTAGCAGTTGTTGGCAGCATCGTACTGGCATATACTGGCATGAATCTCGCAGATACCCACGGACGTGGTTTATTGCGTTTGATTAATCCCAATACTGTAGAAACAATGGTGGTAGAAGGAACACTCAAACCAGCTAGCACCAAAGTACTAGACACCAGCTGTATTATTGATGGTCGTATTGAAACACTTCTAGAAACTGGCTTTTTGGAAGGACAACTACTCGTACCGCAATTTGTCTTACAAGAACTGCAACAAGTAGCGGATGCAAGCAAAGACCAAAAACGTGTAAGGGGAAGACGGGGACTAGAAATTCTCAACCGGATTAAAACAGTGTACCCCGATCGCATTTTGATTAACTCCATAGACTACGAGGATATCACAACCGTAGATGCGAAATTAGTCCGCTTTGCCCAAGAAATCAATGGCACACTCTTAACCAACGACTATAACTTATCGAAGGTCGCCAGTGTGCAAAAAGTGCCTGTTTTAAACGTTAACGATTTAGTTAATGCTGTACGTCCCACCTACTTACCGGGCGATAACATTGACCTCAAGATTCTCAAAGAAGGTAAAGAACCCAGTCAAGGCATCGGCTACTTAGACGATGGCACAATGGTTGTAGTTGAAGAAGGTAGCAATTATGTAGGTGGTGAATTGCGGGTAGTGGTTACTAGTGCCTTGCAAACATCTGCCGGCAGGATGATTTTTGCCAAACCTCAAGCATCTGCGTTGGCATGAAGGAAATGTCCAGTTTAAGTTTACTAAATATTTTTCTCACCGATGCACTCTAGTGGCATCGGTTATTTTTTGGTTAATTGCTCAATATATACAAGTTGTGCGGCAGCAACTGTGGTATAAACTTTCTAGCAATAAATAACCGAAATTAAAAATCAAAAATTAATAAAGATGAAATATATAAAATATATTTGTTTGACAGCTATTAGTAGCATTGTTGTAAGCATAACAAACTATCAGGGAGCAATAGTAGCAGCATTACCACCAGCAGAAGACATACCAGAAGAAATATTACGGACAGAAATTATCTTAGCAGCGCGATCGCCGATTGATGGCAAACCCCTATCCGCCGCCGACTATGCACAACTGCAAGCCCAACTACAACAAGCCCCACCACCAAAACTAAGTTCTAACATCAGAGACAATATCTTTTTGCTGAGACTGCGTAAAGCTTTACTCCAGCTTTTCCCTTTTCTGGATACATTGATTTAGTCAATGGTCAATGGTCATTAGTCATTAGTCATTAGTCATTTGTTTCTCTCCTTGTCTCCCCAATCCCCCCAATTCACGATGACCATCAAGACAAAACTGCAAATAAATGTAAAGAATAATATATAGAACTTAAAAAAGTAGATTTACTTAACCACTTTATTCAACTAACATAGGTAGCTCCATGTCTATGACCATGATTGCCCCCGAACAAGTAAACCGCATCGTTTGGAATCAACATCAAGATCCTTTTGAAATATTGGGTTCCCACCTTGTAGAAGCAAATGGCAAAACTGTCTGGGCTGTGCGAGCCTACCTACCCAATGCCAGTCAGGCGTGGGTAATTCTTCCAGAAGAAAGGAAAGAATATCCCATGCAAAGCGTGCATGACCCCCATTTTTTTGAGTGCGCGATTGAAACAAAAGAATTAGCCAACTACCAACTCAAAATCAAAGAAGGAGAACACGAAAGAGTCATCTACGACCCTTACGCCTTCCGTTCTCCTCGCTTAACTGACTTTGATTTGCACTTGTTTGCTGAAGGAAACCATCACCGCATTTATGAAAAACTGGGAGCGCACCCCACAGAAATAGACGGCGTTAAGGGTGTTTATTTTGCCGTTTGGGCTCCCAATGCACGTAACGTTTCCGTGATTGGCGATTTCAATCAGTGGGATGGACGCAAACATCAGATGCGTAAAGGACAAACTGGGGTTTGGGAATTGTTTATTCCTGAACTTGGGGTAGGAGAACATTACAAATACGAAATCAAAAATCTAGAAGGTCACATTTACGAAAAATCTGACCCCTACGGTTTCCAACAAGAACCTCGTCCCAAAACAGCATCGATTGTCACTGACTTAAATAGCTATCAGTGGAACGACGAAGATTGGATGGAGCAGCGGCGTCACACCGATCCTCTGACTCAACCCATCTCAGTTTACGAAGTACATTTAGGTTCTTGGTTACACGCCTCTAGCGCAGAACCACCTAGACTACCTAATGGGGAAACCGAGCCTGTCGTTCCTGTTTCTGAACTTAATCCTGGTGCGCGTTTTCTGACTTATCGAGAGCTAGCAGACAGGTTAATCCCCTACGTCAAAGATTTGGGCTATACCCATGTGGAATTATTGCCTATCGCTGAACATCCCTTTGATGGTTCTTGGGGTTATCAAGTCACAGGCTATTACGCCCCTACTTCCCGTTATGGTAGCCCAGAAGATTTTATGTATTTTGTTGACCAGTGCCACAAAAATGGTATTGGCGTAATTATAGATTGGGTTCCTGGTCACTTCCCCAAAGACGGTCACGGTTTAGCTTTCTTCGATGGTACTCACCTTTATGAACACGCTGATCCCCGCAAAGGTGAACATAAAGAATGGGGAACTTTGGTGTTTAACTACTCACGCAACGAAGTCCGCAATTTCTTAGTTGCCAACGCTCTGTTCTGGTTTGATAAATTCCACATTGATGGTATTCGCGTTGATGCGGTTGCTTCGATGCTTTACCTCGATTATTGCCGTAAAGAAGGCGAATGGCTACCTAACCAATATGGAGGTAGAGAAAACCTAGAAGCGGCAGATTTTCTGCGTCAGGTAAATCACCTCATCTTTAGCTATTTTCCAGGAATTGTCTCTATTGCTGAAGAATCTACAGCTTGGCCAATGGTTTCTTGGCCGACATACACTGGCGGCTTGGGCTTCAACTTAAAGTGGAACATGGGCTGGATGCACGACATGCTTGATTATTTCAGCATGGACCCCTGGTTCCGTCAGTTCCACCAGAACAATGTCACTTTTAGTATGTGGTATCACCACAGTGAAAACTTCATGTTGGCACTGTCTCACGATGAAGTTGTCCATGGTAAGAGCAACATCATTGGTAAAATGCCCGGTGACAGATGGCAGAAGTTTGCTAACGTGCGTTGTTTGTTCACCTATATGTTTACTCACCCAGGTAAGAAAACCATGTTTATGAGCATGGAGTTTGGGCAGTGGAGCGAGTGGAATGTTTGGGCTGACTTAGAATGGCATTTATTGCAACATGAGCCACACCAACAACTCAAAGACTTTTTTAAGGATTTAAACCATCTCTACCGCAGTGAACCGTCTTTGTATACCCTAGATTTTGCCCGGGAAGGGTTTGAATGGATTGATTGTAGCGATAACCGCCACAGCGTTGTGTCCTTCATCCGCAGAGACAAAGACTCTGAAGATTTTGTGATTGTTGTTTGTAACTTCACCCCCCAACCCCATTCTCACTACCGCATCGGTGTACCGGAACCCGGATTTTACACCGAGTTGTTTAACAGCGACGCGCGTAAATACGGTGGCAGCAATATGGGCAATTTAGGTGGTAAGTGGACGGATAATTGGTCGATGCACAATCGGTCTTATTCGCTGGATTTGTGTTTACCACCTTTGGGTGTGTTAATTCTCAAGTTAGATAGGGAGAAAACAGCCGAGGTGATGAAGTCTCAACAAGAGTAATAATGATGTTGTAGTAGGCGGTTTAGCATCAGTAAACAGTGAATAGTTATCAGTGATTAGGCGTGTATTTAGGGACACACAAGCCCCAACAATGCTGATCATCAGTAACCATCAATAGAAAAAACTGAAAACTGATAACTGTATAAGGTATGCTTACGCCTACTACATTTCTTCATATTGAGCGATCGCACTTAGCATCCACCAATACGACCTCTGTATGGCGCATTTAATTCAAGCTTAACAATCGGATTCCATCCTTCTATTACTTTTAGATAGTAAGCATCCGTGCGATCGCCCTGAGGAATAGTTTGATGTTCTGTAGGTATGGCAATACTATAGTCAGCGTTTTCCAACACAGGGTTGTGTTTAGCTGCTTTCAGGTTGACAGCCACAACTCCCTTCTAATGGGCATTATGAGCTTTTTTAGTCATACCACTCTCATACCAATTAAAGGCTGAAAATGGCACTTCTTTACTTGTCTGCTAAATTCAAGAGAATGATTGAAACTTGCTTAGAGTAAGCTTTTTATCAATCGGAGCGGCGGGATTTGAACCCACGACCTCCACTACCCCAAAGTGGCGCGCTACCAAGCTGCGCTACGCCCCGGACACAACAATTTACAATTTGGAATTGTTTTAGTCAACCTCCTAATTATAGCAATCAGCTTTAGAATAATCAACTATCCTACTCAAAAAACTTTCAGCATTCCCGCAGCTTGCAATAAACCCGGAACCGCCGCAGCATTCCACTTACCTTCTGCACAACGGCTTGTGTTGAGGATAAAACGCAGACTATAAGCGTGAGGATAACCTTCTACTTCCATCCATAACAAATCACTTTCGGCTTCGCAGGCAATTTTTTCTTCATCCATTAATTCTGACCTCAGCTGCTGCACTGTATCTGCTAACTGCAACAGTAGCCGGCAAAAATCATTTAATTCTGCTTCTGTTAATTCTATTGCCCAATCATCTGTACCCACCAAACCCTTAAATTCTGGTGCAGATGGGTTCCAACCGATACGCCAACCAGATCCACTTTTGATGAGACGTTGCATAACTTATATTGGTTGTTGGTTGTTGCGGGATGATTTTATTTTCTCTTTTAGTTGAAAAACTTAATTCTTGGCGCTTTTGGCTGTCCATGGCGGTTCATCATTCATCTCCATTTTATGCAACGCCGTTGATTGTTGGTTGTTCCAAACAACAAACAAAAAACAACCACTAACTAATTTTGGCTAAAAGTATTGACTAATGCTTGCACTAGAGCATTGCGTTGCTGGCGAGTGAGGCGGCGAATGGCAGCGCGATCGCCTGCAAGGGGATTTTTTCGTAAAGTATCGTTACCTGGATACGATGATTCATACATTACTTCATTTGCATCCAGGTAATCAGCCAAAGTCAATTTCCAATCTAGCCGATAATTTGGTGTACGCCCTTTAACATAGACGTGATAACTAATCATGCGACTAACTAGGGTGTTGCTTTCGGCGACTTTCCCTGTTTGTTTGCTAATGTATTGATTTTCTTTTGGTAAATCAGGCAATTGTTTATACACCTGCTGCCAAACATCAGTTGAGGGTACTCTTTGAGCATAGGCAGGTGAGGTGGAGAGTAAATTAGTATGGAAAAATTGCTGGTGTTCTGAGCTAAACCAAAACCCACCTAAAATTAACATACATCCGACCCCCTTCAAAAAGTGGGGAGTAAAGAATGCCCGCCAAAGCTTGAGCATAGTACACCACACCTTATTAAAATTAATTTATCTATACTTCTCCGATGATTTCTGGTTGAGTCAGTTCGTCTGACATTTCAATAATTGCCCTCAGTACTGGCTTCATCATCACATCATCATTACTCTCGAAGTCTTCATAACGCCGACGCTTAGCACGATTTGCCACCTGAACCGTAATACGGTAGCGATTTGAAGCTGCACTAATCAAATCTTCCGCACGATGCATAATTTGGGTTTGGGTTGTCTCGAACTTAGAACGCTTTAGCATATTTACTGGTTATTTGGGTCTTTTTTAGTTTAGCAGTATTGTCATTTGCCATTGATTAGACTTCTTGTAGAAGTCGGGGAAGAGGTTAAAGAGATTAAAAATCCTTTCACCTTTACCGAAACTGCCTTGAAAATGGGTGTAGGGGTATAAGGGTGCAAGGATGCAAGCAGATGAAATTTTCATACCCTCGTTGTGAATTATATTCATGGAGTCTCTTGCAAAACTAAATTTTGCAAGATTTCTAATGAACTACTTTATACTTTCTGAGATCTAAGTAACCAAGTATAGCCATACATCTATGAAAAATATCAGCAAACTGACTCAAATATTTTGGATTGGTTTGATTATTTTATTATTTTCTTTTTGTGTCACTGATGTTGCTGCTGCGCGTGGAGGTTGTTTTGCAGGGGGAACTGCTATTTTGACAACTGAGGATTATAAACCAATTGAACAACTAGATCAGAGCGATCGCATTATTGGTTATAACTTCACAACCCACCACCCTGAAGAAGGAAATATTGGTGAAATTCAGGTTTTATCTTCTCCTGGTTATTTTTTAATTAATGACAAAATCAAAGTTACAGAAAGCCATCCTTTCTATATCAAAACTTCTACGGGAGTTAAGGTGGTAAAGGCGCAAAAACTTAAACCTGGTGATCAGCTAGTTGGAGAAGAATCTCACCCTGTTATTTCTAGTCTGGACTCAAATTTAGCGGCTCATAGCTCAACCCCATTAAAATGGAGTGAACTTCCTTGGCAGTCTTCTTTAGAAGAGTCTCGCTATCAGATTGCGATTTAAATTGCAGGTGGGTTATTGTGACTTTAGCTATTAGCTTACAATTGCTTGCAGGACAGGACGATGCTGCTAAATCAAAGTTTGTATACCGAGGGCTGAATCCTTTACAAAGTGACTAAAATCATTGATTTTCAGCTAAGTTTGTGTAATCAAAAATTGCTGAATCCTTATCTTCAAAATTTTCTTGTATCCATAAATACAGAATTACTTAATATTTTTATTAGTCAATAGATAGATAAGTAATCTTTTAAAAGTCAGCATAATAAATGTGGTCTATGACCCTAACAAAGGCATTGTGCTTACCGTCGTGGTTTTGTGATCATGGCGGTATTTTTATTAATGCACTCAGGTAAATTTGTTTTCCGCATCAATCAGATATTTGTTTTTAGATATTTCCTCTAGATAAGTTGATATATTATCACTTTGACACTTATTTTCAAATAATTTTGTTTTTGTAGCTACATGATTAATTAATATTTTACTACTCAATAGATAGATGGGTAATATCTAAAAATATTAGAGGATATGTTAGGTAGATAAACTGGTTTATCTAAACGCCCATTAAATTAGAAGGCATTATTCCTCGACTGTCGTGGTTGTAAAACCACGACATTATAGCTACGCGATTAATTAATATTTTGACTCTACAATCGATAGACTAGTGCTTTGCATAAAAGCAAGACAATATTAGAAGTAAATGATTTGCTCAATCATCTACTCGTTTTTCCCTAAGGTTTCTTTTACTAATGTCGCGATTCTGCGGATCACGACATTATTTTGAGGGCGATCGCAGTGAGTTCCGTATACGCGATCACTGCAATTACTCCTGGGTAGGAGTAATCAATAACTGAGATTATACTGATTGCAATACCATTGATGGTTGCAGTGGCAGCCCCCTCATACCTGCAACCCCCCAGCTAGGAAACATCAAGACTGTTCACAAGCACCAATACTTACCCAACTGCTAGAACCATCTTGCCAATGTTCTTTTTTCCAAATGGGGGCGTTATGTTTGAGAGTGTCGATCGCATAACGACAAGCTGCAAATGCTTCCGAACGGTGAGGACAACCCACCGCCACTAAAACACTGATTTCGCCAATTTGCAAATGTCCAATGCGATGGTGGATGACTACACGATTGACATCAGTCCATTTTTGACGAATATCGGTAGCAATTTGATAGAACACTTGTAGAGCCATTGGTTCATAAGCTTGGTATTCCAAGGAAACAACTGGTTTACCATCAGTTTGATTGCGAACTGTACCGCTCATCACCACTACAGCCCCGTTTGCTGGATCATTAGCTAATCGATAGATTTCCTCAACTAGTAACGGTGCAAAGGTAATGACAAAGCTATCTTCAGATTTCGGTTTTATGGAAAAGGGAAATGTTGTTATCATAGCAAAAGTTATTGGGTATGAAGCATTGGGCATTACAGAAGTGTGGAGTGTGAGGAGTAGGGGGAGCGTGAGGAGTGGGCGAAGTAGAGAAATAAGCACCAACCTACCTTTACGGGAAGCCACTACGCGTCTACGTGTCTACGTGACGGGAACCGCCTTTTTGGGGAGCTGGACTCACCACTAACAACAAACCACCAACTATTATCAGTTACCCTACACCCATAGTAAGTATCTTTGATCGGCGTTGTTGCCAGCTTATGTCAGCTTTATCCAAAGATCATCCATAACAAAAGTGCTTATAACTGGGCAATTTTTGGATTTTTTAAGTAGTTTTACCCAATTTAATAATTATTTTGTCATCTCCCCTAAGGCATATTACTATAGTTGAAGTGACAAAGTTGTCTAATTGTCTCTAATTTAGATGGCTGGATAGTAACTTGATCTAAACTACCAACTTAAAGTAATCGTAAGGTGAATTAGCAGGCAATTTCCCCGTTAGGGTATTTGTGTATAGCGGTTGCAAACACACTCATGACTGATGTCCCTCTTTTATTTCTTACCGCCCTACTTCAGTCATTTCAACAGCCATAGGTTACACGAAGGCAAGCCGTAAATCAGCAATAGTGGGAAAACATCTCATGAAAACTTTAGTGCCTAATAATGAAGTGAAGAGGCTTGAAGCTCTTCATGAGTATCAAATTCTAGACACTTTACCAGAACAAGTGTTTGACGATTTGGCGTTTTTAGCGGCTCAAATTTGCCAAACACCGATCGCTCTGATTAATTTTATTGATGCCAAGCGTCAGTGGTTCAAGGCTAAGGTGGGATTATCGGTGGGAGAAATGCCAAGAGAGATGGGATTCTGCCCTATTTGTATAGAAATGAAGGATATTTTGATTGTCCCTGATACTTTGGCTGATAAACGGTTTGCCAACTTGTCTGTAGTTACCTCGGAACCACATGTCAGATTTTATGCAGGTGTGCCTTTGTTTGCACCAGAGGGAGAAGCAATTGGGACTGTTTGTGTAGTTGATTACATTTCCCGTGAAATTACCTCAGAACAAATACAAGCACTACAAGCTATTGGCCGCTTAGTTATTAGGCAATTAGAATTACGACGAAATCTCTCCGAATTAGTCAGTATTAAAAAGGAATATAAACAGTCACAAACAGCACTACAGCAAAGTGAATCTACCCTCCGTAGTTTCTTTGACAGTGCGCCCATGATGATGGGAGTTGTGGAAATTCAAGGTAATGACATTCTGCACATTTCAGATAATGCTACTAGTGCCAAATTTTTTGGACTAACTCCAGAAGCGATGCAAAATCGCTTTGCTAGTGAGTTAGGTGTACCAAAAGAGTGTGTGGATGAGTGGATACATTATTATCGTGAGGCTGAATATACCAAATTACCTGTCAGCTTTGAATATGCTCACGATCACCCCCAGGGTAAAAAATGGCTTAGAAGTACAGTATCACCAATTGCCGCCTGTTGTGGCAGCACTCCGCAATTTGCTTATGTAGTAGAAGATATTACTGATCGCAAACTTGCCGAAGAACATCTCTGCTGGCAAGAAGCCTTATTACGTTCTATGACTAGCGTTTCACCCCTAGCATTTTATGTTGTCGATAATCGTACAGACAATATTTTGTATTTCAACGAGCAATTTTGTGAAATTTGGGGTATCCAACACCTCAAACCATTGATGGAACGTCGTCAATTGAAAAATCAGGATATCATTCCCGATTGCCTACAATTAATAGCAGATATTCCCGCTTTTGCTGAGTCCTGTAAACCCTTACAAAGCGAAGACAACCACTGTGTTGTTGAAGACGAAATTTTATTTACCGATGGGCGAATCATACGACGCTTTTCCACTCAAGTCCGCGATGCCAATGATCAATATTTTGGACGTTTATATATTTTTGAGGATATCACTGCCCGCAAACAAGCAGAACAACAAGTCCGCGAACAAGCAGCTTTACTCGATATTGCCACTGATGCCATTGTTCTGAAAGATTTATCTAATCAGATTTTACTGTGGAATAAAAGTGCAGAAAACCTTTACGGTTGGCAATCAGAAGAAGCTATAGGTAAGTATGCTGATGAACTTTTTGCTCACGAACCATTATCACTACTAAGAGAAATTAATAACACAGTTTTAGAACACGGTTTTTGGCAAGGAGAATTACAAAAAACTCACAAATCTGGTCAAAAAATCATCGTTGAAAGTCGTTGGACACTGGTAAGAGATGAACATCAGCAACCCAAATCAATCCTGATCGTTGATACTGATATCACCCAAAAGAAAGAACTAGAAAAACAATTTTTACGCGCCCAACGCATGGAGAGTATTGGTACTCTTGCTAGTGGCATTGCTCACGATTTAAATAATGTCTTATCGCCAATTTTGATGTCGGTACAACTATTAAAAGCTAAATCCCAAGACCGACGCGATCGCCAAATCTTAGCAATAGTAGAAAATAATGCCAAGCGTGGTGCAAATTTGGTGAAACAAGTACTGTCATTTGTGAGGGGAATAGAAGGCGATCGCACTATTCTCCAAGTCAAACACCTGATTTTGGAAATGAAGCAAATTGTTGAACAAACATTTCCCAAATCAATTACTGTCAACACCGAAATTCAACCAGATTTGTGGAGTGTTTGTGGAGATAGTACCCAATTACATCAAGTATTAATGAATTTGTGCCTCAATGCGCGTGATGCCATGCCCACAGGTGGAAACATCACAATTTCTGCTCAGAATATTGTCATTGATGAAAACTATGCCAAAATGCATTTAGATGCAAAAGTTGGTTCCTATATAGTCCTGAAAGTTACTGATACAGGAGTCGGCATTTCTCAGGAAATATTAGACAGAATTTTTGAGCCATTTTTCACAACCAAAGAGTTTGGTAAAGGTACAGGACTGGGACTCTCAACAGTCATGGGTATTGTCAAAGGTCACGGTGGTTTTATC
>NZ_AJLL01000106.1 GCF_000317225.1 Fischerella thermalis PCC 7521
TAGTACCCTTGGTAAAGGTACAAAATTTAAAGTATTTTTACCAGCAGTTCCAACACAGACTGAAGCACCATCAGAAAACATAGAAATCCCAAAAGGTCAAGGACAATGGATCTTGGTTGTAGATGATGAAGTCGCCGTCAGAGAGATTACAGCAACTTCTTTAGAAAATCACAACTACAAAGTATTAACTGCTAGTGATGGCATTGAAGCAGTTGCACTGTATGCCCAACACAAAGAGAAAATTAGTACAGCAATTATAGATATAATGATGCCAAATATGGATGGCACAACCACTATTAACACATTGCGGAAAATGAATCCGCTTTTACGTATTATTGCTGTGAGTGGCTTGGCAACAGGTGAACAAATTTTACTAAATAACAATACAAAGCGTACAGTTTTCTTACCAAAACCCTATACTGCACAGGAATTATTAAAAACATTACATGTAGTTAATAGTCAATAGTCAAGGGTCATCTGATGTTGAATTATAAGTCAGAAAAATGCTTATCTGATGCAGAAAGTAATAGAAAAAGAAGCAAAAAATACATAGAATGGAATAAGTAAAAAAATAATATTAATTTTTTTATCAAAATATTTTAAACATCTTGACTATTAATCATTGACTCTTAACAAATGACTAATTTAATTTTGGTTGTCGATGACGACCATTGTGTACGTAAACAGTTACATGAATTGTTAAAAACAGCAGGATATAGAGTACTAGAGGCAAGTAGTGGTGAGGAGGCCCTAGCTATTTATACTCAACAGCGACCAGACATGGTGTTACTAGATGCTTTAATGTCGGGGATGGATGGATTTACCTGCTGCGCCCAATTAAAAAGCCTTCCTGGTGGCGATCGCACTCCTGTATTGATGGTAACTGGTCTTACTGACCAAGAATCTCTAGAAAAGGCTTTTGCAGCAGGTGCGGCTGATTTTATTACCAAACCTGTGATATGGCCAATATTGCGTCAACGAGTGCAGCGTCTATTAGAAGCCAGTCAGGCAATGCAGGCGCTACGACAACAAACCGAACAGCAGATTCTAGTAGCAGAACTCAGTCAACAGGCACTAGCTGGAACAGACATTACCTCCCTGATGCAGCAAGCAGTCACCTTTGTTGCCCAGTGCCTAGAAGTAGAGTATAGCAAAGCCTGGGAATTGCTACCAGATAACAATACACTACTTTTGCGGGCAGCAGTAGGTTGGCAACAACAGCTGGTGGGAAAAGCAACTATCCAAGCTGGAAACAATTCTCAAGCTGGCTACACTCTCAATGTTAACGAACCAGTGATTGTAGAAGACCTGCGCACAGAAACACGGTTCAATTCCTCGCCGTTTTTTCAGGAACAGCCATTAATTAGTAGTCTCAGCGTCGTTATTCATGGCAAAGGGCGTGCTTTTGGTGTTCTAGGCGCCCATACAACCAAATACCGCACTTTCAGCAAAGATGAGATTTACTTTTTACAAGCAACGGCCAATGTATTAGCAACAGCGATCGCCCGCCAGCAAGCAGAAGAAGCCCTCAAAGAAAGTGAACAACGTTGGCAATTAGCTGTGCGGGGTAGTAATGATGGCATTTGGGATTGGAATGTCAAAACCAATGAAGTTTTTTTTTCCACACGCTGGAAAGAAATGCTTGGTTACGAAGAACAGGAGATTTCCAACCACTTGGATGAATGGTCAAGCCGAGTGCATCCCGATGATCTTGGTTGGGTGAGACGAGTGATTCAAGACCACTTTGATAAAAAAACTCCTTTTTATATCAGTGAATACCGCATTAGATGTAAAGACGGCACTTACAAATGGATTTTGGATCGGGGTCAAGCCCTGTGGGATGAAGATGGTAACGCTGTGCGGATGGTAGGTTCCCATACAGATATTACCGAACGTAAGCTAGCAGAGGAACAATTACATCAAAGTGAAGAACGTTTTCAAATCCTTGCTCGTGCTACCACCGATGTCGTATGGGACTGGGATTTGTCAACCGACCAAGTGTGGTGGAATGAAAATGTCCAAACATTGTTTGGTTATCCACCAGAAGCAAGCAGGAATAATACTAATTGGTGGTATGAATGCATACACCCGGATGACAGACAGAGAATTATTGCTGATATTCACGCTGTTATAGATAGTAAACAACAATTTTGGTCTAACGAATACCGCTTTCGTCGCGCCGATGGTTCCTATGCAGACATTTTTGATCGCGGTTATGTTGTTCTTGACCGCGCAGGTAATCCTGTACGCATGATCGGCGCCATGATGGACATTAGCGATCGCAAACGGGTACAAGAAGAATTACAGCGGCAAAACATGCGATCGCGGTTGTTTGCTGATATCACTCTCAAAATTCGCCAATCATTACAAATCGATGATATTCTGCAAACTAGCGTCACAGAAGTCCAAAAGCTATTAGGTGCAGATCGGGTAGTAGTTTTTAAATTACGTCCTGATGGTTCTGGGACTGTAGTAAAAGAAGCTGTGGTTCCCAGTACACCCATGATTTTAGGACGAAACATTGTTGATCCCTGCTTTCAAGAAGATTACATCGAAAAATACCGCCGGGGACGTATTAGTGCTATTGAAGATATCACCCAGGCTGATATCCAACCTTGTCATGTGGAATTTCTCCAAGGATTATCAGTTAAAGCTAACCTAGTTGTGCCCATTATCATGCAAAATCAACTCTGGGGGCTGTTGATTGCTCATCAGTGCGCCCATCCCCGCCATTGGGATCAGTGGGAAACGGAACTATTGCGCCAACTAGCAGATCAAATTGGTATCGCCCTCGCCCAAGCTAGACTCCTAGAACAAGAAACCAGACAACGACAGGAACTTAGCCGTTCTAACGAAGAACTGCAAGAATTCGCTTTTGTCGCCTCCCATGACTTACAAGAACCACTACGGAAAATAAAAACCTTTGGCGATCGCCTCAAAGCTAGCTGTGGTGATGTCCTCAATGAACAAGGACGTGACTATCTAGAACGAATGCAAAATGCTGCCCGTCGGATGCAGACATTAATAGAAGATTTATTGACCCTTTCGCGAGTTACCACCAGGGCGCAGCCTTTTGTGGCGGTGGATATTTTGCAGGTTACACAAGAAGTTTTATCTGATTTGGAAATCAGTATTCAGCAAACCGGAGCAACTATAGAAATTGGAGAATTGCCTGTCATTGATGCCGACCCGCTGCAAATGCGACAATTGTTACAAAATCTCATCGGTAATGCCCTGAAGTTTCATCGAAAAGAAATACAGCCTGTTGTGAAAATCTACAGCAAAATTCTATACGATTCAGAACACGTCAGTCCTGAACAATGTCAAATCATTGTGGAAGATAATGGTATAGGGTTTAATGAGAAATACTTAGACCGTATCTTTAACGTTTTTCAGCGCCTACATGGTCGTAGTGAATATGATGGCACTGGTATAGGGTTGGCAATCTGCCGCAAAATAGTTGAGCGTCATCAGGGGAGCATCACCGCCAAGAGCGAACCAGGACGAGGGGCAAAATTTATCGTGACTTTGCCAATTCATCCTCACTCTTGATTTTTTCTGCTACTAATGGGTTTATCATACCCCCATATGATAATTAGCAGTTTTGCATTTTTACCCTTTTATTTGTTGCAATTTAATAATGAATTAATCCTAAGAAACCTCATAAAGGAGAAAATGCAGGGTGAAGGGTCGGCAAACAACCGTCACTATTTTAATGGCCGATGATGACGAGGACGACTGTATGTTAGTTCGGGAAGCATTAGCAGAAAGTCGCTTGACCATTGAGCTACGCATGGTTCGAGACGGGGAAGAGTTAATGGATTATCTGTATCGGCACGGTCGATATGCCGATCCTCATATTTCACCTCGTCCAGGTCTGATTTTGTTAGATTTGAATATGCCGAAAAAAGATGGCCGTGAAGCACTTAGGGAAATCAAAAATGATCCAGAACTAAGGACAATTCCCGTTGTGGTACTCACTACCTCAAAAGCCGAGGAAGATATCTATCGTACCTATAATTTGGGAGCAAATTCGTTCATCATTAAACCGGTGACATTTGCCGCCTTAGTAGAAGTAATGAAGACTATAGGAAAGTACTGGTTTGAAATTGTAGAACTGCCGCTATAAGGGTGGGAGACAGCAATGAAAAGTAACTTAATCAGGGTTTTGCTGATTGATGATGATGAAGATGATTATATATTAACTCGCGATTGGTTTAAAGAATTTCAAGTAGCTTCCTGTACATTGGAATGGGTAAATAACTATCAAGCAGGCAGAAATGCGATCGCCTCTGGGCAGTATGATGTCTATCTGGTAGATTACCGTTTAGGCGATGGCAACGGACTAGAATTATTGCGCGAAGCTATTGCTCATGGCTGTACAGCCCCGATTATTTTTCTCACCGGTCAGGGAGATAGAGAAATAGACATCGAAGCGATGAAAGCCGGAGCCGCAGATTATCTCGAAAAAAGCCAATTGGCAGCCCCTTTACTAGAACGTTCTATTCGTTATGCCTTAGAACGTAAACAAAATGAGCAAAAAATCCGGGAGCAAGCTGCCTTATTAGATGTGGCAACTGATGCCATTTTTGTCCAGGATTTAGATGGAAAAATTTTATTTTGGAATAAAGCTGCTGAACATCTTTATAAATGGAAGAAAGAAGAAGCTATTGGTAAAAAAGCCTCAGAACTTTGGCAAGAAAAAGATTTATCAAAATTACAAGCTGCCCTCTCGATTCTAATGAAAAATCGTGCCTGGGAAGGTGAATTACAGCAAATAACAAAAACGGGTCAGGAGATTACTGTTGAAAGCCGTTGGACACTCGTAAAAGATTTTGACAACACAACCCAATGTTTTTTAGTTGTAAATACTGATATTACTCAAAAAAAATTATTAGAATCACAATTTTTACGCGCCCAAAGATTAGAGAGTATAGGTACTTTGGCTAGTGGTATTGCCCATGACCTGAACAATGTCCTAGCGCCAATATTGATGACAGCACAACTTTTAGAATCACAACTAGATGATGAGCGCAGTAAGCGACTTTTACCAATTTTAATTAGTAATGCCAAACGGGGAGCAAATTTAGTTAAACAAGTATTATCTTTTACTCGGGGGATGGAAGGCGATCGCACTTTGCTGCAACTCAAGCACATAGTCAGAGAAATTCAGCAAGTAATTAGAGAAACCTTCCCGAAATCTATTGATGTTTCTACCTCTATTCCTCCAAGCCTCTGGACTATATACGGTGATGCTACCCAACTGCATCAAGTACTGATGAATTTATGTGTCAATGCCCGTGATGCTATGCCCAACGGCGGTACTTTAACGATCTGTGCAGAAAATTTTTTAGTCGACGAAAATTACGCCAGAATGCATTTAGACGCGCAAGTAGGGGCTTACGTAGCTATTACCGTTGCTGATACAGGAGTGGGTATTGCCCCGGAAATCATAGACCGGATTTTTGAGCCATTTTATACGACAAAAGAATTTGGTAAAGGAACTGGTTTAGGTCTTTCTACAGTACTAGGAATTGTCAAAAGTCACGGTGGTTTTGTGAGTGTTTACAGTGAAGTTGGCAAAGGTAGTCAATTTAAAGTGTTTTTGCCAGCACAACAGACACCAGAAAGTCTAGAAGAACCAGAAAAAGAATTACCCACCGGCAATGGTGAATTAATTTTGGTCGTTGATGATGAAGATTCGATTCGGGACATCACCAAAACATCCCTAGAAACCCACAATTATAAAGCGATCACAGCTAGCGATGGCATTGAAGCGATCGCTCTTTATGCAGAACATCGCGACGAAATATCTGTAGTATTAACAGATATGCTCATGCCATCTATGGATGGACTGACAACCATCCGCACCTTGAAAAAAATTAATCCCAACGTCAAAATTATCGCCGTCAGTGGACTGGCTTCCACCGAAAAGGTTAACGCCGCAGCCGACATCGGCGTCAAAGCCTTTTTATCTAAACCCTACACCGCCAAGCAATTATTGCAAACCATTGGTGTGGTGAAAAGTGGAAAGTAGTTTGTGGTGGGGTGATGGGGTGGTGGGGTGATAGGGAGGTGGGGTGATGGGGAGATGGGGAGATGGGGAGATGGGGAGATGGGGAGTGTGAGGAGTGGAGGAATAACCACTAACTACTAACCACTGTACAGACGCGATTAATCGCGTCTCTACCCACTAACTACTAACCACTAACCAATGAAAAATGACAAATAATTCTGAAATTTTAGCTGTGAATGATGCTTTTTATCGGGCGTTTGAAAAAAAAGATATTAAGGCTATGGGTGCAGTTTGGTCTCAAGGAACTGGTAGTCTTTGTATTCACCCTGGCTGGGATATACTCCGGGGTTGGAAAGCAATTTCTACCTCTTGGCAGAAGATATTTAAAAATACTCCTTATATTGAAATTAACACCGAGATAATTAGTGTAGAGATACGCGATCATCTTGCTTACATTATATTAGTAGAAAATGTGATGCAAGTGATAAACGGTAGGAAAATCGAAGCGCGATCGCTTGCTACAAATATTTTTGAATTTTTGGGAGGAAAATGGTACTTAATCCATCATCATGCCAGCCCGATTATGCGATGAGATGCGCTAACGTAGTGATATAAGTAGAACGGTGCAAAAAAACCGAACTATGTAACGGAAAGTAAAGTTGCCCAAAAAGCTCTTCCCTTCAGCATAGCTGCCCTCTGCCTCCTGCCTTGTCATAACGACAATTTTCAACACCGACCTACTTAATTGTCACCATAGCAAAGCAATGAAAAGAATCGGGGTGTTAATCTCTCTGGGAATATTAGCGTTTATTTTTATTTGGGGTATTTTGTTTTCTCATCCTGCCGTATCGCAACAAATAGAATCTCGACTTAACAATTTAGAAGCCGATTTTAATCGCTTGCAGTCAGAACTAAATCAACTCCAATCCCAGTTATCAAATCGTCCTTCTTCATTACCCAGAACAACCATAACTCCGTCGCCATCCCGACGAAATCTTTCCCAACAAGAAAAAGATAAAATGTTTGATAGACTGGCGACGCTAGTAGTCGAAGTTAAGCGCCAAGTCCAAGGATTAGAAAAGCGAGTTACTAAATTAGAGTCTCGTTAAAAGTGTAAAAATCAATTAATTCGATAAACTATTTGGTTGAGCTTTCCGTGAAAACATAGCGTTTTTCAATCCAAATGGTCGTAGAGTTTTTCTGCATTTGAATCTTTGAATTAGGACAGTTTAGTAGCTTTACTTATATCTTGCACCAGCCCAAAATACCGCCCTCAAATAAATTTGGGGCTAAAAGTTTAAGTAAGCTCAAAGCTTACTCAGACAAAGGTTAGAAAGAGTTTTAACTCATGGTGTGCTTTGGGTTCAAAACTTTAGTTTCGACCTTGGTGCAAGATGTAAGTTTATTTTTGTCGAATTAAACTTCAGTTTCAAGATGATGTGCCCTTGTCTGGTTTGCACAAAAGGCGAAAGATATTACTGTGTTAAGGTGTAGACGGAAATTGGAAGTTGTTTTTACCTACTAACTACTCACAGCCTTAACCAGCCATTTGTTCACACTAACTTATCAAGTTCGACTAACTGCTTACGATATTATGCTTGGCTGTTGGTCATTAGTTTTTCCCATTACCGATTACCAATTACCTATTACCAGCATACGCGACAGTATAAGTATTCAAGCGAACATGATATTAACTAAAATCTCTGTCCAGCAAAAATTGATCGCACTTCGCCGTTGCGGCGGATGATTGCTTCTTTGTTTGCCACATCTACTAGTGTCCAACCACTAGAACCGATGCTTTCACCAATACCAACGCGCTGAGTTACACCATTGATTTGAAATAAAGCAGCAGATTTGGATTTATTCTCTGACTCTAGCAATCCCTCAAGAATATAGGCAGGAGTAGGAGCAGATGCAATAGCTGTTACTTCTTTGACTGGTGTTGGTTGTGATTGCGGTGCTGTAGCTGTAGGTTGTTGTACAGGTTTTAACGAAGTTGACAAAGACGGTAGCGTTGCTTTGGGTGCTTGTCTAACTGTAATTGGTGCTGTTTTTATATCTACGGGTTTCAGGTTTTGTTGCACTACTGCTAAGACATTTGCGGGTTTAGTTGGTTGAATCCCACTATTGGCAGAAGGTTTGACAACGGATGGTGGTTTAGAGGTATTTGTTGCCTTTTGATTCACGGCAGATGGCAGTGGTGGCAAAGTTGTACTAATGCCAGAAACTTTTGGAGGTACGTAGCGCATTGGTAATGGCGCTTTATAAACAGGAATATAAATTCGCTCAACAACGTTCGTAGAAGTAGAAGTCGGAGCAGGAGATGTATTGTTAGCGGTCAAAACTGGTGGTAGGCTGGGAGGAGGTTGGTCATTCCTGACATAAGCTAAGGCTGTGTGGTTATTTGTTACTCCTGGTGTGAGTGCAACGTTGATGGGTTTGATTTTGGTTTTCGCTTCTTGTCTGTCTATGGCAGCAAGCGAACCCAACATATAATTCACAAAATCTGCTTCTATTTCTGCCTTTGTGGGCAGTTTTGGTTGGGGTGCTTCTAAGGCTTGCTGGAAAGATGCTAATCTGAAGCGGTGGAACAAACCAGAGTTCATTAACCAGACAATGCTAGCGATCGCCACTGCCAAGTTTGTTCCTACACTTAGCATTCGACTGAACCAGTGTCGTGATTTTGGGCGTACTCTCTTGACAACTTTTCTAACAGGAGCAGTATTCACCACCACTGCATTTGGGTTGTTTTTGTAGTGCGTCACTGTTTGCATATTTTGCCACGGTTGATTGGGCAAAACAACTGGCGACATCCTTATTGTTTGTAGATGCGGGTATGTTTGCTGCACCGTGTGCGAAGGTAGATTAGCACTACTATCCAAAATTGAGTCTATTTCGGCAAATAGATCATCCATAAAACCATCTGCGTAGGTATCTATCGTCCAAGGTTCAATGGCGATTAATTCCTCTGATGGTTCTGGAATAATGAGGTTGGTACTGGCTTCTTGAGACATAGCGATTTTTCAGTTTTAGCTTCGTCGTAGCGAACCAATAGACTTCTTGTAGAAGTTGGGAAAGGATAAAGTTTACCAGATGGGGAGGTGGGGAGGTGGGGTGGAAATTTCCCCCTATCTCCCCATCCCCCCATCATCTAGTTTTCCCCTTTAACCTTTCCCCTATTTTTGTTAGCCCTGTGTGCTGATCTGGGAGCAAAAATCTATTATCCCGTCTTAGTTAGACGAGTTAATGAGGGATTTGGTATTAAATTCGACTGGAGTCAGGAAGCTAGATGATTATTCTCAGTATATAATGATGTCATCAATCATACTCAACTATACCCTGATATACCCTACTACTATACTCCTGCTTCATAAAGTTTGTTGGGAAGCTAAAGCTGAAAACTCAGTATCCGTCTTTGTTCTACGCAATTCTAAATAAATTAACAAAGCGTTAATATCAGCCGGATTCACACCACCAATCCGTGCTGCTTGACCGATGGTCAACGGTTTTACCTTGGTGAGCTTTTCCCGTGCTTCTTTAGAAAGGGTATCAATTGCTCCGTAATCTAAATCTGGAGGTAAGTGGCGATTGGCTTGACGAGCAATTTGCTCAATTTGATTTTGCTGTCTGGTCAGATAACCAGAGTACTTGATATCAATTTCTGCTCCTTCTGTTTCAGCACGGTTGAGGTGGGGATTTGCGAGTCCGTAGATGTTGAGGTCTGTATAATGAAATCCAGGACGTCGTAATAAATCAGCGAGGGTAATCGAACCTTTAATTGCTTGTCCTGTGGTTTGAGCGATCGCTTTGCCAATTTGATCATGTTCTTTCACTCGGGTGCTGTGTAACCGTTCTTTTTCGGCGGCAATATTTGCTTGCTTGCGGGTAAATAATTCCCAACGGCGATCGTCAATCAAACCAATTTCCCTTCCCAAAGGAGTCAGGCGTTGATCAGCATTATCAGAGCGTAAAATTAAACGATACTCTGACCTACTAGTTAACATCCGGTAAGGCTCCCGCAAGTCTTTTGTACACAAATCATCAACTAGTGTACCGATGTAACTTTCTTCACGCGGGAACACAATCATCGCTTCTCCCCGCACAAATCTTGCCGCATTAATTCCTGCCACAATTCCTTGGGCTGCCGCTTCTTCATAGCCAGTCGTACCGTTAATTTGCCCGGCACAGAACAGCCCCTCAATTTTTTTTGTCATCAGCGTGGGAAAACACTGAGTTGCAGGTAAATAATCATACTCCACAGCATAAGCCGGACGTAACATGATACAGTTTTCCATACCAGGAAGACTGCGCAACATTTGCAATTGCAAGTTTTCTGGCAATCCTGTAGAAAACCCTTGAATATAGAGTTCTGGTATGTCTCTACCTTCCGGTTCGATAAAAATTTGATGGCTTTCCTTATCAGCAAAGCGCACTATCTTATCTTCAATACTAGGACAATAACGCGGCCCTTTCGCTTCTACCCAACCACCATACACCGGCGACAAGTGGAGATTTTCCCGAATCAGACGATGAGTTTCGGCTGTTGTCCGCGTCATGTAGCAGGGCATTTGTTCCCTTTCTATCCACACTTGGGGGTCAAAGCTAAACCAACGCACATCGGTATCCCCTGGCTGTGGTTCCATTTTGCTGTAATCTACAGACCGCTTGTCCACTCGTGCAGGCGTACCTGTTTTCAAGCGCCCAGTTTCAAAGCCCAAACGCTGTAGAGTATCCGTTAGCCCAACAGCGGCAAATTCTCCAGCCCTTCCAGCTGACATCGACTTGTTACCGACCCAAATTTTGCCACCTAAGAATGTACCAGTTGTGAGAATTACCGCTTTGCATTGGAAACCTACACCAAAATAAGTCTGAACACCAATAACCTCATCATTAGCACCCAGCACTAAATCCGTAACCATCCCCTCACGGACAGTTAAATTTTCTTGATTCTCAACAATACCCTTCATCACTGCTGCATATTCCCGCTTATCAGTCTGGGCGCGTAATGCCCACACCGCAGGACCCCGCGAAGAGTTGAGAATCCGCTTTTGCAGGTAAGTACGGTCTGCCATCTTACCTATTTCTCCACCAAGTGCATCCACCTCATGGGTTAACTGAGATTTTGCAGGGCCACCTACTGCTGGGTTACAAGGTTGCCAAGCAATTTTATCTAAGTTGAGTGTCAACAGCATGGTACGGCAACCAAGGCGTGCGGTAGCAAGCGCTGCTTCACAACCAGAGTGACCAGCACCAACGACGATGACATCAAATACGTCTTGGAAATCTATAGAATTGTGCATGGTCATAACGAAAAAACACTAAGCATGGAGATATCTAACTAATTCTAACTAACTCACCGTAAGTTCCCCACGCTCAACGGTAATCCATTCATATCATATCCGTTTGAACACTGATATTATCCGTTGGGGTCGGTAATTGGTAATGGGTAATTGGTAATTGGTGAAACTAGTTACCATCTTGGCTTGTTGCCAAATGACAAAATAGCCTAGACCGCGCTGTGCGGCTGCACTAAATTTTCTTTGTTTGCGTTCTTGGCATCTTGGCGGTTCGTTCCTCCTTATCAAATATTCGTGTAAGAGGTCAAATAGAAAGCGATCGCTCTGTGTTTGGAGAGATTTGCCACAATTATTCAATTCCCTCAATACTTGCAAATTTTACTTGTTTGAGGGAATGAAACACCCCTACCTACTAATCCAGATGATCTTCATCCAGTTCCTCAATTGCTGGTGGTTCATCACCAGGGGTTCGTAGTACTTCAACCATCTCTTGGACTTCCAGTGGTGGAGGTGGTGTGAGTCGAGAAACGCTCCAAGTGACAACGAAGTTGATTAACATACCAAGAGTGCCAATTCCTTCGGCAGAGACTCCGAAGAACCAAGGCTGCATTCCGTAGAATTTCACTCCGACTATATAAAATATAGTGAAGCACAAGCCGACTACCATGCCAGCGATCGCTCCTTCTCGGTTTGTCCGCTTGTCGAATACTCCCAAAATAATGATCGGGAAAAAGCTAGCCGCAGCTAAACCAAAGGCAAACGCTACTACCTGAGCCACAAAACCAGGCGGGTTCACACCAAAATAAAATGACTTGTTAAACGCTTAGGAAATAATTATTCTACAGAAGTGGGCTAACGTTGAAGATCTTTGATATTTTGCATCACTTGCTGATACAGTTCAGTATTCTTTTGTTTTTGAAAAATCTTCGCGGCTTGTTGTAAGTCAGAAATTGCTCCTTGTTTATCTCCTATGGCGGCGCGGGTGTTACCACGATTGTTGTAAGCTGCGGCAAAATTGGGATTGAGGCGAATAGCTTGATCAAAATCATTAATTGCTCTTTGTTTATCGCCTTGAACTGAACGGGCATTACCTCGGTTATTGTAAGCAACAGCATACTTAGGATTAAGGCGAATAGCTTGATCATAATCTGCGATCGCCTCGTTTCTTTTGCCCAAGGCGGCGTAAGCGTTGCCTCTGTTATTGTAGGCTTCAGCATAGTTGGGAGCAATACGAATGGCTTCGTTATAGTCTAAGATAGCCCCGTTGACATCTCCTGTAGAAGCACGGGCATTACCTCGATTGTTGTAGGCTTCGGCATAGTTGAGAAATAGACGAATAGCTTGGCTATAATCTGCGATCGCCTTTTGTTTATCTCCCAGATCAAAGTGAACAAGTCCCCGACCATTGTAAGCTTCGGCATACTGGGGATTAAGCTTGATTGCTTCTGTGTAAGCTGCGATCGCACCTTGAGGATCGCCTTTGATATGTCTATACTGACCTTGAATGTAAAAGTCCCCTGCTTTTGATGGTTTAGATGTTGGACTCTTGGGAGGATTGACACCAATTTCTGTTACTAGTACCTCATTACTCCTCGCACAAGAAACAGTTGCAACGGCTATAAACGCGGTAAGCGTAGCTATGCTAACTGTTACTCTTGTCAATTTTTGCTCCTCTAACCACACTTTCATAAGTAATTATAAATAAGTAGATGTTCCTAAAAATTGTGCTGATTGCCTCTATAATTTTCCATTATTGTTTATATTTAACTATAAAAACTAAAAAACATGTCATTCATCAACAAATACTAAATATCTGTCAAATACTCGCCTAACATCCTTGATTTATAGACTTTGTTTACTTTTTGATTAATTGCTAAAAACCCTAGAGTTTCAAGAAAATTACAATATTACACAATTTACTCATCTTTATCGCTATCTTCTTGATTTTTAGCTGTCAAGCGCCAAGTTTGGGTTTTCTCTACCTCTACCGATAATTGTTCCAGATTTTTTCCCAAATCTTTTTGCATTTTCTGGGTTAATGTAATGGGTAAATCTAGTTCAATTCCTTTACTTTGTATTAATCTAGCTAACTCTGTTAACGCAACTTTTACCGTTGTGCGTTCATAACTAATTAACTTAAAATCAGAAGTCTCAGATAAATTTTGAGCTTGCATAGCCTTTTTGAGGCGCTCTTGTAAATGCTCATATTCTGATTTAACTATTTTCCACTTTTCTTCAATTTGTTGATATTTTTTTGCTAGTTCTATTAAATCTTCTATTTCAGGATCAGGGTTATTTTTTTGGTTTAGTTCTATCAGTCGTGAATGTACCTGAGCAAGATAAATACAGTCTAGGTAAGCATATTCTATTTGCTCTTCAGTTAGAGGGCGTTGTCCCCAATCGCTAGTTTGTTCTTGCTTGTCAACATGTAAGAATTTGCATAGTTTGTTAGCAAGAGTTTTAAGTTTGTAGTTAGGTAAAGGCAGAATATAGTAAGGAATTTTTTTTGCCATGTCTAGAGTACAAGTGACATTTTTGGCTTTTTTGTTACCTAAAAACTTCACATCGTAGCTGGCATTGTGAAAGACCTTTTCAATTGCAGGATTGATCATGATTTGAGCAATGAAATCAGCGACAATATCCGGTAAATCTAATACATCTAAAATATAAATGCGATCGCCACTCATATCTGTGGGGTCATCTAGTACCTGAATCAGTGATAATCTGGGATTCTTGCTTTTATAATCAGCCACTTCTGTATCTATCCACAAAATTGATCTTTGAGTAAATTCAGCAATCTGAGAACGAATGGCACTAGCTGATGTCAGATAAGGCATGTTAAATAAAGCATGTAACATTTAGACGATATTCTACAAGTTTAGCGTTGCTCTTGTTAAAAGTTTAAATTTGCTCTTTCTTGGTCAGAGATTCCATATTTATACCTCCATCTACAGGTTGGTTTGTGAAGAAGGCGACACAATTTAGGATTGGAGCTTCTAATAAAATTTTCCTCCTATTTGCTAGAATTCTGGTGCTAATTTCATCAGTAAAAATTCAGTGATATGCACACTTGAGCGGAAATGCGATCGCTCTCATTTTCTAAAGATTTATAACAATTCACATCTAATGTGAATTAACAAAGACGCTAATAGATCATAGGGAATAGTCAAAATACCAATCACCACCCAACCACCCATAAAAAAATCCATCTGTGTCATCTGTGTTTATCGGTGTACCCTGCGGGAAGCCGCCCTTACGGGCGTCTACATCGGTGGTCGATTTCTAAAAAAAACGATTTTTTACCAGACGCAAGGAACATTGCGTCTCAATATCAATTCACATCAGGCGTAATTCTTGTTTTAATACAACACCCAATTCAATACTGCTTGGATAAGACAATCAATTGACATTTAAAACCTGTAGAGACGTTGCAGTGCAACATCTCTACATGCCCAAAATTATGACGACAAATCCTTAACCGAGCAGCATTGACACCCAATTGAGAACTGCTGTATTGAACAAGGATTTTTAATGATTATAATACCAATTAGTTATTAAATAATTTTACTACTGACGACTGAATTCCCCATGCCAAAAACTAAGCCACCCAAGCCTGATCCAGCTGTTCTCGTGGCGGTTGCTGATTATTTTAAGGTGTTATCAGAGGCAAGTCGGTTACAGATTTTGACCTGTCTCAGGTCAGGGCCAATGAATGTGATGGAAATTGCCGAGGCTACTGGCTTAGGTCAGGCAAATCTGTCTAAGCATCTGAAAGTATTAACTCAGGCTGGGATTTTATCTCGTCAGCCTAAAGGTACTAGTGCTTATTACGAGATAGCCGATCCAATGATTTTTGAGCTTTGTGAATTAGCGTGCGACCGCATTAGTGAGCGTGTACTACGACAGGCTGAAACTCTCAAAGCTCTACGGGGTAAAACAACAGTTTTTTGAATTTCTTCAATAGAAAAGCACCCCCAAAATGAGGGTGCAAAATCAAGCAGTTGTGAAAGCGAGGATTAACTGGTGATCGCAGGAGCAGTAAGTGCGATCGCTTGAGGCTCACCAGACGCCAAATCTAGAGGGAAATTGTGAGCATTTTTTGATTGTCAAATATCTCGCTGATAAGCTTTTGAGCTATCCACACTGTCGTAATTATTGTGCCAATTGGTACAATTTGTCTTATTGTTTATATAGTCATACTGAGCGCATCATATCCGTTGCCGAACTGATAGCACTTACCCAGGCTCTGGTTGTAAATACAACATCGTAAATAATAAATGATTATGGATGTAGATCAAATTCTCAAACTTTATGCTGTTGGAGAACGAAACTTTCAGCGAGTCAATCTGCAAGAAGCAGAACTGACTAATGCCAACCTTAAAGGCGCAGATTTTAGCTATGCTGATTTACGTCAGACACGCTTGGGTAAAACCAACTTCAGCCAAGCCTGTCTGCGGGAAGTGAACCTGAGTGAAGCCATTCTCTGGGGAATAGATTTGAGTGAAGCAGACTTGTATCGGGCGATTCTGCGTGAAGCTGATTTGACGGGTGCGAAGCTAATTCAGACTCGCTTAGATGAAGCCAACTTAATTAAAGCTAGTTTATGTGGTGCTAATTTGAATGCTGTGAAACTCTCTGGTTCTCTGCTAATTCAAGCAGACTTCCGTCCCAGTTCCAACCAGCGTACAGATTTGGGATATGCAGTTTTAACTGGAGCAGACTTAAGTTACGCTGACTTGAGAGCGGCTTCACTGCATCACGCCAACTTGGATGGGGCAAAATTGTGTCGCGCCAATCTTGGTCGAACAATGCAATGGGGGGATTTGGCAACGGATTTAACTGAAGCTAGTTTGCAAGGAGCAGATTTAAGTTACGCCGATCTCACCAGTGCTATTCTGCGAAAGGCTAATCTGCAAGGAGCAGACTTAACAGGAGCAATCCTTACCGATGTTGAGCTAGAGGGAGCAATTATGCCCGACGGAACACTTCACGATTGAAAATGGGCGATCGCATAACTAGCAGCTTGGTTTACCTAATATTCTCAAATACCTAAAGCCGATGAATGCATCTGCAATAGTGATCATCAGTTGACAAACTACTAATATGGGGTAGTTATAAAATTTTTCAGTCAGCCCTTAAATTAAAGGTCGATCGCTCACAATTTCCACAAATTTCAATGAGCGATCGCACTTGCAATTTAACGAACGGTTCCCCGTAATGCTTCAGTATCAATTGGTTTGATCAGGTAAAGCAGCAACAAATTCCAAACAATTGCTGCAATCCTGGGTAATTTACGGACAAACTTCACAACTTTCGGCTGAGAACTGCGGTCAATTTCCACCAATTTCATGTTGTAATCTGAGCAGCGTTGCAGACGTGGGAAAAACTGGGGATGTGCGGTATTGAGCTTCACAGGAAAAGCACGACCAGCAGTTTCGTTAGTTTCGTATACAACTTGGCGATCAAATTCCGTTGGATCGAGTCCGAGTGAGCGATAAAAATTAGCCCGTTCATGAACCGTCAATGTATGGGTAGTAAATACCGATAACAGGAAAAAGCGGCTCCACAGTCTGGCTTTCCAGGTTTTCCAAAGTTGGGGTTGCGATCGCAACAATGCTTTGAATATATCCCCATGACGATTTTCGTCCTGACACCAACTCTCAAAGTAGCGGAAAATCGGGTAAAACTGATTTTCTGGGTGTTTTTCTAAATGGCGATAGATAATAATGTAACGCCAGTAGCCAATTTTTTCTGATAGATAGACGGTATAAATTACCCACTCTATCGGGAAAAACGTATAGGTGCGGGTTTTAGTCATATGGGCAAGATCGAGTGAGAGTTTAAAGTCGCCCATGGCTTTGTTGAGAAATCCAGCGTGACGAGCTTCATCACGAGCCATCAAGTGAAAGATTTCTGCTAACAGTGGATTGCGCCCTTTCAGCCTCCGGGATAGTTCTTTGAACAGCAAAAACCCAGAAAACTCTGAAATGCACGAACGTTCCAGATATTCAATAAAAGCACGGCGTGATTCTCCGTCAATATGTTCCCACGACTGCTCAAATGTCTCATCGCGGACGAAATGATGACGATTGTAGTCTGCTCGCATTTCTTCGAGCATCGCTTTTAACTCGGTTTCCTGAGCCGATAAATCCAGGCTGGCGGCGGTTTCAAAGTCTGTAGTGTAAAAGCGGGGAGTGAGTATAGTTTCTTGACTTGGCTGTTTAATTCCGGCTTTGGGTTGCTGAGGTAGGGTATTAACCATGATTACGCTGCTAATCAACTAATTTTTTCTATAGCTATCAAGTTATAATACTTGTAATTCTTTGGCTAGACCCCATACTTACAATTTCTACATTTCTTTAGCAATGTAAGGATCAGCCAAAATCAGCCTTTATTAAGTTTTGAAAAATTTATATACTTAAAAGCTTGATAACTATAAAGTTATTAACTGTAGTTAATCTTACTCAGAGCATTAAGAGGTATCCAGCATGAGTTGTAATTCAGAGCAACAAACACAATTACTCACACCTCCTAGTAATATACTGTCCAATCCTGCGGTCAGGCATTTCTTAGTAGAACGGCGACAAAGACTAAAGTATGGCGATCGCCAACATCAGTTTCAACTCTATCGCCGGGGTCGTTATGTTGAATTGAACTTGGTATATGACCGGGGAACGGTTTTCGGTTTACAAACTTAGGGGCGGACAGACAAAAATAACGCCTGATGTGAATTCAAGCTGTGACCGAGATCATGTTTTATAAATCGACCACAGATAAACACAGATGGACACGGATAGATTTTGTAATTGGTGATTGCTGTTTTTTTCATTAACAGAAAGTATAAATTCACGTATGAAAGTTTTGCCACAAACTGTTAGATTTGATGCTGATTTGCTGAGAAAATACGATCAGCCTTTACCACGCTATACCAGCTATCCACCAGCTACAGAGTTAACAGAAGATTTTGCAGAAGTAGATTTTCGAGCTGCGATCGCCATCGGCAATTACAAAAAAACGCCATTATCGCTGTATTGTCATATTCCCTTTTGTGAAAGCGCCTGCTATTTCTGTGGCTGCAATACCGTGATTACGCAACAAAAATTAGTGGCAGAACGTTATCTAGACTACTTGACTCGCAATATCCGCCAAGTAGCAGCTTTGATTGATAGCGATCGTGCCGTTGGGCAATTACACTGGGGCGGTGGTACTCCTAACTATTTATCCCTCAGTCAAGTTGAGACTCTGTGGAATACTCTGAGTGAGCATTTTAAATTTGATGATCACGCAGAAATTTCTATTGAAGTCAATCCGCGATCGCTCGATAGAGAATACCTATTTTTCTTGAAGGACTTGGGGTTCAACCGGATTAGTTTTGGTATTCAAGATTTTAATCCCCAGGTACAGGAGGCAGTCAACCGGATTCAACCAGAAGCCATGCTGTTTCAGGTGATGGACTGGATGCGCGATGCTGGGTTTACCAGTATTAACGTTGATCTGATTTATGGATTGCCATATCAAAACCTAGAGACTTTTAGAAATACCGTCCACAAAACCATTCAACTGAATCCCGATCGCATAGCCGTTTTTAACTTTGCTTATGTGCCATGGTTAAAACCAGTGCAACGGCGAATTCCCCAGGAAGCATTACCACCAGCTTCCGAAAAACTCAATATTTTGCAAATGACGATTGAAGAATTAAGCACAAATGGCTACGTATTCATTGGCATGGATCATTTTGCCAAACCAAATGATGAATTGGCGATCGCTCAACAAAATGGGCAACTGCATCGCAACTTTCAAGGGTATACCACCAAACCGGAGTCAGATTTATTTGGGTTTGGCATGACTTCCATTACTATGCTGCATGATGTATATGTGCAAAACCATAAACATTTGAAAAGTTACTATCGAGCGATCGACACAGACAAACTACCAATTGAAAAAGGAGTCAAACTTGATCGCGATGATATCATTCGCCGCACAGTGATTATGGAGTTAATGTGTCAATTTCGACTCTCACTCAATGAAATTGCGGAAAAATACCATCTGAACTTTGATTATGATTTTGTAGAGTATTTTGCTAACGAACGCTTGCAACTGCGATCGTTGGAAGCTGATGGTTTGATTAGACTTTCTCCCAATCAGATCGAAGTTACACCTACCGGACGCTTACTCATCCGTAATATCGCTGCTGTGTTTGATCGCTATCTGCGCGATCGCGCAATGAGTGGTTTTTCAAGAGCCATTTGAAGTTGTAAAGGAAATAAGGCGTTGCATAAGATGGGGATGGAGAATGAACCACCCTCCGGGTACTCTACCTTGAAGCCGTGCTACGCGTCTACGTGACGGCGACCGCCAAGACTGACATCTTGCACCTACCCCATATCCCGCTTGAGAATAAATTCTCAAGCTAATAACATAAGTTCGTTGAAACGGACTGAAATACCATCCTAGTCAGATTTATCTGACTTTTGCTATTAGCCAAGGAATTTATTCCTTGGCGTATGAACATTTGATGCAAGATATGAAAAGACGGAGACTGGTCTCACCAAGACGCCATAGACGCGCAGCGGTTACTTTCAGAAGCCACTTCGTGTCTACCGGAACGGTAGAACGCCAAGAATTAAGTTTTTTCATTGGCAGAGAAAATCATCCCGCAAATATGCAACGCTGCTTTATCTGTGTGCATCGCCTTGCACTGTGTTTGTTTTCCCTACACCTACCCAACCGCAAACCACTACCTCACAGCTGGGGCAGTATTTTTTGTGGCAGACGATCGCGATCTGCGTCCAGACAGATCATATAGTAAACCCATGAGCGCAGGTACAACAGTAGGAGTCAAAATAGTAGAAAATGCCAAACCGCCTGTCAGGACAATACCTAATCCCTGGTAAAGTTCTGAACCCTGACCTGGTAGCACTGCTAACGGTAACATTCCTAACACACTAGTTCCAGCAGACATGAAAATGGCGCGTAGGCGATCGCTAGTGGCATTGTATAGTGAGGCATCATAATCCTCGCCTGCTTCCTGAAGTTGCAAGGCTCGATCAACCAGCAAAATTGCGTTGTTGACAACCACACCTGTGAGGATCACAAATCCCAAAGCTGTAATCATATCCAACGCCACATTCATTCCTGGAATACGGTTGGCAATGACGAGACTTAAGAGTGCGCCACTCATCCCCATTGGTACAGTTGCCATAATTACCACTGGGTAGAGAAATGAGCGATACAGCGCCACTAGTAACAAATAAGTGATTAAAATCGAAAATGCAAACGCAGCAGCTAATTGAGCAACGGTTGCTGCTAACTGATCTGCTGAACCCGCCAGTTCTAGACGATAACCTGCGGGTAGATTCGCACGTAAAGGAGCGAGAATTTCATTTTCAGTGCGTTCTACCAGCGTCGCCAGGGGCGCATCCGGTGCGAGGGAGACGGTGAGGCTAATTGATCGCTCTAAATTAACGTGATTAATCACATCGGGGCCAGTCGTTTCCCTGACTTCAGCAACATCACCTAGTTGTACCTGTCGTCCCTGGGCATACAGTGGCAATTGTCGCAGTTGCTCTGGTGTTTCGACGGCGGTATTTTGTAGTTCCACGGAAACATCGAGTTCTTCTTTGCCATCAATGTAATCGGAGGCAATGCGTCCACCCAACGCTGCTTCCACCATCGAACCAATTTCTGCTTCCGAGAGTCCGACTTCGGCGATGCGTTCCCGATTGGGAATCACTTGTAGTTCTGCTGCTCCCATAACAAAGTTGGAACGGATATTATTCACTCCTGGAAGTTGGCGCAATTTGCCTGTGATTTGTTTCTCCAGATCGCTAAGTTGATTGAGGTCATCTCCAACAATATCGACTTCAAATTCCTTGCCAGGATCGCGGAAGATAGAAATCCGAGTCGGAACCATAAAGCGATATCCAGCAAAGTTGCTGCTTTGGGCGCGCAACCGTTCCACCATCTCAGCTAACCCAGTTGTGGTGGCAAATTCTGGCTTTAAGATTGTTGCTATTCCCCTTAGTGCGCCGGGACGATCCACATACATAATCCGCTCTACTTCTGGTTGCGATCGCAAAAATGCCTGCACAGGTTCAGATTGCTTAATTGCCTCAGGAATGCTGGTTCCTGGTAAAGGTTCCGCCCGCAACACAACTAAGTTGCGATTACCTTCCGGTAAATAATCTGCTGGTGGGAGTAGCAGAACACTAATGACAAGTAAAGCAACAGGAATCGACAACACTAGTAAACGACGACCAATCCGCTTACGTCCCAATGACCAACTGACAGTAGAAGCTAGAAAATTTTCGAGTTTGCCTTGGAAATGACGAAATACGGCTGAAGACTTGGCAACTGAACGCTCCAACCAATTACCACCGCGATATTCGCCGCCCTCCATCATTTGCATCGCTTCCGATTGCTTGAGGAACAATCCCGATAGCATGGGTACTAAGGTCAATGCAGCAAACAACGAAAATAGAGAAGAAGCAGAAAGAGCGATCGCCATATCAGCATAAAGTTGTCCTGCTTCGCCTGTAACCATAATTAGCGGCACAAACACTACAACGTTGGTGAGAGTAGAACCCAGCATGGCGCCCCAAACTTCCTGCGTACCTTCAATCGCTGCCCGCATGGCACTTTTACCCTGCTGCATGTGGGTGAAGATATTCTCAATTACGACGATCGCGTTATCCACGACCATACCCACCGCAAACGCCAATCCTGCCAAACTGATAATGTTCAATGTCCTTCCCAATGCAGACATGACGATGAACACCATAATCAGTGTCGTCGGAATTGTAATCGCTACCACCGCCACAGTACGCATAGAGCCAAGGAACAAAATCAGGACAATGGTTGCTAGTAGCGCCCCACTCACCAAGTTACCTTGGACAAAAGCTACAGATTGATTGATATATTGGCTCTCGTCGTAGTTATAGACAAAACGAATTCCCTGGTTTTGCTTATCGAACTCAGCTTGCAGTGCGGCAATTTCTGCTCGGATACCTTTAGCAACCTCTGGCACATTTGCCCCTATTTGGCGAATCACACCAACTGCTGCTCCTGGTTTGCCGTTGAATATCAATGCGCTATCTTGGGGTTTGCGTCCCATTTGTACCTGAGCCACATCCCGCAAGTAAACCGTACCGGACTGATCGCGCCGCAGTACAAAGCCTTCTATTTGTGATAGATCCTGCGATCGGCTGACTGTACGTACCCGATATTCTCTTCGTCCTAAAATCAACGGCCCACCCCGGATATCGCGGTTGTTTTCCCGCAGTACCCGCACCACGTCACCAATCGTCAGGTTACGGTCAGACAATGCTTTTGGGTCAACCTTCACCTCTACTTCTCGCTCTTGTCCACCTATTACCAAAAATTGCCCTGTTCCCTCCACTCGGCGCAAGCGCGGAACCACTACTTCCTCGGCTAAATCTCGATAGCGGTTGGCATCCGGCTCCCATCCTTCTTTTGTGTCAAAAGGAATCCACATCATTGGGGAACTATTGCCACCTACCAGTTCAACACTCGATTCCTGAGCTTCTGGGGGCAAGCTTTCCACCTGCTGCAAGCGGTTGATGACATCAATCATCCGCTCTTGTAAATTAGCATCTGGAGTAAATTCCAGCGTGATGCTGCTGCGTCCAGCCCGAGAGTTACTGCTGATTTCCTGAACACCCAGCACCTCTTCCATTTGCTCTTCAATGGGGCGCGTAATCAGGTTCTCTACCTCCGTCGGTCCTGCTCCTGGATAGGTGGTAGTAATCGTGATTTCCGGGCGATCGCCTCCTGGTTGCAATTCTAAAGGCAAATTCAGGAGCGAGAACACCCCAAATATTGAGAGCAAGCAAAACAGGACAAAAGTCCCATGTCGCCAACGCACAGAAGTTTCGATAAAGTTCATAGTGGGATTGGGGAGTAGGGGTGATGGGGATTAGGGGCAGTGGGGTGATGGGGAGATTTTCTCCCTTGTCCTCCTTGTCTGTCAGCCTCAACTGCGATCAACTATCTTCACTGGCGCACCATCTTGCAACCCATCACCGCCACGCAGGACGATGCGTTGACCGGATCGGAGGGAAGGATGGTAAATTGCCATGTCTTTGCCCATGTCAGCAACCATTTCTACCTGAATTTGTTTAGCTTTGCCATCAGCAACTGTGAAGACAAACCACTCGTTTTGCCTTCTGGTTAAGGCGTCTCGCGAGACAACAAAGCTAGAGCGATTCGTAGGCATATTGAGGTTGCCTGCGATCGCCATACCTGGTAATAATCCTGGTGGTGGATTGTTAATTTGGACACGTACGCGTTGGCGACGGGAGGCACTGTCGGCGGAGGGAACTACGGCGGTGATCGTCGCCCGTTGTTTCCATTGTGGTAAGGCGCGAGCTGTGAGTTCAATTGCCATACCTGGGGTAACTCGACCGGTAAGCTCTTCTGGTAACTCGAGGAAAATGTCAAAGCGATCGCCTGCTACTAAGGTGATAATTTGGTCAGAGCTTTGCACTAAATCACCATTACTGACATGGCGTGTCTGCACCACACCCGATTGTGGTGCCACGATCCGAGTCCGCTGCTGTGCCAATTGTGCTTGTGCTAAGTTGGCTTTGGCTGCTTCTACATTGGCCTTTTGGGCGGCAATTTCCTCTTGGATTGGTCCTGCTTTGGCTTCGGCAAGCTCAGCTTCAGCTTCTAGCAGCGCTCCTTGGGTATCATTTAAATTTGTTTGAGCTTCTACTAGTAATCTTTGCGACAAAGCACCTTCTTTCACTAGGTTGCTAGTACGCTTGAGGTTATCCCGCGCTTCCTGTTCTCGCGCCTTGGCAGATGTCACTGCTGCTTGACGCTGAGCAATAATTTCTGGACGAGTACCTACTTCTAAGCGTGCTAAATTGCTACGTTGCTGTGCCAGTTGTGCCTGTGCTTGGGCGATCGCCAATTGCTGATCCGAGTCATCTAAGATGGCAATTGCCATTCCTGCCTTGACGCGATCGCCCGGTTGCACTAATATCTTTTTCACAATTCCACTAGTTCGAGCGCGAATTGTGGACTGTTGAGTAGCTTCCACCTGTCCTAAAAGCTGTATATTCCTGGTAGCAGTTCCGGTTGCCAGAGCGATCGTTTCAATTGGACGTGGGGGTGGCCCTTGCTGCTGTTGGGCCACAGAAGATTGGGGTGCGCCACCAGGAGCCAGCATCCGCCAAAGGATAATGCCCCCAGTGGTCAAAAACAAAACTATTAATGTTCGGAACCAGGGTTTGCCAGAACGAGTAGGCATTAACTCAGAGGGTACAGAACTGTCTGACTGGGTTTCAGGGTTTGAAACTGGAGCTTCAGAAGTATCCATAGCGGTTGATGATTGAGAAGGCAGAGGGCAGAAGGCAGAGGGCAGAAGGCAGAGGGCAGAAGGCAGAAGGAATAATATTCAAAAATGCGGAAAGTTTTCTTACTTGCAGTTTGATGGATAAATATGACAAAAGAATGTCAAAGTTTGTAGTTTGATGGATAAATGTTACAAAAATGTGCAAACTTGGATTTCAATATGTAAGTAGCTCGACACAATTAGAGTTAACTCGTGAAGACCGTCATTGGTTATTTGTCATTTGTTGATAGTTGGTTGTTGATAGTTGGTTGTTGGTTGTTGATGGCTAATAACAATGCCCAATTACCCATTACCCATTACCCATTACCCATTACCCATTACCCATTACCAATTACCCATTACCCATTACCCATTACCCATTACCCATTACCCATTACCAATTACCCATTACCAATTACCCATCCAGCCCTCAATAGCGAATTAGTTCTCTGATTCGCTCCCGCGATAAGCCCAACTCGTGACTGAGGTTGGCTTCAAGTTGACCGGGTTCGGTGATTGGAAACTCAAATGTCATTTTTTTGAGAGGTGAGTGATTTGTTTTCACATTTACTAACGAAATCCCTTCTTGTGGAAGAACTTTCACCTCTATAGCTACTATCTTTTTCATGATCTGCCGTGCCAATTGTGTATCCGCTTGCAGATATTTTTTGTGGGTATAGGGACGACTGAGGATTTGATCTCCCACTAAACCACTTCCCAGCCAAAAAACCAGACCAATCAACGGTAAGGATGACCAAAACACAAACCCTAATGTTCGTAAAACTGGAAAAATTTGCAATTGACGCATGGAAAGAATAGGGTTAATTGCTTACTGTTAATTGCTGAATGTCACTTTTATGTCACTCTTTTAGCTTAACCTTAGAACTAAGAAGTGAAAATTACAGCAAGCTAAACAAATGGGATGTTGATCTTACTAGTTGAAGACGACCCAGCCCAGTTGGAACCTCTGCGGGCAGCATTATTAAAAGTGGGGCATACAGTAGATGCGATTGAAGATGGAGAAACAGCACAATGGTTTGCTTTTCACAAAGATTATGACTTACTGATTCTAGATTGGATGTTACCTAAGGTGAGTGGAGTGGAATTGTGTCAGTCATATCGACGGGCGGGTAAAGTGGCTCCAGTGCTGATACTAACAGCAAAAGATACAATTTCAGATAAGGTGATGGGTTTGGATGCAGGAGCAGATGATTACTTAGTCAAGCCAGTGGATGTGTTAGAACTGTTGGCGCGGGTGCGGGCATTGGGAAGGCGATCGCCAATGTGGCAAGGAGATATACTCAGCTTAGGTGATTTGCAGCTGCATTTAGCTAATTTAACTATCGAGCTTGATTCAGTCACAACTCAACTTTCTAGCCGGGAGTTCCAATTAATGGAATACTTGATGCGTCATCCCCGCCAAATTTTATCTCATGACCAGATTGAGCAAGCTTTGTGGAGTTGCGGAGAAGAACCCGAAAGTAACGCAGTTACAACTTTAGTGCGTCGCTTGCGTCAACGTCTGCAAATCATCGGGGCCAGAGATTGGATCGAAACTGTGCATCGGGTAGGCTATCGGTTGAATCCGCCCAATCCGTGAACTATAAATCATGATAAAGGGAGGAAAAAGACAAGAGGGACAAAGAGGACAAGGAAGACAAGGGAGAACATCACCCCATCACCCCATCTCCCCATCACCCCATCTCCCCATCACCCCATCTCCCATCCTTTTCATTTCATTACACAATGTTTGATCGTAGTCGCCGTAATCTGGCTCACTGGTTCGCCCTATCAATGGGTGGAATTTTGTTTGCGTTTGCAGGAGTAGGCTACTGTCTAAATGTAGAGGAGCAGTTGCGCTTTTTTGATGAGGAACTGTTTGCCCAAAGTAAAACTTTTGCTAGTAAAACTCAGTACACGCTGGGTCAAAATCAAGGCGATCGCACTCCTGTAGAGCAAGACGTGTCATTAAATGGTGGACTGCTATACGCCCGATGGTACAATGCTGACAGACAACTAGTACAGCATATAGGTGGTTCTTCGAGTGTTAGACAGTTAACCACAGAACCTGGATTTCAAACTTTGCAAGAGCGATCTGCCGTAGAATACACTGAAACTACTTGGGTTCGCCAAGTTACTATTCCCGTTTTGCAAAATAAGGAGCTGATCGGTTATTTCCAAGCAGCAGCTAGCTTGGAATCCCTACGCAGCAGATTAAATCAAGCTCGCTTATTTTTAGCTTTAGGTGTTCCCTTCACTTTTGGCGTGATTGGAATTACAGGTTGGTTTTTAGGGGGATTGGCAATGCGACCAACTCGCCGGGCTTATCAGCAATTACAGCGATTTACAGCCGATGCTTCCCATGAACTACGCACACCTGTAGCAACGGTGTTGAGTAATGCTCAAGTTGCCTTAATCCCACCTGAAGATACTGTGGAACAACGACTGCGTTTGCAAAAGATTGCAGAGACTGCCAAGTCTATGAGTGCGCTGATCAATAATCTGCTCTTCCTTTCACGCCATGATGGCCCACTAGCAGAAACTATATTAAAACCGATTGATTTGAGTGAACTTTTGCGATCGCTTGCTGTAGAGTTCGCCGCCCAAGCTGCTGCTCAAAGTTTAAATTTTAGCACTCAAATTCCAGAGCAACCTGTGATCTTATATGCTGATGCTAATTTGCTGAAACAAGCCATAATCAACCTCCTGAGTAATGCTTTAAAATACACTCCAGCAAAGGGTAAAGTACAGTTGCGTCTTTTCACCCAGTCCCACCGCGCTGTGATTCAGGTGGAAGACAACGGTATTGGCATTCCTGCTAGCGATTTGCCTTATATCTTTGATCGTTTTTATCGCGTAGACACTGTCCGCTCTCGCCAAACCGGTGGCTTTGGACTTGGGCTGGCGATCGCTCAACAAATTGTGCAAGCGCACCACGGACAAATCTCTGTCAAGAGTGTGCTTGCTCAAGGTTCAGCCTTTCAAATAGAACTTCCGCTGAAGATTTAAAAGGAAATGGGGATTGGGTAGATGGGATTATGGGAAGTGTGGGAAGTGTAGGGAGTGCAGATGTTCTCCCTTGTCTGCTTTGTCTTCCCATTCCCTGATCTCTGTTGTTGTTTTACTGAGCAGTATTAGCAATAATACCAACTAAATTCAAGTTTTTCAAAATATCCGTAACTTGAATAACATCAGGTTGAGTAATTTTACCAAGGCATGACACCATGATGATGCGATCGCACAAGGTTGCTAAAATTCTGGCATCAACTGTCTTGAGAATGGCGGGAGCATCTATTAACACCAAGTCGTAAGTCTGCTCAAATGATTCCAACAGTTCCTTCATACGTCCAGAACTGAGCAATCTGACTGCATCTTCAATTGGGGAACCGGCTGTTAAAACATCAATGGAGGGATGAACTGGTTGAATGTAATTGTGATCAGAGGTATTGCTTTCATCAACCAACAACAGAGATAGTCCCCAATCGTTGGCAAGTTCCAAGGTTTTGTGCAGACTCGGTTCTCGCAGATTGGCATCAATCAACAACACCCGTTTATGCATACGAGCAGCACTAACCGCTAGTCCCAAAGCAATGCTCGTCTTACCTTCTTTTGGTTGTGCGGATGTCAACATCACGGACTTAAAAGAAGGTGTGATGATTTGTAGATTTTGATAAGCCATATCCAACGTTTCATGGGATGGCCAAGTAGCGTAAACAGGCAGAGTTTTGCCCTCAGATGTGTTTTTCTCTTTGTGAGAGTGCCACATCTTGGGCAAGTGTAAAAGCTGTTTGTAACGACGAGGCTTGCTCAGTTTTGGAACTGTTGCGAGTAACCGCAGATTTGTTAGCCTTTGTAACTCTGAGGGAGAGGAGATCACATCGTCAGACAATTCCCGGATTACGGCTGTTCCGACACTCAATAAAGGTGCTATGATCAATCCTCCCAGAAGGAAGAATAAGCTGTTGCTACCTAAATCAGTTCCGCGTTGGGGTTCTTCCAATACTTGCAAGTCAGAGCCTATTTGAGCAATTCTTAATCCTAAAGCCTGTTGTGCTGCTGTCATTTGCTCAAGTTTTTTGCGAGTTGCTTGCACTTCAGGTAACAAACGGTTGTACTCCGAGATGAGGCTGGGATATTTGCTGAGTTCTGAGCGAATTTGCTTTTCTGATGCAACCAAACTCTGTTCACTAGCACGTAGTCCCTCAACCGTTGTCTGCACCTCGATTAATTGTTGCATGAGCTTTTGATTTACTTCTGTTAGCAATCCTGGAATTAATTGCTGTTGTTCTGGGTTGGCTGCGGGAGATGGTTTTTCTGCTAATGCTTGCTTGAGTGTTTCCCACTTGCTTGGTTCAGTCGAGTTTGTGTTTATTGCTTGCTTAGGTGAGTCTTTGGTAGTGAGCGATCGCTCAATTTCTTTTTGTAATAACTCTAGTTGGCTTTGGTGCTGCTGAATCAAGTCTTTGATTTTGGGAGAGTCGTCTGTATAGCGTTGACGTTCTTTAGCTAAAGACAATTCTGTTTTTTGAATTTCATCAAGTAGTGTTTGATAAGGGTTCGACTGACTCAGACTTGAGGTAAGGGCTAAATTTTGCGGAGAATAAGCTATTTCCTTTTGCAGATTTTTGTGGCGCGCTTGGGCATTTTGCAATTGAGCGCGAGTGGTTTGCAATTGTTTTTTAATATCTGCAAGGGTTTCTAGCAGGATTTCACCTTGCACTTCTGGGTCAATTAAGTTGTACTTTTTGCGAAACTTTTCTAGATTTCCCTCAGCTTGCTTGACTTCCTGTTTAATTTTGGTGAGGCGATCATTAACAAAAGTCAGTGCTTGATCAAGCCGTTCCTGTCGTTGTTTGAGAACATAATCTGTGTATACTCTTTGCAGAGCTTGTAGAACTTTCTGGGTTTTTACAGGATCGTTGCTTTCAAAGGAAAGCTCAAATACTTGCCCAAAAACTTGATTAGCTCCAGTTCCAGGATCTATGGCAGTGATCGCTAGAGGTCTTTTTTGAGTCTTCTTACCTTTGATATCTTCAACTGTGAGATCTGGATACTCAGAACGCAACGAATCTACGGCTTTTTGAATCAGTTTGGAACTGAGTATTAAACCTACTTGAGGACTGTATTCTACACCTTTTAATGTAGATGCGATCGCATCTTTATTTGTACTTGTTGGGATATTATTTGATACTTCTTCTTCTGCGAGATTGGAACTCACAAGTATCTGCATAGAGCTTTGATATGCAGGCTTTGCTTTCAAAGCTAAAAGGACTGCAACCGACATCACTACACAGGAAATACCCACAATTAAAAAGCGCCTGCGAAATAGAATTGTAGAGATTTTTTTGATATCAACCGTGTCTTTTGGGGAGGTCAAAACCAGTTTTCCTCTATCCAGACTAGTGTCATTCACCATCGAAATCCTCGATTAAATCTGCTGTATACCTAGCAATGAAACTGATAGCTGTTCACTGTTAACTGTTTTAATAGTCATGTAAATAAGCTTCAATAGGCAAAGAGAATAGACTTGTTTGTTAGTTGATGATTTTCGCAATTTTTGATTCATATTAACCTAAAGTGATCATCACGAAATCGTCAATACCCTCGACAAAGATTTGCTATTTTCTTATAAGTCTAGTTTGTTAAAATATATGAATATGCTTTGGTATTTTATACAATAAATTTTATATTTACACTCATGGTTATAAATTTTGCTGACATTTAAAATATTGCTGAATTACAAATATTTTTAAGGTTACTATTCATACAAAAAAATAGTATATTAACACACTTAACAATATGTAATCTGTCTTGGGAATTGCAATGAATTAATCAAGGTGGAATGTTGATATTCTCTAGCTTTAGCATCCAATTTTTTCAATAAATACGGAATCCTGTGAAGCTTGTTTATTGAATAAATGGTAACAAAGAGAAAATTTGAAATTTATTCAAATAAACAATTGATTTCATGAAATGACCTTGTATAAAAATAGCATTAACAAGAGTCTGCAAATATCCAAACAAAAATTTGTTACTCCTATGCTTTGTATTTTATATTTCAAAAAAAACTATCAAGTTACTTAAATACTTTGAATTATTATCCTAGAAAAAATTAAAGATTATGTAAACTTTCAAAAAACAAGGGGGATATGAGGATATGGGTAAGTCCGCGCCAATATTTCAAGCTATCCCTGTTGTCTCACTTGAGCAGTAGTATAAGAAGATACAACAGGTAGAACTTCGCCACAGAGCATGGTATGTAATGAGTAAATACTCAGACATTACCCCAAGAGATGTTGGGAATTTTTATGGGTTAAGAACTTGGATTGAATATGGCTGAAAGCAAAGTAAACACGAATTGGGTTGGGCGGATTATCGTTTGACTCGCTATCAAGACCCACACGCAATCGTGGGAGATTGTATGTAGTGTTCACCTACAACTGATAACTGTTAAAACACTATTCTTGCACTTAATTCTTCCAACATTTGTTCTAACAAATCTTCCATCACTTCCTCGTTCATCTGTTGCAAAATAGTTGGTCCACAGAGAAACTCTTTGATTGTAATTTTTTGCTCTCGAAAATCCTTCACAAAATCGCGGATATGAGAAATAACTTGAATTTCAGATTCAACTTGTCCTAACATCTGATCTATAGGATCAATTCCTTCTTTGGCGATTTTGCGACAATCAGCAACTATCATCCCTTCTGGGGTATTTTTGACTAAACGCAGTTCTCTCTTAATTGTCTCATATTGCGTTTTGAGGAATTCAGTTTCTTGTTCTAAACGATGACATTTGCGAGTTAAATCATCTTCATTGTTACTATCTACAGATTCTCCTGCTTGATGTTGTCGTTCAATTTCTAAAAGTCTGGCTAAATCCCCTTCTTGGTAAGCTTTATTAATTTCCTTCATGATTTCTGTATGACGCATTTGCGTTTCATCATCAGTCACCTTATCAGGGTGAAATATTTCTGCTAACCTCAAAAATGTATTTCTAACCTTTCTCGATTCATCAGATTTACTTGTAGGGGTAAATTCTGAATGTTGTTGATGCTGATAATTGTTTTGTTGAGAGGAACCAAAAAATTCTTGCTTTTGATCATCTGTTTCAAACAGTTCATCTAATTCTGTGTCTGAATCATCGTGATCGCGTTTTGGACTAATGATTCCTGCCATCTGGAGATTGCGGTAAATTCCTTCAATACTTTTCTTGGTTTGTTTCCCGAACTTTCTCGTGGCAAATATTTCATCGAATAAACTATGAATTTCTTCGTCGATTTCTGCAAGTTTTTTAAAGCTAGCAGTACCTCTATGAAATATTTCTGTGGCGAAAGAGCGCATCTGCTCAACAAAATTATTCAGTTCCTTTTGTTTCTTCTTAATCTGTTTCAGCAGCCATTGATGTTCTTTTTCTAGCGCTTCTAGACGAATATGGAGAGATGAAAGAGCTAGTGTAGTTGTGGCAGTTACAGGAGATGGGGAAGAGGTACGTCTAGCCATAGAGTAAATAGGTTAAATTTAAGTTAAAGATTACAATTAAAACTCATATTTAAATTGTTATCAATCCATAATTTCTACCTTACTACTTTATGGCACTATATAATCCTTGAAAAGTACAATCTTTTATTTTTATTTCAGAATCAGAGTAGTAGCTCGGCGGATATAGGTTGAAACTGGTTCATCTGTCGGTGTGAATATCATTGCATAAAGCATGATACCGCTAATTAAATCATGATGTTACCCATGCCGTAATGTATGATGAGCTAATATTACTAGCTCTAACTTTTATTGTTAGTGATTACAAATTTCGAGACTATCTACGCGATCGCCAACATCCAACAGTAGAGGTGATGTACAAGACTTAGTGGAGCGTCAAGGTTTACTATGGTTGTATACTTCGATATTGGCAGTATTGCCGAAATTCATACCAGCGCTAGTTGTCATGTGGTTTAAAAACCGTGGTAGAAAGAAATTCTGGCTGTATTTTAATTACCAACCATTGAGAATTTGATATATTGCAGAACTAAACAAACTCATGAAAGGCAAGCACATTTTACTCACAGGCGGTACTGGTGGATTAGGTTTAGGCGTGACACCAGCAGTTTTAGCGCAAGGAGCAGCAGCAATCACAATTCCCTATTACAACCCCAAAGAAGTCGAACGTCTCAAGGCAATTCTCTCACCTGCTGAGATTGCCAGAATTAAGTTTGTCTGTGCAAATTTAGCAGAAGAAGCTTCAGTAGAAAATATTATCAACCAGATGCAAAGAGTAGATGTGTTAATTCATCTGGTGGGTGGGTTTGCGATGGGGAAAACCCATGAATACAGCTTGGAGAATTGGAAAAAGGATTTTGATTTAAACCTGACTACAACTTTTTTGGTTTGTAAACATAGCCTGAGGAGAATGTTAGAAAATCGCTATGGACGGATTGTAACTGTTGGTTCTAGAGGTGCTGTGGAACCATCTGGACAGCTCGCAGCTTATTGTGCTTCTAAAGCTGGTGTGGTTGCGCTGACGAAAGCGATCGCAGACGAAACCAAAGGAACTAATATTACTGCTAATGTAGTTCTTCCTAGCGTTATTGATACTCCTAGTAACCGGGAAGCGATGGGTGTAGAAAATGCTGATAAATGGGTGAAAGCTGAGTCTTTGGCGCAGGTGATTTGCTTTTTAGCTTCGGAAGCAGCTAAAGATATTCGAGGTGCGGCGGTTCCTGTTTACGGGAGTGTTTAATTGCTGATGGATTGTCGTGATGATGAAGATCGGGTTTTAGGGAACGAACACAGATGTACACCGATGCACACTGATGGATTTTGGTTGTGTGTTTCTGTTGTTTATATTCTACATTTCGCACCTGAAACTGTTACAAAAGAAATGGCGTTGCTGAATTTGGTCATGAATTATGCGTGCATACATTTTTGTAGTTCGATGCCAAATCATTATTGTAGAGACGTAGCAATGCTACGTCTCTTCGGTGTTGGTCATTGGTTTTTCCCATTACCGATTACCCATTACCTAAATTTTATTTCAATATTCAAAGGCTAATTCTGCTTCTCGCCGTCTGGGTACTTCATAAGTCATGAAATCATAAGCCATGTCTGTTTTGGGGAAAATAGCACGGGCTTCCTGAAGTAGGTCTTTTAATTCTATGCCATTACCAGGAGCGTAACGAGGGCTAAAATGAGTCATGATCAAGCGATGCGCCCCAGCAGCTAAGGCTGTTTGCGCCGCCATTGTAGATGTAGAATGTAGACGCTGAAAAGCCATCTCAGCATCTTGATGAGAAAAGGTTGCTTCGTGAATTAACACATCTGCATCCTGTGCTAATTCCACGGCGTTATCAGAATAAATTGTGTCTGTGCAGTAGGCTATCTTGCGTCCAATTTCTGTTGGACCACTAAAATCTGCACCATTAAATACCCTTCCATCGGGTAGAGTGACGGTTTCACCACGTTTAAGTTGACCATAAACCCGACCAGGGGGAATTCCCATAGCTTTGGCTTTTTCAATGTCAAAACGTCCCGGTCGGTCTTTTTCTGCCACGCGGTAGCCGAAGGTAGTGATACGGTGATGCAAAGAATTACAGGTGACGGTAAACTCGTCATCTTCGTAAATTAGCCCTGGACGAATGGCATGAACTTTGATAGGGTAAGAAAAATGTGTGTGAGAGTAGCGCAAAGCTGATTGCAAATATTCATTCAATCCAGGTGGACCGTATATATCAATGCGTTCGACATTGCCTGCTAAACCACAACTGGCCAGCAGACCCATTAAACCAAATATATGGTCGCCGTGCATGTGAGTAATAAAAATTCGGGAGAGTTGGCTGCTTTTGAGTTCACTCCGTAAAAGTTGGTGCTGAGTACCTTCACCACAGTCAAATAGCCACAACTCTGCTCTTTGGGGTAATCTCAAAGCGACACTGGAAACATTACGCGATCGTGTTGGTACACCTGAACTCGTCCCTAAGAATGTGATTTGCACAGCGTTATACCCGCCCTCCTTTTACTACTAACTATAATTGAGTGCTTTATTTTATATAGTGGCATGGAATTTTGACACTTTGCCGCAAATTAGGGTGCATCTTTATAGGAGGCGTCTGGTAATAGGTAATTGTGAATTGGTTATTGCAAGACTCAGAACAAGTTCTTCCCAATTACCAACAAGCTATTACCCATTAACGGGTGCGTGCCGTTTTCTCATTTTCTTTTAAAATAAAGGTTTCCACATCACCCAAACTTGGCAATTAGTATCTACCTAAAGATATATATTGCAAAAAATAGTTCAATTAGTATTTTTTATTTAGTATAAATATTTTAATATATACAAAAGTTTTGCAGCTTTACATGATTTCTTTACAGAATATTTATAAATAATCAGTTATTTTTGTAATCAAAACGTTAGATTTGAAAAAAACTACCTATTTTTCTATGGCTATGAGCTAAAGTAATCGATTAAGATTTATTACCATTTTTGTCCTATGTTAAGCAGACATCGGATATTAAATATCCGACGCTTATTGCAGTTTTTATTTATATGCATTTTTGCCTGTGGCTTGTGCATAAAATATTTTCCATCATGGTCAAGAATAGTTAGCGAAGTAATTTCAGTAAAAGCAGTAGTTCAAAATGAATACACTCAGAACTTTCTAACTCCACCGACTGATGTTAATCAGCTGCTCAAGCGAGCTGAGAAAAGATATGAAGCAGAAGATTTCCAAGGCGCGATCGCAGATTGGCAAATAGCTTTAAATCTATCCAATGAAAATCAAAAGGTTAGCAGCAAGATAGCTATTGTTGAGAAATTGGCAAAAGCATATCACCAAATAGGTGAGTTCAAAGCAGCGATCGCCTATTGGGAAGAATTAGTCGCCTATTATCGTCAAACGAACAACTGGCCTAGTGTGGGGCAAATTTTGATCCAGCAAGCACAGGTCTATAATAGCCTGGGTGAACCCAATGATGCCAGGAGGCTTTCTGAAATTGCTTTACAAATTGCTCGTAGTCACCATGATGATACTTTAGAGTCTGCGGCTTTACGAATTAGAGGTGAAGCTCATCGCATTGAAGGCAATTATAACAAAGCGATTATTGATTTAAAATTTAGTATTAAAGCTGCTCAAGATACTCATAATTTAGCATATCAAGCTGCTGCTTTCAATCAACTGGGAATTACTTATATCAATTTGTCTCAAAAAAATTATAACTATGCCAAAATAGCCTGGGATACAGGTGAAATTGACGCAGCTGAAGATTTCACACAAAAAGCATCAAAATATGATTCTCAAGCGTTAGAATCTTTCCAAAAAAGTTTAAGTATTTCCCGTAAATTCAAAGACAAACTCAAAGAAATAAAATTATTAATTTACTCTATTCCACCGACTAATCGAATTGGAAAATCACAACTAGCGACAGCACAATTACAACTAGTTTTATTGCTGCTAGAACGTTTACCAATTTCAGAAGCAAAAGCTTATGCGGCTATTGACTTAGCTGAATTATTGAAGTATTTTTCAGCTGAAACAAATTTATCTTTTGCTAAATGTCCAACTGATGACCGAGAATCACAAGCTATTGATTTACTCAATCAAGCTGTAGCGGTTGCTCAAAACTTGTCAGAATATCGTGCTTTATCTTTAGCATTGGGTAATCTTGGTCACATTTATGAGTGTCGCCACAATTACGAGCAAGCACTGAAATTAACGAAACAAGCACAACAAATTGCACAAACAAAACCAAACGCTCAAGATAGCTTGTATTTGTGGTATTGGCAAGTAGGAAGAATTTTAAAATCACAAAATCGACCACTGGAAGCGATCGCAGCATACGAGCAAGCTGTGACGACCCTAGAAAAAATCTATACTCAGATAGTTGTCACAAATCCAGACTTACAGCCAGACCCTTACGATACGTTAGAATCGATATATCGGGAGTTGATCGCACTAAAGTTAGGTCTTGAGGAAGTTGATTCTGCAATCACTTACCTTGATGCTCTCAAACTAGCACAACTGCGAAATTACTTCCGCAAAGATGATCTAGCAATAAAGTTTCATCCAACTAAAGCTAATTTATTAAGCTCTGACAAAATTCAAAATACAGCTGTATTTTGGTCAATAGTCCTAGAAGAGCGTACCGCAATTGTAGTTTATCTTCCTAATGGTGAAACTAAATTAAAGTGGATCAACTTTGATAGTCAAAGGTTCAAAGATGAAATCAGCAAATTTCGCCTGGGGCTAGAGAGGCGCAGTGACATTGTTTATAATCGCAGGCAGGCACAAAAGCTATATAATTTGATTGTTCGTCCTTTTGCTGCTGATTTAGAGTCACTTCAAGTTAAGACACTGGTTTTTGTTCCAGACAGTTTTCTCTGTAGTGTACCAATGGCAGCACTACATGACGGTCAGAATTTTTTAATCGAGAAATACGCGATCGCATCTACCCCTAGTCTGAGTTTAACAGATCCATTCAAAATCAAATCAGAAAATTTACGGGCTTTAGCTGTGGGACTGACTGAAGATGCAAGGGTAGATGGTCGCCTATATAAAGCTTTGACCAATATCAAAAAAGAAATCGATCAGGTTTTGATGACTATACCGGGTAGCAAGCAGTTACTAAATCAGGATCTTACACGCGATCGCTTGCAAGCAGAACTCCAGCATAGTATTTATCCAATAATTCATATTGCTACTCATGCTGAATTTGGTATTGCTCCTGAAGATACATTTCTCGTCATTGGTAAAAACGAAAAGCTTACCATGACAGACTTGTATAGTATGATTCAAAACGTATCCCAGGGTATCAATTCAGTTGACTTATTGTTATTAACTGCTTGTGAAACCGCCCGTGGAAATGACCATACTAACTTGGGTATAGCTAGTGTAGCAGTCTCAGCAGGTGTAAGAAGTACTCTTGCGTCTCTATGGTCAATCAACGATGCGGCTACAGTGACTTTAGTAACAAAATTTTATCAATACTGGTATGATTACGGTTTTAGTAAAGTAGAAGCTTTGCAGAAAGCACAGCAAGATCTAATTACTCTAGGGAAAAAATATGCCCATCCTTACTATTGGGCGCCATTCATCCTTTTAGGAAATTGGTTTTAGATTAACTTTTACCCTTTTTCCAACTAAACGGAGGAAACGGATGGTGTTCACGAGCTTTAGACCCCTATTCATTTTGTCCTAAAGCAACTTGAGATAAATCTCTAATTTCTGGTGACTTTTCTAAGCTTGCTAGGTCTTTTAATAAATTTGCTGCTAGTTTTCCCAGTTCGCCATCGTTACTGTCAGCTAAGGCTTCACCCAAGGCATCGTACCACATACCTGCTTGAGCATAGAGGCTAGCTCTTTGGGTGCGATCGCTCTTGTGATGCAGTGCTGCTTGTAAATTGGCTGGCATGGGTACAATTGTAATATCTGCTGTAGCTAGTAAATTGCGTGAAGGATGGTTAAAGTCACACAAAATTTCTACCTGCCATAGATATTTTTTACCCAAAGCTAAGCCAGGCAAATTTTCTGGTAGAGATAGTTTCATAACTCCTGGCGAACTCTGCAATCGAGATTTATAAGTTAGTTTCAGTTGCTCGTTAGAGCCTAACTCATAAATAGAGAACTCAAGGGAAACTCTTTGGTGATGAGGTACAAACCAAGCAAAGGTGGGATGACTGGATGTGGTTTGTCCAATGTGTGTAGAAGGAGCAAGCAGGGTTACAGAATCAGCATCTATAGCTTTGCATTTTCCCCTAACTCCTGATGATTCTGTGTAACCACTTGGTGGTTTTTGATTCCGGGGAGGTTTATACGCAGCTAAAGTTATTTGAGTAAACAAAAAAGGGATGGTCAAAGCACAAATTATTAAAATCTTAGGATTAAAAATTTTGTGCAAGAGCCACTGCTTGTGAGTCATTATCTTACCCCCTTGGCATTGCACTCAAAAAATTCATATTAATTGGTAGAGTAGATATGTAGTAGCTTGGAGATGAACAATTATTAATAGTTAATTGCGATTAAATATTTGCCATAGATCATTGCCAATTACCATTGTTTCTAAAAAATATGTTTTGTAAGACAGGCTACATATCTATTCTAATTGTATTACTAGTAAATGACTAATTTCATTTCATATTTTGGTGATTTACATTGCTGAAAACTACATCAGGCTTGCTTATATTTACCATGTTTCACATTTTTTTATAATATTTATTATATTAATCTGCAATGGTCATACTATTAGTAATGGATAAAAATGCTTATATATCATACATATAATATTTTTGCCTGCATAAATCCACTTTTTCAGGTTTTCACAGCAATCATCTGACCTTAGATTTGAAGATTTAGAGAGGCCAGAAGTAGCTTCCATCGCCCTTGTTCGGAATTATTGCTCAAGAATTTTTTATTAAGAATAAAAACAATTACCAAAAGCCAAACTTTGCCACAGGCCAAGATAATTCACAAAGAGTACCTCGAGGAGAAAGAGGCGATCGCGTGAATTTTCCTCTTAATTGTCGAGCTAGATTTCTAAACTGTTGTGTTCCTCTACCTTCTTTAGCTGCAATACTACCTAAGCCATCATCAATAATTTTCAGAGTGTACCATCCTTCATTTTGGGTACAACTGATTTCCAAGCGAGTTACACCTGTAGCGTGCTTGCCAACGTTACATAAAGCTTCTTCTAAAAATCGACAAAGTCCCCGTTTTTGTTCAATGCTTAAATGGTGATCATCAATGGGATCAAATGTTACTATCTTAACCCTAAGTGTACTGAAGCAAGCAAATTCTCGCTGTAATGTATGGTCATAAACTTGATAGAGAACTGTATGAATCGGGTCTTGTAAATTTAGTAGCAGACCATTTCCGAGATATAAACTTCTATCTTGGGTTAGAGGCTCTCTTTGTAAAAATTCATATATACCTCTTAGTTCATAATTTAATTTTTCTAATTCTTTTTCAAGTTCTGGTAGTAATTCTTCTGACGATAAATCTTGTTCACGAATTGTCTTCAATGCTTTAGCCAGGGTTTGCAATGGCCCATTATGAATTGTTTCAAAAGTACGTTCAATTAGGGCTTGACGAGCTTCTATTCTAGAACGCAATGCTTGGTCATACTGGTATAAAGCTGTCATGGCAATACCATTTAAATTTAAAACAAGGATTGCTGGTACTAGTGGAACCCATAAACCCCAATACAACAAAAGTAAATAACTAACAGCTATTAAAATAGTACTGGCAATCACAACAGCAACTAGATTTCGCCATGGGGATTTGGTGAGTCTGGCGAAAGCAATTCCCAAAACACCCCAGCTGATTATCCATACATATTCCCAGCACTCTGCCCAACTATTCAACAGTGATCTGGAGTCCAGCACCGCACTCACTATTGCAGAACTAGCATCTGCTTGAACTTCCGCTCCATAAACACGTCCCTGTGCAGGTTTTATGGATGTCACCGCAGAAGTAGTGATGAAGTCTTTCACACTAGGCGCAGTTACACCAATAATGACAATGCGATCGCGTATCCACTGCGCCTGATATTTTCCGTTTTTAATATCATTAAGAGATAAAATTCTAAATCTTTTTTGACCACTGCGAAAATTGAGCAGCATTTGCACTCCACCAGCATCAGTTCTGACATATCCTCCAGAATTGGGAAAAAATCGGGGTAGTTCAAGATTGCCAAACCTAAGCGCTTGGGGATCACGAATACCGTTTTCTAGGGTGTAACCTTGTTTAGCTAAATAAGTTTTTGCTAAGCAAACAGACAAAGAAAACTTGTATCCTTGTTCTGTTGGTGTTGCCAACAAACTGCGTCGTAATTTCCCATCAGCATCGATAATTTGATCTGAAAAACAAACTTGTTCTGGAGGTAATGTTGGCGGAGGAGCAATTTTTTCCGGTAATACTTTTTCAATCGCAACTAAATTTTTGATATCCTGAAATGCACTAACTAGTTCAGGGTGTCCAGGTTCAACAGGTAAATCTCTAATAATATCAAGACCAATGACTGTGGGTGCTAGAGAATTGAGTTTTCTCAATAGTGCTGCAATTTCTCTATCTGGTATGGGGTAGGTTCCCACCCTACGGATATCTTCTTCATTAATTCCAATAATGACAACATGTTCGTCAATCGCTTCAGCTGGACGTATACGCAGAAAATTATCAAAGGCTAACCATTCAAGAGATTGCATATAACCACTTAAACGAGTAATTATTACCAGCGCTATAACTGCTATTCCTGGTAATGCACCTACACGCCAAATGGCTATTTCCTCTTTAATAATTTTCCACAGTTCAGCCTGCATTGGTTTGTTGTTTGTTGTTTGTTGTTTGATGTTAGTTGTTTGGCATTTGTTTCAACCAACAACGAACTACGAACAGCTAAATATTAATCAATTAGTCCTTCTTCTCTGGCTCGCATTTCCGTTTGAATTCGCATATTTTTTCCCTCTTCAGGATAAACATCTAAAGCATCTTGTAACTTGCTCCAATAATGACGCACCATGCGTTCACCAACACACATGCGCTCTGCGATCGCCTTATCTGTTAATCCTTCTTCAAATGCGAGAGTTAGCACCCTTAACCATTCTGGTTTTACTTCTAATCCAGCATGAACACCTTTAATATCTTTTGTATGAGTTAATCCCTGTAATGCCCAATCTACCCTAGTCAACATTTCTTGACTAGAAAGACTTTTATCGGCAACTGTAAAACCTCCTTTATGAATATCAATATCAGGTCTGATTCGTACTAATGTTCTCACATGAGCACTTTGGACAACGATATTCAAATTTATATGATGTTTCATCAAGTTTCTAAGTAGTTTGACACCTATATCTGGTCGTGCCATTTTGCCAGGACTCTCTGGTAGAGAAAGATCCATAACTACTAAATCAGGTTGCATATTTGCTACTTGCTCAAGTGCTTCTTGAGCTGTGACTGCTGTTAGAAACTCAGCATCCACGTATTTTTTTCGTAGTACTTCTATGGTTCCACCCAATACTGATTCATGGTCATCTATGACTAAAATTTTTAGTAATGCTTGTCTTGTTAACGCTTGTTTCATAATTCACACCCCAACAATTGAGTAGATAACTATTACTGCTACCTAGAAAATTCAAAGCTTGTCATAGAGTGTAGATGCAATCTGTGGAGTTTTCCACAGGTTCTTCGATTTTGAATTTTAGATTTTGGATTTGGGATTGATTCCACAGATAAATCTGGGAGCTTGGATTTTTTCAGAATTCTTGGCTAATAGTAAAAGTTAAAATAAATACTTTGTATTAAAAATGATTTTAAATATACTTTAATTTTAATTCTAGTATAAGCATAATCATCTACCAATATAGGTAGCAAACTAAACTGAGGTTATTAATACAGCAAAAACATTTGCCTGATGTTAAAAATCTAAAAGTTTTACAAATATATTCTCGTTCAGGTAAATTTTTGTAAAATACAAGAGTAGAAATATCAGGATAAGTAATTTGTAATACAAGCTTACCGAGATTAGCTTGTTGTTGTAGACAGATGTAAATAGAAACTTGGGTTAAAACTTCAGGTAAACTAATTTTCAGTAACTCTTCTAGAGTCCTTAAAATAATTAGACTGCGATCTACTGATTCATGTCGCCAAGACTTAGGCATATCAAGATGAAAATATATCTGAGAGTGAGATGTAAACCAGGGTTCTAATAGATGCTGAATTGCCAAAGGAAAATTGTCTTGGATATACACTGGAAATAAGCGATCGCTCAATTGCACTAAAGATTGGTGAAAATTGTCAAATCTTTTTAAAAGTTCTTGAGTTTTACTTGTTGATAAATCTAAATTGCCTCCTGGCAAGAGTTCTAGACTACGACGAATAGTAAAAGATTCCTGTAATATACCATCTCGAATTTTCTCTGCTTCCAAGAACATTTTTAGTGATTGTCTACAACACCACCATTGCAATGCTTGTTGAGTTTGATACAATTTTTTCACTAACAAAATTAGTGTCATAAAGTAGAAGATGAAAATTAAAATTTGTACAGTTAATTGGTAATTCACAGCACATTGATTTCTTTATTATTTTCTCAGACAAATGGAGTAGTATTAAATAAAATACGATATATTTCTCTTCAAAAAATTGCTTGAAGTAGACAAGATAATTGTCTAAACAAGCTGTTTTTATTACCGAAAAATGCATAGTTTTTACCTGAATTAAAGATTTATTAAATATTACAAATCAGTGATTAATCTGGCTTTTCTAAGTAAAAATTTTAGGGCTGTTTCTTGTTTAGAAATAATATCAGCAGATGCATTCATACCTACTTGCAGATTGCAGGTATGTTCATGATTTCCAAAACTGTAACTTTCTGGTTTGATAATTGCTTCAAAAGATCCAGCAGCAGGACTTGTATTACTTGCTGCACTCACATCTGAATTATTTACAGGTGCGATTGTATCTGGAGAAACAGCAGTAACAACACCTTGGAGAGTACCATAATCAGGATACGGACAAGCATCAACTCGCAGCTGTACTTTTTGACCAATTTCCACCTTTTTAATTTCAGCCGCAGGAATGATGGCTTTCACGACTAAAGGCGCATGTTGAGGGACAATCTCTACAACAGGTTCAGAGGGACGTACTACCTGACCAGGATTGCGTAAATTGAGCTTGAGAATCACACCATCGCTAGTAGCACGAATGACACTACTTTGCATTTGAATTATATTTTTTTGTAATTCCTGTTGGTATTGTTTAATTTGATTTCTAAGTTCAATTTGTCGCTGAATTAAAGTATTTTTCTCTCTAATTAAAGCAGCAATACTAGATTGACCTTTTGCCTTTTCTTGTGCTATGCGTTCCTGAGCAATTTCCACAGTCGCTGCACTAGGATTAAGAGCAGCTTTTGCTGTTAGGAGGCTAGCTTGAGCTATATCTATTGCTCTTTCTTCCGCCTCTACTGCTAATTCTGCTTGTTCAACAGCTAATTTTCTCTGCTCATAATCCCGTTTACCAATCGCTCCATATTGTGCTAATTCTTTATAGCGATCGCGATCCTGTTTAGCGAAATTCAAATCAGCCTTGGCTTTTTTTAAACTCGCTTCAGCTTTTTGCAAGTTTGCTTGTGCTGATAGTAATTCGCTTTGAGTTTTGACTTGCTCTTGTTGATAAGCTCTTTGATTACGTGCCAAGTCTGCTTGGGCAGAAATAACTGTTGTTTCAATGACTTGTTTTTCTGCGTTGATTTGAATATCTAAAGCTTGGATTTGGGCTTGAATTTGAGCTAATTGTAAATTAACTTCTTCAATACTATTTTGTAATTGACTATTTTTGATATGTAATTCCATATCATCAAGCTTTGCAATTACATCTCCTTGTTTAACTATCTGATTTTCTTTAACAAAAATACCTTTAACAGTTCCTTCTATTTCTGGTTGTACAATCCGAATATCTCCTGTAGGACGTACAGTTGCAGAAGTCTTGACAGTGACATTATATTTAATGTATGAGGCAAGAGCGATCGCTGTGGCGACATTTGTAACCAAAAATATACCAGCTAAGGTTGTCCAACGACTAATTGGTGGTAAAAACTCATCGATATTAACCGAAGGAAGAAATTTTTGATTATGAGTATAAAGCATGTTTATTAATAGTTAGTGGTTAGTGGTTAATGGTTAGTATTTAGTAGGCATTTTTGATTAATCAAAAATCACTAACAAATATTAATTACTAATTACTAACCAACAACTAATTTAAGGAGTTAAAAAATCTAAATGATCACCAGCTATAGAGCTTAATTGTTCCACAGAACCTTGTAGTTTTAAGCGACCTTGTTCTAAAAACACAATCCAATCAGCACGACTAATAACTCGCGGACGGTGGCTAATCAAAATTGTTGTTTTTCCTCGACGATGCTGAAGCAACTTATCTAATACTTGCGCCTCACTAACTGGATCTAGTCCAGCCGTAGACTCATCCAAAACTAAGATTGGTGGATCGTTAACAATAGCACGTGCTATAGCTAATCTTTGACGTTGACCACCAGAAATATTTGCACCAAATTCACCTAAAACAGTTTGATATTTATCAGGAAGTTTGCTAATAAATTCATCGGCTTCTGCTATTTTGCAACATCGAACAATTTGCTCAAAAGTAATATGAGGTGATCCTAAACGAAAATTTTCAATAATCGAACGACTCCAAAAGTGAGCATCTTGGGGAACTAAAACTATCTGATGACGTAGACAATCAAGAGCAAGATCGTCTAAGTTATATAATCCAATCCGAATATTACCAGATTGTAATGGGTATAAGCCTGCAATTAATTTAGCAAGGGTACTTTTACCACAACCAGATTTACCAATAAAAGCAATTACTTTACCACCTGGAATTGTTAACGAAAAATCTTCTAATAAATCCATCCTACCTGCATAGTGAAAGTTGACATTAGTACAAGTAATGTCAGCATCTCCAGGTATCCTAGCAAATTGCTTTTTACCATCTTTATCATCTTCTGGTGTAGCATCTATAACTTCCGTCAGTCGTTGAACAGCAGTTTTTGCGCGAGTATATTCATCTACAAAACCAATTACACTACCAATTAAACCCAGGAAATTAGCATTCATCGCATTAAAAGCTAATAATTGCCCAATACTCAGATTTTCCTGTGGCTGAATTACCAAATTCCCACCAAACCACAACAAAATAACACCGCCAACAGCAGCAACAAATCCTGAGAATGTACTATTGACGATCGCAATTTGAATTGTATTTAAAGTTAGGGTTGTCAGGCGACTAAATCGGCTTTGAAATTCATCCCAAAATTGTGGTGATGCAGTAGTAGTTTTTAAGGTAAGTGCGCCTTTAAAAGTTTCTACTAAAACACCTTGATTTTCTGCTTCTTGAACTAATAGTTCACGGGTTTTATTTCGTAAAGTAGGCTGGAATATAACTGTAGAAATGCTCATTACTATAGCAATTACTACAGCCACTGCCGTCAACTTCCAGCTATAAAACAGCATGAAGCCAAAAGAAATAAGAGCAATAAAAAATTGGCTAGGCAAACCAACAATAACTTGAGCAACTAACTGATTAACTTGATTTATATCCCGTAAGCGGCTGACAATTTCTCCACTGCGACGAGCTTCGTAGTAAGAAAGAGGTAAGCGCAGAATTTGTCGTCCAAATTCCAACACTAAACCTAATTGCAGACGCTGAGCAAAATGAGCAATTAAATTAGACTGTACAAATGAAAGACTAGTAGAAACAAAATGCATCACAACTACAGCAATAGCCACAGTTGTGAGCAACCTTGTATCTCCTCTCACCAACACATCATCAGTAAGAATTTGTAGCAAAAATGGCGAGGCTAAAGATAGCAGTCCTAAAATTAAGTTTAAAGGTAACGCCTGCGCCAGTATGCCACGAAAAGTCCAAACACGCCGCAAGAAACGCCAAAAGCCGCTAACTTTATCGTCTTCTTGGGAAAAAAAGCGAGTTTGATCTGGCTGTAACAACAGCATTAACCAATCTGTCCAATTATCTGCTACATCCTTTTTAGACAGATAACGAATACCTACCGCCGGATCAGCAATGACACATTTGTTACCTTGCTTGCCATATAAAACAACCCAATGATTTCCCTGCCAGTGAATAATTGCTGGTAAGGGTGCTTCTTTCATTCGGTTTAAAAGTTCTGGTGAAGTTTTAACTGGACGAGCATTAAATCCAAGTGATTCTGCACCCCGTTTTAACCCTAATAAAGTAGTTCCAAACTGTCCAGTACCTACCATTTCACGGATGTGATTAAGAGTAAAATTACGTCCATAATGCTTAGAAATGGTAGCTAAACAAGCGGCTCCACAGTCTTCTTCACTATGCTGTTTAACAAACTTGTATTTCATCTTTAGTCCACCCAAAAGATTGAGCGCCTGAAGGTTTGGTCAATCTGTTTGCTTGTTGCTGAAAAATTAGGTAAAGAGATAAAAAATTAATCGACGTAATATTTCCAAGCCGCTCAAACCATATTTACGTCCACGTAGTCCACTAAAATTAAAACCAAAGGTGACTTCTGAAAGCGAATATCCAGTTTGTTGCTTAGATGAAATGTTATTTATACCATCCGAAAAATTGTTTTCATGATTTGCAAAAGTAACAATGTTTGTCTTTTTGATCACAAAGTCATATAGTGAAGATGAACGCCCTCCAATTGTAATTTCTTGTTCTTCCTCAGATAACTCTACAAAAAGCTCAGAGTTAGTTAATTCTCTATCTGTAGACACAGCTTTACCTCTTTGTTATACCTGTATATACAGCTGAAAAAATATAATTATTCAGACAAAAACTTTGCTTGTGAACAACAGTCAGCTATCGACTAAATCTATAAATTTGATAGCTGACTTTCTTCAACATGCTTGTGGATACCCAGTTGAATTACATTATGTATTCAACTAAATTAATCATCCACATCTAGCTATCTAGGTCGTCGTAATATCCGCCATAAGGATTGAGCAAGAAATTCTTATAAGCGCTGGTATCAATCGTTTGGTTAGCAAATTGTTGGGTAACATAACTACCATTAGGCCCAGAGGCAACTGTAAAATTAAAAGCAGTTAATTCTTGATAGTAGTTAGTGTTGATGTAATCGTAAATACTCGTACCACCAACAACCATTTGCTGTTGTTCTTCGCACACTTCGGTAAACAATTCATTAGACATGATAAAAAACTCCTTGCTCAGCTTTATACTGTCGTTTTGAAAGTTGAGTATCATGAGGTACTCAACTTTCGACTGACTTAGTATGGGTAGTAGTAGAAGTAAGGATTGAGTTGGAAACTCTTGTAAGCACTAGTATTAATTTCTTGTTCAGCAAATTCCTGAGTTACAACACTACCACCAGGACCAGATGCTGCTGCAAAAGCAAACACGGTTGTATCTGCATTAAAATAGGTGCTGATATAGTCGTTAATACTCTTACCACCAGCAACCATCTGCTGTTGTTCTTCGCTAATTTCACTGAACAGATGAGATGCAAAAGCTTCGTTAGACATGGTTGAAAATCCTTTATTGTTTATGTGGAACTTTTGAATTATTTAATATGGATAGTAGAAGTAGGGATTGAGTTGGAAACTCTTGTAAGCGCTGGTGTTAATTTCCTGCTCAGCAAATTCCTGAGTTACAACACTACCACCAGGACCAGATGCTGCTGCAAAAGCAAACGCGGTTGTATCTGCATTAAAGTAGGTGCTGAGATCGTCGTAGATAGTCTTACCACCAGCAACCATCTGCTGTTGTTCTTCGGTTACTTCACTAAACAAATTAGATGTAAATGTTTCGTGAGACATAGTTACAAGACTCCTTGCTTGTATTGTTGTTGTTACGTGTGATGATTGGAGTTGATTAGCTTCTTGAGTAGCTCAACTTCTTGCTTGCCTATTACGATATACCCTTTCTAATACATAAGTCATTTGCAATTTATGTAAACTTATTTACCACCTTAAGAAGCATTAATTGCAGGATTATACGAGTGCTATTTCTGAAAAATACATGGCAATAAAACCGAAAACCCGGTTTTGATATCAAAACCGGGTTACTGAATAATCTAAAATATAAAATTAATTGGAAAAATCTTGAGACTGAATCAATTTATTCAATAATCAACTATTAGAATGATGAGACATCTCATTCATTTTTACAAGTTGATCACGAATCAACTTTAGCTGTACTTGACTGTTTACAGGTCCTCTGGGAAGAGGAACTTCTGTATTTGGCCAGTCAGATAAATCATTGCATGGACATGATTCAGCAGGCATACCCAGAGTTCGCACAGGTATGGGCATTGTACAACGCGAACAGGCAAACATTTCCCAATCGGATGTTAGCAATTCCGCAATAGTTTCACTTGTACCTTCAAGATAGCAATCACCTGCTTTTTCAGAGGTGATTTTCCGCCAGCATTCTTCAAATTCATCACTATAGCGATCGCCTGCAATTACAGGCTTAGGCAACAAAGTTTCTGCACCATTACTGATGATTACTTTTTTGCCTAGCTGAAACCAGTAAGCTAGATATTTTTTAACTTCATTTTGAGATGCCATACTCTAATTTTATTTAGAATTTCGATAATAAATTTGGAATAAATAATTAAGAATAGTCAATAATCAATTGTTGGTGGTTGGTGGTTAGTAATTAGTAGTTAGTAGTTGGTTGTTGGTAATTTCCAATGCCCACCCCTCACACTCCTCACACTCCCCATCACCCTATTCCCCCACAGGCAACAGAGAACCAAGTAAACTAAGATTAAGAACATGACCACCAGTGACTAAATAAACAGGTTCACAGATGGAACCTAAGTATCGTACTAATCCACCCAAGCGATCGCGAAAAGTTCGACCCATCGGATAAGCTGGAACTATACCCCATCCTGTTTCCTCAGCAACAAAAATCATATCGGCTGCTACTAGTTGCACCGTCTCCAATAACTCCTGCATAGTGTTTTCCCACATAGCCTCTTCCTGAGAGAGTAGATTTGCTACCCAAGTTCCCAAAGAATCAACTAAAACGCAGGTATTTGGTTGCATTTGGGCAAGAGTAGCAGACAACTGCATTGGTACTTCCAATGTCGTCCAATCTTGAGGACGGCGTTGTTGGTGTCGTTGAATACGTTGCTGCCATTCTTGATCATCAGAATCGTGTGTTGCAGTTGCTATATAAACTACTGATTTGTGTGATTGTATTGCCAAAGCTTCTGCCCACTCACTTTTCCCAGAACGTGCAGGTCCAGTCACCAGAATGATTTGATTCATTTTTTGCTTGCTCAACTTAGAATTATAAAAATTTCATAACACAGGGGTAAAAATAAAATTAGGAAGTGGGAATTATGAATCAAAACTTAGAAATCAATATTACCCTTATCCCATGCCTGATCCCCGAAGCAAAATCCCCAATGTCCCTGCCTGGTGGCTTTACTCCAAGCTATTTCCTTAGTATCTTGGATTAGCTGGGGTTGTAACCGTTTACCATAATTTTTCACTTTGGGGATGAGATTGTTGACCCCAAATAACTTTTAAGAGATAAAATTAACACTCAGCATCTATATGATGCAACTATTGGGAAGAGTCAAAAATCCCAACTATCAATTCAGCACCATCCACGATCACAAGTCACAGAATAGTTAGAGATACCCATTATGAAAGCAGGTTTAAAGCGTATTGAGGCTACTCTACACGATTTAGGAAATCGCGACATCACTACTACTGAGTCATCAGAAGTCAACAAGCAGCCTTTATCATTTCGGATCAGTGTTAGTGGAACAGAAAAATCAGAAAATGATGATATTCAATCAGAAGATGAGTATGATCAGCAACCAGAAGAATACTCTCAGTTTCATCACACCTCTGTACAGACATTCCCAGTAGAAGAAAACGGTTGCAAAACACCAAGCCTACCCAAATTCAAAACTCCTAGCTTTAGTAACCATCGCAATGCAGCCAACCCAGCATTAGCAATGAATCTGTTGCAAGAAATCCAGGAAATTGTTGCTAGTTGGCAGGCAGAATTGCAAAAAATCGTGCGGCAAATACAAGATGTTTATCTAGAAGGACCAATAGTCAATGGTTGGTTAGAATCGCACACAGACAACGAACCAAGAGGAAGTGCGACACTACGTCATGCAGAAGTCAACCGCTTGATGGATTATGTAGAAGAAATTTGCGCCCAACAATCGAAAATTTCCTATCAATCATCTTCTAGTGGCTACCGTTTGTGTGGTTTGGATGCTTCCGGTACAGTGTGGACACGTCCCTGTCCTCCAGATCAGGTTGCTAGTGTGAGTATGGCGATCGCTCGTTACCAAAAGTTACGTCAATTGTTAGGACGCAAGCAATACTTAGAAACTCGTCTCTCACAACTGGCTGAGACACTCGTGGTATTACATGGTCACATTCAATGTCAGTAAAGCAAGTAACAGGCAATTGCAGAATAAAGCCTCAAAATTTTTAATTTGCGGTGATAGCAAATTTAGCTATGAGCATCTTGGGTGAAGATATCAGGGTGATTTCCGAAAAAACTCGGTTGGTGAGTCAGGGTTATTTGGTATAGATTAGCTCCAGAACAGACAAGATTGAATTTTCTGATGGTTAGTAGTTAGTGGTTATTAAAACAACAACCAACAACTAACAACCAATAACCAATAACCAATAACTCCCTATGCCAGATACGCTAATCTCTGCCATTATCTGTACTCACAATCGAGACAATTATTTAGGCGCTGCTATAGATAGCCTCCTCACGCAAGATTTTGCTTCTGGCTTTGAAGTGATAGTGGTGGATAATGGTTCTAGCGATCGCACTCGTTCTGTTGTAGAACAAAGGGCAAATCATCCCCACCTCAAGTATGTTTATGAACCTGTTATTGGTCTATCTGTAGCCCGGAATACAGGCGCTCAAGTTGCAAGCAGTGAAATCCTGGCATATCTTGATGATGATGCTGTCGCTAGCCGTGGCTGGCTGCAAGTTTTATATAACGCTTATAAAAATAACCCAAAATTAGCGATCGCTGGTGGCAAAGTCAGCTTGTTATGGCCTGAGGGAATGCAATCACCACTATGGCTTTCTCCAGGACTAGCTGCTAATTTAGGGGCATATGACCTGGGTGAGAACATAGTCTCCATAGACAAGCCTGGTTTAACTCCTAGAGGTTTAAATTACTCCATACGCCGCGCTTTTCTCGAAGAAATTGGAGGCTTTGATCCTCAACTTGGTCGCATAGGTAAAAAATTATTATCTAACGAAGAACTGCAAATAACTGAACTTGCCCTCCAAGCAGGTTGGCAAGTCATGTATCTACCCGAAGCCCACGTGTTTCATAATGTTTCACCCGAACGTATTAAACGTTCTTGGTTTTTAAATCGGGGTTGGTGGCAGGGTATTAGTGAGTGTTATCGGGAACAACTAGCAGGAACAGCAGGTTTTAGCCAGCTAAAACGCGGTAGCGAGCGTTTTTTGCGTGGTTTGTACAAAGCAGTTAAATATTTTGCTGACCCCGCAGAACGATTTGACAAACTTGTCTATGCCTATGGTCAGATTGGTTACTTAAATGCTGCCATTGCAGGATTACTAGCAAAAAGAGTCAATAGTCAATAGCCAATTTGTCATTAGCTATTAACTAGTGTACAGATCTACGATTTGTACAATCCAACCAACCGCTAACAACCAACCACCAACAAAATATTATGTCATCTTCTAAAATACCAGTTTCTGTACTAATCCCAGCTAAAAACGAAGAAGCAAATTTGCCAGCTTGCCTTGCTAGTGTACAAAGAGCAGACGAAGTTTTTATAGTAGATTCACAAAGTAGTGATCAAAGCGTCGAAATTGCTAAAAGTTATGGTGCAAGTGTCGTGCAGTTTCATTTCAATGGACGCTGGCCGAAAAAGAAAAATTGGTCTTTAGAAAACCTCAATTTTCGGAATGAATGGGTTTTAATTGTGGATTGTGATGAGCGCATCACCCCTGAGTTATGGGAAGAAATTGCCCAAGCAATTCAAAATCCTGAATATAATGGCTACTACCTCAATCGCCGTGTATTTTTCTTAGGTAAATGGATTCGCCACGGTGGTAAATATCCGGATTGGAACTTGCGTTTATTTAAGCATAAAAAAGGGCGTTACGAAAATCTTAATACAGAAGATATTCCGAATACAGGTGATAACGAAGTTCACGAACACGTCATCCTAGATGGAAAAGTAGGATATCTGCAAAATGATATGATTCACGAGGATTTTCGTGACCTTTTTCATTGGTTAGAACGACATAATCGCTATTCTAATTGGGAAGCCCGTGTTTACTATAATTTGCTTACAGGTAATCACGACAACGGTACTATTGGCGCTAAATTATTTGGTGATGCTGTGCAGCGTAAACGCTTTTTGAAAAAAATTTGGGTGCGACTGCCATTTAAACCTTTTTTACGGTTTGTGTTGTTCTATTGGATCCAGCGTGGTTTTTTGGATGGTAGAGCTGGATACATTTATGCAAAGCTGCTGAGCCAATATGAATATCAAATTGGGGTTAAACTCTACGAATTACGCCACTGTGGCGGCAAACTTAACACCAAGTCTACTTCTGTGACAACAACTGCTCTCCCTCAGAAAGTGAGACAGACAGTTGTTTGATGGGGAGATGGGGAGTAGAGGGAGTATGTAGACGCGCTTTGCACGGCTTCCCGTAGGGTGGAGTGTGAGGGGTAAATAACAACCATCAACAACCAACAATTAACTAATGACCATTGACCATTGACAAATGACTAATGACCAAGCATTTATAGATTTACGCAAATATGACCAATCTTGGTTTGACCGGGGGCGTCCAAGTTGGTATGTTCTTTTATGGTGGTTTGTGCAAGCGATCGCTTTTCCTCTAACTCCTCATCCGTTTAATGGTCTGCGTTGTGCTTTATTACGTCTGTTTGGCGCTCGTGTTGGTAAAGGAGTAATAATTAGACCTACTGCTCGCTTCACTTACCCTTGGAAAATCACTATAGGTAACTATAGTTGGATTGGTGATGACGTAGTTTTATACAGTTTGGATGACATACATATCGGTGAAAATTGCGTAATTTCCCAGAAAAGCTATCTGTGTACTGGTAGTCATGATATGTACGATCCAGCCTTTGGCTTGAAAACAGCGAGTATTTGCATTGGCAATGGGGTATGGATAGCAGCAGATTGCTTTGTTGGTGCAGGAGTTACAATTGGCACAAATGCAGTCATTGGTGCACGTAGCAGTGTTTTTACTGACATTCCTGCTGCTAAGGTATCTTGGGGAACACCATGCCGTCCTCGATATTCCAGATTGAAGGCAGAAGAAAGAAGCCAACAGACAGAAGGCAACTCATGTTTTTAACTCTTATCATTACCCACATCTTTTAAATCCTCTCGCTTCGTTGTATCCTGCCTGGGAATAAATTCTCTTGCTAATAGCCAAAGTCTACGCTCAGTAGACTCAACAAAAATTTCAGTCCACTTCAAGTGGACTTAGGCTATTAGCCCAGAACTTGAGTTCTGGGCGGAATAACACGAGAGCGCGAACTTCGACTATTACAAAAATGTTAGGTAATGACAATGAACTCATTAACTTTTGAGTTTTAGTCCATATGGCAGTTACAAAATCCCGATCATATGCAATAAACCGCGTCCGGTAATCAATTCAATCATCAAAGCAATAAAGCCAAGCATAGCAATACGCCCATTCCAGACTTCTGCACTCGTAGTAATACCCCATTCCCAAGCCTCTGGCGGATAAATTTTTACCTTTTTCTTCATTTGGTAGACTTGCGAGAGCTTGACACTGGGTGTTTTGAGGGCATCAATAACTAAGTCTGCTAAAGCTTTAATAAATACTGGATGGGTGTTGAGAGCAGGTACACGGCGGAAGTTGTGAATTCCTGCTTCTTCTGCTAATTCTCGATACTCAAGATCAATTTCTTCCAGGGTTTCGATGTGTTCGGAAACAAAACTAATTGGTACAACTACTAAGTCTTTAATACCTTTTGTTGCAAGTTCAGGGATAGCATCTTCAGTATAAGGCTGTAGCCATTCTACTGGGCCAACACGACTTTGGTAAGCTAATGTATGCGCATTGGGGCGATCAAGTGTCCGCATGATTAAATAGGTGCATTCCTCAATCTCTTGCTGGTAGGGGTCTCCTGCTTCTTCTACATAGCTTTTAGGAACGCCGTGAGCGCTAAAGAAGACGTGAGCTTCATGGGGATTGGGTAGTTGGTCAATTTCCTGGGCTATTAATTCTGCCATTGCCTGGAGATAGCCTGGTTGTTTGTACCAAGAAGGAATAACTGTGTATTCTATCTGCTGGAGTCTGGGGTCTTCTTGCCAAAGTTTTTCTAAAAGTCGGAAGCTAGAACCACTGGTACTGATAGAAAATTGTGGATAAAGAGGTAATATCACCAGTTTTTCAATGCCATCTTGGATGATGCGAGCGATCGCTTCTTCGGTGTAAGGATGCCAGTAACGCATACCGATGTAGATTTTCGCATCTTGCCCTAAGGCTTGCAATTGTCCTTTGAGGGCATCTGCTTGAGCTTCGGTGATGCGCCGTAGTGGAGAACCACCACCAATTTTGCGGTAATTCTCTTGAGATTTTTTCGTACGCCGTGAAGCAATAAACCAGGCGAGGGGTTTTTGCAGCCAGGGAAAAGGTAGGCGAATAATTTCCGGATCAGAAAACAAATTAAAAAGAAACGGCCCTACATCTTCTAATTTCTCCGGGCCACCGAGATTGAGTAGTAATACGCCTACACGACCCATAGCAGTAACAATCCCCCAATCTTTTCAGCTTTTTTACTAATGTTAACAATATATCTTTATTAAATATATAAGTTAACGACAAAGGATAGAGACAGTGGCTACAATTTTACGAGATTGGAGTTATCGTTACCAGTGGCTGTACGATGGTGTATCCCGTTTGGCAGCTATCAGTGTTGGTGGTGAACAACGTTTTCGACAATTGGCTTTGCAAGGCTTAACAATTCACTCAGATACTAAAGTTCTTGATTTGTGTTGTGGCAGTGGACAAACAACACAATTTTTAGTGAAAATGTCACAAAATGTAACAGGATTAGATGCATCACCGTTATCTCTGCTAAGGGCAAAACAGAATGTTCCCCAAGCAGAATATGTAGAAGCTTTTGCTGAAGAGATGCCCTTTGCAGATCATGAATTTGATTTGGTGCATACAAGTGTTGCCCTACACGAAATGCAGCCCGAACAATTGAGAGAAATTATTAGAGAAGTATATCGTGTGCTTAAGCCTGGTGGAGTGTTTACTGTTGTTGATTTCCACAATCCTCATAATCCCTTATTTTTGCCATCTGTATGGCTATTTTTATGGTTATTTGAAACCGAAACTGCTTGGCAGTTGTTAAAAACTGATTTACCTGGGTTATTGATGGAGATGGGGTTCAGTATCGACAAGCAATGTTTGTATGCAGGTGGAAGTTTGCAGGTAGTACAGGCAAGGAAATGATACCGTTTCACTATCTTTCTGATAGAATTCAGTGATCAGACAAGGGGGCAAGGGGGACACGGAAGAAAATAGAAAATAAATTACCCATTACCTACTATCAATTACCCATTACCCATTACCTATTACCAGCCTACGCGACAGTATTAAGTATTCAAGCGAACATGATATTATTTCACCTCTGTTACTTCTCCCACAATTGGCTTTGATGCAAAATCAGTTAAACCAATATACTGCAACAAGTTAGCCCAATCATTAGCAAAAATAGGATTTTTTGTTTCAGCAAGGCGAAGTTCAGCTAACTCAGACAAAGCTGAATACCAAATGCCTTTTTCAGCATAAATAGCGATGCGCTGCCGTGGTGTGGTGGCTGATTTCAAAAGACTTGCTAATTCAGGTTTGAGAGGTATTCTTTGCACCCATCCACGTACAAATATTGGGTTAGATAGTTGTTGTTTAGAACAATAAAGTTTGAAATACCATTGATAGTCTTTGTTAACTGCTAAGGCTACTGTAGATGGTAAACTCAAGCTCACAAAACCTGGCGTATTAGGCAGAGTAAAATTTGTTCTGTAAACGTCATTATTTGTTTCATCTTGTAATACAAATTCACCAATCGGTATGTCTGTCCGTTTATAAGGAACAAAAAACCAAAAGCTAGGAGATTCATCAACAGTCAAACCTACATTTTTTTCCGGTATCAATGCAGTCGTTAAAACATCCACAGGCGGACAGTCACCACGGCTTCCAGTTCCTTTCCTTTTAATAGGCCTACCCCGGCTTGATCCATCTGGTTCTTTGTCCTGAAATTGAATTTGTGTGGTCTGAGAATTGTTATTAGTCGGTTGATTGGGTTGTGCTATTACTGGTAGGAAATAGCTCATCCAGCCAAGCAACATACAAGCTATAGTCAATGCACATTTTGATTTGCTCATTTGTCATTGCTTTTGTATGTTTAATCAATAGTCATAGGTTGAGCATGTAATCATCAAATCAAAAAAAACAATTGTCTTCTTGATTGGTTACATAAAGCAGACTTCAACAAGCGTGAGTTACAGAATAACCCCACCCGCGCTACGTTCACCCTCGCCGGGATCGGGGGCAGAGAGTATACTCTATTTAGATACAAAGCGCTGTCTTGTTGGAATTTCTCCTAGAGAATGCAATTTTTTGGTTTGATTTCTATTAAGCTAATCTTTCTATTATTATTTATTGGTGTTATTAAAATAAGATTATGCACTTGCGTGTAATTTATAAACATAATAATTTCTTATACACGCTATAAAGTTGCATACTTTTGTTAGTTTTTTTAGGGCAGACACAAGGTTCAGTGTATATATTTTATTCTTGTCTTTGAGATGAAGTGAGGGTTGCTACGCTTGCTCCACCAGCTAGTAAGACTAATGTTGAGGGAAGCAGTGGTATCCAGCCTCCTTGTATAATTAAGTATAAGCAAGTCACATATAAAATGCTGCTCGCACCTGCTAGAGCAATCAGCAAACGTAAGCGCGATCGCATCTGCCAAGCTAGTACACCACCAACTACACACCAACTCCAGATCCACAATATTTCAGACCACTTTGGTAAAACCCATAACAACTGTCGCTCATCTAGGACAGCACTGAGGATCTGACTTACCATATGTGCTTGTACAACTACCCCTGGCGTTTGATGACTATGGGGAGTAGACCAGTAATCATGAAAACTTTCGGCAGTCGTACCAATGAGAACTATGCGATCGCGTACTATATCGGCAGTAAGTTGATCGTTGAAAATTTCTTTGAGAGTAACTTGTTGGGCAACTGAATCGGCTGCGCGCCAATTTAACAAGACTTGATGACCGAGATTATCTATACCAGTGTAGGCACCACTGTTTTGTTGTATATTTTTAAACACAACTTTGCCGAACTGCCAATTATTTTCAGGAGTTAGCTGAGGTTGAATACCATGATTTTTTAAGTAACGACTCGCAAGGCGAAAACTCAAAGATTTATCAGTCGCACAGGGAGGTGCAGGAGCCATAGACAAAATTTGACGACGAATGACGTTGTCAGGATCAGTAACGACATCACTAAAACCTTGGCGTTGAAGTTGACCAGAAACTTCTGGAGGTGGTGGAACACCAGAATCAGTTGTGTTTTCACCACCTCTACATATGGCAATAAAGCGATCGCTTGTTTGCATTGTCTTGGCTAAATCTGCATATTCTGGTTTGACAGGGTTCTCACGATAGATATCCAAACCAATAACGCTGGGGTTGAACTGTTCCAGTTTTTTCACAACTTCAGCCAAGGCTTTGTCTGATAGCGATGCTCCTGCTCTTTCTGTGGCGGGTTGGGCGCTCACATCAGCTTCTGTGACTGTTACTACCAGTATCCGAGGATCGGGGTCTTCAGAAGGGCGCGATCGCATCAATAAATCAAAAGCTGCTAGTTCCCACGACTGCAACATTCCTAGTGATCTAATGCCAACAGTAAGAGCAGTGATTACCACGCTTGCTTTGAAGATGATGGGGAGAATGCGTCGGGGAGGTAAAATCGGGGGGCGGTTGCTTAGGTGTTGTTGTGGCCAAACTAACGGTTCTGCTGCTGGATTTTGGCAAATCATCGGTAACCAACTGGCACAGGGGAATTGATTTTCCAAACCTTGTAATTTATTCCGTGCTTCTCGCAGCGCCAAATAAAAAGATTCTCCATGAGCAAAAGCTTCGAGAAAGTGCTTTAAAAATTCTTGGGCGACAAAATCGGGGACCGGTTCGCGCATGACAATCATTTGGGGAATATGCAGAGAACCTAATTCCCGCGCTAATTCCAAACCTTCGCAGGAGTTAAAAATGACTAAATTCAGACCGCGTGCGATCGCTGCTTTGAGAGCATTTTTTAATTGAGCGATCGTCAACGTCTCTGTTTGATTGATATGAATCCGACCACTTTCTCCTTCAGCACCAGTGGAACCATGACCTGCAAAAAATAGCATATCCCAGCCTCGTCTATCCCAAAGCCAGCGATCCAACTCTTGCCGTTGTGGTTCGACCAAAAAAATAATTTCCGCCCCTGGTAACTGCTCTAAAATCGCCCGATCTTGCTGGACATCAATTCCTTGACTATTACCCAGAACAGCCAGAATCCTGATTTTTCGCCCAGGATTTTTACGTAACGGCTTAACTTGCTCAACCTCTAAAACACTTGAACATGCCACTGCCTTTTGGTAGTCTTCAAAAAAATCCCACAGATGCCAAGGTAAACGTCTCACCTGGTGATCTTCTGTTGCCAGAATTAAGCGGATTTCATCATCAGGATTTAATTTCGTGCGTAATTTTTGGTCAATGTGACGAAATTGCTCAGATTTCAGCCATAAATTAATTTGTTTGTGTAAATCATCGCATAAATTACTAAAATCAACAGAGGAAACATTCGTGACATCATCTTCGTCTATTTCGATATCTGTATCCTCTAAATCATCTGTGTAACTGCGCCAATCCAAGCTAGGGTAAAGAGCTTCATAGAGTAACTGATAAAGCAGCTGCCAACGTTTGTAAAGTGACCAAATTTCTGGTGCGGGTGGTAGGCTACCCATAAATTGCATGGCGATTGGATTGCCTTCTTCCCAGAGTGCAGCAGTAACAGAGGGAAAGCCTTGCTTTAAATTACCCTTTCCCAGGTTCAATACAACTAGTTTACTCATGGCTGTTAGCCAACAAGCTTCTCAAGCATAAAATCTTCTTTAATACTGATATCACCTAAGGTTACTTGTAAACTAAAACTTTTGCCTGGGGGAGATTTAAATTTTTTGAGTTGAATAAAATTGTCGTGACTTCTAGATTGTACTTCCTGAAGAATGTTTCCCGACCCCGAAAGCAAAAGTAATTTCAAATCAGGTGGTAGATATACTTCTTCGTTAGCTGGATGTAATTGGACACGGATACTGACTTTCTCATCTATCTCTGATGTCAAACCAATCAGCAGCACAACAGCAGTATTCCTGAGTTGCATTCCTAAATCAATCAACTTAGCTCCCTTGACACGAACTTCATTCAAGGTTGCATCACTGCGGAACTGCACAGCTAAAGTATTTTGTTGTGAACTAACGAGGGTGTCAAAAGAGTGCCAACCTGCTTCAAAGACATTTTGAAACCATTTACTCAAGTTATTTACCAAGGGTTGGCTGTATGCAACTAAATTACCTTTATGCTTAGCAAGCCTTTTTTGGTATAAGTCTTGTCTTTTTTTGTCTAGTGCCAGTAATGCCATCCATTCTTGCTCACTCACATTCTCGGGCAAATCAGGAGTCCACTGATCCAGTTGCTTGAGTAGTTTCTCTATTTGTACACTTGACAACTCTGGCAGCATTTTTAGCTCTGGTTTTTGCACAGAACATACTTCCCGTGCCACCCACATCACATTTATATCTGCAATTAAATCTTCTTCATCTAACAAGTAAGTTCGATCCATCAAGTCATATTTAGCTTTTTCTCGAATTTGTTGGTGGGTTGTGTATCCCCACACTCCTATCCAGTTTTCTTCTAAGTTGATCTGCACAGCTAGATAATAATTAGCCACCCAGTTGGGAATATCAACCCATTCTTGGGGTATGCGAAATTCTGTTAGATTACTTTTATCGCTGGGAATTAGCACTAGCCGCAGTTCACCTACAGTTAAACAAGTACCATTCACAAATTCCCAAATACTAGGTAACTGATAATCACTTGGCCAAACCTTGGGAGTTTCACCTAAATCAGGTTCTTCTTTCAACCAATCTAAAAAAGCATTCAAACATAAACAATTGAGATAGGCATTCCAACGAGCAGCAGGGTTAGAGTAATGATTTTGAGCAGATATTTGCCATGCAGTTTGTTGTTCTTGATCTGATAAATCTAACCATAACTTATCTGGGTAAAGCACCATTAAATCATTCATTTCAGATTTCATATTTTTATCCCTGTTTGGCAAAATACAATTTGCTTTTCAACCATTCTTCAATGAATTCAGATATTTTTTGATTGACTATTTCGAGAGAGTTTTGTTCTAAATTCATGTTCTTTTCTAATTCGTTTTTGAAAGATATAATTAGGTTTTGTTTTACCTGTGATAATACACTTGATGCTTCCGACAAGAAAATACTAATCTGCTGATAGTTTTGTTTTCCTAAAATTTGAATTTCATGGGAAATAGCCAACAATTTATCTTGTTCTGGAGATTTTTCTCCAATTATATCTAATGTTGAATATAATAGTTTTTGACAATGCGATCTAATACATTCATTCATGGCATCTTTAATATTTTCAATATCTTTTTCATTGTGAAAACAAATATCTGGATGAACTTTCTTTAATTCCTTTACTAAATCTTTTAATATACTTTGGTTATATCTGGATAATTGACGGGCTACTTGATATTGTTTTTGTAAGTCTGGATAATTAGCTCTTAAAATTGTTGCTATTTCAGTTTGAGTCAAGCTTAGCCCTTGCCAAAGTTTTAACATTATTTGACCAGTTTCTGGTATGGAAGCAAATAATTTGCAGATAATTGAGTTAACTTGTTTCCATGCTTCTTCTTGTATGAGAGTATCCCAAGGTGTTAGTGTAGGGTCAAAAATATTGTCATATTCTTCTAAGGATAAAAAACGTTTGGTACGATAATCACGAGCTGCCCGCACGCAGGTTGATAGCATAGATTGAACTTTCTCGCTGGAAACTGGTGCTGTGGGAAAATCTAGTTTGTTTATTTGCTGGTTATAACAATGGGCAATTTCTTGGATATGCTGTTGATTGGGAGGTTCCAAACTACGACTTCCTTGAGAGCGTGTTGGTTGATAGATTTTATCTAAACATCGCCAAACTAAGCAGTAAGAATTAAGCTTTTTGTGATTTATCCCTTTAGAGAGCAATGCTTCCCGTAATTCTTTAGCGTTTAAATCTTTGAGTAAACCATAATCAGAAAATTTTCCTCTCTTTGCTTCTATATCATGCTGATAAATTGTATTGCTAATTAACCTTATGATTGCTGTTTTAGCATATCCTTCGATATTAGTCAGGGGATATTCAACATTAAAATTTTTCAGGAGTTTACCTGGTGGATTAGCAGCTGCATTGGCGATTTGAAAATATTCTTCCAATGGATATTTATGCCGGAGATATTTAAATCTTTGATAAGCTTTTTGAGAAGCCCACAAGCAAGCTTCTTGTAAATATGCAGACATATGTCTTCCAGCTATAAGAGAAGACGTGGTGAAGGGGAGACGAGTTGACGCGGAGAGTCCATCAATATTCACCGCGTCCCCGTTTGCTTTTGTCTCCGTATCCTCTTCTGTTGACGCCTTCCTTAAAACTTTCAGAAAGTACTGCGCCCAAAATTCTTCATTTGCATCTGGTTCTGACTCCACTAAACTTTTTATGCAACGTTCTAGGTTTGGGTCTGTTTGCCAAATAGGATTTAGATCACTACTGGAGTTGCCAAAACTGAGAAACGTTGAGAACTTTTCAATGATACCTTCACGTTTTTTCATGAAGTGTCCTCTGGTTTTTGCTTCGGTCAACTATTAATGAGTCAACCTGACTCTCTGAATCTGAGGGTTCTTGCTATTTATGTATGGGAATTGCAAACACAGGATTATGCAGGAAATGGCACAAAAAGACCTAAATTTTATGAAAATTTCGGCTGAGGTGTTATTAAAATGATTTTGATCTGTCGAATTAGCGATCGCCTCAATCCCTAAGCTGAGCAAAACTGCCAATCCCATCTATATAATTTATTCACTTCCCGTTAATTACTGTCCTGGGGAGGAAGATTTTACGACTATGTTAAATTACCTAGCTTTAGTTGCGATACCTTTGTAAAGATATCCGATAATTTTGGGTGTTTTTTCGGCATAAAACTCTTCCAAGCTCACTGTATCGAACTGATTCTCCAAAATTTGTCGGATATTTCGATTCAGCTGACAACCGCCTGCAATTATTTTTTGTAATGGGGTCAATCGATTTTGCCAGACTTGGACATTAGGTTCATTGCTTAGCCCATGTTCAATGAAAAAAAATCTTCCTCCCGGTTTTAGCACCCGATAGATTTCTTTGAGAGCTTGTTCAACATTCTCAATACTACATAAAGTCCAAGTGCTGACTACGCTGTTAAATGCATGATCTGCCATTGGCAGGTTTTCACCACTTAAAATGTGATGGTCTACTGTAATGGAAGATGCCTGAATACGTTTTTGGGCTAGTGCATGAATGCCTGGGTTGACGTCAACTGTGATAATTTTGTGAATGTGTTCTGGATAGTAGGAAAGATTTACTCCGCTACCAAAACCAATTTCGAGAACTTCTCCTTCTACATTTGCTAAAACCTCTTGACGATATTTAGCCAGACTAGGATCTGATAGCGACCAATCAATCAGATAGGGAAGGATTTTTTGTGAGTAAAAGCCCATTTTTTCCTAGTTATAGAGATACTATTTTACGTACTTATCGTAGCAATATTTAACGTTGTAAAATTTCTTGGGTGTTAGCAGGACGCTGGGCTACATCCCGCGCCATCAACCAATCAATTAAATCCAGCAGTGAGGGTGAGACATGAGTAGCGCGATCGCGCCAGTACAAAATATCATATTTTTTTCAAATCGTAGACGTCCCCAAGAGTGGCTTCTCGTAGGGTACACTCATGGAACACTCATGGAACACAGATAGATTATCGGTGTGTATCTGTGTTCCATGAATGTTCGTCAATCAAAATCAACTAAGCAATTGCCAAAAAACCTTATATTGCTGCTTCAATTCACCGTCTTACGTAAAGAGTATTTTAGAAATCGATCACCGATGCACACAGATAAACACAGATAGGTTATTTGTATGCTTTTGGGTTAGAGAGTTTAATTTTCTTGCAAAAAAGCTTCTACAGTTTGGTTAAAGGCTTCAGGTTGGGTCAAAAATGGCCAATGATTACCAGGAACTTGGCACAGTTGTAGGTTTTTGAGGTATTTTTTGTAAGGCTTCAGTTGCCATTCTTGGCGGTTAAGACCTTTTTTTGGCTGGACAAATAAGGCGGGAGTGTGAATTGGAACTGTTAAACCAGGAACCTGCATTACTTCCTCAAAAATGCGATCGCGTGCAGCTATTGTAAATTTGCTACCCCAGCTACCATCAGGTTTTTGTTCTATACCTGCTTGAAAAACTTTTTGTTGTAAGGGACTCCAGCCTTGATATTGATTCAACTGACGGGCTTGTTTTTCGGCTGCTTCGTAAGTGGGGAATGGGCCCATTGCTTTGAGAAATGACAAGAAGCGATACAACATGGGAAATGTCGCCTTCAAGAAACTGGGCATTTGCCAGATAAAAATCGGGTCGACTAGAATCATACTCCGCAATCTTTGTGGATTTTGTCTGGCCCAGATGCAAGCTAATTTACCACTCCAAGAGTGGGCGACGATATGAGTACTTGTCCATCCTAATTTATTCATCAATGCTTCTAGGTCTGCGATCGCACTCTCAAAGCTATAGTCTTTCTCTGGCTTACTACTTTCGCCATGACCGCGTAAATCAGGGGCAACTATGTGGTAGTGTGGCGCTAGATAATCTCCCAAACTAGACCAAACTAGGGCATGGTCAGCTAAACCATGCAGTAGTAATAAATTTTCTTGACCTGGATTTTGGTTCCACTCCAAATAAGAAAGTTGAATATCAGTCTTTGCTAAAGTTTGACGTACAGGCATGATTGCAAAATTACTTATGAAGAAATTACTTGCGGTTTTTATAGTACTGAACCTTTGACCAAAAAAAAGAGCGCTCCACAACGAAGCGCTTTTGTTAAGCAATCATAGAACAATAAACTTAAGTTTAATATCAAAAACCCATCTTTAGATTACAGAAATTGGGGCGATAAAATTACAGAGAAATATTACGAAGCTTGTGTTTGTGCATCTACATCCGTTACAGAAATTATTACAAGTTTTTAAGAGTAAATTACGCAGAAGTAGCGTTAAAAATTGTCGTTATGAAAAGGCAGGAGGCAGATGGTACAAATAAAGAGGTGTTTAGTCAACTTTACTTTTCGTTACAAGCTCATCTCCTTTGAAGCCGCTCCGGGTCTATGCTTTTACGGTATTACTTCATCTAAACGAGAAGCACCATAATAAAAAACCAAATTAAAACTCTTAATTATCTCGGTGTTACTGTTTAAGGTTTTGCCAATATCGCCGATACCAATATTGACCACTACGAAGGGCAAACCAAAGCAAGACCAGAGCAATTAATCCTCCTTGTCGGGGAGCGCCAAGGGCAAAAAATACCAGGACAATACACAAGAAATCTTGAATGAAAACTGCCCACAAGGGTATGCCGCGCAAACGAAAGAACCAGCCGACTTGAGTGAGCTGGAGTACCAAGGCAAATGTACCTCCAATCAGAGCAATCAGCCAGTTGGCAGGCGCTGTGGCTGAAGCTACTGCTAACCCCATGATTGCTCCTGCAAGCGGAGACAAAACAAGCTGTACCACTTGTAGCACTCGTTGTCCCATCAGTTTTTTAGAAGCAAATAGTTCCACAAATGACCAACTTGTGAGAATGCCTAGCAAGACAGGTGAGGAAATGTGAGATAAGATTGGTACTTGCGACCAAAGAAGCCGACCTTGTAACAGTCCAATAAACAGTAAGGGTAAGGCAGTTCTCATTCCTGCTGCGGCTGAGGCAGAAAGTGCGGCTAGGAGTTCAATCATAAGGCTCAAAATCACAAATGCAGAAGCAAATAGTAGCTATTTACACTTCCCTGTGATGTGATTTTTTCACAGATTAAATAGCTTGGGCATTAGAGTACTGAAGTTTATCAGTATCTGGATATATTAATGTTGTATACTAATTCCGTATATTTTGGGTAGTGGTTGTTGCTGGTTGCTAGTTGTTTGTTGTTTGGAACAATCAACAACCAACAACCAACAAACAATTAAATTCCCAACCGTTGATACACTTGTTCTAAATGCTGCAAGTGGTGTTGTGGATCAAAACATGCTGCAATTTCTGCTGGTGACAATTTGGCGGTGACACGGGGATCTTTGCTAATCAAGTCACGGAAATTGCCTTCCGGTTTGTTCCAAGCAGTATGAGCATTTTCTTGGACAATTTTATAGGCTTCTTCGCGGCTGATTCCCTTTTCTACCAAGGTGAGTAAAACTCTTTGGCTAAAGACAACGCCGCCATAAACATTCATATTCCGCGCCATATTCTCTGGATACACCAGTAGGTTTTTTACCAAGTCGGTTGTCTCCACAAGCATAAAATGCGTCAAAATGCAAGCGTCTGGCAAAATTACTCGTTCGACAGAACTGTGGGAAATATCCCGTTCATGCCAAAGGGCAACATTTTCTAAAGCTGCGACAGCATGACTTCTGATGATTCTAGCCATACCTGTGAGGCGTTCGGAACGGATGGGGTTGCGCTTGTGAGGCATGGCAGAAGAACCTTTTTGTCCTTTAGCAAAGAATTCTTCGACTTCCAAAACATCGGTTTTTTGGAGGTTGCGAATTTCCACTGCAAAACGTTCGATGGAAGCTGCAAGTAAAGCCAACTGTTGCACGAAGTCGGCGTGGCGATCGCGTGAGATTACCTGTGTCGACGCTGCATCAGGTTGGAGTCCGAGTTTTTGGCAGGCGATCGCTTCTACGCGTGGCTCGATATTGGCATAGGTTCCCACTGCACCGGAAATTTTGCCCACAGCGATGGTTTTCCGGAGAATTTGCAGACGTTCTTGATGGCGCAATACCTCTGCTAGCCACCCGGCGAGTTTAAAACCAAAGGTGATGGGTTCGGCGTGAATACCATGAGAACGTCCGATCATCACCGTGTAACGATGTTCTTTCGCCTTCTGACGAATCACATCAATTAATGCTTGCACATGTTGCAACAATAAATCCAGACTAGCAACAAGTTGCAATGCTAAAGCTGTATCCAACACATCAGAACTAGTTAAACCCAAGTGAATGTATCGTCCAGCATCGCCTACATATTCATTGACATTTGTCAAAAAAGCGATGACATCGTGACGGACTTCCGCTTCAATTTCTAACACTCGTTTGGGGTCGAAATTCGCCTTGGCTTTAATTTCTGCAACCGCTTGGGGTGGAATATAACCTAATTCCGCCTGTGCCTCACAAACAGCGATTTCTACTTGCAACCAGGTTTTAAACTTATATGCATCTGTCCATAAATTGCCCATCTCAGGCAAGGTATAACGCTCAATCACAGTCCGTCACAGAGTACAACCGTCATATTGTACAGTGGCCTGTGGGTTAAAGGATCGGGGATCGCGTGGAGTGTGGGGGGATGGGGAACTCGGGGCCCCACGACCGATAGGGAGTGGGTATTAGGGGCAATGGGGAGATGGGGACCCCGAGTTACCCTTTGTTTCCCTTGTCCTTCTTCCCAATTTTTAATTTTTTATTTTTAATTGTTTTGTCTCCTTGTCTGTTTCGTTTAGAGAAACTGCATAATCAGCTGGGACAATACGAGAACCATATCTGCGGGCGTAAACCTGGGTAAATTCTGCCCCAAAAAACAAGATTTGAGCGGTATAGTAAACCCAGACTAAAATCACTACTATTGAGCCAGCAGCCCCATAGGTAGAACCAAAAGTAGCGTTACCCAGATAATGTCCTAGCGCATACCTACCCAAGGAGAATAAAAGTGAGGTAATAGCTGCTCCAATTAAAACATCTTTCCAAACAATTTTGGCATCTGGTAGAACTTTAAAAATCAACCCAAATAGTAAAGTAGTGATGACAAAACCCAAGATGAAATTGATAATTTGCCAGACAAAATCGACGCCTGGCAGTAAATTTTGAAAATAGTTAACTAACGCTGCTAATACTGTACTGATTACCAAAGACACGAGGAGTAAAAAGCCGATCGCTAACACCATTGCAAAGGACAAAAAACGTTGGCGAACCATGTTTTTTACCATTTTTCCTGGTTTGGGTTGTACTTCCCAAATGGTGTTAAGAGAATCTTGTAATTCTGTAAATAAACCAGTAGCACCAAAAATTAAGACTACTATACTAATGAGTGAAGCAATAGTTCCTGCTCGCGGTTGGCTAGCGCTTTCAATAGCATTTTGAATAACTTCTGCACCCGCAGGGCCAATTAATCCTTGAAGTTGGGTAAAAATTGCGTTTCTTGCTGCTGCTTCTCCAAATACTGCACCTGCGATCGCAATCACAATAATTAATAATGGGGCGATAGAAAAAATTGTGTAATAAGCTAAGGCTGCCGCTAACCGCGATGCTTTATCTTGCTGCCATTCGTTAAATGTTTCTTTGAGTAAATCCCAAATCACTGTTAATTTCATTAACTCTGTCTCCTTTGTCAGGATGGTTTGTTTGACCTCCCGCTTTGATAAATACTAAATTTGTGGAATTTTCCACATCTTCCTCAAGATGTTCATGCAGCGTCCTGGAGGTAGAATTGTGGCTGATGTGAATTTTAGCTGTGTTACAAATTATGTTTTGGAAGACGAACACAGATGCACACCGATAAACACCGATGGACACTGATGGATTATGCGTTGGTGGTTGAGTGAAACTATTCAAAACACAAAAACGAAGTAACTTTGCTTAACGCTTCGCGTACCTTTGTGTCGACCTCTGCGCTCCTCTGCGTTTGAAGAGGTAATAAGTATTTTGCTTTTCTATTAAGGATTATCGATTACCGAAGCTTGGAATAATTTCTAGTTCTTGATGGCCTGTTTGTTCATCTACTTTTCTGGTAAAAGCAAATTCTTCTGTGTATCCAATCACTATTTCCGCAGTGGTGTAGATAATACATCCATTATCAAGATGTCCACCAATAGTTTTACCTTCTTTGTCAGCGATCGCAATGTGGAGATGAACACCTGTGTTAGCAATTGTACCGTTGAGAGAAAGAATTTCAAATTTGTCTGTTAAGACTGTACTCGTTTGTTGATTAGCAAAACGAATGCTTGCTTGTTTGAGACTACCAATTGCAGTTAAGATAAATCCGGCGTTAATATTTTGATTTATGGCAAAAATTTTTAGGCTCTGTCTTAAATCTTCATTAGGTCTGAGTCTAAAGGCAACTACTTTCATAAAGTGTTGATAAATCTTCTGGTTTTTATAGGAATCCGGTTTGGTTTTTGAAAAAATTTAATTTTGTGTAGTAAGCTGAAACAACTAAAATAGTGCAATAAATCTCTTCTTTTATCTATGTGTTCTCTCTTGACTCATGCGGTTTGTTAATGCAGGGTTTTAGTCTTGTTGGTCTACTACACGAAATTAGGTTTTTAGATCTTACTGAACCGTATTGATCGCTAATCCCCAATTGCCCTCAACCCAGATATTTCTGCACTTGCAGTACTAATTCATTTGTCCAGTAGTTAGCAAGATCGGCTGCTTCTGCTTCTACCATGACTCGGATCACTGGCTCTGTGCCAGAAGCACGGACTAAGATTCTCCCAGTATCACCCATCGCAGCTTCAGCTTTAGCTATTGATTCTTGCAGAGGTTGGCATTCTTTCCACGCCATGCGTTTGTGGCGATCTTCTACTCGTACGTTCCGCAATAGCTGGGGGTAAGTGTGAAAGCTTTGATCTACCATTTCTGCGAGGGAAGCACCTGCCTGCTGTACCAAGGCTGCGACGTGTAAAGCTGTGAGTAATCCGTCTCCTGTGATGCCATAATGACGGCATAAAATATGACCAGATTGTTCTCCCCCCAGCATACCGCCAGTTTTCTGCATTTCTGCTTGTACGTATTGATCGCCGACAGGTGTGCGAATCAGTTTACCACCGCTTTGTTTCCATGCTCTTTCAAAGCCCAAGTTTGCCATGACGGTGGACACAATTAAGTTATCTGGCAATGCTTGCTTTTGCTGGAGGTGGTGTCCCCACAAGTAAAGAATGTAATCGCCGTTGACTTGCCGTCCATGATTATCTACTGCTAACACGCGATCAGCGTCGCCATCAAAGGCAAAACCTAGATCAGCGTTGTGTTCCCTAACTGCTGCTTGCAAAATATCGAGGTGAGTCGAACCACAGTTGACGTTAATGCGATCGCCATCCGGTTGGTGATGCAAGCAAATAACTTCTGCCCCCATCGATTCAAATACCGATGGTGCTAACCCAACTGCTGCACCCCAAGCCAAATCTAAAACTACTTTCATGCCTTGGAGATTAGCTGCTTCCAAAGACTGCGTTAACGCATTTGTGTAACTCCCCACCAACTCCGGGCGTGAATAGTATCTACCACAATTGCTAACACCGGTAGATGCTGCCACACCCCGCAGTCCGGCTTCAATTTCTGCTTGCAAAGCTTGGGGTAACTTTAAACCATCTGCACCAAATATTTTAATGCCGTTATCCTCTGGCGGGTTGTGGCTAGCAGAAATCATTACCCCACCAACGGCATCACTCATGCTGGTAAGATAGGCAACGCAGGGAGTGGGACATAAGCCTAAATACCAAACTTCTAGTCCTGCTGCTGTTAACCCTGCACTCAAGGCCATTGCCAGCATATCACTGGAGTTTCTTGAGTCCTGCCCAACAATTACTGAGCCTGAATTAGCAGTATAAGACTGTAGTACGATACCCGCCCAATAACCAATTTGCAATGCTAGAGGCGCACTCAGTAATTCCCCTACTCGCCCACGAATGCCGTCTGTGCCAAACAAGGGAGTTGTCGGTAATGAGATGCTATTGGGTGCAAGGCTACCCTCGATAGCTTTCTGCAATTTATCAGGCTCAGAAGCAGAACTACCACCAAAGCCTTGAGTCCGAGTTATAGATGAGACCATAAGTAGAAACACTCCACACAGACACACAGAAGATTATGACTAATCCCCTATCAATTAGGTTTTACCACGATATCTGATTTGTTTTCTTTTTACAGATTTATTTGCTCTTCAGCTCTCATTTAAGCAGAAATACTTAATAATTATATGAAGCTTTTGTAAAAATAATCTCAAAAAATTAATTTATGTTGGTGGTTAGTTGTTAGTTGTTGGGGTTGGCGGGCATTAGGCATTGGTTATTCTCCGCGTCCCCGTGTATCCCCATCACTTTACAGATTTTAACTTCTTTTTACAATTCATAAACATACCTCTGTGCCCGTGATTGTCGTTGCTGTGTTGCACAATACAAAGTCTTGACACTTAAAAAATATTAATAGAAATTCTCATCAAATAGCTTTACTGTAACGTTTTAGTGGCTTTTGTAGCCGTTCTGAAAAAAGGCAACTATTTACCTTTTAAATTTGAGAAATTTAGCATGAGCAGTAATTTAGCAACTAAATTGCGTGTAGGCACCAAAAAAGCCCACACAATGGCAGAAAACGTTGGTTTTGTCAAGTGTTTTTTAAAAGGAGTTGTAGAGAAAAACTCTTACCGCAAACTGGTTGCCAACCTCTACTTCGTGTATTCAGCGATGGAAGAGGAAATGCAAAAGCACAAAGATCACCCTATTGTTTCCAAAATTAATTTTCTGGAGCTATACAGACAACACAGCTTAGAAAAAGACCTGACTTATTACTACGGTACTAACTGGCGGGAACAAATCCAACTCTCCCCAGCAGGACAAGCCTATGTTGGGCGCATCCGGGAAATTTCTGAAAAAGAACCAGAATTGTTAGTTGCTCATTCTTACACCCGTTATCTGGGTGATTTGTCTGGGGGACAAATTCTCAAAGGAATTGCCCAAACAGCAATGAACCTGAATGGGGATGGTGTCGCCTTCTATGAATTTGCAGATATTGACGACGAAAAAGCATTCAAAAACAAATATCGTCAAGCCTTGGACGAACTCCCGATTGATGAAGCTACAGCCGATCGCATTGTTCAGGAAGCAAACGACGCCTTTGGTATGAACATGAAGATGTTCAACGAATTAGAAGGTAATTTGATTAAAGCGATCGGGCAAATGCTTTACAACACCCTCACCCGTCGTCGGACTCGCGGTAGTACTGAAACCGGACTCGCTACAGCCGAGTAAAAGCTGTAACAATTTTGGATTTTGGATTGTAGAAAACAATAATTAGTTGCCAATCTAAAATCAGATAGTACTAAATCTTGGTATAAAAATCTTAGGGGTAGTAGCCTTGAGATTACCTGTAGCAGGCATGGGTAAGCGCAAGGAGACTACCCCTAAACAATTAAAAATTAAAAATGAAAAATCAAAAGTTGGGATAAGAATAGTAGAGTTTCGGCTTAAAATAACAGAGGTTAATTTCCACACTCAATTAAGTTCAGTATTTAGCAAAATAATATAGTTACAAGTTAAGTACTGGAATTTACTTATTTCTAAGACTAGAAAAAATCATTCCCAGCATGGCTACAAAAATTCCTGTCACCGTAATCACTGGTTTTTTAGGAAGTGGTAAAACAACTTTGATTCGCCACTTATTACAAAATAATCAAGGACGACGCATTGCTGTTCTCGTCAATGAATTTGGTGAACTTGGTATAGATGGCGAACTATTGAAATCCTGTCAAATTTGTCCAGAAGATGGTGAGAGTGAAGATAACATTTTTGAATTAACCAATGGTTGCTTGTGCTGCACAGTGCAGGAAGAATTTTTGCCCACAATGCAACAATTACTCAAGCGACGCGATCGCATCGATTGTATTTTGATCGAAACCTCTGGTTTAGCATTACCAAAACCATTAGTAAAAGCATTTCGCTGGCCAGAAATTCGTTCCGGTGCTACAGTTGATGCTGTAATCACCGTCGTCGATTGTGCAGCAGTAGCAGCTGGAACCTTTGCCAGTGATCCACAAGCAGTAGAAGCACAAAGACAAGCAGATGATAGCTTAGAGCACGAAACACCCTTACAAGAATTATTTGAAGACCAACTAGCTTGTGCAGACTTAGTTATTTTAAATAAAACTGATCTAATCGATCAAGAAACAAAAGCAAAAGTTGAGGATTTAGTTAAACAAGAATTACCCAGAGTCGTCAAGATCGTAGAAAGTAATAAAGGTCAACTTGATCCATCTATCTTATTAGGATTTAAAGCCGCAGTTGAAGAAAACTTAGATACTCGTCCCAGCCACCACGACACCGAAGAAGATCACGATCACGACGAAGAAATCACAGCAACGCACTTAATTTTAGACCGTGATTTTGACCCGCAAATACTACAAAAACAATTGCAAACTCTTACCCAACAACAAGAAATTTACCGGATTAAAGGCTTTGTCGCAGTACCTAACAAACCCATGCGCTTAGTTATGCAAGGCGTAGGGACACGTTTTGAACAATTTTACGATCGCCCTTGGCAACCAGATGAAGTAAAGCAAACCCAGCTAGTTTTTATTGGTCGCAAGCTCAATCTTACTGAAATTGCAGCACAGTTAGAAGCGAGTTTGTGTTAATTTATTGCCTGGTCACAAGCCTAGTGAATTACAGGACAGATCATTCGTTCTGGAGGAGGGCAATAGTTGATCACAACCTCATATTTACTCACTATTTCTATTTGTAATAGCTATGACGATCGCTCAACTGTTTAATATTGCCAATCTTTACGTTTTACCTTTTTGGGCTTTGATGATTTTCTTACCCAACTGGAAAATTACTCGTCGGGTAATGGAATCATATATTCCTTTTGTGCCATTAGCATTAGCTTATATATATTTATTTGTCAGCAGCATTACACCAGAAAATGCCCAAGCATTATCGAATCCTCAATTAGCAGACATTGCCAAATTTTTCGCTGATGAAACAGCTGCTGCTACAGGTTGGATTCATTTTTTAGTAATGGATTTGTTTGTCGGTCGCCACATTTATTTACAAGGACAGAAAACAGGGATTTGGACAATTCATTCCCTTGCCTTATGTTTGTTTGCTGGGCCAATGGGATTACTTTCTCACATTTTGACTTACTGGATAGCGAAGAAATTTTTCCCAAATTCACAAAATGAGGCAACAACAGTAGCAGAAAAAACTGTGTCATCTACATAATTATTTTCAATTGTTGGTTTAAGGTGTGTTAGGGTAACACACCTTAAAAACTAGACTTTAGCAAGAGTCACTTTTTCTTGCTGATCTTGATATTTACCCTGACGTGCTTCATAACTAATAGCGCAGGGTTCACCTTCTAAAAATAGTAATTGCACAACGCCTTCATTAGCATAAATCCGACAGTCAGCACTAGAAGAATTAGAAAATTCTAAAGTTAAATGACCACGCCACGCAGCCTCCGCAGGAGTTAGATTCGCGATTATACCGCATCTTGCATAGGTAGATTTGCCAATGCAAATTACTGTTATATTGTCTGGCACTTCCAACCTTTCCAAGGCGACCCCTAAACCGTAGGAGTGTGCAGGTAGGATGAAGTAGCTGCCATTAGCATCTGTATGCAATGGTGTTGGTTCCAAATTGTGAGGATTAAAGTTTTTGGGATCAACAACAGTTCCAGGAATGTGGCGAAAAATTCGGAACTCAACAGGAGAAAGCCGTATATCATACCCGTAAGAAGACAAGCCATAGCTGATAACACGGCGTAAGTGTGGAGCATCTGAATCTTTAATTTCTCGAATCAGGCTAGGCTCAAAGGGTTCAATCATAGCCTTTTGAGCCATTTGAGAAATCCAAATATCGTTCTTAATCACAAGTAGAGAATAATCGAAAAACCAAATTATATAGAATATCCTGAATTGGACATGGGCGATAGGGGGTAGGTGATTAGGGAGCAGCTTAAGTAGAAATAATCTTTAATTCTTAATTTCCTGTTCCTAGCCCCCAGTAACCGTTTCGCGATCGCCTCAAGGTTGATGACTGCGACGAATCTCTGTGATTTGATCCGCTACTTCCAGAATCGACTTGGGCATATCTGGCCCTGTGAGAATGATATCAACATGAGCAGGACGTTTTGCCAAAAAGGCTATAACTTCCGTTTCTGGAATCAAGCCAAAGTTAATTGCTAAACTTAACTCATCTAAGACAACGAGAGAATACTGAGCTTCACATACGACCTTTTGTGTATGTTGCCACAACTTTTGTAAGGCTTGAGTTTCGCTTTCATCAAGGTGTGGTGTATCGATACAACGAGGCAAATCACAACGAATCCAATCTAAATTTTGCCCCAACCGAATCGGGCGTTCATGTCCTTGATGAATGCCTCCTTTGAGAAATTGCACTATTAACACTGGCGTACCTTGACCAGCGATTCTCAGTGCTTGAGCCATCACACTAGTAAAAAAACTACGATGCGTACTCGTGAAAACTTGTACGAGTCCTTTTATCGAGTATGGTAGGCTGAGTATCAAATTTTCGTTTGGAGTTTCTAGCTGGGCAATCATAAGTGAATATAAAAAAATACAATAGATTAAAGCGTTGTCGCGGAGGTTTGTTCTGGTAAGTCTGCTTGTATAATCAAACTATTTTTAGGATATGTAGTTTATTTGGCAAGTTGCATTCTTAGTCAAACACTACCTCTGTACTCAAGTCAAGGTTTGTAAAGATTTTATTTTTGGTTTGACTTATGAAAAGATTGGTAAAAATTAAAACACATAATTTCCAATTTCAATCAAAGGAAGAAATTTAGGTAAATCGCTAAATAATCTGAAAAATTCCGGAATTTTTCAGATATTAAATTTTCTTTTAACTCAGCAAAACAGACTTAGACAGTTGTGAAATTGACAAGACCAGGAGTTTAGTGTTGTGAGATTAGTGATTGTGGGAGGTTCAGGATCTGGGAAAAGTACTCAAGCGCAAAAGCTATGTAGTCAATTAGAAATTCCTTTGATCGCAACAGGTGAGCTATTGCGTCAAGCAATTGCTAACTTTACCAACTTGGGTCGCTTTGCACAACCATACATGGCAACAGGGGAGTTAGTACCAGATGAGGTGATTATTGAATTTATCCTGACTCAACTCAAGCAGCCTGATGCTAAACGTGGTTGGGTGTTAGAAGGTTATCCTCGTACAGCCTTTCAAGCAGAAGAATTAGATTTTTTGTTGGATCAATTAGGACAACAATTAACTTGGGCAATTTATCTACAAGTACCACAAGCTGTTATGGTGAGCCGTGCTTTAGGACGTTCTCTTCCAGATGATCAACCAGAAATTGTCCAACGTCGCGTTGAGTTATTTTACGATCGCACCATTCCGATCTTGGAATATTACGACCGTCGCCGCCGCCTCCTAACCATTAACGGCGACCAATCACCAGAAATGGTGTTACACAGTATTATGAATCTGCTTTCTGTTTGTTAAGTTAGTGGTTGATTGTTAGTAGGTAGAGACGCGAGGAACATCGCGTCTCTACATCAGTGGTTAGTGGTCATTTGTCACTATTTATTCTCCCCACCACCCCAATTCTTAGATAGTTGTTTAAATTTATTCAAAGTGTGACCTGAAAGGATACTCTGAAGGCAGTGTCTTATAAAATTTGAGGCTACTGCAATGGTTTGGCAGCGTCCAGACGGTCGGCAACCTTACGAACTCCGTCCCGTTACCTTTCATCAAGACTTTACTCGCTTTGCCTGTGGTTCGGTTTTGGCAATAGCTGGCGAGACGAAGGTGCTGTGTACTGTCAGTGTGATTGAAGGAGTCCCTAAGTTTCTTGCTGGTACTGGCAAAGGTTGGCTTACTGCTGAGTACCGTATGTTACCAACTGCTACTCACCAAAGACAAGAACGAGAATTTTTGAAATTATCTGGACGGACTCAGGAAATCCAACGTTTAATCGGACGTAGTCTACGAGCAGCAGTAGATTTAGAATTACTGGGAGAACGTACGCTGACTGTGGATGCGGATGTTTTACAAGCAGATGCAGGCACCAGAACCACAGCGATTACAGGCGGTTTTGTTGCTCTTGCACATGCAATTTCTAAATTATTGCAGCAAGGGGTTTTAGAGCGATCGCCCCTTGTTGGACAAGTGGCAGCTGTTTCTGTAGGCTTATTAAAGGGAGAGCCTTTTTTAGATTTAAACTACGTTGAAGATGTTGCCGCTACAGTAGATTTTAACGTGGTGATGAATGAGCATTTAGGAATTATTGAAGCTCAAGGAACTGCGGAAGAAGGCTGTTTTAGCCGTTCCCAGTTGAATCAGCTTCTAGATTTTGCTGAAAAAGGAATTCAAAATTTATTAGCTGCCCAACGACAAGCGATCCCTGATTGGCATCAAATATATCAAGGATAAGAAAATCAGTGAACAGTTAACAGTGAACAATTAAAAAACTGATAGCTGATAACTGTCATTGTTACTGATGATTTTTATTAAGATTCGGCAAGATTTTATTAAATTGCCGTAATTGGTTTGAATAAACAAGTGTTAAACCCTTCAAGAAGTTTAATGTCCAGACTCAAGTGTCAATTGTCTAGAGTTTTGACAAATGACCATTGACTATTGACTTCACGAGGTGAGTAATTTCGCTATGTAATGCTGGATATCGCCTATTATTGATGAGGAAGCGATGACAAGAAAAATTGAGGTTTTACCAGATCAAAAAGCGTTAATAGCGCGGGCTCAAGAATTAATCCTCTCGCAAACTAACGCTGCTATTGCACAGCGAGGAAAATTTACCATCGCCCTATCTGGCGGCAGTACACCCAAACCATTGTATGAAGCGATCGCTACCCAAAATCTCCCTTGGGATAAAATTCATGTCTTTTGGGGGGATGAGCGTTACGTTCCGCCGGATCATCCAGATAGTAATGAAGGTATGGCACGTCGTGCTTGGTTAGATCGTGTGGATATACCAGCAGCAAACATTCATGCTGTACCCACAACTGAAGGTGATCCAACAGTATCTGCGGCTAAGTACGAAAAGGAACTGCAAGAGTTTTTTAATTGTCAACCTGGAGAATTTCCGGCTTTGGATGTGATTTTGCTGGGTATGGGCGATGATGCCCATACTGCTTCTTTGTTCCCGCACACAGAAGCACTAAAAGTACGCGATCGCTTAATTACTGTAGGCAACAAAGATGGTAATCCTCGTATTACCTTTACCTATCCATTTATTAATGCGGCTAGATGCGTTATTTTCGTAGTTGCTGGCGCGAACAAAAAACCAGCCCTTACCCAAGTTTTCGCACCAGAAGCTGATAACTCTACTTATCCATCCCGTCTCATTCAACCTCAAGGAGAACTTTGGTGGCTACTGGATGCAGCAGCAGGTGATGAAATTAAATTATGAATTATGAATTATGAAGGATTAAAAATTAATTTATCCTTCTGCCAACTGAGCCTCCTGCTCTCTGCCTCATGCCTTCAAAAGTAATTGTTAAAATCGGAAGCTAGAGTTGTGCCTCTGCTTGCCAGCACTATTGTACGATGACCTAAAACAAAGGTTTAATTTCCATGATCGTCTGCCCTAACTGCAATCACCACAACCCTGATGGCGCTACCCAGTGTGAAGCTTGCTATACCCCCTTACCAGCGACTACTAACTGTCCTAGTTGTGGGGCAACCGTGCAGGCAGATGCTTCTTTTTGCGGGCAGTGTGGCTATCACCTGCGTACAGGTACTGTCACGCCAGTAGCAGCAACTGTAGCACCTGATATTCCAGTGGAAGTCCAACCGTTAGTTTCACCTGATCCACTTGTACAACCACAACCTGCATCAGTGAGTGGATCTGGCAGCTATACCACGCCTGACTCACCACCTTTGCCACCAACGGCTGTAGCATTTCCTTCAGTTCCTTCAGTAGAAAGCAGTCCACCACCACCTCCAATTCCAGCTTTTCATGCTGAGGAAACTAGCCCGTCTCCACCACCAGCACCCCCAGAACCACCAGTTGCTGTACCACCTCCAACCGTTGCAGCCCCGCCACCAGTAGCTGTAGAACAAGAGAGTCCAGTACTAGCAAGTGAAAGTGAACCAGCACCACAACCCACGCCACCACCTCCGCCACCAGCACAACCTGTAGCACCATCACCTGCTAGAACGCAATTACAGCAAGTAACTGCCCGGCTTGTCCATGTCCAAACAGATAGGCAAATTGAGTTGCCACAGAATCTGTCTGTAATTCATATCGGTAAGCCTAATGACCGGATTCCGCCTGACGTGGATGTTTCTGGCTTTCCCAACTCAGAAATTGTTTCACGGATACACTCAGATATTCGTGTTGAGGGAGATGCTTATTATATAGAAGATGTAGGCAGTTCTAACGGCACATACATCAATAATTTGCCCTTATTACCTGGAAACAGGCATCGTTTGAGACCAGGCGATCGCATCAGTTTAGGTAAAGGAGATCTAGTGACATTCATATTTCAAATCTCCTAAATGCTCAGTTATAGTGGAGGAGAATTGATACAAGCCTAGCGCGTGATTACACTTATCCTCTTGCACCCACTACAACCCGTTCCAGCCCAAAGTTGGACTTTTGCAGACGACGAACCAGCCATTTTGATCGGACGAGCGGCGGATAACCATGTTGTTCTGTATAGTGCTGTGGTTTCCCGTCGCCATATAGAATTAAGACGAGTAAACAATGGCTGGGAAGTCCTCAATTTAGGTGCGAACGGAACTTATGTCGATGGGAAAGCAATTGTGAGAGTACCAGTTACCGATGGAGTCATCCTCCGCCTTGCTCGTTCTGGACCGCAAATTCAAATTCGTTTAGGAATAACGACAACCACACCAGCTAGCAAGTCCCAGCGTTGCTTGCCAACCCTCGTAAATGCAGAAAGAGAAACAGAGATTGGAGAAAAATCAGATCAAGAAATTGAAAGTTTACCCAGGAAAAGGTGAATGGTTAGTGGTTAGTTGTTAGTTGTTAGTTGTTTAATACTTACTCCCCATCACCCCATCTCCACTTCCACCAAGCAGCTAAGATAGATAAAAAAGCAACTTCAACATTTGAGGTGGACGACTTTTAAAAACTCTATTAGTGGGCAAAATCCAAAATCCAAAATCTAAAATCTAAAATCGGATAACCCATGAGGGAATCAAAAAAAGAAAATCAATCCCTATTAGCTAACGAAGCTCCACCAGAGGTTGAACGCATGGGGCTTACCTGGCTAATAGGAGCAGCGATCGCGACCATAATTCTGTGGCAAGTTCCGGCAGGGAATTATATTTTATACCCGTTTACTATCCTAGCGACTTGGTTTCATGAAATGGGTCATGGCTTGATGGCCTTAATTCTGGGCGGTAATTTTCAACAATTACTGATTTTTTCCAATGGATCTGGTGTCGCATATTATAGCTACAACGGTGGATTATTCCTAGGTTCTCTTAGTCGTGTTGTAGTTGCAGCAGCTGGCCCCATGGGGCCACCTATTGCTGGTGCGGCTTTAATCTTGGCTTCTCGCAATTTTAAAACTGCTTCGTGGAGTTTAAAAATATTAGGTGGTTTTTTACTGCTATCAACGGTAATTTGGGTCAGATCCCTATTTGGGTTAGTGGCAATTCCTTTACTGGGTTTAAGTATTCTGGGTACTGGTTTGAAAGCACCACGCTGGTTACAGGGATTTACTGTGCAATTTTTGGGTGTACAAGCTTGTGTGAGTACATATCAGCAACTCGATTATTTATTTAGCTACAGTGCAGGCCCATTAGGTTTATCCGATACAGCTCAAATTCAGCAACAATTACTTTTACCTTACTGGTTTTGGGGAACTTTAATGGCGATCGCATCTCTGATTATTCTTGTACAAAGTCTGCGCCTCGCTTATCGTGCTAGTTGACAACTTTCTTTTGCGAGAACGAACCAGTTTCTTGGCAGTGATACAGTAAACTCGGATAATTAAATATTGGTCATATATATTAAGTTTTTTTGCTCAACACATATGTCAGTCAAAGTTGGAGATATTGCTCCCGATTTTACTCTGCCCTCCCAGTCTGGTTCATTAGTTAGCATCAGTAATTATCGCGGTCGCAAATGTGTCGTTCTTTATTTCTATCCGAAGGACGATACGCCAGGATGTACAGCAGAGTCATGTGCCTTCAGAGATCAGTATGAAGTCTTCCAGGATGCTGGTGCTGAGGTTATTGGCATTAGTGGCGACTCCCCAGAGTCTCACCAAAAATTTGCGAACAAGCACCAGCTGCCCTTCATATTATTAAGTGACACAAGTAACCAAGTTCGCAAACTATATGGTGTCCCGACGACTCTTGGTCTTCTTCCTGGTCGTGTCACCTACGTGATTGATCAAAATGGAATTGTACAGCACATTTTCAACTCTCAATTCAACTTTAAAGGTCATGTAGAAGAGGCACTTAAGAAACTGCAATCTTTAAAAGAGGAGCAGGATTAGATAACTAATGTCCCCTCTTAATTCAGTAAATCTCTATTTTCGATCAAGATTTCAAAATCAAACCAGGTTGTTCCGTTTCAGGTTCTTTATGTTCCTCTGCTTCCGGCAAGCCAAGTATCGACCGATACAGTTTGTCATACTGTTTAGCTGAGCGATACCAACTAAAATCCTGACCCATGCCACGTTTTTGTAAATCTTGCCAGTAATCTTTGTATTGGAAGCCTTCCCAAGCGCGAACCATACAAGTGAATAAATCCAACGGCTCATAGCGGTCAAAACAATAACCAGTACCGCTATGATGGATGGGGACATGGTGCGATACGGTGTCCACTAATCCTCCGGTACGACGGACAATGGGTACAGAACCATAGCGTAAAGCCATCATTTGGCTAATACCGCAGGGTTCAAAACGGCTAGGCATTAAGAAAGCATCAGAACCAGCATAGATACGACGGGCTAGGGCATCATTATAAAGTAAATAAGTTTTCATCCGTCCGGGGAAGCGGGATGCCATCTGCCACAATTGGCTTTCGTAGTAGCGATCGCCTGTACCCAATATAATAAACTGGGCATCGGTATAAGACATAAACCGATCCAGAATATTCAACACTAAATCAATACCTTTTTGTTCTACTAGGCGTGTCACCATCCCCACTAAAAAGGCACTCGAATTGACTTCTAGCCCTACTTCTTCTTGTAAAGCAACTTTATTGGCTTTGCGCTTTTCTAGGGTGTCGCTGGTAAAGTTTTGGGCAATGTATTTGTCAGTTGCGGGATCGTAAACTTCAGTATCAATGCCATTGACAATCCCCGATAATTTCCCACTGATAAAAGACATTAAACCTTCTAAAGTCTCACCGTAGGTGGGCGTCTTGATTTGTTCAGCATAAGTCGGGGAAACAGTAGTCACTCTGTCGGCGTATTGCACCGCAGCAGCCATTGTGTTGTGTCCTTGCATATACCAGGGACACCAAGTTATTTTTTCCAAATACCAGCGCCACGGACCTTGATACGCCAGATTATGAATTGTAAACACACTAGTGATATCAGGAGACTGGTGCATCCAAACAGGAATCATACCTGTGTGCCAGTCGTGACAATGAACAATTTCTGGCTTCCAGTAATTCCAGCAAAACTCAGCAGCACCATTGGCAAACAAAGTAAACCGCCAGTGTTCATCTTCTCCAGCATAGATGCGACGGGGCCAGAAAGCCGGATGTCCAAATAGATACAATGGCACATCAGTACCAGGGAGAACACTTTCGTAAACGAAAAAGTCCTGGAACATGGCATATCCATGCCAAATGGGGTCTTTGGGAATCTCCATTTTGTCTGGCAGAAAGCCGTAGTAAGGCAAGAAAATCCGCACGTCATGCCCCATTTTTTTCAGGACTTTAGGTAATGCTCCAACGACATCACCCATTCCGCCAACTTTTGCAACCGGAGCTGCTTCTGCTGCAACAAATAGAATCCGCATGGTAATTTTTGCTTCCCCGAATTTGCCTAGGTATTCAAATTTTCCTTGCTAAACTGTCAGCCAAATTTGGTGGACCTGCTTAGCAACTGTAATTTTTCTTAATATCACCACAATAACAGTTATCAGTTACCAGTTGTCATTTTTCTAACTGATGCCTAATCTGAGTTCAAAACACAACAAGTTTTATGTTTGAGAAATCGACCACCGATGGACACTGATGAACACAGATACACATAGATAGATGATTCGTGTGCATTTAGTCATCTGAATGCAGTGTGGATTTACATTCAGATGTAACTGTTGACTAATCACTGATAACTGAATCACTGTTCACTGATTTAAGAACCACGCTGGATTTCAGCAAAGATTTGATCTAAAATTTCCTGCGCTCCTTGTCCCCGCATCCGTTGTGCTAGTTCTATACCCAGCTGTTCTGCGTCTTTGGTCGCGCCAGAAATGGTGTCTTTGACCACTTTTTGACCATCGACACTGGCGACAATTCCTGTTAAAGTCAAATTATTATCCTTTACTTCAGTGTTTACACCGATAGGAACTTGGCAACCACCTTCTAGTTCCCGCAAGAAAGCGCGTTCCGCTAGACAGCGATCGCGTGTTTCGGGGTGTTCGATGGCTTTGAGCAGGGATATCAGTTCTGTATCTTCAGCACGGCATTCGATGCCCAATGCACCTTGACCAACAGCATGTAGAGAAACTTCTTTGGGGAGAACTTGATGAATGCGATCGCCCATTCCTAAACGCTGCAATCCAGCTACTGCCAAAATCAAAGCGTCGTACTCACCAGCGTCTAGCTTGGCCATGCGTGTGTTCAAGTTACCACGCACATCTTTAAATGTGAAATGGGGATAGCGATGGCGTAACTGTGCTAGGCGACGCAGAGAAGATGTACCAATCACCGCTCCCTCTGGCAGGGTGTCAATTTGCTTGTCTTTGTGCTTTTCATGCACCACAAGCGCATCGGCGGGATTTTCCCGTTCTGTAATTGCTGCTAGAACTAAACCCTCTGGTAAGCGAGTCGGCAGATCCTTGAGAGAATGAACAGCAAAGTCAATCTCCTGATTGATCATTCCCAGTTCGAGTTCCTTGGTAAACAGTCCTTTATCACCTATCTTGGCTAATGCCACATCCAAGATTTTGTCGCCGTGGGTGGCCATAGTGTGGACTTCAAAAGTAATATCGGGAAAGCTTTTTTGTAGTTGTTCTTGTACCCAATAAGTTTGAATTAGAGCAAGTTGGCTTTTACGAGAACCAATGCGGATTGTACGGCTCGGACTGGAAACCACTGATGTCATAAACCAATTATGTCAAAGGGCAGAGATAAATTCACTTCATCTAGACTACCGCAGTGGGTGACGTTCAGCGTTGCACTCTGCCCATTGCCATTAAGTTTCTTTTTTTAGCTTTACGTATCTTTACAAGTTTTGTTGTTTGTAGCAAGGTTCTCTATGCAATGGAAATAGCATGGGATCGTGATCCAGCAATCTACACTTTTTGAGCAGGTACAAATGCCGTCTGACTTCTTCCCTGGGTCTTGCTTCTTAACAGAGGGTTAAGTAATCCCCAATTACCAATTCTGAAACATCGGTGTACTCAAATAACGCTCTCCAAAGGAAGGCTGAATCACCACAATCAACTTTTGTGCATTCTCCCGTCGTTTCGCTACTTGTATTGCTGCACACAAATTTGCACCCGAAGATATACCCGATAACAAGCCCTCTTCCCTCGCCAAACGTCGCCCAAATGCGATCGCTTGTTCATCACTGACTGCGATCACTTCATCTATTAAGTCTGTACGGAGAACTTCAGGGATAAATCCTGCGCCAATACCTTGAATTTTATGTGATCCTGGTTGTCCACCAGAAAGTACAGGGCTATTTTGGGGTTCAACTGCGATCGCTTGGAAACTTGGTTTACGTGCTTTTATAACTTCAGCTATGCCCGTAATTGTTCCACCAGTACCCACCCCAGCGACGACAATGTCTACTTGTCCATCTGTGTCTGTCCAAATTTCTTCAGCTGTGGTTTCGCGGTGAATTTTGGGGTTAGCTGGGTTGCGAAACTGTTGCAGCATGTAAGCATTGGGAGTGTTAACCACGATTTCTTCGGCTTTGCGAATTGCTCCCCGCATTCCTTCTGTTCCTGGTGTTAATTCTACAGTTGCACCATAAGCTTTTAACATGGCTCGTCGTTCTATACTCATGGTTTCGGGCATAGTCAAAATTAAACGATAACCACGCGCCGCCGCCACCATTGCTAATCCTATTCCCGTATTTCCGGATGTTGGTTCTACTAAAATACTTTTTCCTGGTTCAATTAATCCAGCAGTTTCTGCTGCTGTAATCATACTCGCAGCAATCCGATCTTTTACGGAAGCAGCCGGGTTCATTCCTTCCAACTTAATAACAATTCTGCCCACACATCCCTCTGTTTGGGGAATTTTATTCAGCTGGACTAATGGCGTGCGTCCAATTAATTCAGTCACGTCACGGGCAATTCGCACGAATAAAACTCCTTGTTGGGGAATGGGGGTGATGGGGTGATGGGGAACTCGGGGCCCCCACTGGGGATTAGGGGCAGTGGGGAGTAAACAACTAACCACTAACCATCAACAACCAAACAATCTTAAAAGAGAATTTAGTTGATTTCTGTAATTTTTAATGATAATTTAAAGCTTTTCTCTGAAAATCATTAAAAAATGATATTATATATTTTTTTATCTTTATTAATGTTAATTAAGTGTATATTTACTTAGCTATTTTTTCTTGAAACTCTGACTTTTCTCTTACTAAAATTTGGCAATTTTTTCAATAATTTCAGAATGAGTACTATCTATAGAAGTGAAATTATAATTTTCTCTTTTGAATTTTGACTTTCGACCTTTGAATTCTACAAATTGCTGACTGAGTACATCAATGCCAGTACCCTATCTGGAAAATGCGAGTCCCTATACCTCAAAATACTAGCACCCATCCCCCAAAATATTTTTTAAACACTGATTAAATGGCAATTATTAGCTTTGAGTACAAACTTAATTAATTTAATAATCTTGATCCGGCTGCAAACAGCTCTTCTCGGCTAAGGCAGCTGCTATAAAACATATAGGATTTACGCAGAGATTCCCCTCTACCCCCCCTGCAAAGGGGGGACTTCTTAAGCCCTCACAAATGTAAAGTAGATGAACTAATATATGAGTGGCTTGGAATGTGTAAGTTCTCTGGTAAAAATTCGGCTTGTTAAACAATAGTGATTGTTTACTTTCTTGTGATTATCAGTTTTCACATTTATATGTTCACTGATAACTGTTAACTGATTGGGCTTAACTTTTGGGTGTTCATACCTTAATTACTCCACAGGGTCAATTCAGACAAAAAGATACTGTCTCACGGGGTGCATACTACCTAGCAAGGGAGAGCCAAAATGAGACTACAAATGTCTAAGTTTTTTATAGTTTGCTTACTGACTTTGATAGTGCTTTCACCTGAGCTAGTAGTATTGAGTTTGGTTTTTGAACAACATATGCAGCTAGTCGAAATACAGCATTTAACCTGTAAAGTAGAACAAATGCAAACAGGTGTATTTCGTATTATTAGTAGCCAACATACTGATTTGTTAACTCCTGAGCAAGAATGTCAAAAGTTTGCCCATGATACAAATAAAATCAAAATATTTGATACTAATTTTCTACATATTTTGCTCACTTACACTCAAATATATAAAGTTGTTGATTTATTGAAATGGTTCTTTTTGTTATTCCCTATAGTTTTGGGAATATTCTTTTTTTTATACGACAGGTATCTAGTTTATCGGGCTGGAATTTTTCAACAACAAGTGGAAATGTTGGAAAAATTATGGCAGGAAAGCATTGAGCAATAAGCAATACATAATAAATTTATGACAATGACAGAAGAACGCCAAAATCTATACTTTGATTTGATTGATCAGTTACTTAGCTGTCCTAATGGTCAGGAACCAGAAGTTTTGGAAACTCAGCCAGAATTACTTGATGCCGGTTTAATACAAACAATGTTACAAGTTGCAGCTGTATTTGCACATCAAGGCAATGATGATGGAGCAAAGTTTTTGATTCATGTTGCCCGTGAATTATCTAAGCAGTTAGGGTTATATCCTGAAATTCCTGATGTTCCAAATAAGGAGTAAAGATGTTATTAACTGCAACTGACGCAGGACAAATCGCTTTAGAGTTTCTCATGGCTGAGTGGAACGTTTTAGAAGCAAATAGAGAGTGGTTTGTCATTGTTAATTCTCGTTTGATTGGCATGAGTTGGTACATTGTAGAAATAGCTGTAGAGGGATTTCCTGATCGGTGGTATGTGCAAGTTTATGACACAGGAGAATGTGATCCAGATTATACATTTATATCTCCAATTCATGGTTCAGAAGGATATGCTGATCTGACAGAATTACCAAGTTTGGTAGCTGAAGTATTAGTGTCAGAGCGTAATTTTCGTTAGCAGGTAGAAATAAAAATAAAATTTTTATACATTGCTTGTGTGTTGTTAGGTTTGTAGTGATTTTTGCTAATTTCACTACAAACTTTTATTTGATGATGAATTGGTAATTAAAAAATTATATTTTTTAATTATAAATTTAATATATTTTATTATTTATTCTATGATTTGGTCATATTTACACGACTAAATCATGCTATATTAATAATGTGATAAACCCTAAAAAATAGGGCATGGTTGCTGACTTAATTGACCAATTGAAAGCATATTAAGAATGAAGCATGAAGTATTAAATTTCATTCTTCATCCCTAATTCTGACTCTTGCCTGATTGCAATAGGTTTTGTCATGATTAGAGAAGATATATTATCCAAAGAATATGTGAGGATCGTCAAAAAATATTACCCCAAAGTCGGAGAATTGTTAGATGACTGTTATGTCAAAGTCATCACCAATTATTGGGGACGACCTCCCAAACGTTTGCGCTACATAGGGATTTATTGTCCTGGCGAAATGATGCCCCGTGTGCAAGCCCACAAAGAAGTGCTCCGAGATTTAGCAGAGAACATGGGGTTAGTTCAGGTAGTCTTCCTGAATGCCTCGCGACTGTTACGTGATCCCATGTCGAAAATCAAGCAAGCAGATCCGCGCTTGTGGTTAGATTTGCATTGGGTAGCAATGTCTGAATAATAGCGATCGCAATGAGAACTGGAATTTTCTGCAATTATGAAAACTATCATCAAGACGCCCATCGCGCCATTACTGAACAAGTTGCGATGGTAAAACACTGCGAAAGTTTAGGTTTTGATGAAGCTTGGGTAACAGAACATCACTTTAACGAATTCAATCTCAGTCCCTCAATCTTGGTATTGATGGCACACTTAGCGGGCGTGACTTCCAAAATTCGCTTAGGTTCGGCGGCGGTATTATTGGCATTTCACAACCCCATCCAGGTAGCAGAAGACATTGCCACACTCGATCACCTCAGTGGTGGACGACTAGCTTTTGGCATAGCCAAAGGCGGACCTTTCCCTGAACACAATAGGCATTTTGCCACACCTATGGGTGAATCTCGTGCCAAAGCTTTAGAGGCGATGACATTAATTCATAAACTTTTGTACGAAACAGATGTATCCTTTCAGGGGAATTACTATCATTGCGATCGCATCACAATTTTCCCCAAACCTTTGCAGAAACAGATACCTGTGTATATTGCCAGTGGTGATGACGAGGGGATAACCTTTGCCGCCAAACATTCTTTTGGTTTAATGGGGGGGCCACCCTTTTCCCTAGAGAGATTGAAAAACACTGTTATCAAATATCGGACATTAAATTCCAGTGGTTCTGAGAAACTGATGTTGGCACGCTTCTTTTTTGTTGCTAAAACCTATGATCAGGCAGTGAGTGAGGCTTTACCTTTTATCCGCAAATTTAGCCAAAAAATGCAAGCCAATGCTGCTGTCGTGATGCAAAATCAAAATCACGGCAACCAGCATCAAAAGCCTTTTGATCGCCACAATATTTGTTTTGAAGAAGACTACCTGATTGAGAACTCAATTATTGGTGACGTAGCAACTTGTCGCGACAAAATCAAAAGATTTCAGGACGAATTAAATATAGATGCACTGGCACTTAAACCCTCAGCTTTTGATTGGCAAAAAAATCTCGAAAGTTTAACCCGCTACAACCAAGAAGTGCGAAGTTATGTCTGAAAAGGGTTAGTGGTTAGTTGTTAGTTGTTAGTGGTTAGTGGGAAAAATTGACTACTAACTACTATCTACTAACCACCAACAAATTTTGAATCAAGGGCTAATATCATGAAGAAACCCTTCTTGCCTCCAGATGACATGCCACCCAACGAGGTGACGCCACAGGATAGAATGTTGTATCTGGAACTAGAACAGTCAATAGGTGCGTGCTTTTTTCAAGCGTGCGATCGCATCACACAAGTATTATTATCTAGTTGTCAGTGGTATCTCACGACCAAAGACGGTAGTCTGAAATTAGTAATTGACTGCCCAGATATAGTCACCTACTGGCATATAGTCAATAATATTCCCCAACTAGGAAGCAAGTTAGAAAAATTTAACAATAACGCCAATCTTCGCGTCTATCCTCCCTTTGGTAAAGGGATGCCTTTTGAAATTAGTGTCAATGAAATTTCAGCTTATCGAGACTGGCTTTAAATAGTTATCAGTCTTCAGCTATCAATTCTATCATCTAAATGATAACAAGCCAGAGGCCCATTCCACTAGAAAAAATTTTGATTTGTGGATTGGTCGTCTGGCTCATTGAATATTATTAGACCCTCTTTCACTTCAATTTCTTCATTGAGGGACTTTCTAACGAGATTGTTAAAAGATAAATTTAGGCAGGAATGACTTGAAGAATTAGTGAACGTTTATCAAGCGACTGGACTTTACCCACTGAAGTAAGATCATTGACAATACGGTCTAGTAATTTTCCAGCTTGATCACGATATTGATGTTCTCGACCTCTTAAACGAATGGCAAATTTTACTGAATCACCTTTACTCAACCACTGAGTCGCTTGGCTAATACGTAAATTGTAGTCAGCCGCACCCACATTTGGACGGAATCGTACTTCCTTGACCGTGGGTCTAGCACTCTGGCTTTGACGTTTTTTCTTTTGATACTGAAGCTTACCATAGTTGAGAATCTTCGCCACAGGAGTATCTTTGTCTTGAGAGACTACAACTAGGTCAAGATCTACACTCTGGGCTAGCTCTAGAGCTTCACGGGTGTCAACAAGACCACGATTGTTATTCTCATGATCAATCAACAAGACTTGAGGAGACTTGATTTGGGAGTTAATTAATTGTTTTTGGACTACGATAATGATTTCCTCTCAATTTTTCAAGAGTTTAGCTTTGCAAGTAATACTAAGGTAACACAACGTCAACTATGAATAGTCTGATACCTTACATCTTGCATCAAGCCGTGAACTTGAGTTCACAGTTATAAGTTCTGCTAACTGTCTGGAAAGGCAAAAGGTAGAAGGAGTAAAAAGGAATTTTAATTGCTTGATTGTCAACTCTGCTCATGGAAGTCTTGCACCAAGATCAACAAGAGCCAGAATTTCTTGTTCATGTTACTGCTAACAAGGGTTTGAAGCCTCAGCCTCCTAGCTGTTGCAACTCTTGCAAGATGTAAAATTTAACAGTTTAAAAGCCTTATTCTAGTTAGCTAATCGCAACTTAAACTATCACTCCTGCACCCTTAGACCATTTCACCAAATTATTGATACAAATTCTCTGCCTTGTCTTCGAGTTCGCCAAGTGCATCAGATTTATGGTGAAACGGTATTACACTTCCACACCCATTTTCAAGAGAGAGTGTCAAATTATGTATACAAGGCACTTGACCATCACTGAGATAATCGCTATAAATTTTAGACCAGTGTCTTACTGTAGAATTAGTTAGATGTTTTGTGATAAATTTAGCATTTTTTTATGTAACAATATAACGAGTTTTTACGTAATTGATGAGTTTTTTTAAACATCGATCGCTAAAATCTATATGAAAAGCATCCAAGAGTCCCTGAAATGCTCAAGTGGCTAGTAGATTGGCTAAAAAGGTTATGGAAGTCCCCCTATGGCAGAAAGCAGACTGCTTATAGCAAGGCTGTAGCGGGGTATCAGGTGGAACAGCAGCTACCAGAACTGACGGACGCAGATCTGGAATTTTTGTTCACCCAACTGCTAGAAGGTGTGTATCAGGCGCGAGGACAGCACTGGGCGATCAAGTATCTGCAACGGATGGAAAATCGTATCAGTACAGATCGCTGGATAGAGTGGCTGTTAAACTTCGGTGAAAAATTACTATCTTCACCTGCACCCAATAATCACCTGGCAGAAAGGATGGTGCAATTAGGTGAATTGAGGATTGGAACAGTCGGAGACCTGGCCTACGATATTGGTATACGCCTGTTAACACGGAATTTAGGTGGAGAATATTGGCAAACTGATGTAGAAGATTTGGCAATAGACTTTGAAACCCTAGAGTCGAAACCTAACTCTATTCCTTTACCACAAGCAGAATTACCCGCAAATCTGCCGAATCAGCATGAGGAAAATACTATACCCACACCTGTATCGGCAACTCCAGGGATAGATTTGATACGCAATCTTGGGGAACTTTTATGGGAGTACCAAGAAGATGGTGTAGTAAGCAAAACACTCGATCATTTTGTTCCACCTTTAGATGTGGTAAAAGAGGATACTCCTTGGCAAGAATACGAAGAAGAAAGTTGGGTCAGAGAAAGTCTTGCAGCTACAGCATTAGAAGAAACTTGGCAAAACTCACCGCCAATTGTAGAAACTTCACTGGATGATCTATTGCTGAGGTTAGAGCAGAGTACTAATTTAGTACAACAATTAGCTGTGGGGTTGGGAATTCAAACCACCGATACCCATGCGATTATTGAAGCACTGAGCGATGAATCAAATGGCAATAGTGTCCAAGCAGAGGCATGGTTTTACGAAGGTCTACAACAGGCTAAAATAGGTGATTTGGCAGGAGCGTTGACATATTACAATAAGAGCGTAGAATTAAAACCCGATGCTTATGAATATTGGTTTAACCGGGGTTTAACGCTATTTTATTTAGGAAATTTCCCAGAAGCGATCGCCTCTTATGATCGGGCGATTGGAATTAAACCTGATTTTTATAAAGGCTGGTACAACAGAGGCGCAGCCCTGAGTGAGTTAGGAAATTTTACCGAAGCGATCGCCTCATTTGATGAAGCTTTAAAATTGAAACACGACTATCACGAAGCTTGGTCTGGACGAGGGCTAGTACAACTAAAGCTAGGACAGTTATCTGAAGCTATTGCTAGTTTTGACGCTTCATTACAACTACAACCCCACGATCCAGAAATCTGGTATTTTCGGGGGACTGCTTTAGCAGAAGCCGGGCAAAATCATGATGCGATCGCCTGTTACGCTCAAGCCCTTGAGTATCATCCCGAGTTTGATTTAGCGTGGTACAAGCGAGGGGTAGCATTATTTAACATCGGCGACTGGGAAGAAGCGATCGCCAATTATCATCAAGCAATTCAAATCAACCCTGAATGTTACCAAGCTTGGTATGGATTGGCTGGTGTCCAGGAAAAATTAGGTAACATCCAAGAAGCGATCGCCGCCTATGATCGATCTACACAAATTCAACCCAACTTCCACGAAGCTTGGATTGATCGAGGCGTCATCTTAGCCAGTTTAGGAAATTGGGAAGAAGCGATAGCCTCATGGGATAAAGCCATAGCAATTAACCCTAATTTTTATTTAACTTGGTTTAACCGGGGTGTAGCGTTGGACAATTTAGGACGCCGAGAAGAAGCGATCGCCTCTTACGACAAAGCCATAGAAATCGAAAGCGACTTTTATCTTGCTTGGTACAATCGGGGTGTAGCGCAATTTTATTTAGGGCAATATGAAGAAGCGATTATCTCCTATGATGGCAGTTTAAAAATTAAACCAGATTACTGGGAAGCTTGGCTAGGTCGGGGTAGCGCTGCTGGAAACGCAATTATGGTGGAATGGCGATCGCCTGTATTGAGTAGTATCGCAGCCGATAATCATGCTCTCAACGAACGTGGCTATGAAGGAAAATTGGCCAGTTATCAAGAGGGACTTAAATATCTTAGCCCAAACACCCATCCTGAAGGTTGGGGTAGATTACATTTAGCAATTGGTAATGCTCATTATGATCGAGGTAAAAGACATCCTGTACCCCGTCATTATTGGCTAGAAGCTGTTGCTGCTTATGAAAATGCACTGACTACCCTGACAGATCAAACCTTTCCTCTGTTGCATTTAGAGACTCTACAAAATCTCATTAAAACCTTGGTTGTTTTAGGAGAAACAAAACTAGCCCACCAATACCAAAAGCGTGCTACCGATTTATTGCAAAGTCTGTTAGAAGAACCGACTCGCAGCAACGAAGATAAAAAGCAACTGGCTTTGAAATTTGTGGGTTTATGGCAGTTGGCTGTTGATATAGCCATACAATTTGGAGAGTTAGCACAAGGTTGGGAAATTGCCGAATACGGCAAAAATGCTTGTTTCACTTGGCTATTTTCTGGTTGGCGTGAGCAAATTTTCTCACCCAGTTACAACGAAATTCACCAACTACTTAATCCCAAAACAGCAATAATTTACTGGCATATTAGCCCTTGTACATTACGCACTTTTGTTATTAAATACAAATCCCCTGAACCTATACCCATTTTTACACCAATACTTAATTTTGCCTCAATTGATGAGTTGCCTGTACCGGAAGCAGTTGCACGTTTAAGTGCATTTGAAGATTGGATAGAACAATGGCATCAAAAATATCAAGGATATTCTAGTCTCGGTGAAGAAGAACAAAGCCGAAGCAAGTATGCTTGGGACTCGGACATTGAACGCAAACTGCTACAACTCAAAAAAATTCTCAATATTTCTGCGATTGTGCAAGAACTTGAAGACATTAACCAATTGATTTTGATTCCCCACCGCGATTTGCACAAATTACCTCTTCATGCGCTTTTCTATCTCAACTGTGCGAGTGAGGAAGAATCCTTAAATGTATCTTCTCATTTCACAATTACCTACCTACCAAGTGTTCAGATGGGTTTATCTTTAAATTCCAAAGCTATAGAAAAAACAGATGAAAAGCTGCTGTTATATGTTGAACAAGCTACAGGTTCATCGAAACTCAAACTTGCTAAGGTAGAAGCTGAAGTAATAAGCCAAATATTTACTCATTCTCAATGCATTCAAGAAGCACGGGCTACTAAAGAGTTTGTCATCAATTCTCTACAAAAAGATTACAACATGTTTCACTTTTTGGGGCAGGTAATTCCTAATTATAGCCAGCCGTGTGCCTCAGAATTAGTATTAGCAAATCAAGAGAAAATCACTCTTGCAGAACTTGATATTCATCAACTGGCAAACTACAAACTAGTTACCTTGTGCAATATCAAAACTACAACAGCTTGTCCTCAAACTATAACTACTGAATGTAGTGACTTATTAAACTTTCTGCTGAGTCTAAAAATTCCTCATATTGTTAGTAATCTCTGGACTGTAGAATCACCAGCTAGTACTTTGGTAATGATAGAGTTTTACCAAAGAATCCAACAAAATATATCACCTGCTCTCGCTTTAGGTGAAGCCATATTATGGCTAAAGGAATTAACTGCTGCAGAACTGAGACAATGGTATGAAGATTTGTTAAAGCAAATGCCTTCAGAGGGATTAAGAATTAAAACCCATTTAGCATCAGAACTGTATAGAACTAGTCAAATGGCGGCAGATACAAAAGTTTATAGTCATCCCTATTATTGGGCAGGATTCAAAATTACAGGCAATTTCCATATTTGAGATTGGTTAAAGATAAAAATTTTTGGGAAAGCGAACACCGATACACACAGATGCACACAGATGAATTATCTGTGTGCATCTGTGTTCATCTGTGTTCGTCATTCATTGATTTTTTATTGTGGTTTGAATTCCTGATCGACAGTTCAATCATATATTTTGATCAGATGCGATCGCATTTTGACGACGTTGATAAAAAAGTCAAAGAAAGTAGATCCCCGACTTCTTAGAGAAGTCGAGGATCTTATCCCTTAAAATTGCTCTTAAATATTTTTTGAATTGGTATTAGAAGATTTATGATGCTTCTTAACAGAGGGGTGATCCTCAAACCTCACTCTTTCTAGGAAATTTCCGTACCTGGTACTCACAAAACTCTACGATCTCAGACTGAAATCCTAATTCTTGATTAAACTTTTGGTCTATAGCATCTACTTCAGCTTGGGGAATGGCTTTCCATTCCTCCCTTGTCGCCCACTGCACTACTAAAATAATCTCTCCAGTGTCATTAGGATTAATCCAAACTTCTTTACCGAGGAAACCAGGATAACGAGCAAGTGCTGCTGTCCAAATTTCGGCGTCCTTTTGGATGTATTGTTCCCGATGTTCAGGTGGTACTTTCACCCGCAGCAGTTCGATAATCACTCCTTTTAATCCCCGTGTAGGTTTGTCACAATAGAGCTATAGTCTAGATTGAGGGGACACCCCGATTAAATTTTGGGGAATTCGCCCATGTTTTGGTAGCGGGGTTGTCCCGGTAATGGCTAATAGGTAATGGGTAATGGGTAAAACTTGTTTGCAATCTTCCCAATTACCAATTACTGGGTGATGTGCTGTTTGAACCATTCACTTTTAAAAGTAAGGCTTTCACATCACCCGACCTTGATAATTATCCTTGCGGCATTGGTTTCTGGCTAGATGCAAAAGTAAGGTTATTGTTTCTGGTGAGATAAAAATTAATAGGGATTAGGTATGGACAGCAACAACTGGATGCAGCAGCTATTAATACTTGGTATTGGTACAACATCCTTGGTAGCAGAGAAAATGAAACAAGTGAGTGATCAGTTAGTCAAAGATGGCAAACTCGATCCTGAGCAAGCTAAAGCAGTAATGGATGATATGGTAAACCAGTTAAAGTCTGAGCAGGGCAACTGGGAAGCAAATATGCAACGACAAATGCGGAATATGATGCAAGACTTAGGCGTTGCACGCCAGTCAGAAGTAGATGAATTGCGGGGTAGAATTGACCGATTAGAGCGTCAAGTACGAGATTTAGAAAATAAGCTCTGGCGCTAATAGCTAATGGTTAATTGTGCTATTAACAATTTTGTAATCCAAAATCTAAAATCTAATATTCTATTTAGGGGCGCTTTCTGATTTACACTGAATTTTATCCTACTAGTTATGCTAAATTTTAAAACCAGCTTAAGTAGGGAGGGTTAATTTTGAAAGCGATTTTACTCAGCGTGGGTTTCATGCTGATTTGTGTTGTGGTTTTGGTGGTAGCTCAAATTGGCAGTGGTAAGCAAGAGTCTGCGATCGCTGCCCAAGTCACAGACAGTACACCAGCACCCACTACTGTTATTGAAAACAATACTCTGATTGCGAGCGCTCCTATGTCTGATGCTAATGTTGTTACCACGCCTTCTGGGTTAAAGTACGTAGATTTAGAAGAGGGGACTGGGGCGACTCCTGAACCAGGGCAAACGGTTACAGTTCACTACACTGGTACACTCGAAAACGGTAAGAAGTTTGATAGTTCACGCGATCGCAATCAACCATTCAAGTTTAAGATTGGCCAGGGACAAGTGATCAAAGGTTGGGATGAAGGACTTAGTACTATGAAAGTCGGCGGACGGCGTAAGTTAATCATCCCTTCAGAATTAGGTTATGGTGCTCGTGGTGCTGGCGGTGTCATTCCTCCCAACGCCACCCTGATTTTTGATGTGGAGTTGTTAAAAGTTAGTTGATAGTTGATCTTTGATGGTTGGTTGTTGGTTGTTGATTTTTTCAAACAACAAACAACAATCAACTACTAACTATTAATAATTTGGTCTAGCTAAATTTTTAAACTTTGTAAATTGCGGATCAAATAAAAGTTTAATAGTTCCAGTAGGGCCATTTCTATGTTTGGCAATATTAACTTCTGCAATACCTCGATCAGGAGTGTCGGGATTATAGTATTCATCCCTGTACAACATGATTACTAAATCCGCGTCTTGTTCAATCGAGCCGCTTTCTCTCAAATCAGACATCATGGGACGCTTATTTGTACGTGCTTCCACTCCTCGACTCAACTGAGATAAGGCAATTACTGGTACAGATAATTCACGAGCCAAACTTTTAATACTACGAGTAATTCTAGACAATTCTTGTACGCGGTTGTCCCCTGCTCCTTCCATTAATTGCAAGTAATCTATAATAATTAATCCTAGTTCTGAACCTAATTCGGCTTGCAAACGTCGTGCCTGAGAACGCATTTCTGTAACTGTAATATTCGGCGTATCATCAATAAAAATTGGCATCTCTGAAAGTAAGCCGATCGCACGACTGAGAGGTTCCCATTGGGCTTGACTGATGCGTCCACTCCGCAAATAACTAGATTCTATTTCTGCTTCACTAGCTATTAATCGCTGTACCAGTTGTTCTTTAGACATTTCTAAGCTAAAAATCGCAACTGGTAGTTTATATAAAGCGGCGACGTTATAACCAAGGTTCAAGCAGAATGCGGTTTTCCCCATTGACGGTCTGCCAGCAACAATGATTAAATCTGAACGCTGAAAACCGCTAGTCATGGCATCTAAATCATAAAATCCACAGGGAATACCTGGTAAAGCTACACCTTGATGGCGAGTTTCTATTTCTTGAAAAGCATTAACCAGGCTATCAGAAATGTGGACTAAACCAGACTGAGGACGTTCTTGAGTAACGGCGAAGATTTTTTGTTCTGCTTGATCGAGAATTTGAGGTAATTCGCTTTCCGTTTGATAACCCAATTGCACAATTTCATTACCAGCTTTAATTAACTGACGCCGCATATATTTTTCCATTACCAATGAGGCTAAGGCGTCGATATTAATCGCTGAAACTGTGCGGTCTACAAGCGTTGCTAATTTATTTCTACCCCCAACACGGTTTAGTAAGTCGTTGTCAGCCAACCAACTTGTGAGTGAGAGCAAATCTGTAGGTTTACCTTGATTGTGGAGTACAATTGCCGCTTGGTAGATATCTTTATGAGCGCTAATATAAAATGCTTCTGGAACTAGGCGATCGCTTACCCTACCAATCGCTTCTGGATCGAGCAAAATCCCCCCTAATATCGCTTCTTCCACCTCAATATTTTGCGGAGGTAGACGATCATTGCCTATTCCTTGAAAATTTAGTTCTTCAGACATAGACATATAAAATTTTAGATATTAGATTAATTGTGACTACATTCCCTTATAGTCCAAAATTTCTTTTACATGTTAAATGTACAAAGACGTTGCATTGCAACGTCTTCACACCACAAATACATGAGAACAGATGTGTTGTGCAATTATCAGTTATCACTACTCGCTGATAACTGATCACTGATTCTAGCTGGCTACAACTTCAATGTTGACTTTTGCAGTTACTTCACTGTGGAGCTTAATTTCTGCTTCATAAGTACCCAACCTGCTAATATCAGGTATGGTAATACCACGCCGATCTATTTCCAGTCCGGTGGTTTGTTGGATGATATCGGCTACATCTTGACTGGTGACAGTACCAAAAATAGCTTCTTTTTCACCAACTTGTTTAGCAATGCTGAAGCTACCTGCTTTTTCCAGCGTTGCTTTTTGCTCTTGTGCTTGTTGCTTGAGTTCTAATTGTCGTTGGCGTTCTACTTCTCGACGGCGTTCTACTTGCTTGAGAATACCAGGAGTGGCAAAGGTTGCCAAACTTTTGGGGAGTAAATAATTGCGAGCATAGCCAGGAGCTACTTCTACTAAGTCGCCGGATTTACCCAATTTGCTGACATCCTGAGTTAAAACTAACTGTATACGTTTTGCCATTGTTTTTCTTTTTTCTGTTGTTGCCTTTAAAATCTCAATCTCTTGGGGTTTCAGCAAGATAGTTCACAATATAGTGTAGCTTTTTCCCCAACAAGCTTTTGCTTATAGCCAATAAGCCTACAGATCCTAGCGAAATGCAGGGTGCGATCGCAACCCATAACTGCGAAAAAGTCCAACTCGCTTGCACACGGATGGATTATCGGTGTGAATCGGTGTTTATCGGTGGTCGAGTTTTTTCAGATTGTGGGGAAGCTGGAAGAATAAGTAATGACGAACACAGATGCACACGGATGCACACGGATGGATACAGATAGAATGACAAATGGCAAATAACAAATAACTAAAATCTATCTTTCATGACTCGCAGACGTGCAAAGGTTTGTATCGGGTCGCGACTGTTAACTGCTAATTGTAATGCTGGCTGTTCCCATCGTAAAAAGGGATTTGTGCGTTTTTCAATTCCTAGCAGGGAAGGAACTGTTGCTTGTCCTTTGCTGCGAGAGGTTTTTACTTGTTCGTAACGAGTTTGTAGATCGGGGTTGTCAGGATCTACGGTGAGAGCAAATTGCAGATTTTTTAAAGTGTATTCGTGGGCGCACCACACTCGCGTAGAATCTGGTAGAGAACGTAGTTTACTCAGGGAGTCTACCATCTGTGTGGGCGTACCTTCAAATAAGCGACCGCATCCACCTGCAAACAGGGTATCGCCGCAGAACAATTCCCCTGTGTCGTCTGGGTGCTGAGGAGGAAAGTAGTAGGCGATATGTGCGCGGGTATGTCCGGGTACAAAGATTACTTCCCCAACTCTATCTCCAAACTGAAGGCGATCGCCTGGTTGCAAAAATATCTGTTGTCCTGGAATTCTACCCCGGTCTTCGGCTCCGCCATATACTTTCAGTTGTGGAAATCTTTGTATCAATTCTTTGTTGCCACCGACGTGATCAGAATGATGATGTGTATTAAAAATTGCTACGAGTTCTGCCTGTAATTCGTAAAGTTTTGTTAAAGCTGGTTTTGCCTCGGCAGGATCGACAACGGCAGCGATATTTTGTTGGCGATCGTGTAAAAGAAAAATGTAATTGTCTGAAAGTGCCTCTAAACGGATTACTTGCATTAACTGTGCCTCCTTCACAAATAGATACTCAACATTGACCAGCAATCCTATGCTTAGCAAAAGCTTGAGGTGATCGGCACAAGATTTACATTTTCCTGATTATAGCTTGAAGACTTCTTAAAAATAAAAGCTGACAACCGTATTTTTACGGTCATTAGTTTTTTAACTAGAAACCAGGTATAAATTTATCAGTAAAATTTCTCTGGGTAGAAAAGCAAATACGAAGTTAGATTTATTTTGGTTGTTTTGCAAGTTCAAAACACAAAAAGTTTTAGATAAAGCAAAATAAATATTTGTTTTATCTATCTAGCACCATAGTTTTCTATGTTGGTAATCTCTCTATTTAATTAGTTAAAAATAGAGCGAGTATTGACATGAAACGTTGTATCCATCAGGGAAAAATGATTAATTACAACTCTGCCTACAAAACTCTTAACAATAAATCTGAATTGGCTGTTGAGGCAATTGTAAATCGGATTATTGCATCAGGAGAAATGAGTCGTCTAGATCATGCATTACTCACATCTACTGTACTGAATAATGGTGAAATAAATGAAGGAGAACGTCGTCAAATTAATCGTATTTTTGACCGTATACAAACAGGACGATTAAAACTAGTTAACTGGTAAATTGCACTGATATTTATTTTGGCATTATAAAATAATTAAGAGCCAAAAATTAACTAATATACAGGGCAATATTTGTACGAATATATTGCTTTTGTGCATAAAAATTAAGTGCAAATTTTTAGCCCTCAATAAATATTATCGGGAAAAATAATGTCAAAAGAAACAAGAGGATTTATTACTATTTTAACAGGATTATACTCATTTCAAGATTGCATTCATTTTTTAGCTGCTATCAGAAAGTTTCATCAAGAACCAATAATTATTCTTATAGACCGTGTTCCGAAAGCTTTATATCCATTACTCACAGCTTTTAAAAATGTCATTTTAAAACCAGCACCTGCTAATGAAAATACTGTTTTAGCATCGCGTTTAGCAAAAGTTGCTTTATATTCATTTTCGGAATTTGATAAAACTATTTTTCTAGATTCGGATATTTGCTTACTAACTGATATCAATGACGTATTTGATTATCTAGATGAATTTGATTTGTTATTAACAGAAGATGTACAACCTGTTATTAGCAAAGCTACAAATTTACTGCGAGGTAATCAGCAAGAAAATTTACCAAAAGTTTTGCAAATCTTACAATCCGTAGGTCTGCCACTACAAGAAAATAGTATTCAATACAATAGTGGCTTGATAGCTTTTCGTAAAAATGAGAAAATCAAAAGCTTTTTTAATGAATTTCAAAAGTATTTTGAAATTATTCAAAGCAATCAAGATAAGTTGTTATTAAGAGATCAAGGAGCTTTTGCAGCTGCGATTGAAACTGTACGTCCCAATTTGAAAGTTTTGCCACCCGCCTATAACTATTTAAGTAAATGGAAAGATCGCTACGAAATTGAAGAAGAAATTAAGGTTCTTCATTGTACTTATGCTTATAGACCTCAATATGCAAAAAATATTACTAGGTCATTATACACAAGGGTGTTTGATAAGTTTGCTCAAGTTTTTATGCCTAATCAAGTTACTAATCCTTGGCGGGAAAAATGAATATATTTACATTGGTTCTGGATTTAATCTGTGTGAAAATTGTGTATATTTTATCGAACACAGATGAACATAGATGGACGCAGATGTATTATTTATGTGATGCTTATTCAAAAACAATTAATCGGTTGCTATAAGATGTGCTATTTATTATGAAGCATAAAGATAAATTAAAAATATCAATACTAGTTTGGAATCTGTCAACTAATGATGGTTATATTCGAGCATCATTATTACAAAAATCATTAATGCAGTTGGGGTATGAGGTAGAAATTTTAGGTTTTTTATTTGGAAAGGAATTATATGCAGCCATTCCTCCTAATACCCAATTACAGGCTATAAATGGTGCTAATTATCCAAAATTTTTTAAATCAATTGGTGAATTAATAAAACGTATTGATGGAGATATTATTTACGCAATTAAGCCCCAACCAGCTAGTTATGGTGTTGCACTTTTAAAAAAACTCTATACTCGACGACCAGTAATTCTAGATATTGATGATTGGGAAATGAGTTGGCACGGTGGCGATAATTGGCAATATCGTCCGACGCTCAGACAATTTGCAAGGGATTTATTGAAACCAAATGGTGCTTTAAGATCACCTTATCATCCTTTGTATTTGAAATGGATGGAAGCTTTGATTAATCAGGCTGATGCTGTAACTGTACATAATCAATTTTTGCAGCAACGATTTGGAGGTACGTTTGTTCCTAATGGAAAAGATACCTCTTTATTTGATCCATCCCGATATGACAGCAATGCTAGTAGAAATCGTTATGGTTTATCAGGATATAAAATTTTGATGTTTCCTGGTGCGCCAAGACCTTATAAAGGTCTAGAAGATATTCTCATGGCACTAGAAAAAATCAATCAGCCTGACTTAAAACTTGTCATTGTCGGTGGTAGTCCTTACGATGATTACGATCGCCAACTTCAACAGCAATGGGGACGTTGGATAGTTAAATTAACAAAGTTTTCCGCAGATGTAATGCCAGATGTGATAGCTGCTGCTGATATTGTGGTTGTTCCCCAACGAGATACTCCAGAAACTCGCGCTCAATTCCCTCTGAAATTAACAGATGGAATGGCAATGGCTAAACCAGTATTATCAACAAAAGTAGGGGATATTCCTGATATTTTAGGGGGAACAGGTTATTTAGCTGCGCCTAGTTCTCCCGAAGAAATTGCCGAGCAAATTCAATTGATATTTCAAGATTTAGATGCAGCAAATGAACGTGGAAAAAGAGCTAGACAAAGGTGTATAGAAAAATATAGTTTAGAGGCAATGGCATCTAGCTTAAAATCGGTAATTGCTCGGTTGTAGTTACTTATAGCAGACATTTTAAAATTTGATGAGATGTGGAATTATTCCATTCAAAATCTACAATTTATTAGGGTGCAACCGTATAAATACGGAACAGCAACATCATAATTATTTATTTTGATTAATTTTACTTTTTAGCTGTTTCAAAAAATCAATCACGAATCATGTTAAGAATGAGTATATTTTAATTTAAGTCCCCAATGTCTACTCGTAAACTACTACTCAGATTTGCTAAACCCTATCCAGGTCTGATTTTCCTAACAATAATATTAGGATTTTCTGGAGCTTTGTTTAACGGGGTAGGTACGGCTTTAATTGTGCCTGTAATTTTAAAAATTGTGGGACAAGAAGTAGACTTTAGCAGCGCTCCTCCCATTCTCAAAGCGATTACTTATCCGTTTGATAACATGTCAGAAAATAATCGCTTGTGGCTAATGGCTGGAGTAATCATACTAATAATTTTTTTAAAAAATTTAGCTAGTTACGCTAGTTCATTGACATCTAGCTATTTATCACGTCGCTTGACTTCTGATATGCGAGAAGCAGGTGTACAGTTATTACTAGAAATAGACATAGATTATTACGCCAAGATGAAAGTTGGTGATTTAATCAATCGGCTTGGTGGAGAGATTGGTCGTGCTGCTACTACAATTAGCAATATAGTGAAATTAATAATTCTAGGAATTACTGTCTTAGTTTTTGTCGCTTTACTAATCTCGATTTCTTGGCAATTAACTATTGCTGCTACGGTTTTGTTGTCTTTTGTGACGTTGATTAATCAGTATGTAATTGCTCGTTCTCGAACTTTTGGTAAACTACTGAGTGAAATGTCAAAAGCATATTCAATTGCGATTCTAGAAATTCTCAGTGGTATTAGATTAGTTAAAGCAACAGGTAATGAGCAAAGGGAATATCAACGCATTAAAGAATTTATTCGAGAGCGCGAAAAAGCTGACTTTCGCTCTCAAATGAATTCCGAAGCGATCGCACCGATTAGTGAGGTGATGGGAGTTGTTGCTCTCTTGTTAATAGTGATTTTAAGTCGCACATTTTTTCAAAAAGAAATTGCTTCACTCTCAACTGTTTTACTCACTTATTTATTAATCTTACTGCGATTACTACCACTCATTTCTCAATTAAATACTCTCCGCAATAGCTTTGCCAATGCAACCAGCAGCGTAGAAATAACTGCTGATTTTCTCCGCCGGGATGATAAGCCTTTCATGAAAAATGGTAGTATTACTTATAAAAAATTAAGTAAAAGTATTAAATTTAACCATGTCTCTTTTGCCTATCCTAGTCATGAAAAAATGGTACTCAAGGACGTAGATTTATATCTACCGCGTGGCACAACTTTAGCTTTGGTGGGTAGTTCTGGAGCCGGAAAATCAACTATAGCAGACCTTTTACCAAGATTTTATGACCCGATTTCCGGTTCTATTACCATTGATGGCATTGATATACGGGAATTTGAAATTACATCTCTACGCAAAGGGATGGCAATTGTTAGTCAAGACACCTTTTTGTTTAATGATTCGGTGCGAAACAATATTGCTTATGGACGTACTGACGCCACCGATGATGAAATTATTACTGCTGCTAAGCAAGCTAATGCTTACGAGTTTATCAGTAAATTACCCCAGGGATTTGATACATTAATTGGCGATCGCGGTGTGATGTTATCAGGAGGACAAAAACAGCGTCTGGCGATCGCACGAGCCTTATTACAAAATCCCGAAATACTCATTTTAGATGAAGCTACCAGCGCCTTAGATACAGTTTCCGAACGCTTAGTACAAGAAGCGATAGATGATTTAAGTCGCGATCGTACTACCTTGATAATTGCACACCGCTTGTCTACCGTGCAGAAAGCTGATCAAATCGCCGTCTTAGATCAAGGACGAGTAGTAGAGGTGGGAACTCATGAAGAACTTTTACAAAAAAACGGTCATTACTACCGCCTGTACTCAATGCAGTTTGGCGAACAACAAGAATCTACCAGCAAACACCAAGAAGGTTTAATTCGCATCTCCCACGAAATTCGCACACGCCTCAATTCAATGATTGGGTTTCTGCTGTTATTAGTTGACAACTTAGCGGACAACCCGCAAGAAAGACAGGAATTAATTGCAGATGCTTATAAATCTGCTTTGAAAATTCTCAACATTATTGATGTGATTGACGATATGGTTAGCCTAGAAATAAAATGGCAAACCCAAGATGCAAATACCCAATATCCAAACTTAGTTAATATTGCCAAAGAGTTTCATACAGATACCGATCAAATAGTTAATTATTTGCGTTTGCTAGACAATAATTCTCAGCGAGAAAATGAATTTATTGAGAAAGCGCTGCAATCTGCCATATGTTTTCTGAATAATTTAGAAAATTTTGAAAATATAATTAAAGTTAAATAATTATGCAAAGTTCTCTTATTCAAAAGTATTACATCTTTTTTTTAGTAGATGAAATTCCCAAACCAGGAGCAAGTTTAGTTCAATCTACCAACGCAGCTAATGGAGCAGCTAATTTAGGCTATCCAACTGTTTTAGCTTATCCCTCTAAAGGATTATCTGCACTAAATCCTTTAAATTTAATTCGTCCTTTTCGACCCAGAAAAGTATCAGCAGAACTGATTAAGTACTATAATCTACAAGAAAAACTCAAAATAGCACCTTTGCCAATGCCTTGGCCTGTAGACCATATCAAAGGAAAATTAACTAATTCTAATACCATCGCTACAAAATATTATTTCCCATTTCATATTCTTTCCCAAACTAAACTTGTTCACGCTTGGAACTGGAATTTTATCAAAGCTGCCATCAAACATGGCATCCCAGTTATTTACGAACACCATCATCACGAAGATAAAAAATTTGAGCCAGAAATCGTGAATCATCCCTTATTTCAATTAGCTGTCACAGTAGCCGATACCATTCGAGATGACATGATTGCCAAAGGAATGCCACCAAAAAAAGTGATTAAATTACATAATGGCTATAACCGTTTTTTTATGGAAAGACAACCAGAAAAAGCTGCTCTATGGCGACAAAAGCTACTCAAAAATGGGCGAAAACAACTAGTAGTTTATTCAGGAGCATTAAGAAAATTTAAAGGCATTGATATTTTAATCGATGTTGCTAAAAAATTAACAAATATTGAATTTGTCTGTGCCGGAGGTGATGAAAAAGAAGTTGCTTATTATCAGCAAATAGCACAACAAAAACAGGTAGATAACATTAGCTTTTTAGGCTATATTCTGCACGAAGATTTAGCATCCTTACTGCAAGCAGCTGATGTTTTAGCTCATCCCCATTGTTCTGGTCCTGCTGCAACTTTCACCTCTCCCATGAAGCTGTTTGATTATTTAGCCTCTGGTAATCCAATTGTGGCGACAGAAATTCCTTCACTAATGGAGTTTAAAAATACTAACGCGATCGCTGCTTGGTGTGAACCAGATAATCCGCATAAATTTGCCGCAGCATTAAAGCAGGTACTAGAAACATATCCTCGCAAAGAACAAGGATACCCAGAAATTATCGAGTTTGTCAAACAATTTTCCTGGGAAAATCGTGCTACCAAAATCCTTAGTTACATTGATGAATCTCTACATCCTGAATTAGTTAATCACTAACTCTTACCTCTGCCTTCTCTGGGTCTGGTGCGGTTCAATAAATAAATTTTAAACCGCAGATAAACAGAGAACACAGAGAGAAAATATTTATTAATCTACTAACTAATTATGAAAACAATTGGCATGATTAGCAGCTATCGCGCACTAGAAAAACAAGGCGATTGGCTATGGCAACAAACACCCCATCCATTTGGCGTTTGGGGAAATATACAAATGCAAGCGCTAGCAACTCAACCAGATTTTTTATTAATGTATCAGTTTAATTTTCCCAAAACTCCCCAAAAAAAATCCTGGTTGGACAGATTTCGTAGACAGAAAAAATCAGAAGTCAAAATCGAAAATTTTCTACGCGGAATTCCTAAGGAAAGAATAATTTATTTACTACGTGAACCGCCTTTAGATGAAGTTGTAGAAAAACACAAATTAGCTTACAAAGAAGCTCAAAAGTATTGCGGTTATGTATCAGGTCCTGATGATTTTGCTCCAACTCCTGATTATATGCCTGCTATTTGGTATCATGCCAATTCTTTTCGAGATTTGCATGAAATGCCACCACCAGAAAAGACATCTACTTGCAGTTGGATTACTTCTGGAATTAACCGTACTGCTAACCATCGCCAACGTTTAGACTTTTTAAAGTCTTTACAATCAAGTGGAATTAAAGTAGATTTCTACGGACGAGATTTACCTAGCTGGACCAAATCATCAGGCGAGTTAGGTAATAAATGGTATGGTATGGCTCCGTACTATTACAATCTGGCAATTGAGAATTATAGCGGCAATAATTGGTATGTCAGTGAAAAATTATGGGATGCACTTTTAGCGTGGTGTTTACCAATTTATTACGGTGGATCAGCTGCCGATAAATTATTACCATCCGGTAGTTTTTTACGCTTACCTAGCTTAGATGAAAAAGGTATTGCTTATATTCAAGAAATCACTGCAACTCCTGATGCTTGGTATGAAGCCAAAGATGCTATTGCTGAGGCTCGTCAAATTATTTTACATGAATTAAATTTGCTCAATTGGCTATCGAATTTTGTGAAACAACAAGGCTAAAAAAATGAAAAATGGAATTTATACTTTAGCTAATGATTTAGTTTATAACCAATTGGTGGCATTACTTAACAGCATAGAAGTTAATGCTGGTGCAGGTGTGCCTGTATGTGTGATTGCTTATAATGATCAAGTAGATAAAGTGCGTCGCGAAGTTGCATCGCGAAAGAATGTTACTCTGCTAGAAGATCCTGATATTTTTGCTCGCTGGGAAGAATTTTCTTTGCAAGTATGGCAATCTCATCCAACTGCTATCCAAACTTGGCAAGAACGAGGGATTAAAAAGTTTTACAGAGTGGGAGAAAATCGGCGTTACTGTGCATTTGATTCAGATAGCATATTTGAAAAGTTTATCTATTTAGATGCTGACACGTTGGTAATGCAGCCTCTAGATTTTATTTTTGAGCAGTTGGATCATCATGATTTTGTTGTCTATGACTTTCAGTATAAAGACCCTGCTCATATCTACAACTTAAAATCTCCCAAACTTTTAGAGATATTTAGTCAACAGCAGATTAACTCAGAAATTTTCTGTTCTGGTTTTTACGCTTCTAGGCGAGGGATATTTCCCCCAGAACAAAGAGATTGGTTGCTGACTAAATTAAATGAAGGGGAATCAGATGTTTTATATATGGCTGCTCCTAATCAATCTGTTCTCAACTATATGAGAATGAGAGCAAATATCTCATTTTATAACTTTTCGCTCAATTTACCTGCAAGTAAAGCTACTGGCTGTTGTGTAACTTCTCCACAATTTGAGAATCGCAATAATGTTCTCTATGATCAGGGCAATAGATTAACTTATTTGCATTATATTGGTTTATCTTCCAAACTTTTTAATAGAGTTTGTGATGGTGAAAATATTGATTTTCCCTATCGTGATATTTTCTTACACTATCGCTATTTGCATGAGCCAGAACAGCGACCCCAGTTTGCTACTAAAGCCAGAGCTTACAACGCACCACCAAGTTTAAGAACAAGAGTTTTGAGAAAGTTAGGTTTAAAACTTGAGGTGTAATTTATGACTCGGGGAATTTATATTATTGCCAATGATAAAGTCACTGATCATGCGATCGCACTCCTCAACAGTATTAGATTATATGACCAAGAAACACCAATTATCATGATTCCTTATGATGACAATTATCACAATATCGCTAACACTCTCAGCAAACATTACCAAGTTGGAATCTACGAAGATTTAGATTTTATTGACCGACTTTCTCAGAAATTGCATGAAACCTTTGGGGGAAAATTTTTCGCTCGCCCTAATCAATTCCGTAAGCAGGCTTGTTGGTTTGGCCCCTTTGATGAATTTTTGTACATTGATACAGATATTGTTGTCTTTGAAAAAATTATTGATAATCTCAACTATCTTAATCAAGTAGACTTTATTTGTTGCGATTATCAACACTTAGGCGGTATTCAGAATGTCTTTACACCTAAAGTTTTAACAGAAAAAGTATTTACTGAAAATGAACTAAAAGACATTTTTAATGGTGGTTTCTGGGGCGCTAAAAAAAACCTCATTTCCCAACAGGATTTATACGACACTTTTGCCGAATGTGCTGCTCATCCAGAGTATTTTGATTTCTCTCAAAAAACTTCTGATCAACCAATCATTAACTACATGCTCCTCAAGCGGATTTCTCGCCGTTTTAACATTGTCCGCCGCGAGGAAAAAGCACCAGGCAATTGGGCAGGAACTCCCAATTTTAACATTAAGGAACATGTACTATTTGATCCGACAGTCAATCAACCACTACAATATCTACATTGGGCAGGTATTCGCATCCAACCTGGTTGTCCTTATTGGGAAATTTGGCAATATTACCGCAACTTAAATCCAGCTTTACCAGCAGCAGAGATACCTGCACCTGTTAAGAAAAATCAATGGCAAAGTAAATTGGATAATTTGAAAAGTCGATTGCGCCAACTCAGGGCTAGTTTGTGACTCAAAATAGGTATTATAGGTGGCAGAAAAATTGATTTTTGTTGAAATCGAACACCGATGAACACCGATGCACACCGATAATCCATCTGTGTTTATCTGTTTGTATTGGTATTGGATAATTATTATTCTTCCGACTTCGTGACAATTTGCAAAAAGTCGAACACCGATGAACACCGATGCACACCGATAATCCATCTGTGTTTATCTGTTTGTATCGGTGTTCGATACAATAAAAATACATTTTGTAAACTACCAAACTCCTAAAAACTCTTCCAAACTAGGCACATCAACCCAGCTTGATTTCATATTTGATTCATGGGATAAATCCATCAGTAACTGAGAATAAACACCTTCTCGCAAAGATGGAGCTATTTCTTCTCCTTGATCAATTCCTCGTACCCATTGATCGACAACTCTCAGAAATGCAGAAATTCGACCATCAGCATAATTTTTGGGAAATATTAATCTATTAGGAATTTCGATTTCCGTTAATTGTTTACCAGGCTGAGAAGCCCAAACACGAAAACCGTGAATGTAGTCTTTTTGATTCTCGCTACCTAAAACTAGAGTACCGCGATCGCCATACACTTCCAACCAATGAGTACGCGGTGCATGTACAACCGCACTGATAGAAACTTGGCAAGGTGTCCCATTTGCCAATTCCAGCATCAACATGCAGGTGTCATCGCTATTGACTGGCTTGAATTCGCCTGTGTTGGTGTCTGGACGTTGGGGTATAGCAGTAGTCAAATGGGCGCTTAATCTGCGTACAGGACCAAATAGCCAGTTAATATAATCAAACGTATGGGAACCCAAAGAACCTAACGCACCACCACCTTTATCTTTTTGTGAATACCAGTTCCAAGGACGAGAAGCATCAGCACGGGAGGAACCCAACCAATCAATTCTAATTAAGCGTTTGTTACCAACATAGCCTTGTGATAAAAGTTCCGAGAATAATTGCCAACCGGGTACAAATCGGAATTCAAAATCTACAGTGGCAATCACGCCTTTTGATTTTGCCAAAAAATAAAGTTCTTTAGCTTCGTCTACGTTTAAAGTTACAGGTTTTTCAAGCAATAAATGTTTCCCGGCTTGCAAAACTTCCTTAGCCATTTCGTAGTGGAGAAACGGCGGTGTCGCGATGCTAACTGCTTGGACTTCCTTTAAAGAAACAATATCTGTGATCGCATCACAAGCGTAAGGGATATTCTGTGATTGGGCGATCGCTTGGGCTTTTTCTATGTTGCGGTGATAAACAGCAACCACTGGGGTACGAGGATGTGCTTGAAATCCAGGAATATGGACTTTTTGACCGAACCCTGTACCAACAACTGCAACACCAATGGGTTGCTGATTTGCTGGACTGGGGTCAAAAGGTGTAACTTGGGGTGTGGACGACATATGTTTATTTAAGTAACTTCATTTGATAGCTTGCTTGGAAATTAAGTCCAAGTTTCATAGTTCAAGTCCGTTAAAACAGACTGAAATTTATATCCCATAAGCATTAGCTTACTTTGTCTCAAATATATACTGGTATTTGTCTCAAACAACAAACAACCAAATTGAGTTTATTCACACCCATACCTTTCATGCTATACAGAAGATTTGGCCGTACAGAATTACAAATGCCTGTGTTTTCTTGTGGAGGTATGCGATACCAATATAAATGGCAAGATGTACCACAGTGGCAGATTCCAGGTGATAATCAGGCAAATTTGGAAGCGACAATTCAACGGGCAATAGAATTAGGCATTAATCATATCGAAACTGCCCGTGGTTATGGTACTTCTGAAATGCAATTGGGGAGGATTTTACCTAAACTTAAGCGTGAAAAATTGATTGTTCAGACTAAAGTCAGTCCTCAGGCAGATGCAAAATTATTTTTAAAGGAATTTGAAAAATCATTAAAATATCTGCGTTTAGACTATATTGATTTACTAGGAATTCATGGTATCAACAATGCTGAATTATTAAACTACACTATCCGAGCGGATGGTTGTTTAGAAGTTGCAAAAAAGCTAAAAGCCCAAGGTAAAGTTAGGTTTATTGGCTTTTCTACCCATGCTCCTACAGATATTATTATTCAGACAATTAACACTAATCAATTTGATTATGTTAATTTGCACTGGTATTACATTAATCAAGTTAATTGGTCTGCGATTGAGGCTGCTACTCACCATGACATGGGTGTATTTATTATTAGCCCATCTGATAAGGGAGGGAAGTTATACGATCCACCGCAAAAGTTAGTCGAACTTTGCGCCCCTTTGAGTCCGATGGTATTTAACGATTTATTTTGTTTGAGTCATCCCCAAGTACATACTCTCAGTTTAGGCGCAGCAAAACCAACAGACTTTGATGAACACCTAAAAACTTTAGATTTGCTGGGTAACGCCTCAGAAATTTTGCCGCCTATTTTGGCACGATTAGAGAAAGAAGCGATGACAATTTTAGGAGAAGATTGGGTCAAAACCTGGCATGTCAATTTGCCCACCTACGAACAAACTCCTGGACAGGTGAATATTCCAATAATTTTGTGGCTGTGGAATTTAGCGATCGCCTACGATATGGTAGACTACGCCAAAATGCGCTACAACCTGCTTGGCAATGGTAGTCACTGGTTCCCTGGTAACAAAGTAGACCAAATAGACAAACTAGATTTGCACCAGTGTCTCAAACGCAGTCCCCATGCAGATAAAATTCCTCGCATCCTTACACAAGCACACCAACTCCTACAAGGAGAAGCAGTACAGCGATTATCACGGAGTTAATGTGACAAAATCTACGAAAATAATAACTGCAAACTAATTTCACTAAATTTATTTACTTCAGTCACCCTTATGATTTTTCAACGTCGACACTTTTTGGTTCTACTTGGTGCAGGTGTAGGTGCTTTTGCTTTAGATGCTTGTGCTTCCGCCAATACACCCACTCCCAGCCCTCCTGCTACTCCTATTCCTACTCCTACTCCTACTCCCCCAGGTAGTTCAGGAGCAATTCAACTACCACCTTTACCTTATGATTACAATGCCCTAGAACCACACATTGATGAAGCTACAATGCGCTTCCATCATGACAAACACCATGCAACTTATGTCAAAAATCTGAATGCTGCATTGGATAAATATCCAGTTCTCAAAAACAAAAATGTAGAAGATTTACTGCGTAATCTCAACAGCGTCCCTGAAGATATTCGCACAACGGTACGCAATAATGGTGGTGGTCATATTAACCACTCGATGTTTTGGCTGATTATGAAACCAGATGGTGGTGGTGAACCAACTGGAGCGATCGCTAACGCTATCCAAGACAATTTTGGCAGTTTTGCAAATTTCAAAAAGCAGTTTAACGATGCTGGGAGTAAACTTTTTGGTAGTGGTTGGGTTTGGCTTGTGCGTAACCCAGATGGCAAGCTTGAGGTTGTCACTACACCCAATCAGGACACTCCCCTGAGTGAAGGCAAATATCCAATAATCGGTAATGATGTATGGGAACATGCTTATTACCTCAAATACCAAAACCGCCGCGCCGATTATTTAGACGCTTGGTGGAATGTGCTGAACTGGGATGAAATAAACAAACGATTCGCAGCAGCAACTTAAGCAATTATTAGTTTGTAGGCGCTATAAATTTAATTTTTATTTGCGACGCTTTCACGTTTGTGGTGAATGGGTTCTCGTTCATAAATAACGTCAAGACGTTAGTCATAAATGTCTTAATGTTCCTTATGAATGGGTTCTCGTTCATAAACAACGTCAAGACGTTAGTCACAAATGTCTTAATTTTCTATATGAAATCGTTATGTTACTACGCATTATCGTAAATTTTCTTAAAAATAAAACTTGCAAAGCATAGTTTTCTTAGTGTCTTAGTGTCTTAGTGGTGAAAAAATAAATCTTAAATTTAACCACCAAAACACCAAGACACCAAGCCGAATCGTAAAAAAGTTAAGGTGAGAGTGAAACTGTGAACGACTCAACCACGCCTTCTTTACCAGAATTGCCAGAGATATGGCAGCAAACTCTCAATTGGCAACCGACCACTAAACAGCAAGTACAATTGCAGAGGTTGTATGAATTAATTTTAGAAGGTAATCAAAAGCTTAATTTAACTAGGATCACTGACCCCCAGGAATTTTGGGAAAAACATCTGTGGGATTCTCTGCGGGGAGTTGCACTCTTATTAAGAGTTGGGGAGAAAGATTTCGCTTCACCACCCCACCACTTCATTGATATTGGTACAGGTGCGGGTTTTCCTGGTATTCCTGTAGCGATCGCACTGCCTGATTGTACTGTCACACTTGTGGATTCTACTCGCAAAAAAATAGCTTTTCTGGAACAGATCTTACCTGAGTTAGCACTGGAGAATGTTAAAACGTTAACTGGCAGAGCAGAGGAAATTGGTCAGCAGTCACAGTACCGCCAAAACTACGATGTCGCCATGATTCGCGCTGTTAGTAATGCATCAGTTTGTGCGGAATATACTTTGCCATTACTCAAACAAGGTGGTTTAGCCATTATTTACCGGGGTAATTGGACAGAAGAGGAAACTACAGCTTTAACAGATGCTGTGAAACTGCTTGGTGGTGAAATAGAAGCAATTGAACAATTTACCACTCCTTTGAGTAAAAGTCTTCGTCATTGTTTGTACTTGCGGAAGATTGCAACTACACCAGCTAAATTTCCCCGTGCTGTCGGTATACCGACACACAAACCTCTTTAATTTGCAATTGTCATTAGTCATTTGTTAATTGACTAATGACACTTGATCTCTTCCCAGATGACTAATGACTTAAATTAGATTAAAGTTAAAAAGTGTAAAGAATTATCAGTTTTCCTCTAATCTTTTAAAACAACTTGTTCACGTCTACTGTAGAGAATCGTATAAAAAAGTCCATGCAGCATTGTTTTTGGCGACGAATTCTGGTATTTTGTGCAGTGTTTTTCTTGGCAGGGTCAATTTGGGCAACCCATCCTCCTTACGCTCATGCTTACGACAATCCAGAGTTACTACCAGACACCCCAACCCCAGTCGTAGACTTAGCCAAATCGCTTACCTCTGCTCAGGAAGAAAACCTTGTTAGAAAACTAGAACAATTTGAAGCTGAAACCGGTTGGAAGTTGAGAGTTTTAACTCAGTATGACCGTACGCCTGGTTTAGCAGTTAAAAACTTTTGGAAACTTGATGATAAAAGTGTTTTATTAGTTGCTGATGCCAGTGGTGGTAATATTCTCAATTTCAACGTCGGCGATGCAGTTTATAAGTTGCTACCCCGCACATTTTGGGTAGAACTACAAACACGCTTTGGCAACTTATACTTTGTACGAGAAGAAGGCGAAGACGGAGCAATTATACAAGCTTTAGAATCAATTGAAACTTGTTTGCGTCAAGGCGGTTGCCGTGTTGTTCCTGGATTGCCTAAAGAGCAGTGGATTCTGACTTTGATTAGCTCAATCATTGGTGGAATTGTGTGTGGATTTGCGGCTCAACCCCGGCGTGACGGACAAGTTATTGCTTGGCAATGGGCTTTAATTTTTTCTCCTCTGTGGGGAATCTTGTTTATCGCTTTCGGTATTGGGCCTGTAGTATCCCGCACCTCTGACTGGCTACCTTTAGTTCGCAATATAGCTGGTTTTCTCATCGGTGTATTAGTTGCCTACTTATCTAACTTTTTCAATCGCTCTTCAGCATCGGAAATGTGATTTCGTCAATTGTCAGTGGTCAATGGTCAATTGGAAATTCTCTGTACTTTTGACTATGGGCAATTGACTATGGACTATGAACTATGGACAATTGACACTTGACTATTTAAGCTGAAATCCAATGGAATGGCACATAACTGATGCTGAGAGTTTAGCAATTATTGATAGCGAGATTGGCGAACATGTCTTTTCACCTGCCGAGTATGAAATTGTTCGGCGGGTGATTTATAGCACGGCTGATTTTGAGTACAAATCTTTGATTCGTTTTTCTGAGCGTGCTTTGCAAGCTGGAGCAGCAGCTTTAGCTTCACGCACAACTATTATTGTAGATGTGCCGATGGTACAAGTAGGTATTAATTACGATATTCAAAGTACTTTTGCTAACGCTGTATATTGCAGCATGGATACACCTACCCGTCCTCAAAAAGAAAAAACTAAAGCAGCTTGGGGAATCGAAACTTTAGCTAAACGTTATCCAGAGGGCTTATTTGTAATTGGTCAAGCACAAACAGCTTTGTCTAGATTAGTTGATTTAATAGAAGCAGAAGAAATAAGACCAGCTTTGGTGATTGCTACGCCACCAGGTTTTATCAGCATAGATAAAGATAAAGAACGCTTGCAAGATTCTCTGACGCCAAACATTACAATCGACAGCCGCAAAGGTGGAGCATTAGTTGCAACTGCGATCGTTGATGGTCTAATAGATTTGGCTTGGCAAGCCTATGGAAAAGCGAGGGGATAGAGGATCGGGGATTGGGAATTAGTTATTAATTATTCTCTGTGACACCCCTCACACTCCTCATACTCCTCATACTCCTCACACTCCTTTTTACTCCCATTCTTCCACTCTTCTCCCCTTTTGTTCCTCAGGGGGACGACGTCTGCGGGGTCTTTCTGATGGGCGATCGCGTAAACGACGACTCACTTCAGGAAAATAATCTCGCCGCAAATAAGGATAATCACTAACCCACAAATCCCGGCTAGGAATATAGATATCGGTAATTTCTTCAATTTTGCTCAAATCTGGACGATTTGACATTACCAGCATTTCTACTTTTTGACCACGAGCAATTACTTTATGCTCTACCCGTAGTGGCGCTCTGAGTTGGGCTGTAAATCCGGTTTCGTCACCTACTTCCAGGTTGATTCGCTTTTCCCGGTTTTCTACTATTACCAAATCACCTTTGTTGTCAACGGTTTCCTGTTTACCAATCAATTCGTCTGTAATCCACCAATCCAAAACCCGACCACGGAAAAAGCCACTGTATTTGTAACGGCGACATTTGGCATTGCGCATACTCGCCCAAAATACAGGTCCCCACAGCCAGTAAAAAGCACCAATTACTCCCAGTACAAATAGAATGGGACCAAAACCAGGCATGGCAAAAAGCCTTACCAACACATAAACAGCTGCAATGACAACAGAAATTAACAGCCTCTGTAAAAAATCCGGAAATTTTCCCCAGTAATACTTATACTGCGGACCAGTGGCGATTAAAGGAATGAGTTGATTAAATTTTTGGCGAGTCAATGGGACAAGCATTCGGATTTTGGATTTTGGATTTTAGATTTTGGATTGGAGATGGAAAATGTATACCAAGTTGGTTTTATTGATCATAGGTAATGTGGAATGGGGAAAAGGCTAATTACCAATTACCAATTACCAGCTTGACAGATGACATAAACATTCAAACCAACCAGATATTAGAGTATCTTCTCTAATCCATATACTAACGACTTTAACTGCAAGACTTTACGAATTGCTAGTAGTACTCCTGGCATATAGGCAGAGCGATCGCTTGTGTCATGTCGTAAGGTATAAATTTGACCAGGGGCGCCAAAAATGACTTCCTGATGAGCAATCAGCCCTGGTAGACGAATGCTATGAATTCTGATTCCTTCGTCTGCAACACTACCTCTCGCCCCTGGTAATTTTTCGGTTTCTTTGACGATTGCTGAGTTAAAAGTTTTACCCATTTCTGCTAACATTTGGGCAGTTTGAATGGCAGTACCACTGGGAGCATCGGCTTTTTGGTTATGATGCAGTTCAATGATTTCTACGTGGTCAAAATATTGAGATGCTGTCACAGCGGCTTGTTGCAGTAGTACCATGCCGATAGAAAAATTGGGAATGAGTAGACATCCTGTACTCGCTTTATCTGCAAAACTTGCCAAATCTTCAATTTGTTCAGGACTTAACCCTGTAGTACCAACAACCGGACGAATACCGTAGGCGATCGCACTACGAACGTTATCATACACAGCATCAGGATGAGTAAAATCCACCATCACTCCTGGTTGCATGTGCCTTTCACCAGCTACATAACCTAGCATCGGTTCCAATTGATTGGTAATTGGTACTTCCAAAGGTTCACTTAAACCAGCAAGTTCGCCTGCATCTTTGCCTTGGTGTTCTGGACTAGTATCAATAGCACCCATCAGGCTCATATCAGGCGCTTGTGCCACTGCTTTGACTACCTCGCGCCCCATTTTACCAGCAGCACCGCTCACAATTACAGGGATCAAATTTTGATTCGCCATAGCTTAAATTATGCTTTTATACCCAACAAATTGTAGGAGAATTTGCCATTATTGTTAGTGGTTGTTTGTTGGTAGTTGGTAGTTAGTGGTTATTATTCTACTCCCCACTGCCCCTAATCCCCAGTGGGGGCCCCGAGTTCCCCATCACCCCATTGCCCCATTCTGGGAACTTGGCAACTATTATGTTAGTCGATGCCTTAAACTTAGCTTCATATAGCTGAGTCTTTCACTTATGTTTGTTGCTGTGTAATCGTTAAAAGTTGAGCTGAACTCTCATAAGTCTTTACAAAAGACAGGACTTGCAACCAGGGATAACAACAAGTAACGCAATGTTCGCTTTTTCAGTAATCTTTGGGTTATCACATCAGACAACTTTATATAGAATTTACTGAACATTAGCCATACAAATGTGAAAATACTATCTATTCTGCTTTCGTTAATCACCAACGTCGTTGAGTAAATGAACAGAAAATTAGCTCTTTCCTTGCTTTCTAGCCCCGCACTGTTTGCGTCTATGCTGTCTATGGTGATGATGACCCAACCAGCCCGCGCAAATCAAACAGTGAACTCAACAGGAAGCCATGTTTCTTGTGTAGAGTCTCCTCACTCTGCAACTCATCGTCTGGTATGTACACGGGTAAGTAACACTCCTACCCCACTACCCAAACCAGAAATGAAACTGGCTCAAAAAAACAATCCCAGTGACATAATTGAAATGAACTTTACTGAGGAGGAAAGCGATACCGCCATAGCTTTGTTTGGGTGTGACTGTCCATCTTGCCTCAACGCCTTACGTCAAATGCGCGGTCAGCCTCCTATGTCAGTCTAGTCAATTCACACTAACTTCTAAAAAAAGAGTCAGAGAGTAAATTCTCTGACTCATAATCGGAGACAAAAAATCATCAACCCAGTAGTTAACCGTAAATATTAATACGGTAAACAGCTTGTATTGCTTCTGGTAGAAAAATTTAAAATCTTCCCAGGTTGTGCAGACCTAAGATAGCGCCTGCTCCCAATATATGACCAAAAGCCGTAGTAGCGAGTAATGCCGGCACTCCAAATCCGCCAAAAAACTGGTTTGAAGGCAAGGCAGGTTCTGCATTGGGGTATTTAATGGTGAATTTGCCAAAGAAAATGGCAAGGATATTGCAGAGAATCATAGTCACCCCAACAGTGGGACTCCATTGCAGAGGTGTGGTTGCAGCCGCTAGTAAAGTAGATGTCAGCAACTGAATTTCTCCTTACAATTGTGATTGCGTTAAAAATACCAATGTGAATTTCTTACCAAAAAAAAACAATCCAAAGTTGAATTTTGCATTAATAGTTAACATTTTTTTGGATTACTTAGTAAAAGCTATAGGCGATCACCGAATTTGGGATAGGGTAGCTAGAAGTTTCCTGGAAGAGATAAGGGGTAGGGGATTAGGTGTAGTGGATTAGAGATTAAGACACAATCACCTGCAAAATCATCTAAACTCAAGATGATACGATCGCTCGGCTAATTGTGTTATGTCCTCTATCATAGACTCCTTACCACCAAACCTTGCTAAGATTGTCCAGCGCTTTCAACGCGCTACAGACCCAAAACGACGCTATGAACAGTTAATTTGGTATGGTCAGAAGCTGAAGGAGTTTCCAGAAGCTGATAAACTTCCAGAAAACAAAGTACCTGGGTGTGTTTCCCAAGTTTATGTCAAGGCTGATTTAGTAGATGGCAAAGTTACGTTTCAAGGTGATTCTGATTCTCAATTAACTAAGGGATTAGTGGGTCTTTTAATTGAAGGTTTGAATGGACTTACTCCTGCTGAAATTGTCCAACTGACTCCAGATTTTATTCAAGAAACTGGTTTAAACGTTAGCCTCACACCTTCCCGTGCCAATGGTTTCTACAACATTTTCAAGACTATGCAAAAGAAGGCTTTGGAATGCCAAATTTAGGAATATAGGGAAAAATTTTTTTAAATAACTAATAATTGAAATTATTAATTATCAAAAACTATAAAACTTTGTCTCATGTCAACTAATTTATTATCATCTCCTACTAATTTTGGTATCGGTGGAGTAGTCAAAGCAATCTCCTGGAATTGGAAAAACCAACAATTCCAGATTGTATATGAAACTATCGGTAGTGGTTCCCCGCTATTGCTACTTCCTGCTTTTAGCACTGTGTCTACACGAGAAGAAATGAACGGGATAGCTAAGTTACTTGCGCCCCATTTTCAAGTTATCGCTGTAGATTGGCCTGGATTTGGAGAATCTTCTCGTTTACCTGTAAATTACGAACCTGCTATATATGAACAATTTCTAGAATATTTTGTAACTTCTGTTTTTGATGTTCCCATAACAGTAGTAGCTGCTGGTCACAGTGCGGCTTATGTCCTAAAATTAGCCCAGAAAAACTCCTCCGTATTTTCACGGTTGGTTTTAGTAGCGCCAACTTGGCGTGGGCCTTTACCGACGATGGGTGTAGATCGACAGATCGCAGGAGTATTTAGAGAAATAGTGCGATCGCCTATTGTTGGTCAAGCACTCTACAAGCTCAACACCGTGCCATCTTTTTTAAGTTTTATGTACCGTCGCCACGTCTACGTGGATGCTGCCAAACTCACCCCCAGTTTCATTGAGCATAAATGGCAAAATACCCAACAACCAGGAGCTAGATTTGCTCCTGCTGCCTTTGTAACTGGAAATCTCGACGCTGTACATCACCAAGCTGACTTTCTGACGTTGGCTCAAAATTTATCTGTGCCTTTGATGGTGGTAATTGGAGAATCCTCTCCCAGCAAATCCCGTGCTGACATGGACGCTTTGGCAGCACTCAGCGGAGTCCAAACAGCCGTTCTTCCTGGTTCTCTGGGAATGCATGAAGAATATCCAGAAGCAGTAGCAGAGGCTATTTTGCCCTTTTTGAGGACTGGTTCTTGAAGGAAGATGGAATCAGATGGGAGGAGTGTCAGCAGTTGACGGAAAGAATGCGATCGCGATTCGTCGACCTTAGTCGTCAGGGTACATTCCAGAATGAGGAAGAGAACAATTTCATGATGATTTCATTTCTGTATGACAAACTTTAGTTAGCTATACTGCCACCTATTCATCATACAGAGTAAAGATTTCTATGAAATATTCTATTGCTGGAATTGTTGCTATCGCAGTTTTAATACTTAATCAAGGTTGCTCATCACAAGTTAAGTGGGGAGAAACTGCTTCCCAAGAAAATACAACAGTATCAGCAAATCATAATGGACATGCTACTGAGCAAACACATTATGAACATCATTCAAACAATCATAGTAATAGTAATTACGTCTCTACTCAAGCAAAATTAACCGCTCCTAAAAATATTGTTCCAAATCAGCCTCTACCTTTGGTAATTAACATCCAAGATTCTCAAGGAAAATCTATCAGCAAATTTGACAAATTCCAAGAACAATTAATGCATTTAATTGTAGTGAGTGATGACTTAAAATTTTTCAATCACTTGCATCCCAATTACAAAGGTAATGGGCGTTTTGAAATTAATACTAATTTTCCTGAACCTAATAACTACACAATTTTCAGCGATTACAAGCCATCTGGTAAACAAGAAGAAGTTACTGTTATGAAAATCACAGTGCCCGGTTCAACTCCTGTACCTCAAGAGTTAGCAAAATACAGCAATACCAAAATATTAGCTGATACTAAAGTCAACCTAAATTTTTCTCAACCAACTCTCAAGGCTGGTGAAGAAGTCAATTTGAAGTTTGCTCTCCAAGACATTGATAATAATCAAACAATTAAAGATTTGCAACCATACTTAGGAGAAAAAGGACATTTAGTTATTATTAAAAGTTCTTCTCCTTTGACAGCATCAGATTATATTCATGCTCATGCTCGTAAAGATTCTCCTGATGGAGAGGTGGATTTTGTAACTAGTTTTCCTGAAGCGGGAACATACAAACTGTGGATGCAATTTAATCGTAATGGTAAAGTTAATACAGCTGATTTTTGGGTGAATGTGCAATAAAAGTTGTTTGTTTAGTTGTTAGTTTTTGATTAACAGAATTAAAACTTCTTGCAATACTGGGTGGCTTGTTGGAAAAAAAGATGATCGAAAGCCTGGTGTTAAAGCCACAAAAGCAAGAATTGCGGCGATGAGACGAAATCGCCGCTACCTGGAAATTACTTAACTCGAATTCTCAAGTTTTTAGTTAGCGATCGCCTTAAATTGTTTTTAGCTCAAAATTTTGCCAAAAAATGACGACCTTATTCAGAAATTACTGTAAGCAATGGTAACTTACGAATTTCCTCCCGTACACTCATGAGAATTTTACCGAGATGATTTTGTCCTGTGTGATCTGCACCACAACCCCAAAAATAATCTCTTGGTGAGTTTTCCACCAGTAATTGATCGCCGGTCGTGAGTAGAACCTCCCTAATATCAGCATGGGTGAGAAACTTTTTGAGTACAGCTTGTCGCATGATATTAGTTTTAACTATTTCCCAATCTAAACGCACCTTGCGAGTGCAACAGCGTCCTAAAGCCGCTGCTTCTTCTGGTGTCTCAACGGCGTGGATTACAGGTATGATCACCGCATCTGTTGTTCCCACAAATTTTTGAGCTTGATAATAATGCTCTACTGTCCGCCAGTGAATACCATCGATTTTAATGCTGTGGGGAGAAAAGTTAGAAAAACAGCCATAAGGCTCATAAGCTTTGTAAAAGTAAATAGTCATTTTAAAGTTGCTCTTTTAATACCTTCAACTTCTATGATGCCTGTAGTTGTTGGTAGGCAGAAGATAGGTCCTCAAAAAAGTACATTCTACAGTGTATACACAAGTTCAATTTACGCAGGCAAAGCTTAATTTCCAGAAGTTGCGACTTCGCCACAATCTTGTTGAAAAACTCGACCACAGAAAAAAACCGATACACACCGATAAAGAGAAGCGCTATAAATTAAATATTTCTACTCAACGGTACAGAAAAGCTTACTGCAAGCACTCTCCACGCGGTTCATAAAATAACAAAGGGTGGATTCACCCACCCTCGCTAAAATTTATCAAAGATTATTCTGTTGCTGATTAAACCAACAATTCTTGCGCCTTTTTGACTACATTATCAACGGTGTAGCCAAATTTCTCCATGATCACACCACCAGGTGCAGAAACACCAAAGCGATCAACGCTAATCATTGCGCCTTCGTCGCCCAGGTAACGACACCAACCGAAGCTAGAAGCAGCTTCAACAGCTAAACGCTTTTTAACTGCTTTGGGTAACACTGACTCACGGTAGGATTCGCTTTGAGCATCGAAGAGTTCCCAAGAAGGCATGGAAACTACACGAACTTTCTTACCTTCAGCGCGGAGTTTGGCAGCAGCGTCAACGCACAGAAATACTTCACTACCTGTACCGATGAGGATGATATCGGGAGTTCCTTCGCTATCAGAAAGAATGTAAGCGCCTTTGGTCACACCTTCAATGCTGCTTCCCTCTAATTGGGGCAGGTTTTGCCGCGACAATGCTAGCAAAGTGGGGCGATGTTGATTAGCATTTTCAATGGCGACTTTGTAAGCACCAGATGTTTCGTTACCGTCGGCGGGACGGATAACTGTCAGGTTGGGAATAGCCCGCAAAGATGCCAAGGTTTCTACTGGTTGGTGGGTGGGGCCATCTTCACCTAAACCGATGGAATCGTGAGTCATAACGTAGATGACTCCCGCTTGAGACAATGCCGAAAGGCGAATTGCTGCTCGCATGTAGTCGGCAAAGACCAAGAAGGTAGCACAGTAGGGAATTAACCCGGAACCATGCAAAGCAATACCGTTACAAATCGAACCCATACCATGCTCACGCACACCGAAACGGAGGTTACGGTTTTGGTACTGTCCTTTTTGAAAGTCGCCTGCTCCCTTGAGTTCTGTCAAGTTGGAGTGGGTGAGGTCGGCAGAACCACCGATCATTTCTGGTAGGACGGGTGCTAAAGCATTGAGGGTGATTTCGGAAGTTTTGCGAGTGGCGATCGCTTTACTTCCTGCTTCGTAGGTGGGTAGTGCTTTTTCCCAGCCTTCTGGCAATTTACCACTAATTTGCCGCTCAAATTCAGCCGCTTCTTGGGGATACTTCGCTTTGTAATCAGCAAAGGTTTTATTCCATTGACTTTCGTACTCAGCACCACGGTCTATGGCTTTACGGAAGTGCTTGAGGGCATCTTCTGGGATAACAAATGGTTCGTGTTCCCAACCCAAGTTATTACGAGTAGCAGCGACTTCATCACCACCAAGGGCTGCACCGTGAACACCTGCGGTATTGGCTTTGTTGGGGGAACCGTAACCAATGGTGGTACGGACTTTAATTAAAGATGGCTTGTCGGTGACTGCTTTGGCAGCTGCGATCGCTTTATGAATTGCTTCTAAGTTGGTGTCGCCATCGCCAACGGCTTGCACGTGCCAACCGTATGCTTCAAAACGCTTGCCCACGTCTTCGGTGAAGGAAATATCGGTAGAACCATCAATAGAGATGTGGTTGTCATCATACAGGGCAATGAGTTTACCCAAGCCCAGGTGTCCTGCCAAAGAACAGGCTTCCCCGGATACACCTTCCATGTTGCAACCATCACCCAAAATCACATAGGTGTAGTGGTCAACTATTTTGGCATCGGGTTTGTTGAACTTTGCGGCGAGATGGGCTTCTGCCATCGCTAAACCGACCGCATTGGCAATTCCCTGTCCTAAGGGTCCGGTCGTTACTTCTACACCTGGTGTTTCAAAGTTTTCTGGATGTCCAGGAGTTTTAGAACCCCACTGACGGAATTGTTTAATATCGTCTAGCGTGACGCTGTCGTAACCAGTCAAGTAGAGTAGGGCATACTGCAACATACAGCCGTGACCGGCAGACAGGACAAAGCGATCGCGGTTGAACCACTTGGGATTTTTAGGGTTAAACCGCATAAACTTATCCCACAGCACAAATGCCATTGGTGCAGCACCCATTGGCAGTCCTGGATGACCAGACTTGGCTTTTTCTACGGCATCAATTGCCAAAAAGCGGATCGAGTTAATACAAAGTTCTTCAAGGGTTTGGGTTGCAACAGCCATAATCTCTTGTTGTTAACGACGGGTTAGCACTCTTTTAAGCTTCTTTCGCCTGCTGGGGATCAAATTTCCCCACGATAGTATCATCATCCCATTGGTGCTTGTTGACAAACAAGCCGTAAAGTTGAGGATTTTTGATCAGGGATTTTAGGATTATTCTAGAAAGGATTGGCCTAGATATTCAGTTGTTAAAGGGACGGAATGATCTCAACAGGGCGTCAAAGACAATACGTTCTTTCTAGGGATCGAAGAAAGGGATCGGGGAAGGTGGGGTCCTCTCTAGAATAAGGGGCAACGGGGGCATGGGGAATTGGGATACATTTCTCCATTGTCCCCCGTGTCTCTCTTGTCCCTGTTTCCCGATCCCCTATCCCCTTTTAATTCCTAGACATGTTTTTTAAAGGCAAGGGTGACATTATGACCACCAAAACCAAAAGAATTGGACAGTGCTACCTCAACACGTGCAACACGGCTAACATTTGCTACGTAGTCTAGATCACATTCTGGATCAGGGTTTTCCAGGTTAATTGTGGGTGGGAGTCGGTCGTTAGCGATCGCGAGTACTGTTGCCACTGCTTCAATACCACCAGAACCGCCCAATAAGTGACCTGTCATGGATTTAGTAGAACTAATTGCTACTTTGTAAGCATGATCACCTAAGGCTCTTTTCATTGCTGCGGTTTCAGTCGAATCGTTAGCTGGGGTGCTAGTACCGTGGGCATTGATGTAGCTCACCATTTCGGGGGTGATTCCTGCATCTTTAAGTGCCAGCTGTATAGCCCTGGCGGCTCCTTCACCACCGGGTACGGGGGATGTGATATGGTAAGCGTCACAGGTCATACCATAGCCGACGATTTCGGCATAAATCCTCGCACCACGACTGATGGCGTGTTGCATTTCTTCCAAAATCAAAATACCTGCTCCTTCGCCCATGACAAATCCATCACGGTCTTTATCAAAGGGACGGCTGGCATGAGCAGGGTCATCATTACGAAACGAAAGTGCTTTACATGCAGCAAAACCAGCAAGAGATAGGGGTGTAATAGCTGCTTCTGCTCCGCCACAAATCATTGCTTGGGCATATCCGCCTTGAATCAGGCGAAACGCGTCTCCGATGGAGTTAGAACCAGCAGCACAAGCTGTTACGGAGCAGGAATTAGGCCCTTTTGCGCCAGTGTGAATTGCTGTTAACCCCGCAGCCATGTTGGCAATCATCATGGGAATCATGAATGGGCTACAGCGGTCTGGGCCACGGTTGAGATAAACCGTTTGCTGCTCTTCCATTACCTTCAGACCACCAACGCCAGAACCGATGATCACACCTACTTGTTCAGCATTCAGGTCATTAATCGTTAATTGCGCATCTGCTAGAGCCTGTTTTGCCGCTGAAACGGCAAATTGAGAAAACCTATCCATGCGCTTGGCTTCTTTACGATCCATGTAATCGTGCGGATCGTAGTTTTTTACCTCGCCAGCAATACGGCAAGCATGGCGCGAAGCATCAAACAAGGTGATTTCGCTAATGCCATTGCGTCCGCTTACCAATCCTTCCCAATACTCGGCTGGTGTATTACCAATCGGTGTAATCGCGCCAACACCAGTTACAACAACGCGTTTACGTATCAAATCTGTCATGACTAAGTTACAGGTGGCTCTCCGGCAGGACAAAACAGGAATTGGGCACAGGGCATTGGAAATAGGAAATTAGGCATTGGGAATTGAGATTTGGGAATTGGGAATTGGGCTTCATATAATTTTTACTACGCACCATGCCCTATGCCCTATGCCCTACGCCCTATGTCCTATACCCTATGCCCTAACCTCTCTTATGCGGATGCGGCAACTTTGTTGTTAATGTAATCCAATGCTTCTTGAACTGTGGTAATTTTTTCAGCTGCTTCATCAGGAATTTCGATATCAAATTCTTCTTCTAAAGCCATTACCAACTCGACTGTATCTAGGGAATCAGCGTTTAGGTCATTGGCAAAATTGGCTTGTGGTGTAACCTTTTCGGGTTCAACACCTAGTTGCTCCACAACGATTTTTTTCACTCTATCAAAAATGTCCGCTTGGCTCATAGATTAAATTCCTCAACCAGTTGCTATAATCCGCTCTTTATGGGTTACATGGTTTTGAGCATATACATCTTATCTGAAAGCGCGATCGCATACACTCTTTAAAGGATTCTGTTTTGCAATTCTTACTAAATTTTTTTTCAGAATATACACCCCAGTACCTATTGTCTGACAACCAACACTAGTCTTGCGATGATAAAACAGTTACAGGCAGCTATGCAGGAGGCAAAGGCAGGAGGCATTAAAAGGCAGAAGGAAATTCATAGAATATAATTCCAACTACCTCCTTTCCCCCTCACCAATTACCAATCACCAATTACCAATTACCTTTTTCATCTGCTCTAGTGTACGCAATTCGTGTCGATTATCTAACAACAATATTTCTATGCTATCCCATACGTTGAAATACGCTTACTACCCAGGTTGTGTTGCTCAAGGGGCTTGCCGGGAACTTCATCAATCCACAGTAGCCCTCAGCAAAGCATTGGGCATTGAACTCATTGAACTCAAAAAAGCTGCTTGCTGCGGTTCCGGTACTTTTAAGGAAGATTCCCAACTTTTGGAAGATACTGTCAATGCTCGCAATATTTCTTTAGCAGAAGAATTAAGTTTGCCTCTACTGACTCATTGTAGTACTTGTCAAGGTGTAATTGGTCATGTTGATGAACACCTCAAAGAATGTCAGAAAACAAATCCCGCTTATGTTGGACAAGTTAACAGCTTGCTGCAAAAAGAAGGGTGTTCACCTTACCGAGGAAGCACAGAAGTTAAACATCTGCTTTATGCTCTCGCAAAAGATTATGGCTTAGAAGAGATTCAAAAACGAGTTAGCCGTAAATTAGCTGGACTCAAGTGTGCTGCTTTTTACGGCTGCTATCTCCTGCGTGCCCAAAAATTCATGCTTTATGATGACCCCTTCCAGCCAGAGACGATGGAAAATCTATTTAGGGCAGTGGGAGCTACACCCATTTATTACAGAGGTCGTACGCAATGTTGCGGTTGGCCTCTTGCTAGTTATGCTACCAGCGAGTCCTTCAAAATGGCTGGTAAGCATATTCAAGAAGCCATAGAAGCGGGTGCTGATTGTATGGTAACGCCTTGTCCTTTGTGTCACCTTAACCTCGATTCTCGTCAACCAGAGGTAGAAAAGGTAATTGGACGTAAGCTAAGTTTACCAGTCTTGCATCTACCGCAGTTGGTTGCTTTAGCGATCGGCATTAGTCCGAAAGAACTAGGTTTAGAAAGGCACATTGTTTCTACTCGCCCAGTGTTGGAGAAGTTAGGACTTTGACTAGCAATTTTGGATTTTAACTGGGGAGTGGGGAGGTGGGGGAAGTATGAGGAGTATGAGGAGTGTGAGGAGTGTGAGGAGTGTGTAGACGCGCAAGCGGCTTTCCGTAAAGGTGGAGTGGAGGAATAACCACTAACCACTAACAACCAACCATCAACAACCAACCATCAACAACTAACAACCAACCACCAACAATCAATTTTGATTAAATGGTTCTTCAATTGGCGTCACTGTCACTTCTGGAGTAGAAGGTATGGTGATTGATTTTGATGTTGGTTCTTGAGCAGGCAACGGAGTAAAAGTAGAAGGTATGGTTATAGAACTTGATGTTGGTTCTTGAGTCGGTGACGGGGTAAAAATAGGTTCAGATGTAGTTTCCGGTGATGCTGGCTCAAAAGTTGGTATTGGCGAAGTTGTCGGAGATGGTAGACCGAATGCTGGACTGGGTACTGGTGTAAAATTAAAGCCTGGCTCGGTTTCTACTGTCGGTGTTGGTTCTGGAGTGGTAGTGGGTGAGTACGTTGGTACTGGTGCAGATGTAGGTTTGCTTTTTGACTGTTGTGGTTTGATGAATGTTGGTTCGGGAAATGTTGGTGGTGTTAATGCTGGATCTATTCTGGGTTTAGTTTCTTTTAAGGGTTTTAAGGGTGACAGTGTGGGTATTTCTGAGTTTGTGGGTTTAGCAATGGGCGATGGTGTGAATGTTGCTTCGGTTTCTGGCTGGGCTGATGGTATGGTTGTTGCTTGAGGCTTGCTGGTATCTGGTTGAATGGGTTGGGGTGCGGTACGATCCCAATAAAACCAAGCTAATAATCCACCAGAAGCCAAAATTCCGGTAGTAATAATCCCTTGTGGTGAAAGTAAAAAGTTTTGCCGCAAAGGCTGAACTGGAGGTAAAGTTTGTCCTTCTACTATATTCATCCGAGTTAGGGGTGACACTGAGGAAGGGGGCAAAGGTTTGGCTTCTTTTGCCTGAATACTGTTGACAACTCGGTGATTAACTACAGGTTGATGACTATTTTTTGGCGAGTTAACTTTTGATTTTTGAACATGATTACTAAAGTTGGGGTTTTTCTCAATTTTCGGGAGAGTGTGGGATTCACTGCTACCATTGTGTATATTTTGAAGCTGGGAATTTAATAAAGATGAGGGAAGTAAATTGAAATTTTGGCGAGTGAGGGCTAGTCCTGTGAAATCACTCAACGATTCTTGTATTTCTAAGGCTCTGGTAAAGTATCTAAAGGCAACAGTATTTTCTTCTAAACACAAGGCGCGAGTACCAAGTTGGTGTAAAGCCCAAGCTTCCGAGGCTTTGTCTCGTTCGGCTTGAGATGCTTGTAGTCCACGTTGTAGCACATGTTCCCACAAACCCCAGCGCTTACTCAAAGCTAGTAAACTTTCCACTGCTTTTGCTAAGTGTAAGACTACTTGCCAACGGCTAGCTCTGACTGCTACTTCTAAAATCTGTACGATCGCATCAATTTTTGCTAATAAATTTTGTGGCTGCTGGAGATACAACTGTGTCCAGTTAATAAAGTAAGCGATCGCGTTTTCTAATGGTGTTCCTAATTTCCATGCTGGTGGTAACACTTCTGTGATGGTCTTGTTGATCCGATAACGAGAATCTTCCTGTTGTATGAGATAACGCTGTTGCAAATTCTTTAAAATTTCAGAGGTGTCTGGTTGTTGTGTGATCGCTGCAACTTCTTCCTGTAATAACCCTACTTCACCCATCACTGCTAAAGTTTCCAAAATGTTTCTGTGGGTGTGTGGTAGTGACTCAATGATTTGTTGAATGAGATAAATACTAGCTTGAGAATTTGGTAGTTGACTGACAACTTCCGCTAGCGATCGCCCTTCTGCTAAGATGTAGGCGATCGCTAATTGCAGATGCAGCGGGTTTCCATTGAGGATGATACACAGTGATCTAGCAGCAGGTAGTTCCTCAGTTTTCAGGGAACGTCGCATTTTTGTTTCTACAAAAACTAAGGCGTCCTGAATAGACAATCCAGAAAGTGCAGTGGAGTATGCTGGTTTTGGCAGACGCTGTTTTGTAGAAGCAACCAGAAAAGTACAGTTGCTAGCAGCATTTCTCAGCTTTTGCACTTCATCTTGAATAAGTTGATCGCCGTCATCGAGTATAACTAGTGCGTGTTTATCCTGAATTTGCTGGCGTATTTGCTCATCTGTAGGTTTATAAGGGGTATCACTTTCATATCCATAGAAAGCTTCCCAAATTATTTGCAGTAAATCACTCACATAGGGGTGATGGCAAGATAGACTGATAACACCATCACTAAACACAGAATCAGCCTGGAGTTCTTGCGCGCAGTAACGCAATAAAAAGCTTTTGCCAAAACCTACGGGACTATAAAATTCTACCGATTGTCCAGATTTTAAAGCTGCGATCGCTTCATTGATTGGTTTTTCACGCTCTAGAAGTTTCTCCTTAGGAGGTTGACGAATCAACACTGGCGTCGAGCGTTCTAGCAAAGTCGGTTTTACTGGTATGGTTGCTAATTCTGCGATCGCACCTTGGCTAGAACTGATTTTGAGTACATGCTTACCTACAGCCAGTCTACTATTGCTGTCTGTGCGTATATTTGCTGTCAAATTGCTATGCGGCATAGATTTTTATTTCAATCATTAACTCGAGTTTTACTCTATTTACCGCAATTTTGCTACTCAAATAGGGGTATATCCTACATTGCCTATCTTATTCTTAGCAAATTTGTCAGTATTTTTACTTAAGTAGTACTTAGGTAAGTTAAAAACAAAACTTATATCTACCCTGCTAATAGTTATACATTTTTAATTTGTAATTGAGCGAAGCGTTTACACCCTTGTCTTCAGTGAGGGATTTTCACTGTAAATATAGTGCCAACTCCTACTTCACTTTCCACAAAAATTTCTCCTTGATGGAGTTCTACACATTTTTTTACAACTGATAAACCTAACCCACTACCAACTATATTTTCAACATTTTGTCCTCGATAAAACGGTTCATAAATCTTCTGCTGTTCATGTTGGGGAATACCAATTCCTTCATCTTTAACTTGGAAAATAGTAGTTTCTACTTCACACTTTAATAATAAATATATATTCCCTCCTGGGGATGAATACTTGATGGCATTCAAAAGCAAATTACTGAGAATAGAATATAGCAGTTTCTCATCCATGCTCACCCGATAACAGCGACCATATTTAATAAAATGTATTGCAGTTTGTTTAGTATCCAAAAGCTGAAAATCTTCTAATAAATTTAAGCAAAAACTTTCTAGATTAATCAATTGAGGATTGAAATCTAATTTTCCTGCCTCTGCCCTTGTGAAAGTCAACAAATCAGTAATTAATTGATTCATTAATTTAGCCGAGGATTGAATTCGATATAAATTTTTTAATTTATTCTCATCAACAGATTCCTGAAGAATTTCCCTTAATAATTGAGTCAATATGTAGTAGATATTGCCCAAGATGGAGAAGCAGCCTGGAACTCGGTTGAGTCCATTAAGTACGATTTGCTATTGTTGGATGTGACATTGCCAAAATTAGATGGTATTCGCTTTTGCCAACGTTTACGCACCATCCAAGCCAATAATCCAGCACATCGTAACTCTGCTGCACCTGTGTTGATGCTAACGGCTCGTGATACTGTAGCAGACAAAATTACCGGATTAGATGCAGGAGCAGATGATTATGTGGCAAAGCCATTTGACTTAGAAGAGTTAATGGCTCGTATACGTGCTTTGCTCAGAAGGGGTAGTTCTGCAACCACATTAAGTTTATGTTGGGGGAGCCTGCTTCTCAATCCTAGTACTTACGAGGCTACTTACGATGATAAACCTCTGGCGTTGACACCGAAAGAATATGCGATTTTGGAATTATTGGTAGCCAATGGCAGACGAGTGTTGAGCCGTTCTAGCATTATAGAGCAAGTGTGGTCTATGGACGACTCGCCTGTAGAAGAAACTGTTAGATCTCACATCAAATCTCTCAGGCAAAAGCTCAAATTTTCAGGTGCTGCTGAAGATTTTATAGAAACTGTACATGGGTTAGGCTATCGTCTCAAGTAGGGACACACGGCTGTCATTTACCCTAACGACTCCACAATTTCTGCACAATTTCTACACGGAAATTGCATATGTAGGTTTTATATTCTTCAGATATTGGAGGGGTATTGGAGGGGAACATTAAGCAGAAAATCTATTGTTCCAATCAATCTGCGATCAAAAAAGCTCAGAAGGAAATTGTGGATGAAATGGAAGCAGTCTTATCATGGCTGGTTGATTGAAATAATACCAATGCCCAAAGGATATTTATTTCAGTGTTGGCTTCCAGATGAAAAGACTGGATTCAGCGATCGCCAAATTTATCCCACTTTCACTCAAGCCTTTGCAGCAGCGAAAAAACGGGCTGATTTAGAAGCTGTTAGTCTGGCGCTAATCCGTTTTCTCAGCCAATCTTACGAGCCGTGCAATCTTAGCTCTAATGAATATAAGGCTTTGGAAACATCTATAGTCAACTTTGTTCAACAAGCCAGTAGAACTCAAATGCACAACTCTCCAACATTGCTGACACAAAACCAAATTCTGTGTTTCTACAAAAACACAACTAGTCAGATTCAAATCCTTCGCATCTCCCACAGCACTAACTGTGACTTCGAGCAAATAGTTTTTCCTGGAGAACAAATGCTATTTGAGGCTTTTCCCCAAGCAGAGCTAGAAATCCATATGGATAGTACAACAGGTACAACTTTAATCAATAAAATTCTGTGTTCTAATCTACAAGTTTATGGCTGATTTTATACATTCTTGTCATGGGTTATATAGCAATCCGAAATTATTTGTGAAATTATCTGCAAATCAGATAGAACTGCTATATAGGTGGAGCGATCGCGGCTCCGGAAGAGGTATACATTTGCTGTTATCATCAGCACTGTAAATTTGAATTAAATCTGCGTAAATCCTGGACGCGATAAAAACCAATCTACAGCATTTTGCAGAGCCACACTTAGGGGAGACTGAGGTAAACCCAATTCTCGCACAGCCTTGGAAGCGTCATAATACATCGTTTGCGTTGCCATACGTACACCATCTAAAGGAACAGATGGTGTTTTGCCAAAGTGAGTTAGAATTTTTTCATCAAACCAGGCAACACTAAGAGGTAAGCAAGCAGGTATAGACCTTTTCGGGGGTTGCAAACCTGTAATCTCGGCAAGTTGATCGAGTAGTTGTTTGAGCGTCAGATTTTGATGTCCTAAAATGTAGCGATCGCCTGATTTACCTTTTTGTAAAGCTAGTAAATGCCCCTTCGCCACATCCCGCACATCAATAAAATTCAGTCCCGTGTGCGTATAAAAAGGCATTTGTCGTCGCAGAAACCGCACAATAATATCTCCTGTCGGCGTTGGCTTAATATCCCAAGCCCCAATTGGACTACTGGGGTTGACTATAACCACATCCTGACCATCGCCAGCCGCTTGCATGGCTTCTTGTTCAGCCCAAAACTTAGACTTTTTGTAGTGACCAATTAGTTTCTCTACAGGACTTTGATAAGTTTCATCTACAATCGTACCACCAGGGCCGACTCCAATAGCCGCTACAGAACTGGTATAAACTGTTCTAGCAATATCAGCTTTTCTAGCAGCAGCTAGGACATTGCGCGTACCTAGAACATTATGCTGGTAAAGAGCTTCCCGGTCTTTTTGCCAAAGAGAATAGTGAGCAGCGACGTGAAAAAGGTACTGGCAACCACGCATCTGCTGCCATAATTCTGGGTGATTTAAATCACTCTTGACTATTTCTACATCTAGATTTTGGAGGTTATCTAATTGGCTATTAGGACGTACCAATGCTCTAACGGTGTATCCTTCTGCTAGAAGTAACCGCACTAAGTTTGCACCAACAAAACCAGTACCACCTGTAACAAATACACGCATTATCAGTTATCAGTTACGTAAGACTGTGAATTGAGGAAATAATATAAGGTTTTTGGCAATTGTCCAGAGTTTGATTTTGGTTAACGAACACCGATGAACACAGATGAACACAGATAGATTATCGGTATGCATCGGTGTACCCTACGGGAAGCCGCCCTTGGGGCGTCTACGATTTCAAAAACAAGATTTTTGCCATAGTTTTAATTCACATTAGGCGTCAGTTATCATTATGATGCCCGATTAATTGCTTACGATATAAAGCTTGGGCATTGAGGAGTCAGTGCGATGGACTCCTTTCCCGGCATCAAGCAGCCACTACGCCCTTGGGGGTTCCAACAGTTGTAGCACATGGCGTCACCTGGCGTTATTGGGCATAGTGAAAAAATAATCAATGATCACCAATTACCAATTACCCATTACCAATTACCGACCCCAACGGATAATATAACTGTTTAAGCGGAATCATATCAGTCTATCCTCTGGGTTTGGTGTCACTGCGTCTGGGAAACCAATCATCAAGAACGGCGTATACGACTGGGACAACAATTAAACTCAAGATGGTGGAACTTACTAACCCACCAGCAATAGCAACAGCCATAGGCGATCGCAATTCCGAACCTGCTCCCAAACCCAAGGCGATGGGAAGCATACCTAAAATTGTCGAAACAGTTGTCATCATAATCGGGCGCAGGCGTATTGGTCCGGCTTGGAGAATAGCCTCTTTCTGGCTTAAGCCGCCATCTCGCAACTGATTAATACAATCCACAAGCAGAATTGCATTTTTGTTAGCCAGCCCCAGCAAAAACACAAAGCCAATCAGCGAAATCATGCCAAAGTCACTTTTAGTAACTACCAGCGCCAACATTGCCCCTACTAGTGCTAAAGGCAAAGAAATACAAATCACCACCGGATCTACCCAGCTGTGGAACAGGGCAATGAGTACAAGAATAATACACAATGCCGATAACGCCAGAGTAGTGCCGAAACTGGCGAAAACTTCACCACTGCGTTCAGAGTCACCTCCTAAATTCAAAGTCACACCAGCAGGTATCACAGCCTGAGCTTCAGATACTAATTTATCAGTAGCATCACCTAGGGGTAAATTCTGACCGAGATTGGCGCTAATATAAGCGACCCGTTGATTATTCAAACGTTCGATTTGCGAGACTTGATCTTGGGCATTTGTTGTACCTTTGACTGTAATATCAGCAAACCCCGGCAATTTTTGCAGACGTTGTTTGATTGTCTCGGCGGTTTGACTGAGGGTGTTGAGGTCATTACCCTGTAATGCTACTTCTAAAGGTTTTTGCGCGCCAGAATCAACAAACTGGATGTCTTCAACACTAATACTTACACCCTCAAGTTTAGGCAAAGAGGCACGAAACTGATCTTGTAATTCTGAGGTTTTGATGTTGCGATCGCTTTTAAGTTTGACGTAAAGTTTGCCTTTGTTCGGTTGTCCCTCACGCGTACCTGCAACAGTAAATACTGTTTCGACTGTTGGTGATTTTCTCACTACCTCCTCCAGTTTCTTACCTACCTCAGCAGATTTATTCAAGATAGTTGTGATTGGAGATTCATCAGGGAAAAGAGATGAGACAGAATCAGAAACAGGTAGACCTGGAGATGGGGAAAATTCTGGAACAAAATTTACTGTGTCCTCTGCTCCCTGTCCTAACTCTGCGAAATTTGGTAAGGCAGTTGTATAAACTATATTAAATTCCCCCCGTTCTAACTTCGGTATAAACCCTTTGGGAACTAGTGGAATCAAAGCTATACCCGCTACAAAACTCAGCACAGCTAAACCGATGACTATGGCACGATGATTCAGCGACCAACCCAGCAAATTCTGGTAATATTGGGCAAAACTCAACCATCTCCTTCCTTGGCGACATCTAGAACCTGGAGGCTTGGGTTTGAGCCAGTAAATAGCCAAAACTGGCGATAAAGTCCGGGCAACTAGCAAAGAAGCTAGCATTGCTGCGGAAACAGTGATGCCAAAGGGTTTAAAAAATTGACCAATTACTCCACCCATCAAGCCTATAGGTAGAAACACGGCGACTGCTGTAAAAGTTGCTGCTGTGACTGTCAGCCCAATCTCATCAGTAGCTAAAAAGGCAGCTTGTCGGGGGTGTTCTCCGTCCTCGACGTGCCGCATAATATTTTCGACATCAACGATCGCATCATCAACAATACTGCCAATCACCAAAGCTAGAGCCAATAGTGTAATTGTCTCGAGGTTGAAGCCAAACAAGGCCATGACAATAAAAGTTGCTAACAAAGATATAGGAATTGCCAGTGCAGAAATTGCAGTCGCTCGCCAATTCCACAAAAACGGAAAAATCACGATTACCGCCAAAATTATGGCTTCAATTAAAGCATCAATAGTGGCATCGGTGGCTTTGCGGATGTACTCTGCTTGCGTAGCAGCTAGGGTGAGTTGAACATCACCCAACGTAGAACGTAGCTGTTGCACCTGGTTCTCTACTCGAGAAACCACTTCCAAAGTGTTCGCATCACCACGTTTAATTACCTGAACAGCGAGCGCATCTTTGCCATTGAATCTGACTAATGTTGCTCCTTGTTGGGTAGCAGCAGCGCCTAATAAATCTACTCTTAACACTCCTGGCTGTTTGGCGATCGCAGGTATAATTTGCTCGTTAGTTAACTTTGTCAGCTCTGTTAAATTTCGCGACTGACTCTCAATGGCGTAACTAACAGCACCAGACTCATTCAATCTAATCGGAATAATCTTAAAAGAGGAACCCTCAGGTAGAGATGCTTGTTTGAGTTCTGTTTCTACCTTTGCCGTAGACTTTTCTAGGTTAGTACCAACAAAAAAAGACAAACTCACAACTGTTTGTCCAGGATATGTAGAAGAGCGGATTTTATCAAGTCCTTCTAAAGAATTGAGGCGCTGTTCTATGGGTTGAGTGAGCTTTGCTTCCGTATCTAAAGCTGTCGAAAGTGGAGCTGTAGCATTTACCACTACTACAGGAAAAGTAATATCTGGAAACAAAGCATACTTGAGGGAACTAAAAGCAAGTATTCCCGCTATCATCACAGCTAACCAAAAACTCACCGTCAGTCGGGGATGCTGAATCGCTAATTTAGAAATATTGAAGCGCTCACGGAGAGACTTAGAGTGATGAGGTTTTACCATGATGACTGAGATTTTTGCTGACTGCTGATCTTAAGTTTAATCACACAGGCATACGATTAGACGTTATATCAAATTCGCTGGTAGCTAATTTTCCATAGAAAAACTCTGCGTTTCTTTGCGTTTAAAAATAAAAACGCTACGATTTTACGCAGCCATACTAAAAAAGCAAAATTCCTCTTTTGTTGCCCTTAGTTTCCTAATTTTTATAAAAGTGTTTCATTCAACAACTATCCAAACAATCCTAGTCTGTCAAGGTGCAGAGTACCAAGCTGTGTGCCGAGGCTTAAGCCGCATCATTAGCTCTACACCGTCTGTAATACCCATACCTATGGCAGGAGAGGCTGTATACACATATTTGCAAAAAAGTCAAGGTTTAAAAAATATCCTGAATCATCCCCAACCAAGAGTATTGGTAATGGGTTTGTGTGGCAGTCTCCAACCCCAGTATAAAGTAGGGGACGTTGTAGTGTATGCAGATTGCATTTATCAGGAAAATACTGGTGATACTTTGGTGTATAAGTGCGATGCAACTTTGACAGGATGTTTGCAGCAGTGTCTCCCTCAGGCTGCTGTTGTCAAAGCATTAACAAGCGATCGCATGATTTGGTTGAGTAAAGAAAAACGCCAGCTTGGTCAAATGTTAGCAGCCGATGTTGTGGACATGGAAGGATATGCCGTGCTGAAATTTTTCAACTCAACTGGGATAGCAGTAGCAATGGTGCGGGTTGTAAGTGATGGATGCGATCGCAATTTACCAAACCTCAATTCCACACTGAATTCTGATGGTTCCCTTCAGCCTTTATCTTTGGCTGTAGCAATGCTAAAACAACCCATTGCTGCAACCAGACTTATTCGAGGTGCTTTGCAGGGACTGAAAGTATTAGAGGAGGTGACAACAGGTTTGTTTCATACCTGATGAAAATTAAAGCTATGACCAATATTTTTGATAAATCGACCACCGATACACACCGATAAACACCGATGTAGAAGTTAATAGTGGTCTATCGCATTAATTATGAGATTTAATTGCGTTTGTAGTGAGGACTTTAGTTCTCTAATATTGAAGCACGCTTCCTGCTGACTACAAACCTCTCAAAGCTTTTGCGATAGACCAATAACTTTAACTATTAGCCTCTAGCTGATTCTTCTGGGATGATATCTATTACTAGCTTGCGATTGTTACGCAAAATAGTCAGTTGCGATCGCACTCCGACACGTTCTGGTGTTAAAAACTTCTGCAAGTCTTCAATTCCACCCAGCGGTAAATTATTAAAACCAACGATCACATCCCCTTGCAGTAAACCAGCTTTTTTAGCCGGACTGTTTGGTTCAACGTGCATAACAAAAATGCCTGTATCCACAGCCAATTCGTTGAATAACATGATCCGGCGGGAAATTTGCACATTTTGTCCACCAATACCAATGTAACCACGTCGAACTTGACCATACCTCATTAAAGTCGGGATGACCATTTTGGCTGTGTTGATAGGTACGGCAAAACAAATCCCTTGTGCTGCCATCACAATAGCAGTATTTATACCAATCACTTCAGCGTGGGATGTAACTAACGGTCCGCCTGAATTACCAGGATTTAAAGCAGCGTCAGTTTGGATAATATTTTCAATCAGCTTACCAGATCGGGATTGGAAAGAACGTCCTAATGCGCTAATCACTCCAGTTGTAACAGTAGTCTGGAAACCGTAGGGATGACCGATCGCGATCGCCAACTGACCGACTTTCAATGCTTGAGAATCACCAAAACGCGCAGCTACTAAATTGGGCGCATAAATTCTAATCACAGCCAAATCCGTATCCGGATCATCCCCAATCATTTCAGCATCGTAACTGCGACCATCAGACAGTGTTACCTGAATTTTTGATGCACCGTGTATGACATGACTGTTGGTGAGAATGTAGCCATCTTGAGTGAAAATAAATCCAGAACCATTACCACGTACCTCTTGTGTAAACGGTTGATAACTGCGGCTACGTCCCGTCAGCCATTTTTTCACATCAATATTAACAACCGTAGGACTAACTTTTTCCACTACATTGATGACAGCCTGGGAATAAGCATCAAGAAGTTGTTCATCAGCTTTTGGGTTGTTTTGTGGCGATCGCGAATTATCGGGAGCAAAATTATCGTTTGATACCCATCCCAAATTTCTGAACATAATTTGTCAATCCTAATATCAGTTATCAGTTATCAGTTAACAGTTATCAGTTATCAAATTTTATTAGTTACTGTTAACTGATTTGGAACCATCAACTATGTCCTTATTTCCTGATTCTGACAAAAATTTTGTAGTTTTGACAAAGGGGATGCTTCTGGAAATGATTTGCGATCGCTAAATAAATCTTAAGTGTCTTAGTGTCTTTGTGGTTCAAAAATCATTGTATTCACCACCAAGTCACAAAGACACCAAGCAAATCAAAATCTCAAACCAACACCACCTTGTAAGGAGAAAGTTGTACCGCCATCACGCAAAGCGTCAAAGCCAATAATGGCATTACCAAACAACACAGTATTGCTATTAGGTACAACATAATCAATACCTGGTTGCAAAGCAAAGCTAATTTTATTACCAACTGGTGAAGGCGTATCACCACCAGCAAAAATTAGCCCACCTCCTATATAAGCATCAGTTTGCCAGTTAAGGGGAAAATCATAAGAAACAGTTGGTACAATCGCTATGTTATTAGCTAAAAAAGCTTGAGCGCGGAAAGAAACTGGTGTTTCCAAAAGTTTGTAACGAAAGGCTACAACCCCACCAATTTGAGTCCCATCCGCAAAACCAACAGCGGGTCCAACACCGACGTAACTACCATAAGCTGCTTGAGCATGGGCTGGCTGACTAAATTGGCTCAAACTCAAAAGTGAATTAGCCAAAAGTACGGATATTAAATATTTAAGACGCTTCATTTGCCGACTCTCCTCACACTGATTTCGTTGGTTGTTGGTGGTTAGTGGTTGGTGTCCATTTGTCATTGGGAACAGAGAACTCTGAACAGGGAACAGGAAATAGGTAATTTCTTTCTTGTCCCCCTTGTCTTCCTTGTCCTCACACTCCCCACCTTACGGACAACGCGGATGAATACCACCTTGAGTACAAATGTAAGCCAATTGCTTGGTATCTAAATTTTTTGCTTGGCTAAAATCCACTCCTTTGACTACAGCAGATTGTGAACCTGTTGATGGAGTTTGCACAAATTGATCGGCTGGATCTTGTTTAGCAGGGAAGAGAATAGCACCTTGAAAATCAGCTTCTGTGAGATTTGCTCCGCGTAAATCTGCAAGACTCAAATCGGCGTTGCGGAAGTTGACACCTGTCAGGTTAGCAGAGCGCAAATTAGTATTTGTCAAGCGAGTTGCGCTGAGATTAGCATTGCTTAGATCCGCACGCTGCAAATTTGCTCCTGATAAATCTGCTGCTTGCCAATCGGTTTTACTTAAGTTGGCAAAGGGTAATTGTGTACCGATCGCAATGACACGACCCAGGCGAGCAGCATATAAGTCAGCGTCGTTAAATATAGCTTCACTCAAATCTGCCCCGGTAAGGCTAGCATTTTCTAAAACAGCACCACGTAAATCGGCTCCCATTAACTGGACGCTGCTCAAGTTGGCACTAACTAAACGTGCGTTAGTTAAGTTTGCTCCCTTGAGGTTAGCGCGGCTGAAGTCTGTACGCACCATCAAGACACGACTGAGATTTGTATCGCGCAGATCGGCTTGTTTAAACTGAGCGCCACTCAAATCTGCAATCCAATCATCGAAAGTATCCCAACGTCTATCCTCACCTACTCCCCGGAAGCTACTACCCCTCAAACTAGCAAAGGATAGATTCGCTCCTTTGAAATTGATTCCTGATAAATCAACTTTATCTAGTGCCAAGTTGAATATGGGGCTATTTGCTGCACCGTTTTGGAATAATTGAGTACGGCTGAGGTCGAGGTCATTAACTTTAGCGCTATTAACTGCAATAATCTTATTGATCGCCTGCTGATTGCTCTGCAAGCGCTTCTGTCGCAATTCCCGCTCTGGAGATGGGTTGCTTGTTGATTCCAAATCCTCAGCTAAGGACTGATTCATGCGTTTTAAATCAGGGATGGCTGACAGACCAATGTTTGTCAGAGCCTGCTGTATTGTTTCGAGTTGACTGGGGTCAGTTTCTTTGGCTAAAAGTTCTACAAGATATTTGGTAGCTTGTGGGTCATTGAGAGTACCCATTGCCAGAATCGCACTACGGCGCTCTTCATTGCTGACGCCAGAGTTAGGACTTAATTGTTTGACAAGAGCTAGGAACTGTTGGCTGTTGCGCTGCTCTAAAACCCGGCGATTTTGCTGAGTTTGGATGTATATTTGAGTACCGACTAGAGTTGTCAATACACCAGCCATACTCAACAGTGCGATCGCTAGCAGGGTTATACTTGGATTACGCCGCAACCATTCCCACGGATGGGCAGGTGGTTGAGTGGTTTCTGATGGTGTGATCACAACTGAGGCAATGGCTGCGTCTTCGTCTGCTGCTTCTGTCCACTGCGTCTGCTTTTGGTTTTTTAGCTGGGAAGGTGTAAACGGTTGATTCGCGTCTATGGTGTAAGTACCTGCAATAATGTCATGGATTGCGCGCCTTTGTCGTAATGGTAAGCCCCTAGCTTCTAAGAGCATTATTAAACCAGACAGGAAAGTGAAAACACCTAAGTTAGGAAAAGTTGGGCTGTTGCGCCAGAGCATGTAAGCTACAGACAAACTCAATGTCCAACGCCCAACACCTTCTCGCAGTAAAACAGCCCCTAAACCAGGGGGTTTGCCTTGAGAGTTGACAACCCGAACACCAAACCAGCGTTTTGGCAGGGTGCTGCCTGTTTTCGCTAGTAAAAGCAATTGCCAACCAGAAAGTGTCAGAGGCGCTAGTATAGCTACTGTCCACAAAAAATTTGTTGGCCATGCAACGTTACGAGTGCCGTAGCTCACAGGCAGAGCTAGGGGACGAGCGATTTCTCTTTCTGTTACAATCAATACAGGATTTAGTGGCACTCGGTTGAGATCAGTTCTAGTATTAAGATATGCACCAAGGCTGAAAGGAATTAAGCCACTAATTACTAGTAGCGTCATTTCCGTCGCCCAAGCAGCTACACGCCTAGTAGATAGAGGCAGTGCTTTGGGTTTACCTGGTTGATTAGATTGACTGGAACTAGATTGATCATTACTTCTCCTCACAGTTGGGGTTGCCATCGCAATATTTCCCTTGAACTTTTATATATGTATATGCCACTCCAGGCGTGTCAAAATATACTATCGATTGCGTCGCGAACTACTAGACACAATAAATTTGTATCCAAAGTAAACTAGTCCTGCTAAGAGTGCCAAACTAATTGCAGAAGTAACAAATTTAAACACTGCTTGCACAACCGCCAAGCCTAATAAAACGCCGACACTCCCAGCAACTACCTTTCCCGTCCCAGATAGGCTATTAAACCAATTCGACAGTTGCTGTAATTGTGAATTTACACTGGAAAAATTAGGCACAGACGACTGCTCAACTTGTTGTGATTTGGTTTTTTCCCCAGAAGACGAATCAATTTCTGCCTCCAGTTTGCGGAGACGTTGCTGTAAGTCTTCATCAGGTTGAGGATTCATATTGTTTTACCTCGGTTAGCAAACTTATTCAACAACAGTCCAAATATATCCGATAGTTAACTGTTGTCTTAGTGATTTTAGCGAATGTTATTGCCTTGATCCGAGGACAGGTGGCAGAAAGGAAAAGACTTATTATCAGTTAAAAGTTACGAAGCTAATATTATTTAAGCTTTTTACTTAATTTTTAATCATCTAATTATTGCCACCGTCAGTTATGGTATGTCTTTTTCCACTACTTGTATTTAAGTAACTGTTTAAATTTTATACAAGCTAAGTTGTGGAACAAAAGTGAATTTGCGGTCGTCTAGAAATGTCAGAATATTATGTATAACTATCGCTCTTGAATTAATCAAGAGTAAATAAAATCATCAATATGAAGACATGTAGATTATTTAATATTGCATCGGTTTTGGCTTTGACAGCAAGCTTGCTACTCACAAATGCTAAATCTGTTATGGCAGAAACCGTCACCATAAATCCTGATTTTCAACCAGATCCAATGGTTCTAAATGGTAAGTCTGGCGGCCCAAAATCTAGTGATTGTGGTAAAATTTCAGCTACACCAAATCAAATTATTCAAGTTACAAAGCCATTGCCTTATTTGAAATTAGCAGTCACAAGTGATGGCAAACCAACTTTATTGATTGAAGGGCCAGGAGGGCGTTTTTGTGTATTACCAGATAATTACTCTGGAGACAAGCCAGAAATTTCTGGTTTCTGGCAAGCTGGTAAATACTTATTGTACGTTGGGGAATTAGTTGATGGGGAGCATACATATACTCTGTCGATTTCTAAACAGAAAAATTAGTTAATGATCAATTGTCAATTGCCATTGGTCATTTGCTAGTAGTTAGTAGTTAATGGTTGATTAATACTTACTTCCCATCTCCCCATTACCTCTTGGGTGTAATGTCACCCAATTTAATTAACATTGCGATCGCAATACTTACAACCAAAATTAATACCATACTCAGCGCTGAACCAAATCCCCAATTTTGGGTAGCACCGAGGAACTGGTTATAAACTAACCTTGCTGCTGTGCTACTGGAAGCACCACCAAGTAATTCTGGGTTGATAAAATCTCCTAAAGCTGTAATGAATACTAAAAAAGAAGCTGCTGCTATACCAGTGAGAGTTTGAGGTACGGTGACTTGCCAAAAAGCTTGTACAGGATTTGCACCCAAGTCAGCAGCTGCTTCTAAGAAACGTTTGTCTAATTTTTCTAGAGATGCGTATAAAATCAACACCATGTAAGGCAGCAAACTATAACTCATACCAATTAATACAGCAGGACTGCGATTGAGTAAATCTAAAGGTGGTAAGCCCACACTATTTAAGACTGTGTTCAGTAAACCAGTGGGACGTAAAATCGTAATCCAAGCATAAGTGCGGAGTAAAGAGGAAGTCCACAATGGCAAAACAAAAGCGATTAAGAGCAAATTTCGCCAGCGCTTTGGTGCTATTTGTGCGATCCAATAAGCGACAGGAAAACCCAAGACTAAACATATCACTGTAGTGCCAACTGCAAAAGATAGCGATCGCCTCATCACTCGCAGATACAGTGGATCAAAAAGCCGAATATAGTTATCGAAACCACTAGGAATGACTAAATCCCCTGGTCGAATTCCAGGTACTAAACTTAGTTCTAAAATTAGCAGAGTTGGCAAAACTAGCAGCAATAGCAACCAAATTCCTGCGGGTGCAAGTAATGCAAAAGGTTCTAACCAGGTTAACTTTGGACGCCATTTAGGAACTGTGGGAATTCCGCCTGTAGGATTTATTTGAGAAGAAGGAATTTGAGTAGACACGGTTATGAAGGGTAAAGCATTAATATTTGTATTTTTGCTTTCTGACTTAAAACTCACCTCACCTAGTCCTATCGGACACCCCTCTCCTTAATAAGGAGAGGGGTAAGGGGTGAGGTTTTTCATGCTTAGTGATGAAATTTTTTAATTGAGACTTTCTTCCGCTTTTATCCACTTGTTAATTCAGTCCAATAGCGATCATATACTTCTTCAATTTCTCCTAAAGGTGTGATGCGTTCACATTTTTCCAGTATCGAATCTGGAGGAAATACGTTCGGATCGTTTTTTATTTTATTCGGTAATAACTCAAAAGCCGCGCGGCTTGATGTCGTTACCCAAAGACGTTGGCTAATTTGCGCTGCTACTTCTGGTTGAAAGATAAAATTTATCCAAGCATAAGCTCCATCAATATTTCGGGCTGTTGTTGGAATTACTACTGTATCTGTCCAGAGTGAAGAACCACTTTTGGGAACCACATATTTAAATTTAGGATTTTCTTGAGTGATTTTCACCGCATCTGATGAATAACACATTGATAATAATAAATCTCCTGCTACAATTTGATTTCGCCAAGCATCTGTGTCAAAAGCTGCGATCGCACCTTTGAGAGCTTGTAATTTTTCATAAGCTTGTTTGACTTCGGTTTCGTTCTTAGAATTATAGGAATAGCCCAGCATTTTCAACACTGCTCCCATCACTTCTCTCACATCATTTAACAAAGTGATTTTATTGTTGAGTTGCTGTTGATTTTGCCAAAGATATTCCCAATCTTCAGGCGGATTTTTGAGGATTTCGGAATTATATATTAAGCCTGTTGTTCCCCAATTAAATGGAAGACTATAACGGTTATTTGGATCATAACTAGGATTTTGAAAGTGCGGGAATAAATTATCTATAGCAGTTAAACGTTGATGGTTTAGTTCGATTAATAAACCCTTCTCTACCATTTTTTGCACCATGTAATCAGAAGGGTAAATTACACTATAAGTTCCACCACCCCCAGCTTGTAATTTATTAAGCATGACTTCGTTAGAATCATACACATCTGAAAGTACTTTGATGCCAGTTTCCGCATTGAAAGTTTTAAATAATTCTTGATCTACATACTGTGTCCAAGTATAGATATCCAATTGGTCACGGGAACCTGTATTATTAGAATTAGCGCGAACCTCAGCTAATCTCCAACCACAACTAGCTAAAGATAAACTAGAAAGTAATACTATATTTTTTATAAATAGTCGTCTGGTAGTCATTTTTTAAAAGAATAACTATTGACCAATTACTAAACAATCATTTTCTGTCCACCAAGCATAGATGGGTATATTAGGATCTGGTAAGCTGCCAAAAATATTAGGTTGCATAACGGTGATACACACATCTGTTTTTAATTCAACAACATAGTTAACGTGAGTTCCTAAGTACATAACGTTCACTAGTCGCCCTTCAAAACAATTAGCTTGGACGCTAGGTTTATAAAGTGAAAGCTGAATTTTTTCTGGACGCACACTTACTACTACTGCTTGTAACAATTCAGCAGGTGTATCAACAAAGCGAGAGACTGTGATTTTTAATCCTGTTTTTGTTACCACTTCTACAGTGGATGTATTTACTTCTGTAATTTCGCCTGTAAATAAATTTGTATCACCAATAAAATCAGCAACAAATGCTGTTCGGGGATTTTCGTAAATTTCGCTGGGTGTACCAATTTGCTCTATTCTGCCATGGTTCATCACGGCAATGCGATCGCTCAAAGATAGAGCTTCTTCTTGATCATGGGTAACCATAATAAAAGTCAAGCCCAGTTCTTTGTGTAAATTTGATAGTTCCACCTGCATTTCTTTACGCAGCTTTAAATCTAACGCCCCCAATGGTTCATCTAAGAGCAACACTGCTGGACGATTGACTAATGCTCGTGCCAATGCTACACGTTGTTGTTGACCGCCAGAAAGTTGGCTGGGAAAGCGCGATCGCAAGCCTTCCATCTTCACCAGTTTTAAAGCTTCTTTAACTCTTGTTTCTACTTCAGCTTTAGGTAATCTTTTTAACCGTAACCCAAAGGCGATGTTATCCCATATATTCAAGTGGTTAAACAAAGCGTAACTTTGAAATACAGTATTGACTGGTCGGCGATAGGGAGGAACGTTACTCATAGACTGACCCTGGATCAAAATCTTACCAGCATCAGCTTTTTCAAACCCTGCTATTAAACGTAGTGTAGTTGTCTTACCACAACCTGATGGACCGAGAATACTAAAGAATTCGCCCTGTCTGACATCCAAGTCTATTCCATGCACTGCTGGCTCTTGGTCGAAAAACTTAAAAACGTTACGCAGCTCAACATCAAGGGACTCAAAAGCCGTTATTTCATCTTGATTTTGCATCACACTATGGCCCATAGTCCTAATTTATTGTCATTTATTAGTAGTTCGTGGTTAGTAGTTAGTGGTCAAAAGTCATTTGTCATTGGTCACTATTTATTCTCCTCATACTCCCACACCTCCCCATCTCCCTAGTCCTTAGTCCCCAAAATAATAAATCGACAGACTAAATATTACATCTGGGTTCATTGTATCCGGCAAAAAAAGTTTTACAAAAGATACACTTTTTAGATTATCTGCCACTAAATTCCATTCGCATTAAGGTATTTTTTTATACAAATAATCAAAGACTTGGAATTGATTTTTGTCTTAGTATACAATCATCTAGAATTGGTGCTAAAAAAACATACGTACAGTTGCGGCTGTTATGTTCTCTGTACCTGCAAATGGTGATTTCTGCGTTCAGGCGCATATCCTCAAAGACCATAAATATGCAAAAAACTGGCGTTCGTCCTTAAACATTAAACCTTCCACTATCGCTATGCTGCGTGATCGACTGTGGAAGGTAATTACCGAAGGAACAGCCAGGTAAGTATGTTAAATCAGAATCACTTCCTCAAACTCAAAGTTCGGGAGATTGAGTAAAAGACAAATTCAGTTATCAGTTATCAGTAAACGGCTACTAATTGATAACTGTTTACTATTTACTGAGTTTAAGTACAGCTTCTGCGTAACATTGCAAGATCCCGAATTAACGGTAGCCTAGAACTGATATAAGCACGAATGACTTTACTTTCTTCACTACTGAGTAGTTTTTGGTTTTCCAGTTGCTTTAACAACTGCTGGATTAATTCCGTATCATTAACTTCTAAAAGAATATTAGTTTGAGTATTCTCAATCAAAGACCACAGTTGACGTAATGTTGATGCGTTCACAGCACTTACCCCGTTGCGACAGCCTACAGCAAGACTACAATAGCTGACTTGGACAAAAGCCCCGGTTTGTAGCCGGGGTATGTTTGTGTCGGTTATCGTGAACAATCTAAAGAAAATATTAAAATCAAAATCTTAAGAAAATATTAAATATTATAATTTTTAACTAATTTGATGTAAATCTAAATAGTAGTTTACTTTTTGTAATAAAATGGGGTCAGCCCATATAAAGACCCTGAATATAATTATGCAGCCTCAAAGCACTTATGCTTTGGGGTTTTGTTTTTAAACTTTTTTGCCTACGACTTCATGAACTAAGTATTTAGAGGTAAAAATTGGGCGATCGCATCCAACACTCGACACACCTAACTTTCTTAAAAAGGCAACTGGCTGCTTTTTGCCTTTACTCCACTGGGCGAATAATTGTCGGCGCAGCTGGTTGTTCTGGCTGGAAGATCCCTGCTAATGCTTGTTCTAGAGTTTCTGCCATCACAATTCGATTCTCGTAAGCAATAATTACTGCGACAAAAGTTGGTAGGCTATTTTGTTCTGCTTCCAAATATAAGGGTTCAACATACAAAAGAGATTGTTCAATAGGAATTACTAAAAGATTTCCTTGAACTGCTTTTGAACCTTCACGATTCCATAGAGAAATCTGTTGAGAAATTACCGGATCTTGGTTAATTAATGCCTCGATTTGTTGAGTTCCATAAACTAACAATTGTTTGGGAAATTCATATAGTAATAATCTACCGTAGTTCTCGCCATCAGAACGTGCTGCTAACCAAGCAATTAAATTTGCACGCTGGTTAGGCTTAAAAGGTAACAGTAAAATAAATTCTTCTGTCTCTGTTTTTGGTAACTTCATGATTAAATAATAAGGCTCTACCGTTCGCTGTTCGTTACCATAAATTTCTGTTGGTATCTCCCACAAGTCTTCTCGGTTGTAAAATACCTGCGGGTCAGTCATGTGATAGGTCAGTAGGCGTTCTGATTGAATTCTAAAAAAGTCTCCTGGATAGCGGATGTGACTGCGGAGTGCGACTGGCATCGTTTGCAGAGGTTTGAGCATTTGTGGGAAAATTTTCCCCAAAGTAGTAATTACTGGATCTGTGGGATCAGCTACATAAAAATCAACCGTACCGTTGTAAGCGTCAACAACAATTTTGACGGAATTACGAATATAGTTAAATGAATTTTTACCAGGGTCAGAATAGGGATAGCGATCGCTGACAGTATATGCGTCAATTATCCAGTAAAGGTCTGTAGGCTGACCTGTAAGAGTTGTCCCTCCTCCACTTGCAGCCACTAAATACGGATCACTGTCAAAACGTAAAAAAGGCGCGATCGCCTGTACCCGATCTCGAATAGTGCGGCGAAATAATAACTTGGTTTGAGAAGTAAAATTGCGCGTTAGTAGCATTTGCCAATCTTTGAGATACTGAGCAAACAGGAAACGCCGCCACATCGCACCGATAGAAATCCCGCCCCGCCCATCGTAGACGTTATAGACATTCTCGTTACCACTGGGATAATCTAATTCTTGGGTTTTTGTCCCTGTCATCACGTAAGTATCAGTAATTTCCCCGTAATAAATACGTGGTTGGTTAATGGGAATGCTGGCACGAATTTCTTCTGTAGTGATTTGCAATGAACCTTGGCTACCTCTGTCTTCTACACCAATATCTTTGACATAGTAATAAGGTAATCCACCAGGGCCAACAACATTGACTGGACTAAGTGTAAATCCATAGCCGTGAGTATAAATAAGATGTTTGTTGATCCAAGTCTGTGCCTGCTGGGGAACATCACCGTAATCTAGTTCTCGCGCTGCAATAATAGTTTGTTGGTATTCTGTTGTTTGTTTTTCGATGTCGCGCAACAAGGTATAGCGGTCAATATCGGCACCAGGGAATTTGTAATATGGTCGAATTTGTTGTAGCTGACGGTTGGTTTGTAGAAGGGGACGGCTATCCCACAAACGGATATTACCAATTGTTTGTTGATTTTCTTTTAAGTCAGCTGCTGTCAATTTACCTTGCGGGTCAAAAGTTTCAGCATCAATAGCGTTTAAGTTAAATGCTTCGCGAGTCAAGGCAATGGTGCGGGCAATGTAGGGTCTTTCCTGGGCTAATTCGTTAGGTTGGACAACCAGGCGCTGTACAATTGTGGGCAAAATTTCACCAGAAAGCCCTGCGAGTGCTACATACAATGCAAGTAAGTAGATTAATTGGCGTGGAAAAGGAATCGGTCTTAATCTGGTTTTTTGGCGTTTGGATAAAATATATATTCGCCACAGTAAGTAAACTGCGATCGCCACAGCCAAGACACTCAGTCCTGTATAAATTGGTAACTGTACGTTGACCTCTGTGTAGCTAGCACCAAAGTTAAATCCACTTTTGGAGTATAAAAGTTCGTAGCGTAACAACCAATAGTGTAAACCTACCGCCAGCATGAGCAAGCTTGTTAAGGCATTTAAATGGAGTCGCTGTGGTACAGAAAACCCAGGAAACCATCCCTCACTCAAACTATTAGACGAACGCAGATAAATTAATGATACGGAAGCAAGACTGTATACAAAAATTCCTAATAACCAAAATTTCAATAGTTCCCAAATTGGTAGGGAGAATACATAAAAACTAATATCTCGGTTAAAAAGAGGGTCTGTACTGTTAAAACTGGTAGCTTGGAAAAATTGTAAAACTGTAACCCAACGTGCAGATAGCAAGAAAGCTAATAATAAGCTAATCAATAGGGCGATCGCTTTTAACCAAAACTGATGAGTAATTAAAATTGCAATGGTTAAAAACACTAACAAACCTGCATTGACAGCAGATAAACGTATTTCTTCTGAACGAAAAAGTTGTGAAAAAAACTGCAACAGGGGTGGTAATTGCCAAGATAAAGTGGGGAGTTTGATATTAACAAACCATAAGTCAAAAGCTGTCTGGACGTAGTAAATCAGAACCACTCCTGCTAATGCACTCAGTCCCACCACTGCTGGGATGAGTAAGCGTAGCTTCAAAGTAGAAGACGCGGAGGTAGGGAGACCTGGGGAAGAAGCAGAGAATCTTTCATCCATACTCTCCGTATTCCCGCGTCCCCACCTCCTCCCCATCTTCCCAGAGGGGTGCTTGAGGCGATTGGCTATAACCAAATTACCTAGCAAAAAACTGATTGAGATCAAAAAAGCGATCGCCCACAATCCTATTTGTGTCTGTAAGCGCAACAGAAATTCTTGTAAATATCCAACTTCATCAAACCACAGAATTTCTGCTATGAGGCGTGAGGCTAATTCAAACAATAGCCACAAACCTAACACAAGTGTAATGACGCGAAAAATTCGGTTCATACTGGGATTGGGGATCGGGGATCGAGAACGGGGATCGGGTATTGAGCATTGGGAAGAGACTTGTTAAATAATTCTCCCTTATCTTCCTTGTCTGTCTTGTCTCCCTTGTCCCCGATCCCTAACTAAACTGCTCTCCTACATCCAGGTTAAACAACATTTGTAGCGACTGCATACAACGACGTCTTGCTTCGACATCTTGCTGCGCTCGCAGTTGTACCATTGGGTCATGTAAAATTTTGTTAACGATACCTCTTGTTAAAGCTTCGATGACTTCTTGGTGTTTTTCGCCAAATTCTGAACCTAAACGGGATAAAGCTTTTTCTAGTTCTTGTTCTCGGATAGTTTCGATTTTATTGCGTAGACAACTAATTGTTGTTACTGTTTCTAGCGATCGCCACCAGACGTCAAAAGCTTCTACTTCTTCCTCTAAAAGCCCTTCGGCTTCCTGGGCCATCTTACGACGGCTTTCGTGGTTTTGGGCCACCACAGCTTTCAAATCATCAACATTAAACGCTTTGACATTTGCCAGTTCGTTAACATCTCCATGAACGTTGCGTGGCACGGAGATATCAATTAACATCAATGCCCGGCTGGCTTCTAACACAATTTCTAATTTAGCACGATCAAGAATTGGTTCTGTTGCAGACGTGCTTGTAAATACTAAATCACTTTCGCAAATGACTTTCATCATTTCCGAAAGTGGATGAGTTTGGATATTATGTTCGGGGAAGAGCTTAGCTAATTGCTCTGCTCTACCAACAGAGCGATTTAAAATACAAATTTTGACAGCACCTTTAGAAACTAGGTGTTGCACTAACAAGCGCGACATTTTGCCAGCACCTAGTATAGCCACTCGGCAGGCTGCGAGATTTTCTACCTTCATTTGGGCCAATTCCACAGCCGCCGAACTGATCGAAACTGCACCAGTACCAATGCTAGTTTCAGTACGTACGCGCTTGCCAGCCGTGATCGCTTGTTTGAATAATCGATTCAAAATAGTTTTTATACCGTTGTATTGCTGTCCCAGCTTATGGGTGTTTTTCACCTGGGCAAGAATTTGACCTTCACCAAGTACCAAGCTATCTAGACCAGCAGCAACCCGCATCAAATGCATTACAGCATCTTGATGGAGCAAAACAAATAGGTGTTGTCTTAGAGATGTCACAGGTGTTTTGCTGTGTTCCGAGAGGAATTGTGTCACTTCTCGCACACCCTGTTCACTTTCTTCGGTGACAATGTAAATTTCTAAACGGTTACAAGTGCTAAGGATGGCAACTTCATCAATATGGGGGTAGCTAAGCAGGTGTGCGATCGCGCTTTCGGTCTGTGGTTCTGGAATGCTCAGCTTTTCCCGGACTTCGACTGGGGCTGTTTTATGGCTTAACCCCACCACTGCTATATTCATTTGCTAAATCGTCTTTACTAATGGGGAACGAGCGGTTGTTAGTAGTGAGTAGATAGTAGTTAGTAGTATTAACCACTAACTACTAACCACTATCCAAACTTAGTGCAACTGCAATACCTTGGGTTCTTCAAACATGTGGATGGTGTCCACAAAGCGAGCTGTTTTCGACTGGTTGGAAATCACCAAGCTTTGAGTTCTAGCACCTCCTTTGAAGAAGCGGACGCCTTGCATAAGATTACCAGAGGTAATACCACAAGCGGCAAACAAGACGGTTTCACCGGATGCTAGTTCATGAGCATCGTAGACTTTATCAGGATCTTCGATACCCATAGACTTCAAGCGTTCGATGTTAGCTTGTTTGCTTTCGCCAATCAAACCAGTCTTGACTACTTCTGGATCATAGATTAACTGACCTTGGAAGTGTCCACCCAACGCGCGCATAGCCGCAGCAGAGATCACACCTTCGGGAGCCGCACCAATACCCATCAAAGCATGAATATTGGTTCCAGCAAAACCACAGGATAAGGCTGCACCTACATCACCATCAGAAATGAGTTGGACTCTTGCTCCTGCTTCCCGGATTTCTTTGATCAGGTCGTTGTGGCGTTCACGCTTCATCACCACTACAACCAGTTCATCGATTGCTCTGTCTAGACATTCAGATAGAATTTTTAGGTTTTCAGTGGCAGATTTGTTAATGTCTACTTTACCCTTGGCAGCTGGGGGAGCAGCTAGCTTCTTCATGTAAAAGTCTGGGGCGGCGAACAAACCACCTTTTTCAGAAATTGCCAACACTGCCATTGAGCCTGGTTGACCATACGCTACAAGGTTAGTACCCTCACAAGGGTCAACAGCGATGTCAATTTCAATTAATTCATCTGGGTTACAAAAATCTTTAGCATCCGGGCGGCTACAGATACCAACTTCTTCTCCAATGTAAAGCATGGGAGCATCATCGCGTTCGCCTTCCCCAATCACAATGCGACCGCGCATGTAAATTTTGTTCATCCGTTCCCGCATGGCTTCTACAGCCACTTGGTCAGCAGTATTCTTTTCGCCCTTACCCATCCAACGAGCAGAAGCGATCGCAGCTTGCTCAACTACCTCAATAATCTCTAACCCAAGAGTATTTTCCACAGAGTCTGCCCTCTCGATAGCTTGATTTTGCGACTTTTCATCTGGTGATTTCAGTTTTACAGTCTACCAAAGGGCGGATACCCGTGGAAAATACTCTCTGATGCAGTCTTTGTTAAGTTTTGTATTTTTGTATAAAAAGTAGTATTCTTACCCCTAAGTAACACTTATGTATTGCTAGTGTGTACCTTAGTAAAACTAAAAGTTGAAGTATATAACTAAAAATAATTTTTCTATATTCAAATTTAATCTTTACACGTAATTATGTATTTGCCTTTAACAAAATATAAAATTTATTTTTTTATTACCATACAAGAGAATTATTGAAGTAAAACAGAGACATACTATCGCCCAGAACAACTTTGGTTACTAGGGTTTTTAGAAAAGGAAGAAATCGGCAAAACGCTAAATGATTTGCCACGTTACATATACAGTCTTTCTTCTGAATATCGAAAAGCAATAGGTCGGCGTTGAGCAATAATGT
>NZ_AJLL01000107.1 GCF_000317225.1 Fischerella thermalis PCC 7521
CCCCGTCTTTAAGGATAAGTTCTTCATCCGGAATTAATATGACACCAATATGAATAGAATGCGATAAATATAAATATTTCTTATAAATATGCTTTTAATTATTAAAAAATAATAACTTTATAAATTCACTCCATTTTAATAGAGTTGAGCTATTAACCCAGAACTTGAGTTCTGGGCAGAATTTGAAACTTACTGAAATTGATACAAGCTCCGAGCTACCACACAATTGAATCAGACAACTAAAATTGTTCCTGGTTCATCTCAGATTTGAGCGAGTACCATTTCATAAGCCCTTTCATACTGATCGGTCATTGTTTCGACGCTAAAGCGACTAACAACATATTCCCGACAAGTTTGACGGTCTAGTTTCACGGCATCTGGAATGACTTCTATCATTTGTTCCAGACAATCGCATACAAAACCAGTTTTGCCGTGGGCTATGACTTCTGGTACTGAGCCTAAACCCATACCAATTACAGGTGTACCTGTTGCCATTGACTCAATCATTACCAGACCAAAAGGCTCACGCCAAGTAATGGGGAACAAAGTTACAGTCGCACCACTTAAAAGTTTTACTTTGTCTTCGTGGGAAATTTCACCCAAATACTGAATTTGTTCGCCGTCAATCAGTGGCTTGACTTGCTCCTGATAATATTTCTGGTCAACAACATCAACCTTACCAGCCATCTTTAGAGGTAGGCCTGTCGCACGGGCGATTTTTATGGCCTCTATTGGCCCTTTTTCTGGAGAAAGTCGTCCCACAAAAGCCAGGTATGCAGGTTGTACAGGTTCAGAATTGAAAGCATAAACGCCTGTATCTATGCCGTTGTAGACGGTGTGGATGTAGTTTAAACCTAAACGTGGTTCTCGCTGTGCTTGGCTAATACTGATGAAGGGTTGCTGAGCATAACGCCGATACATTTTTTCATTATCGGGCGTGAAAATCCCATGCATCGTATGAACCGTGGGTGTTTTGACAAAACTGGTGTAAGGCAGGACAGAACAACCAACGTGGGAGTGAATTATGTCGAAATGATGTGCGTTTTCATAAACTTCAGCCAGGGACATCTGCTCATAAATAATTGGCTCTTTAACACTAGGATCGAGCCGTAAAGCTTTGTCATGGACTGAGCGGAGCTTTGCTTTAGTAATTGAGTCACCAGAAGCAAACAAAGTCACATCATGACCACGTTGAACTAATTCATCCGTCAGCAACTTCACAATTAGTTCAATACCGCCGTAACGAAAGGGGGGAACACGCTCCCACAAAGGGGAAATTTGAGCAATTCTCATGTTTCACCTAAACATGTCAATGTCAGCATGTTTGCCCACACAGTTGTGAATTATGCTAGTGCGATCGCAACAAACCAACATAATTTTTACAAACTTGAGAACAAACACACTTTATGTTCAATGCTGCTAGTCCTGAGGACACAAACAAGTTAAACCGCTTCTTGTATTTTTAAAAAATTTGTATTCTGCTATTTTTCTCCACAAGACTTTTACTATTACCAGTACTAATTGCAGACTTAAAATGCTTCACCGTGAGACAAATTTGAATTGATTACATAATTTTAAGTTTTTTGACAGTATTATTTTGGAACACAAATTTATATTACAGTAACCAGTTACAACTAGCAATATACTTATATATAATAAATACATCTATACAAAGACTAACTATTTTTTTAATAAGCTGGGACAAAGTAAATAAATACACACAAAATCTACTAGTATTACAAAGTGTGATTTATGGTTTGCAAGAGTTTTACTTGCAAAGTATATGTAATGAAATCATAGCAATTAATTATTGTCTAAATATAATTATTGAAGTAAAAATCAGTAAAAATACGTTTTTTTGTAAAATAAATATCTATTAAATATCGAAATATTATGACATTGATGCTATTTTTCAGATGATTTTCTTTTTTTGGATTTACATACTTATTTAGCGACCTCTGGTTTGTTGATCAGATCAAGAGTAATTTAATTAGAGAAATTACTTCTATCAAAAGTGAGAAATTTGTTAACAAGATATAAATAAACAAGAAAAATTTGTCAAATTTCTTTACTTTGACTAAACTGCGGTCAAATAATATAGTTATAAGGTTTACAAAAATTAACAATTTTTGAGTTAAGATAGACTGCTGTTAGCTCTAGCAAAGCAGAAAGTTTCAATCTAAACAATGTTTTTAAATATTGTGGAAATGCAGATGCTCAAAAGCAGATTTAAAAAGCATTAAAATTTCACCCTAGAGGTTAATAACAAAGGTGGGCAGTATATGAGCAGACTTGAATATCTGAGTGTGTCTTCCTTACTAAACTAATAGGCTAAAAAACAGCTAATTTATGGTTTAGAGTTCTGTCTCCACTCTACGGCGTCAGTCTGCTAGCAGTAGTTCAACATTCTTTACATATTGCAACGAAATGCTTGATTGGAAAGTCCGTTGTAATTTGTACAATGCAGCTGTGACGTGAATCATGTCCAGATTGTGGCTTCTTTAGGACGTTCATGAGCATTTCAACTTCCGTGCTGATTGATTTGCTACAGGCTATACCCCACCTGCGGCCCCAACTATACTTCAAAGCTTCGCTAACGGCCTTATCCCATGCGATGGAGGATCAGGTTTTAGCTGCTACTCTCGAGCAGCCCTTGGTTATTGCTAGCTTTCAAAGAGAGCGATTTTATCGCCAGGAAGCTCATCGTTATCAGCGGCTTGCCCAGCGAAGTAACCAGGTATACGTATTAGCTGCGCCAGAAACTGATTTTACTAGCAGCTCGGAATTTTACGAAAAGATAGCTTTTGAGGCAGATGATGCTCTCAGCCAAGAGTGGCATTTGGTGGTCATCGCCCAAAACTATGCCACTTGTTTAGTTTGTCGGGAAAGTCTTGGTTCTTTAGCCAAAAATATTCGACTACGAGAATTAAGTCCTAGTCTGGATATGGACGCGGCGCGAAGATTTGAAGGAATTTGGACGGCGGAACGGGGAGTAAGCCTGCAAGCTGCCGAACTCTTGTTGCAGAGGATTTTAGCCTATAGACCAGAGTTAAGAGATAAAATCGAGCAAGCCCGCCAGCGTTTTGGTATTGGAGGGCGTAAGATTAACTCCAAGGCAGAGCAATTACCGAGTGAATACGCCTGCGATATTGACACCGATCCATTTGTGCAACGTTTGGTGACTTATCTGCAAGCGAGTCAGTACAAATTGCATAAAGCCTACCGTTCCATCTCTGCCCAAGCACGTAAAGAAAGACTAGTTAATTCAATTAGTACCGCGATTAGGCGATCGCTTAATCCCCAAGAAATTCTCACAGTAGCAGCCCAAGAACTAGGACAAAACTTGGGGGCTTGTCGCTGTTTAATTTACCGCGCTCAAGCTACAGATACCCAAGCGATCATTGAACACGAGTTTTTAAGTCCTGGTGTTTCATCTTTTTTGGGACAAACTTGGCCCCTAGAAAACAATCCTCTATTCCAAGAAGTAGTAATCCAGAGTGAAGGCGTGCGGGTTGTCGATACTCTCAACGACTCGCGGGTAATTAACTCGAAAGCACTGTGGCAGATTGTAGAGAGATATGCCATTCGCTCTTGGCTGATGGAACCGGTGCTTTTTCAAGGACGACTGTTGGGCATTGTAGAATTGCACTATTGTGGTGAAACTCCCCATGATTGGCATCCTGGGGAATTAGATTTGGTAGAAGCGATCGCCACTCAAATAGGGGCTGCTCTCATTCAAGCCGAAGCTTACGCCAACTTAGAAGAACTCAACCAGCAATTAGAAGCCCTAGACCGCACACGTAGCAACCTGATTGCGATCACAGGCCATGAATTGCGGACACCTCTGTCTACAATTCAAGTGTGTTTGGAAAGTCTTGCCACAGAACCGGATATGCCTCTAGAACTGCGACAGGTGATGCTAAACACAGCTCTTTCTGACTCCGAACGGATGCGAAAGCTGATTCAAGATTTCCTCACCCTTTCCAACTTAGAAAGTGGACGAGTAGAATGGCATCCGGAATCATTAACCTTACAAGAGTGTGTTGACCTAGCACTTAGTCGTCTTCGCACTCGCCTAGCAGGCGATGAAAAATTGCCCCAGATCACAACAGAATTGGCAAGCAACCTGCCTTTAGTCAGAGCTGATGGTGATTGGTTGGTGGAGGTGTTAGCAAAACTTGTAGACAACGCTTGCAAATTCACGCCACCAGATGGACAAATTACCATCAAGGCTATTCGCAACAACAGTAAGATGGTTGAGGTGACTGTGGCAGACACGGGGCGAGGGATAGAACCCAATCGTTTGGAAGTAGTTTTTGACCGTTTTTATCAAGAAGAGGGAGCGCTAAGACGCAGTACAGGTGGTACTGGTTTGGGTTTAGCAATCTGTCGTCAAATTGTCAATGGCTGGGGCGGTGAAATTTGGGCAGAATCACAGGGTAAAAACCAGGGTAGTCAGTTTCATTTCACCATACCCATTATTGAGGGAAGCCAGGAAAAAAGACCATCAAGAGTCAGTTATTAGTTGTTAATTGTTAGTTGTTAGTTCTAAACAACCACCAACCAACCAAACTGTTACAGTTCCTTACACGATCGCTATATGTCCCCATCAGCGGTGTTAGGATGCCGTAAAAACGTTGAGAGACGCTTTATGGCAGAAACACTTTCTGGACAAACTCCAATCTTTGGCGGCAGTACTGGTGGCTTGCTCAAAAAAGCAGAAGTCGAAGAGAAGTACGCTATCACTTGGACTAGCCCTAAAGAGCAAGTTTTTGAAATGCCTACTGGAGGCGCTGCTATTATGCGGCAGGGACAGAACTTGCTGTATTTAGCTCGTAAAGAGCAATGTATCGCTCTAGGTGGTCAACTTCGGAAATTTAAAATCACAGATTACAAAATTTACCGGATTTATCCTAACGGCGAAACAGTTTACATTCATCCAGCTGATGGTGTCTTCCCTGAGAAGGTTAACCAAGGCCGGGAGAAAGTACGGTACAACGATCGCAGAATCGGTCAAAATCCCAGTCCTTCTAAAGTTAAATTCAGCGGCATAGCTACCTACGACGCTCCTAATTCATAATGAATTAGGGAAAGGTCACGATTTCATTAGTTTTGCTGGTAATTGTTAATGGGTAATGGGTAATTGGTTTTTTCATTACTAATTACCCATTGTCCATTACCAGCCTAAGCGACAATATTAAGTATTCAAACGGATACAATATTATTTGTTTTTCAGAACAATTAAGAATTAATAAATAAAGTAGTATAAATCCTGAAGTATAAAATATAAAACCTATCGTCCCCTACGGTCAGCAGCTGGTGGGGTTAGTATTATTTTCTAGCCTAGCTTTAGTGTTAAATTACCAAATTTAAGTACCATTACAAAATTAACTACACAGAATTGCTATGAAAACAGGGCATAATCACACCCTGTTCCCCGTTCCCTTTATTTGATTATTTATATGATTTTCCCTGATTTTTCTCAGTTTTCCGAACTAGCTAAAAATGGTAACTTTGTCCCGGTTTATCAAGAATGGGTTGCAGACCTAGATACACCAGTTTCTGCTTGGTATAAAGTTTGTGCTGGACAACCTTATAGTTTTTTGCTGGAATCGGTCGAAGGTGGAGAAAAAATCGGGCGTTATAGTTTTTTAGGTTGTGACCCGTTATGGATTTTAGAAGCAAGAGGCGATAAGACCACTCAAATGCACCGTGATGGTTCTCAGGTCGTATTTACAGGTGATCCATTTGCAGCCTTAGCCACATGTTTAGAACCTTTTTATCCAGTTAAATTACCCCAGCTACCACCGGGAATTGGAGGTCTATTTGGGTTTTGGGGTTATGAATTAATTAATTGGATCGAGCCACGTGTACCAATTCATCCACAAGACGACCGTAATATTCCTGATGGTGTTTGGATGCAGGTAGATCATCTATTAATTTTTGATCAAGTCAAGCGGAAAATTTGGGCTGTGGCTTACGCGGATTTGCGTGATCCAAACGTGGATTTCCAGACAGCCTATGAAAAGGCTTGTAGTCGTGTCACTCAAATGGTCAACAAGTTATCTTTGCCTTTATCACCGCAAAATACTTTACTGGAATGGAAACCCCCAGCAAATCAGAGAGTGGGAGCAGTAGGAGTAGAGGAGTACAAAAGTAATTTTACTCGTGAGGAATTTTGTAGCAGCGTTAAAAAGGCAAAAGAATACATCAAAGCCGGCGATATCTTCCAAGTTGTAATTTCCCAGCGCTTATCGACAGAATACACTGGTGATCCTTTTGCTTTGTATCGTTCCCTGCGTCAAATTAATCCTTCTCCTTACATGGCGTTTTTCAACTTCCAGGATTGGCAGATTATTGGTTCGAGTCCCGAAGTGATGGTAAAAGCCGAACGTGATCCACAAGGGGATTTACTGGCTACAGTGCGTCCCATTGCTGGTACTCGCCCACGGGGTAAAACTACCCAAGAAGATATGGCTTTAGCAGATGATTTACTCAAAGACCCCAAAGAAATAGCTGAACACGTCATGCTTGTCGACTTGGGGCGTAATGATTTGGGGCGGGTGTGCCAAAGTGGTACGGTGAAAGTTGACGAGTTAATGGTAATTGAACGCTACTCCCATGTTATGCACATTGTCAGCAATGTAGTGGGTAAATTAGCGCCTGGTAAGACAGCATGGGATTTACTCAAGGCTTGCTTCCCCGCCGGAACAGTTAGCGGCGCACCCAAAATTCGGGCAATGGAAATCATAAATGAGTTAGAACCTAGTCGGCGTGGTGTATATTCTGGTGTTTATGGATACTACGATTTTGAAGGACAATTAAATTCTGCGATCGCGATTCGGACAATGGTTGTACGTCATAATACAGTTAACGTTCAAGCAGGCGCGGGTTTAGTTGCTGATTCAGAACCAGAAAAAGAGTACGAAGAGACTTTAAATAAAGCTAGAGGATTGCTAGAAGCAATACGTTGTTTACGTTGAACTGAATCTATGCGGAAAAAGAACAGAATGTTGCATAGTTTTTCATAATTTTTTACTTCCGCAGTGTGATCATAATCATATCCTTTATAAAGATGTTCGTTAGAATAACACTAAGCAATAGCCTTTAACATCTACTATACTTTATATTTTTAATCTGTTTATACTCCACAATGAAAATCAAAAAATACTTTTGGACTGTGGATAAATGAAGTTGAGCGTAATTAGTAATGTTTGCTCGGTTAAATCATTTCGGTTTGATTGGGTAATTGATGTAAATGGCAATATAGTACTCATGTACTAAATATAATGATGTTTGAAAATTAGTATTAGATGGGTTAAAGAAGAAGTTGACGGTAATTGCTCATTAAATGAAAGTGCATGAAAATGCGCTCATAAAATTTTGATTGAATGCGCCAACTTTTAGCAAACAGTGTAAAAACACTTTGTTCAACTTTCAGATGATAAAAAATTTTTTCAAACTCAAGGTAATAAATAAATTATGAAATTAAAAATTAGACGCCGACAATTTGGAAAGTTAGTACTTGCTAGTGCTGCGACCACAGCGATTATCAACCTTGCAAATAAAAGTGTTGCTCAGAATTCAAATACTATAGTCTACGGAGCAATAGTTGCGGCTAAAGGTCGAAAGCAAGCAAAAGACCAAGAATCTACAGATGTAGCTAATACTACTCCAGCAATAAACGTGACAGCTTTAGATGTGGTAACTCTTCAACAAGTATCGACTACAGAGGTTCCGTCTACAGCTGTGGACAATGCAAATACAGTTACTGAGAGCGCCCAGAAGGCATTATATACTGAACCAACTGAGCGGATAACTGGATTTACTAGCCTATCCGACGGCAGTTTTGTTTTTGTAGTTGTTGGCAGTTCGCGGAAGGGTAACTATACCAAATTGCTAATTACCGATATTAAAAAGCCTAATAAGAAGCCTAAATCAAAAAAAATATCGGGATTCAAAAAGACTAACAACACAATAGAAAGTGTTGTGGGAACCAAAGATGACAAACTTATTTGCATAGTCAGTGAAAGTGGGGGTACGCCTCCTTTTAAATTTGCACTTGTTGATCCACAAAATGGCAAAGTATCTTATGAATCTGATTTAGCTTTACCAGAACTTTTCCCAAATCGGCGATATAGTAATTTAGCTCAATCGCCGATTGATGGAAAATATTATCTTACGACTATGAATTCAGAAGGCATAACACAATTAGCACAGTTAGACCTGGATAATAAATCGATAATTACTGGTAAAGGAAAAATTATCGAATTGTCACCATTGACTTTTGACAGACAAGCCCTAGCAAACGATTTATTCAGCCTCGCTTTCTCTCCATCAGGCGATCTGTATGCAGTTGGAAAACTCAAATCTGAGCAAACTAAATATCTATTTAATGTGGATCTCAAAAATGCACAGATGAAAAGGCTGACAGAATTTTCAGTCGACAAAATTGCCTTCGCTCGTTCCTAGTTCCTAGTTCCTAGCTATTAGCCTTGGAATAAATTCCAAGGCTAATAGCTAAAGTCTACTGAAGTAGACTCAACAAAAATTTCAGTCCACTTAAGTGGACTTAGGCTATTAGCCCAGAACGTCAGTTCTGGGCGGGATAACACCAGAGTGCAAACTTCGACTATGACAAAAATGTGGGTAATGACAAGGTGGTCAAATTGTCTACTGAAGATGAGATTTAACTAAAATGCTTGATTATCGCTTCCGCAAATTCTGAACACTTTAAAGGTTCTACAGGTGGTTCCATTAACCGGGCTAAGTCGTAGGTAACTTCACGGTTAGCGATCGCATCTCCAATACCTTTTTTGATCAAGTCTGCTGCTTCTTGCCATCCTAAATACTCCAGCATCATCACACCAGACAAAATCACCGAACCAGGATTGATGCGATCCAAGCCAGCGTGTTTGGGTGCAGTACCGTGGGTAGCTTCAAAAATCGCGCATTCATCGCCAATATTTGCCCCTGGGCCCATTCCTAGTCCACCGACAATGGCTGCTGCTGCATCAGACAAATAATCGCCATTCAAATTCATTGTCGCCAGAATCGAATATTCGTCTGGTCGAGTTTGAATTTGTTGGAAAATACTGTCAGCGATGCGGTCATTAACCATCACTTTGTCTTGCCATTTACCATTGCCGTGAGTATCCCAAATTGAGTTAAGAACTGTTTCTACTTCCTTGACAATTTGGGCTTGTTTCTCTGTGGTTAAAGCATCAAATCCAGGATCAACCATTCGGGCGTTTTCTTGGGTCGTGATGTTGGGGTTTTTTTCTTTGTTACTTAAAATCCAAGATTCCCTTTCTGTAATGCACTGCTGTCGAAACTCACTAGTAGCCAGTTCGTAACCCCAATCACGGAAAGCGCCTTCGGTGTATTTCATGATGTTGCCCTTATGCACCAAAGTCACCATTTGTTTGTGTTTGGGTAGTTGCAGGGCGTGTTTGATGGCACGTCGTACTAAGCGCTGGGAACCAGTTTTACTGATTGGTTTAATGCCGATCCCAGAGTCGAGGGGAATTTGTTTTTTGCCGTGTTCTGGTGTGGCAGGGATGAGTTCTGTGTTGAGATACTTAATTAAGCGATCGCCGATTTCGCTACCTTGTCGCCACTCAATCCCCAAATAAATATCTTCGGTATTTTCCCGATAAACAATCACATCGAGTTTTTCTGGATTTTTGTGGGGAGAAGGCGTACCTGCGTAGTACCGACAAGGGCGCACGCAAGCATACAAGTCAAAAATTTGCCGTAAAGCGACATTGAGCGAACGAATTCCACCGCCTACAGGTGTGGTCAAGGGCCCTTTTATTGCCACGCCATATTCTTGGATTGCTGTCAGGGTATCCTGGGGTAAATACTGATATGTTCCGTATAATTCACAAGCTTCATCCCCAGCATATATCTTAAACCAGCTAATTTTCCGTTTGCCTGTGTATGCTACATCTACAGCAGCATCAAAGACCTTTTGGGCAGCAGGCCAGATATCAATACCAGTACCGTCGCCGCGAATGAAGGGGATAATCGGATTGTCAGGAACAGTTGGTTCACCATTGTTGAAAGTGATTTTTTCTCCGGTTGAGGGGGGAGTAATTTTTTCGTACATTCACACACTCCTGATTGTGACGCAGCGACAACAGCTGCTGTAGTTGTTGGTGGTTGGTTGTTGATTGTTGTTTGTTGCTAGATAATTATTCCAAATAACGAACAACAAACAGCAAGAACAGATTTTGCTGTGCTTTGTTATTGATCAAGCCAGTAGGCAGAGTTTTCCCCTCTCCAGAGGAGTTTAACGGATTGGGGGGACTGGCGACTAGAGACTGTAAGCAAGACAAGCCAGACAAGGGAGAATTATTTAACAGGTCTCTTCCCAATGCTCCAATTCCCAATCCCTTATCCTCTGTTTCGATGCTATCTTATCGCCTCGAAGCGTAATTAGTATACCCTGAAAATATACAGCAAACAGCCAGCAACTGAAGAATGAAACAGAGATTACTATCAGTGTGACTGACTAAGAGTTCATAATGTTAGAATTCCACTGTCAAGCTGTAGGCAGAACTAAAACGGATATTTTGCGACAGTTGATCATGTCGTTAGGTACCACAGCAACTAACATATCGAATGATAATACAGGTATATAATGAGTAGGCTTTGGGAGCAATTTCCTGTAAACTACTCTACGCTACTATGCTTTCCCATCCACAAAATTTTCTAGCTAACACTTGTTCACCGATCGCACTTTCTGAGTAATGGCATGACAGACCCAATGATTGTATCAGGCACATCTTCTGACATTGAATCCTTACGCGGCCAGTTAATTGCTGGGTCATTGCAAGTCCAACAACAAACGATCCCGCAGCTAGCTAACCTTGGTAACAACGGATTTGATGTCCTGATGGAATTTTTAATGGAACGTCGTGACACTCCCGCAACTTGGGTTGATGGTAAAGCTTACCAAGTGCTGTATAACTCTGATTCGCCTCAAATTAAAGAATTTCTCCAAACCCATTTTCCCCAGGGTATTGTACCTTTAAAATCAGACTGCGGCATTGATTACAGTTCCTTGCAACATCTGTTGGCAACTCAAGATTTCCAGACTGCTGACCGCATGACTCTGCAAAAATTATGTGAAATTGCGGGTGCAGAGGCTGTTAAGCGTAAGTGGCTTTACTTTACCGAAGTAGAAAATTTTCCAGTTACAGATTTACAAACTATTAACAAGTTGTGGTTAGTCCACTCCGAAGGTAAATTTGGTTATTCGATACAGCGAGAAATTTGGTTAGGTTTGGGTAAAAATTGGGATAACCTCTGGGTAAAAATTGGTTGGAAAAAAGGTAAAAACTGGACACGTTACCCCCAAGAATTTACCTGGGATTTAAGCGCCCCTAGAGGTCATTTACCCCTTTCTAATCAACTGCGAGGAGTGCGAGTGATTGCGTCTATATTTGCTCATCCGGCTTGGGGTTAACACAAGACAAAAGGAGAAATAAGACAATGTTAGATAGTAATAAGCGAGAATTCTACGTAGTTATTGAACGAGATGAAGATGGATATTATGTAGGCGAAGTTCCACAATTAAAAGCTTGTTATAGTCAAGGAGAAACAATTGATGAGTTAATGAGCAATATTAAAGAAGTAATTGAACTGTGTTTGGAAGAAGAGACTGATGTAAATCTGCCAGAGTTTGTAGGTATTCAAAAGGTAGTCATTTGATGCCAAAACTACCAGCCATAACAGGTGATGCGGTGATCAATGCCCTTGAAAAAGTAAATTTTCAGGTTGTACGTCAAAAAGGAAGTCATGTGCGAATGCAACATGAAGATGGGCGGGTGGTCACGATACCTGTACATAGTGGTAAAACTATTGGTAAGGGATTGCTACTTAAGATATTGCGGGATGCTGAACTTACCAAGGAGGAGTTTATCTCATTGCTGTAATGTAGAGTTTTCACGTTAAAATGCGATCGCACCTCGCCAGATTCATTCAAGAATTCAATTCCACAACCGAACAATGGCTAGCGTTAGTCTCGAAAGCATTAAGCGTAAATTCAACAATGTCACTGCCATAGAGGATATTACCTTTAATATTCCTGATGGGGAATTTTGGGTTTTGGTAGGGCCTTCGGGTTGTGGTAAGTCTACAATTTTACGAACGATCGCTGGTTTGGAAACTGCCACCTCTGGCAAACTTTACATTGGGGATAAGCTGATGAATAATGTCCCCGCCAGACAACGAGATGTGGCGATGGTGTTCCAGAATTATGCCCTGTACCCGCACATGACAGTAGCAGAAAATATTGCCTTTGGGTTACGGATGCGCAAAGTTGACCCTAAGGTTGTGCAAGAAAGGGTGATGACGGTGGCGCGATCGCTGGCGTTGGAACACTTGTTGGAACGCAAACCCAAACAACTTTCCGGGGGACAGCAGCAACGGGTAGCATTGGGAAGAGCGATCGCCCGTCAACCACAGGTATTTTTATTAGATGAACCTTTATCGAATTTAGATGCCCAATTAAGAGATGATACGCGAGCGGAGTTAAAAGAGTTACACTTAAACTTGGGTATTACTACGGTATATGTGACTCATGATCAAGTCGAGGCGATGACTTTAGCGGATCAGATTGTGGTGCTGAATCGCGGCAGAATTCAGCAGATTGGGGAACCGCAAGAAATTTATGCTAAACCTGCTAATCGGATGGTGGCAACTTTTGTGGGTAGTCCGCCGATGAATATTTTACCAGCTAAGTATGTGGCTGGGGGTTTTGATGTGGATGGGCAGGTGTTACCTGTGAGTGGAGATATGCAGGGGAAGTTGCATCTGCGGGAGGGACAGGGGTTTGATTTGGGTGTGAGACCGGAGAGTATTAGTATTAATGAACCGCGAAGGCGCGAAGGACGCGAAGGAGAATTCGCAGAGTTGGTGGTGGAGGTGAAGGTGGTGGAACCTCTGGGAAGGGAGACTTTGATTCGTGCGGTTTTACCTGGTTCGGGGGTAGTGGTGAATGTGCAGGCGGGTGCGGATGTGCGCCCCCGTCCAGGTGATCGTTTGGTGTTGGATGTTGATTTGAGTAAGTTATTTGTGTTTGATACTGCTACTGGCGATCGCTTGTATCCACCTGTGGCTGATTGATTTGATATAAGTAGGTCGGTAAGGGTGTTGCTGCTTGGATGTGATCGCCCTTTGGAATTGTTATTCTGTTTTTGGTACTGCTAGTTGTGCTTTTATTTAATGTCAACTAGATTCAGCACGACGCACAAAGGGTAACAAATCTTCCAAAATAGTTTCGTGGTAATGCTCTTGTGGATAATGCCCAACATTATTTAATTTGACTAGTTTTCCATTTGGTACAGATTTAGCAAAGTTTTCTGCCATATCTAGATTCAACCAAGGATCGATTACTCCCCATTGAATTAATATTGGTTGTTGCCAATGTTTGAAACCAGTTTCGATTTCAGACATGGCTTTTGCTAGTTGTAAATTGCGAATTGTTGATAGAAGGGCGCGTCCAGCCGCAGATGTTTTTAAAAATGGTTGACGGTAAACATCTAAATCTTTGTCAGGGATGACGTAACGGCTACCACCTTCTAAAGTTCGGTCTACTAACAGGGGGTCTTGGGTCATCATTTCACCTGCCAAAGGTAGACCCATTTGTTGAATTTTCCAAGGTAATTTAGCAGTACTAGAAATTGGTGTGTTCAGTATGACAATATTGGCAATTTGTTCTGGATGACGCAAGGCATATTGCAGCCCGACAGAACCTAAAAAACCTTGTACAACTAAAGAAAAACGTTCTAATTCTAACGCTTGAATAAATCTTTCTAAAGCTGTAATAAATGCATCGGGAGTATAAGCAAAATCTCTTTTTTCAGGTTTAGAGGAAAAGCCAAAACCAATCCAATCTGGTGCGATCGCTTTTGTTCCTTGTTGTGCTAATGCAGGTAAAATTTTACGCCAACTGTAACTCTGCGAGACTAAACCATGTAGCAATAAAATTGGTAATAAATCAGTTCTACCAATTGGTTCTGCTAATCTGTAAAACCATTGTTGTGAATCTACGGTTATTTTATGTTCTGTTATGGACATTTTATGAAAAATGCAAGGGCGTTAATAAAATAAATAGGAATAAATAGGTCTGTAGTAAGCGCTTCAGCGCTTAAATATTTAAGGACTAAAGTCCTTACTACAAACCTGCTTTTTTCTAATTAGAGATAATCATCTCACGAATCGCGTCAGCAGTGGCGGGTGCAAGTAAAATGCCATTACGATAGTGTCCGGTAGCAAGCAGGACGTTACTAAAGCCTGATAATTTCTCGATGATAGGGGCGGGGCGTCCTTCGGGGCGGGGACGCAACCCAGACCAAGTGCGGATAGTGGTGGCGTTTGCTAAATCAGGACAAAAGGCGATCGCTTGTTGTCTTACAGACTCAAGCAATTCTGTGTCGGGCGCTATCTCATGACTACCATTTGTGGGAAACTCAACCGTTGCACCTACCCAGTAATCTCCATTACCAACAGGAACTATATGCACATCATTACCGGTGATGACTGGCTGAAAATCGGGATTACCCAAAGAATATCCTAATCTTAGTTGCAAAGCTTGACCTAATACAGGACGAATGTCAACTGGATAGTTTAATTGTGCTGCTAATGGTGATGAACCAAGTCCAGCAGCAATTACAAACCAATCTGCTGCTATTTCCCCTTCTGTTGTTTCTAATTGCTGGCGTGGTGTTATGCCTAAAACATTGACATCAAATTTAAAAGTTACACCGTTCTTTTGGGCAGCTGTAACTAAAGCCAATGTCAGCGCTGTCGGATCTAGTTGACGATCTTGAGGAGAGTAGATAGCACTAATAATATTTTGATCTTTTACCTGGGGACAGAGATTTTGTAGTTTAGTAGTATCCCAAATCTCTAGCTGGTATCCTTGATTGTGGCGAATTTCGGTTAGTTTTTCCCAGTGTGAGATTTCTTGATCTGCTACAGAAGCATCTGCATTCCCTGTCAACAGCATGAGAATTCCTTGACGGTTAAAAGGAATCTTGCAATTTGTAAGTTCCTCTAGTTCTGGAATTAGGCTTTCGTAGCGTTGAATGCTAGTTTGACGCAGCCGCCAAGCTTTTCCTTTAATCTTATGACTGATGATACCCATTAACACACCCAACGCCGCCCCTGTCGAAGCTTGTGCGGGTGGTTGTTTATCGAAAACTGTAATATTTAGCCCTTTGACCAGACTAAGTTCATAGGCGATCGCAGCTCCAACTGCACCACAACCGATAATAACAACATTCATAGTTTTTAAGAATAGACAAGGGAAGTGTTATCAATTAACAGTTAACAGTTATCAGTAAGCAATTTAGTTTGATAACTGACAACTGATAACTGATAACTGATTACGCCTAACCAGCTTCTGCTGAAGTGCTAGCTTCTGGTAGCAAATTCAGAAAATTGTCAATATCTGCAAATGCAGCTTTGGTATTACTCAAAGCTTTGAGAGAATTGGCAGATTCAGTGGCTTGGTCGATTTGAACCAGATGGTTAAACATTTCTCGCGCCACTTGACGCGCTTTTGGTTGATCTTGAGGTAGGAGGTTAGGAATGATGTAAGTCATGTTTAGCCTTGCTTCTGCCATAGGACCGTGGATAAAGTTACCAACATTTACCCAATTGTTATCTTGGATCAACTCTTTAAGTTCGTCAGAGCGATTGCGCACAGCTTCGATTTTAGGCAGGTATCCCTGAATTTTCTCGATCTGTGCAGGAGTGTAAGTTGGAGGTGCTGTAGCCACAGTAGGACCACCACAGCTGATCAGAAACGTTGCTAAAAGAACCAGGACTAGTGACAAGAGTGAGCGTTGACGCGCCATAAACTAAGCTTATGTGTTACCGATTAACAGTGTCATTTTAGATCGGAGCGCGTAACATCTTGTTCTGATTAGCAAGGTATTTTGGCGAAATTCTTTTTTTGTCTTGATATTTTGAGTATAATTACTTAAAATAAGTACTCTAGACCACAATATAAGTCTAATATAAATTAAATACTGTTAGGAAAACCTAACGGGAAATTTGCCAAAAATATCAAGATATTGATAGGCTGAAACTCCATATCACAGAGCCTTCTGGCGGTTTTAATTTCGTGGCATCGTCCATTAGTAAACACAAATTGGGGAGAGTGTTTTCGTGAACGCAGCTGAAATGGGAACTAACTTAGAATTCGCCAGCAAGATTGCTACAGCTGTTAATTTATTTAAATTTCACTTCCCTGACGCTAGATCTGATCTCAAACCGTGGACAAATGATCCAGAAACCAGACAGTTAATCGATCCAGATTCCATAGATATCGGCTTTCACTTTCCTGGGGTAAGCAAATCATGGCGTAGCCGCAGTATCTTGATTCAGATCCGTTTTTACCAAGATCCTGTAAGCAGCTTACGTCGTGCAATTGGTGTGGAAGTAGCAGGATTTAGCCACTTGGGTGAACAGTGGCGACTGTCGACCATAGAAAATTGGAATTTTGTAGGCGCAACCCAGCCTTCAGAAGATATCAGCGAAAAGCTAAAGCAGTTTTGTAGGCAGATTTTGGAGTTGTTTAACAAACCGAGTGATATCTAATTTGAGTTTGTGCCAATATTTTTTAACACTCGTAGTAAAAGATTTGGCGCAAACAGTGATGCTGGCTGCTTAGTCATGTGCATAACTTCCAAAAAACTCCGGTAAATATTAGGGTCACTGACCGAAAGTTGTAATAATCTATCCATATATATATTGGTGCATCAATCGGGTAATTTGGTTTGGTTTTCCACCTTCGGTAGTTTCCCAACGAAAATCTTTATTCCTGTCACCCTGGAATTACTCGCATCAGTCAGTAAACCTTTTACCTGAGTTGCTGATAAAAATTCCACCTGGCGATCGCTACTCAGATAACCACGAACTACCCACTCTAGAAAAGGACGACTGCAAGTACGAGTAATTAAGTCTGAGGAACTACGCTTTGCACAACCCCATGCATGAAAAAAACATGATTCCATTGCCCAGTTTACACAAGGCGCACCTGCTGCAATGAGTTTTTCCTCAATCCCAGGAAACCACTCTTCTAGAATGCGATACCCTTGAGTCAGCAATGCATGGACGTGATTTGCTTGGGGAACTCCCTGACGTATTTCTGGCTGTTGTGGTAAGCGATCGCGTTCTACTACGGTGATACGTTCAAAGTGTTCAGTTAAAATTCTTGCACTCAACAGTCCGGCCATCCCACTGCCAATGACAATAGCATGATTGCCATTGCGAGTTTTCTGCTTTGCCTCCATGAGCCTAGACATAATTTTGTTTGTATTATTGCGTCTCAGTTTTTATCTTACTGAGAATTTGCGAGTAAACTATAACAGCAATGCGAGCGCGCTACCCATCTCTACTAATGATGCTCAGCCATTGCTTCGGCTGCTAGTTTAGCGAGAGCATCTTGAGACTTGGCAAAGGTCGCATCCCATCGCACTTCATCTTCGAGTTCTGCGAAAATCATGGCCGCGATCGCATCCTGTTCACTGGCAGGAAGTGTTTTTAACTTGGTGATCGCTTGTTCAAGTAACTCAGTCATAGCTACTGTAATTTTATCAAAGCAATATTAATTCTTATCGCCTGCTGATTCTGGCTGTTAAACTATCAAACGCAACTGGGAACCTTGCTGGCTTTTATTCACTTCAATCCTCGCTTGAAAGGCTTCTTTGAGGTGAGGCATATGGGTAACAGTGAGAATACAAGCAAAATCTGGGGCGATCGCATTAATTGCAGCAATCAGGCGATCGCATCCTTCTGTATCCTGTGTACCAAAGCCTTCATCGACAATCAGCATCTGCAAAGCCGCCCCGGCGCGTTGTGCAAGTAATTTTGCCAAAGCTAAACGAATCGCGAAGTTAATTCTAAACGCTTCGCCACCAGAGTAAGTTTCATAGGCTCTCGTACCCCTAGCATCGGCAATCAAAATATCTAAAGTATCAATTAACTTGCTATTTTTCTTGGTAGCTTTCCCGTTACGTCCGGCTTTCTGTGTCACAAATTGTACATGTAACTGATTGGCACTAAGGCGGGAAAGGAGTTGATTTGTCTCTGCTTCTAGTTGCGGCAGGACGTTTTCAATCATCAGTGTTTGGATACCATTTTTACCAAAAGCTTGAGCTAGTTCCTGGTAAACACGGTATTGCTCTTTGGCTTGTTGCTGTTGTTGCTGCTGCTGCTCATACTGAGTTTGCAGCATTTCTAGTTGGTGCGCCATCTGTTCCAAGCGCCCCAACTGGCTAATTTGTTCGTCGAGTTGGCGGCGACGGGTTGTGAGTTGTAGCTCTAAGGCTTGAATTTGCTCCAGAGGATTGGCTGTTTCTTCAAGTTGACTGACAATACTTTCTATTTGACTTTTTAGTCTTTGTCGTTCTGTCCATCTTGCTTGTAAAGCTATCTCTAATTCTTGTAATCTAGTTTTGAGTTGCGGATACTGCTGTTGTGCAGCTTGTAGTTGTTGATAGCGTAACTGCCAACTTTGGGCTTTGCGTACAGCCAAGCGGAGGTTGTTGTGCTGTTCGGTGTCGTAGCCAAGTTCGGCAATATAGCGATCAAGGGCGGCGATTTCTCTAGCACATTCAGAATCAATCGCCTCTTGCTTAATTCTTGCTTGCAACTGGGCAATTTGTGCCTGAAGTTCTGGTTTTCTCGCTTCTATTTGAGTTTGGCGCTTGAGTGCGTCTTTAATTTGTCCTTGTTTAATTTCTGCCCAACGCCAGCGTTCTACTTCACTGCGAGCCAGGGCGTGATCCTGTTCATTATAGTTGAGTTGTTGTAGATAGTCTTCTAACTGTTGGAGTTCGGCTTGTTTGTCGGGTGCGTATTCGCCTAGTTGCAGCGATCGCTCTAGTTGTTGTTTTTGAACTGCAATATCTTGTAATTGTTGTTCAGCATCGGTTGTCGCCTGTAACTTGGCTGCGAGTTGTCCCCTTTGTTCTCGCAATGTGTCATAGGAAGATAATTGTTGAGATATATTGCGATATTCTTGCCTGAGTACTTGAATTTCTCTGTCTGAGACAGCCATTTGTTCTCGGACTACCCACAATTGCCCTTCTGCATCTTTGTACTCAGATTTGGTTTTGTCTACAACTCGATTCCAGTGATGCTCATCCAAAGGTCGTTCGCACAAAGGACAAAGGGCGTTGGGAGTTTGCAGCATTTGAATTTTTTGCTCTAGTTCTCCCAGCAATCTTTCATAATCGCGTTGATGAGCTTGCAGCCGTTCGATAAAGTTACGGCGTTCCTGTCCTTTTTCTTGAACTCGTTGCAGATATACCCGCTTTTTCTCCAACTCTTCAATCTGCATTGCTACTTCCATGACTGCTTGTTGCAGTTGCGGTTGGCGTCGCTGCTGCGATTGTAGTTGGTTTTGTGTTGCTTCTAGTTGTTCTAATCGTGCTACTAAGCCTGCTTGCACCCGCAGGATTTGATTTTGTAAAGTTGCTCGTTGTTGCAGCAGGGGAGACACTTGTAATTGCAGTTCATCTAATTGAGCTAGACGTTGACGTGCTGCTGCTAATTGAGACAAAGCTGCTTCTACTTCACCTGATTTGTTGAGAGTTTGTTGAATTTCTGCCTCTTGCTGATGCAATGCTTCTAATTGCGCTTGTGCTTGTTGCAGTTGTCTTTCGATTTCGTTGATTTGTTTGCTCAGCTGTTGTTGCTTTTGCTGGCGGCTGGTTTGAGCGCGGGTGTATTCTGCAAATTTGGCACTTGTGGCTTCTTCTTGAGATTGCAAATTTTGGTATTGGCTGTATCCGGCTTTGATCTCTGCTTCTTGAGCTAATAATTCTTCTAATGTGGCTAGCTGACTCCCAACAGCTCCCCGTTCTTGCTCCAGGCGATCGCAATCTTGAGTTAAATTTTGATATTGCTGTCTGACAAAGTTCAGTTGTTCTTCCCAATTCTGCCGTTGGTGCTGCACAACTTGCAAACTTTGAAGTTTGATATTCTCAAAGGCTTGTACTTGTTGGAGCTGGTTGAGTTCGTTTTCTAAGGTGATTCTTTGAGTTGCGATCACATCTCGTTGTTGCAGTTGAATTTTCATCGACTCCAAAGAGCGTTCTAACTCTTCGGCTTTGGCTTTAAACTGACGCGATATATCTTTTGCCCGTTCTTCTAATTCATCATATTGATTAAGTTTTAATAATTCCGCTAATATTTCCTTGCGTTCGCTCGGACGCTTGAGCATGAATTCATCTGCCCGACCTTGACGCAGGTAGGCAGAGTTAATAAAAGTATCGTAGTCTAGTTTGATATGCTGCAAAATCACATCTTGAGTTGCCCTCACTCCTTTACCAGTGAGTGAGCGAAACCCATTTGGGGTTTCAATTTGGAATTCCAACACACTACTACCACCACGAGCGCGGGTACGAATAACTCGATAAGTTTGCTGTTGGCTGGTTCTAAAAACGAAATCTACTCGAACTTCTTTTTCACCAGTGTGGACAACATCATCTTCAGAATTGGCTCTGCTTTCGCCCCAAATTGCCCAGGTGATAGCTTCCAACAAAGAAGATTTTCCAGCGCCATTCGCCCCACAAATACACGCCGTATGCAAGCCGCGAAAATCCAAAGTTGCATCACGGTAACTGAGGAAATTTTTCAGAGTCAGTTGAACAGGGATCATCTAGACTAGAGAACCACGCCTTTTTTTAATTAGTAACAGCACACACACCCTTTTTGTTAGTTTAACTAGATAAAAATCATGTTTCTAGTCTTGAAGAAATGAATTTTACAATTGTTAACAATAGTTTGAGGAAATTTTTTCTGTTAAGTTAACTATTTAGCTACAACCAGATAAAAATTAAATCCAGGTTAACAGAAGCGAGTCTTCATTCCTTTGTTACGTCTTTCACTTTGCAAGCAGGGAGCTAGCTGTGGGGTTTGTTAGTTATTGGAGTTGTTAGTAGTTGCTTGAAGGAAAAATTGTTGAGTCAGCAAGTGAAGAGTAAGAGATATCAAAGAGGGTAGTTTAAATTTTTTTGGTTAGGACTTTTAGATGGGAGTGAGCGATCGCAGTTTTGCCCTGACCAAGAAAAATTTTAAATATGGTAACATTTACCCTACTTTCATTTCATTACAATTGATATGAAAGTAGGGTAATTCTTGTTTTAAGAAGGCAGAAGTATTCTGGCAGAGTGCACAAAGAAGGTAATCCGTTAACCTAAGCATGAGAGTCACCCCTCATGCTCGGCTTCAAAACCGTGCTTGATGCTTTCACATCACACGGCTCCTCTCCAAGTTAACCATTGTCATTGGTACGTTCGTTGAGTTGAAAGGTTGCCTTTGCCACCATGTATCTGATCGTGACAATATAGGTGAACAGCAACTAAGTTTTCTAGCCGATGATCTCGGTGATTTCCATGCGTGGGGGGATTGAGGGAGGTTTTTAGGATTCATGCAAGAGGTCTATAGCTTTGTTGTCTCCTTTCCAATCCCTGAACCCTGATCCCCTATTCCCGATCTTGCAACTGACACAGTAATAAACCAAACAACTGGTTTTCGTCAGTCCATACTTTTTGCGGTACTAAATTTTTGGCTTTTAGTTCTTGCTGAATGCTGTTGAGGCTGAATTTCCGGGAGATTTCGGTGCGGATAGTTTCACCTGGTTCAAAATGAACATTGAGTTTGAGAGTGTGCAATTCGACGGCTTGCGATCGCTTACTTTTGAGATGCATCTCAATTTGATGTTCAGTTTCGTTATAAAATGCCCAGTGTTCAAATTGGGTGGTATCAAAATTACCCTGAAAACGCCAGTTGAGATGCTCTAACATATTCAAGTTAAATGCTGCTGTGACTCCTTGATTGTCGTTATAAGCAGCTTCCAGAATATGTTTTGGTTTTTGTAAGTCTATCCCCAATAAAAAATACTCTCCCGCTTGCAAAGCAGCCTTGACTTGGGATAAAAACACATCACACTCTTGTGGATTCAAATTACCCAAAGTGCTACCAATAAAACAAATCATCCGACTGGGTAACTGACTAGGTTCAATCTGAGAAAGTGCTAATTCGTAGGTTCCTGCCAGTGCGTCAACTTGTAGTGAGGGATAGTCTGCTAGTAGCGACAGGGCGCTACTTTCGAGCATACCAGCACTGACATCAATTGGGAGATAATGCAGAGGTAGTCCTTTTTGTTGGTAAGCATCTAGTAAAATCCTGGTTTTAGTAGAACTGCCACTACCTAGTTCAACTATTTCACAAGCGCCTGTGATTGCCGCAATTTCACTAGCACAGCTTTGCAAAATTTGTGTCTCAGTACGTGTCAGGTAATACTCTGGTAACTCACAGATTTGCTCAAATAAATCGGAACCACGGTCATCATAGAAATAACGCGGTGGTAGGGTTTTTGGTCTTTGAGTTAATCCCTTAACCACATCACTTCCAGCACTAGAAGCAACAATCAAAGTTGGTTCTAACAAACGCTGTATTTGTAAGCGTTGTTCAATAGTTCTTTGAGAGTTGCCCTTGCTGCTGCCAGGTTTAGATATTGACATTCACCCTCCGTATTTTTGCCGTGATAGGTAGCGATGCCCTATTGCAATAGCTTTGGCGATCGCTTTCCCAAATGGCTTCTATTTATCTTAGCTAGTGAAACAAAAAGCCGCAGTGGATACAAGATAAAGACACCGATCCACAGGGATTTTCCCATAAAACAGGCTAATTTGCTCCAGAGGAAGTTTTTTCGTGCGTCAGATCCCTGAGTTTTTTAAAAAGTCGGACAACATAAATCAAGGGAATTTTCACTTTTTGCACAGCGAAACCCCGCCAAAACTTGTTGTACGCCAGGATGATACCAATTGCGAAAACTAGAACGCAGTACCCAAGGACGAGTTGCCCAGCTACCACCTTTTAAAACGCGATGTTGACGGTCAAAATAAACCTGCGAGTACCCAATATAAGGATAGTACTGGAAGCCTTGATAACCATCAAACCAAGTGGCTGTCCATTCCCAGACATTACCTAAAGTATCATACAAACCATAGGGGCTTTGTCCATTAGGATAGGCATTTACTGGTGTGGTTTTGCCTATTTTCTGATCGTGATTGCAATGTTCTGGTGTTGGTGGTGTATCTCCCCAAGCATAGGTGTGACGTTGATTAGTTATGGCGTTCCAGCTAGCTGCTTTTTCCCATTCGGCTTCCGTGGGTAAGCGCTTCCCTACAAACTCTGCGTAGGCTGCTGCTTCGTAATAACTAACACCGCAAACTGGGTGATTATCCCAGGTTAAATCTTCATGCCAGTACAAAGGTTGGGTGATTTTTGCTGTTTGCAACCATTCCCAGCCGTCCTTTGACCACCACTGGGGATTTTCATAACCTCCTGCTGCCATAAATGCCCGATATTGTCCACAAGTGACAGGGAAACGGTCAATATAGTATGTGTCCAGATATACTCGATGAGCAGGACGTTCGTTATCCAAGGCCTCTGGTGAATTGTTACCCATCTCGAATTCGCCAGCAGGGATTTGGATCATCTCTTCGAGGTGATGGGGAGGTGGGGAGAACTTAGAATTATGTTCTCCACGTTTTCCTATTTTCTTATCTTTCAGCTTGCACATTTCCAATATGAAACAAATTATTTCACTGTGTTGACTTTCGTGTTGAAGTAAAAACCGCCACAGAGGTGCTTCTGTTTCTAAATCTGCTACTTCTAAGTAATCGAAGACTTTTTCTCTAACTGTATCCAGGTAGTAACAAATTTCCTCTAAGTTGGGTAATTTGACGCGATCGCACTTTGGCAAGCCATCAGCAGCAAACAGCCTACGATATTGAGGAAACATACAGGGTAAACCTGCGCTACGCTCAAGTAACCACAAAGATTCTGTGTAAGCAATATGTCCCAAATGCCAACCCACAGGACTAAAATCAGGATGAGCTTGATGGCAAAAGGTAAGTTCGTCCATACCCTCAAACAAAGTCAGAGTTTTGGCACGACACTGAGTAAAAGCCTGAAAAATTGTCTGTTTGAAACTAGATTGGCTCAATTCTAAGATCACAGTCTTCTCCCACACTGATAATGCTATTTTCTGGACAAAGAGTCCAATTACCTGCAAATAATGGTTCTGAGGCTAGGATGACGGCATTGGGGAAAGTTGGATCATTAGCTGTCCAGTAAAGCGAGGGAGCAGGTGATTTTGTGCTAAAGCGGGAAGCAACAAGACGATTTCCATTACTGATAACTAGGTTGGCTGAGGCGTGGGTTTGATGAGTGAGCGCCATCTCTGCAAGTTTGAGCAAAGTTATGTGTAGAGACTGCTCTAGAGTTTTACCTGGGTTTTCTTGCCATAGAGACAGCAGCAAAGCAAAGATATGCTCGGAATCAGTAGTTCCACTCACCCATTTGTAAACTTGATCATTTAGCTGCTGACGAATTGGTACATATAGTGTCTGCCGAAAATTTTCAATCCGACCATTGTGAATGCATAATAGACGTTGATACTGAAATGGCTGGCAATTACTGAAATCAAGTGCTTGCCCTGCTGTAGCACTGCGAACATAGGAAAGAATACACCCTGACTCCACATAACGGCTGAGACTGCTTAGGTTAATATCATTCCAAATCGGCAGCGTATTTTTGTAGGTAAAAGGCTCGGTATCCCTTTGAACATGATACCAACCCATACCAAAGCCATCGGCGTTAACCACTCCAGACAGCATTTCGCGGGGTTGATAGCTCTGGACTATCAGCGAGTGTTCTGGTTCATACAACAGAGGTTCTAGAGAAACTGGTGAACCAAGGTAGGCTAATAAACGGCACATTTTTTAGGAATGGACTCCCGATAACTGTAGAGATTAAACTTTTTGCCTGAGAATTACCTGAAAATTATATAAATTTCTCATGATGTAGCGATCGCTCCATTTTGCCTATATCATCAGAAAATTTCTCTCTTCAGTAAAAATTCAGTAAACAATTAGCTCTATATTCATTTTCTTACCTATAGGCTGTTTATACCTTTAATGCGTATGCAGAGTATCGATTGCATCAGGCATAACTATATTATCAGTATTAATTATTGTTGCAAATCTATGAATTTTAAGTTTGAAGAAAAAAGAATATTCTAATGGCAACTAAGCATCAAGCTAATATTTGTCTTGCATCAAGCAACTAGAAGTTGCAGCTAAAATGAGTTTTTGAGCTTCGTCATCGAGTATTTGAACCTCGCCCCCTCTCCGCGAGTTAGGAGAGGGGGCGAGGTTGTGTATTTTGTTTAATTGGCGTTCCTTAGTTTGCTGCTCCTACTGCCTCAATTGCGGCTTCTAAAGCGATCGCCACATGAGTCCAATGGGTGCCGCCTTGGCAGTAAACTACATACGGTTCTCGCAATGGCCCGTCAGCCGAGAACTCTAATGTGCTACCCTCAATAAATGTCCCGCCAGCCATAACGACTTTGCTTTCGTAACCTGGCATTTGATCAGGAATGGGGTCTAGATAAGAACCAATGGGTGAATTTTGTTGTATCGCTTTACAAAAGGCAATTAACTTCTCGGCAGAACCGAGTTTAATTGCCTGGATCACATCACGCCGGGGAGCAAGAGGTGCAGGATTAACTGGATAACCAAGCTTGTCAAAAACATAACCTGTAAGGTGCGTACCTTTCATGGCTTCTCCCACCATCTGAGGTGCGAGAAATAACCCTTGGAAGAGCAAACGATTTTGATCAAAGGTCGCACCACCGTAACTACCAATACCAGGAGCTGTCAGCCGACACGCAGCCGCTTCTACCAAATCCGCGCGACCAGCAACGTAACCGCCGGCGGTAACAATAGTTCCACCAGGGTTTTTAATTAAGGAACCTGCCATTAAATCAGCGCCGACGTGGGTAGGTTCACTGGTTTCGATAAATTCGCCGTAGCAATTATCAACAAAACAAATCGTGTTGGGATTTTGCTGCTTGACTAAATTAATAATTTTTTCAATATCGGCAATTGACAGACTAGGACGCCAAGAATAGCCACAAGAGCGCTGAATTAGAACTAAAGTAGTGTTATCCTCCACCGATCGGCTTAATGTTTGCCAATCCACTGTTCCTTCTGGGGTAAGATCCAATTGGCGATAGCGAATGCCAAACTCTATAAGGGAGCCTTGACCATGACCACGTAAACCTATCACTTCTTCTAATGTGTCGTAAGGAGGGCCAGCCACCGAGAGTACTTCATCACCAGGACGGAGGACGCCAAATAAGGCACAAGCGATCGCGTGAGTTCCAGATACAAACTGTACTCGCACAGCCGCCGCCTCTGCGCCCATAATTTCGGCAAACACTTTGTCTAGAGTTTCTCGCCCTAAGTCATCATGACCGTACCCTGTGACACCTGCAAAATGGTGAGCGCCGACTCGATGATGGCGAAAAGCACTTAACACTCTGTAAAGATTTCTCTTGACCTGAGCGTCAATTCCAGAAAAAATCTGTAACAGTGCCTGTTCTGCTTGCCGCAGCTGTTCCAAGCTGTTCATTAGTTCCTCATTTACAAAAAACATAATATGCGGATTTAAGGATCGCGCAGACTAGGCTGAACAATTCCTATTCAGGTTACTGCATGACAATTGCTACATCAACAAAATCCCGAAGCCATCTAGTACACATTACATTCTTGAGTGTTTTGCACGCTGCTGCGTTGCTTGCCCTGTTTCCCGCTTTCTTTAGCTGGAAAGCAGTTGGTGTGTGCTTGTTTCTCCATTGGGTAACAGGTGGCTTAGGTATTACTCTGGGCTATCACCGCCTCGTCACCCACCGTAGTTTTCAAACCCCTAAGTGGCTAGAATACTTCCTTGTTTTGTGCGGAACCCTTTCCTGCGAAGGAGGCCCAATAGAATGGGTCGGTATGCACCGGATGCATCATTTGTACTCAGATAAGGAGCTAGATCCCCATGATTCCAACAAAGGCTTCTGGTGGAGTCACATGGGTTGGATGTTCTTTCATTCACCACTTCAGCCAGAAGTACCTCGCTTTACAAAAGATATTGGCGATGACCCAGTTTATCAGTTTTTTCAAAATAATTTAATTTGGCTCCAAGTAGCTTTAGGTGTAGTACTGTTTTTGCTGGGTGGCTGGTCTTTTGTAATCTGGGGAGTTTTTGTTCGCCTAGTTTTCGTATGGCACTGCACCTGGTTGGTCAATAGTGCTACCCACAAATTTGGCTATCGTACTTATGAATCAGGCGATCGCTCAACAAATTGCTGGTGGGTTGCTTTATTAACTTATGGTGAAGGTTGGCACAATAACCACCATGCCTTTCAGTATTCCGCACGTCACGGACTGCAATGGTGGGAAATTGACATGACTTGGATGACAGTTAAGTTACTACAAGCACTTGGTCTAGCCACGAATGTGAAGTTGGCAGACAATAAATAGGATGGTGAGGAGATGGGGAGGAAATGCTACACCCCATCACCCCATCATTGCCTAAAACCTTCCGTTCCCCTGCACGATATGTTTAACCGTAGTCAGGCTTTCTAGGCTGATAAAGCCACGTCGATGACCTTTCTGGTTGGACATACCCAAAAACACCCCGTCTCCCCGTGCAGGGTTACGGGTAAAACGGGGGGAAGCATTGATGTAACTAGAGGCGCTGTTGACTCCTAAGGCAAATTGCCGACTTTCCTGATAGGATTCTGTGACGATGCAGTCGGCGTGACCACTGCTGTACTGATTAATCCAAGCGATCGCAGCCTCTAAGCTGTCCACTAGTTTAAAAGCTACTGTTTTAGTTAAATAAGCACTTCCCCATTCTGTCTCTTTAGCTAGTTGTAACTGCCCAAAGGCTTCTACTAATTCTGTGTCTCCTCTTAGTTCAAAGCCTTTTTCTTGCAGGCTATTCCACAGGGTAATTAAAGACGATGGCATAGCCTGCCGATGAATCAAAACTTTTTCGATCGCATTCACTGGATCTGGTTGACTACAATGGCTATCTACGATCATCCAACGCACCATCTCTAAGCTGCCATTGAGTGACCAATACAGGTAACAATTACCCATTGCTGATCTCAGTACTGGTGCTGTAGATTGTCTTACTACCTGCTGTACTAAGCTAGCACGTCCGTAGGGAATGACTAAGTTTAAGTAATTGTCCTGACTGACCAAATCACGAATTGAAGCACCATGTTCAGTCTGGATCAATTCTATACAACCAAGGGGCAAACCAGCGTCGGCAATACCAGCTTGTAAGGCATTGGCGATCACTGCGTTAGAGTGGCTAGCTTCCGTACCACCTTTAAGGATCAAACAATTACCTGTTTTGATGCATAAACCTGCGGCGATCGCCCCTAACTCTGGAAATGCTTCATAAATAAATGCGATCACACCCAGAGGCATTAGTTGCGTGTAAGTCTGAGAGTCTTCCAGTTGGTAGTCAGCACTACGCACTCGTCGCAGTGGATCTGACAATTCTCCTAGTCGTTGCAAAATCTCTACAGTCGCTTCCAGACGTTTTGGTGTTAGCTTCAACCAATCCAAAATCAAATCTGGTATTGCCATTTCCCGACTAGCCTCTAGATCCAAAGTATTAGCTTCCAGAATGTCATCAAAAGAACGTTTGATCGCCTCTGCCATCGCCAAGACGGCACGACTGCGATCTGTCCCTTTAGTTATTCCTAACTTTAAAGAAGCAGCATAGGCACGTTTAGTGCTGGAGATTGCTTCGGAGCTATCATCAAAAGGGTCCACTGTCATTTAATCAACGTCTGTAGGTAAGCCAGACCATCAATGCGGGTAAAATTGCCAATAGTACTGCCACCATTGCCCAAGCGATTATACTTGAACCACTTGCCAAGCGTAGTGCTAACGGCAACCATATAATCACTAGCACGAAAATAATACCAAGCGCTACTGGCAGATAGCTTTCTCCTAAACGCGGATGGACAACTTGCCAGCTAGAACCTGTCCAGCGCCAAGCGCGTTTGTAAGGATAGGTAGTAGAAAGCTGTTCTAGCACAAAACCATTATCTTCTACTACAAAAATCTGTTGACAGCGATCGCATCCAAATGCTTCTGTAAGGGTAATCGGAACTAATCGTCCCCGACGACGACAGGGACAGGGGTATTCGCTATTAAAATCAAGTTTTTCGGGTTTTTGAGATTGCACAAGGAATCTTATAACTTGAGCGTGTTCATCTACAGCAGGAGAAGATTATCCTCTTGTTAAGATTTGCGAGGCTAATTACTCCCCTTTAAACTTTTTTTATAACAATTTAGCCAGTTTGTGTCCTTCCTGCCTACAGAATATATTTTGGTTCAATATAGAGACAAAAAGGTTTGCATCTGACAATCAAAGGCATGACACTGGATCTTTCTTAATTAAGTGTAGTGCATCCTACACAAATGTTGTTGGCTAGGTTTAGGAATGTGCCTGGTGGGAAGAACAATTGCTTTCTTATCGTCCTAATTATCGATCCTTAATTATCAAAACTGTCAATTACAGGAAAATTCCACAACGAGGGTGTGAAAATATTAATCTTCCTACACCCTATACCCTCGCACCCTCATACCCATTTTTAAGGGAGGCGCAAACTGTATCGAATTTCACGCATTAAATTTCTTCGTAGCTATCAATATTCGGCAATTAGCCGTACCTTGAGAAAGTCATGACAAGGCGATCGCAACTCTACATAATTCTTCTTAAGAGAAAATACCCGATTACGGCATTATCTTGCACGACTTCACCGAAAAACTTCATGTTATTCCAAGTTAGAAGAAATGCTGAATACTAAATTAAATTATTACTACACTATCTGATGTGTCAAACTGTACCTAAATAAATTAATTCATCCCTTTATTCAGCAACACCACGACAACAAAGGTAGATTCATGGATTGCTGCAATGGAATTATCGTCGGACTTTGAATCTCAAATAATGGGATAAGTTGTACTTTTGGTGATAATTAAAACAAAAGCCTCCTTTTTGAGCGTAGGGAGGCTTTCGATCTAACTAAATAATAT
>NZ_AJLL01000108.1 GCF_000317225.1 Fischerella thermalis PCC 7521
TTAGCCGTTGATCGCAGGAGCAGTCAATGCAACAGGAGCAACATCGCCACTAGCTAAGTCGAGGGGGAAGTTGTGAGCATTACGCTCGTGCATAACTTCCATACCCAAGTTAGCGCGGTTGATGATGTCTGCCCAAGTGTTGATCACGCGACCCTGAGAGTCAATCACTGACTGGTTGAAGTTGAAACCATTCAGGTTGAACGCCATGGTGCTGATTCCCAGGGCGGTGAACCAGATTCCAATTACAGGCCAAGCAGCCAAGAAGAAGTGCAAGCTGCGAGAGTTGTTGAAGGAAGCGTATTGGAAGATCAAGCGACCGAAGTAACCGTGGGCTGCAACGATGTTGTAGGTTTCTTCTTCTTGACCGAACTTGTAACCGTAGTTCTGAGATTCGGTTTCGGTTGTTTCGCGAACCAAGGAAGAAGTTACCAAAGAACCGTGCATTGCACTGAATAAGCTACCACCGAATACACCTGCTACACCTAGCTGGTGGAAGGGGTGCATTAAGATGTTGTGCTCTGCTTGGAACACTAACATGAAGTTGAATGTTCCGGAGATACCTAAGGGCATTCCGTCAGAGAAGGAACCTTGACCCAAGGGGTAGATCAAGAATACTGCCGTTGCTGCTGCTACGGGTGCAGAGTAGGCTACGGCAATCCAAGGACGCATTCCTAAGCGGTAGGACAATTCCCACTCACGACCCATGTAGCAGAATACGCCAATTAAAAAGTGGAAGATTACCAATTGGTAAGGACCACCGTTGTACAGCCACTCATCTAGAGATGCTGCTTCCCATACTGGGTAGAAGTGTAAACCGATGGCGTTGGAAGAAGGTACTACTGCGCCGGAGATGATGTTGTTTCCGTACAGTAAGGAACCTGCTACTGGTTCACGGATACCGTCGATGTCTACGGGAGGTGCGGCGATGAAGGCGATGATGAAGCAGGTGGTTGCGGCTAGCAAGGTGGGGATCATCAATACCCCGAACCAACCTATATACAGGCGGTTTTCTGTGCTGGTGATCCAGTTGCAGAACCGCTCCCATACGTTGGCGCTTTGTGCGCGTTGTAAGGTTGCTGTCATTGTTCTTATGATTGC
>NZ_AJLL01000109.1 GCF_000317225.1 Fischerella thermalis PCC 7521
TTAGTCCTGTTTTTTGATGTTTTCCTTTGCTACCCTTTTTGGCTTTACGAGTCATACCCTTGATATTCAGTTTTTCAGTAGCTACCAAGCTATTACCGCTAACTATTTGTGCAGCTACTTTGTGTTGCCAATCTTGTCTTTGATTGGCGACTTTGTTCTGAAGTTTACTTATTTGCTTTCTAACTTTCCTCCAACGCTTAGAGGCTTTAATCTTCTTTTTGAAATTAGGCGCACGTTTGCGGCGCAATTTTTTAGAAGTTTGCTCTATCTTTTGTTGGGTGCTGGCTAAAAATTTCGGATTATCAATTATCGTTCCATCCGAACAAGCTGGCTTCGTGGTAAACACCAAAATCTAAACCTATAGCACCAGTACTTGTTTCTCTTGCTGGCTCACAGTTTACTGTGATTGAAGCGTACCATTTACCTTGTTTCCAGATGATTGTACAAGTTGTTGGTGTACCCCAAGTTCTGGCTCTTCCTCGTATCTGGATTGATCCTAAATTAGACAATTCCAGATAACCGTTATCGCCTGTTGTGTGTGCTTTCCCTACGCACGTAGCTGGATAAGTCCATCCACGATAATGTCGTGCAGACTTAAACTTTGGATAACCACCTAACCCACTAAAAAATCGTTGGAAGGCATAATCAACACGCTTCACCGTTGCTTGTAAAGCTTGTGAGCCTAATTCTTTATATTCATGCCAACATTCTTTGAAATCTGGCAGAATATTTTGCTGGTCATAGTAACTAATAGATTTACCAAAACGCTGATATTCTGTTTTTCTGTGATAAAGACAGGCGTTATATAAATCTTTGTGGAGTCGTCGCCAATAATCTAATTTCGACTTTTGAGATTTAGTTGGATATAAGCGAAAGGTAGTTCTACGTGTTACTATCATGGGTGATATACTAACACTCACCTAATTTATTGTGTAACCCTCTCTCAGAAATAGTTCTCACGCTGTATTCTGTATTCACTTGCATATTGTGTTGGTAACGAAGTATCGACGTAAAGTTATCACTTCAGAAATGCTCATTAGACTAAAAGCAATTTTCAAGCATCTCTGTGAGCAACAAAAAAGTATTTTGATTGAGTTTAACGGCGAAGAGGACCATGTTCATCTTTTGGTCAATTTGTCTCCAGACAATAATATTTCTGAGTTTTTCAACG
>NZ_AJLL01000110.1 GCF_000317225.1 Fischerella thermalis PCC 7521
GTCTGCATATAGTTAAGAAGATATTCACTGTGCCTTTCCATCCTCGCATCGAGTCTGGCAAGAGTTTTTTGAGTGGTGGAAGTGCAGGTAAGCTGACAACTTCTATTGGTTCAAGAGAAATGATTTTTTGGCAATATTTAAAAGTTCTGAATGTAGTTGGATGCATGATAAACCGTCTGCGATCGCATGATGTATTGTTGTGATCAAATAATTAACATTGTTTTCATTTTTGAGATGCACAAGCACAACTCGCATTAAACTTTTGTGACTCTCAATTTTGTGGTTGAGTTCTTCCCAAACAACTTCTTGCCACTGTTGTGAGTCAAGTTTTTTCACCACACGTAAAGGGATCTCGATGTCTCCAGTCTTAAATCGCAGATTATTTAACTTACCGATAATGCGGCAGTTCAGACGAGGATGACGCGCTTGGAGCAACTCAAGAGCTTGTCTAATAACTTCTTCGCT
>NZ_AJLL01000111.1 GCF_000317225.1 Fischerella thermalis PCC 7521
CGTCAACAGGTCGAAGCGATGTTAGTTTTAGAAGCTAAGTTAAAAGGTAAGCAAAGTCAGTACAATTCAATAGATGAAGCTATTAGGACTGCTTTGTTTATCCGCAACAAAGCTCTAAGACATTGGATAGATAATAAAGATGTTGGCAAGAATGACCTGTCATCGCTTTGTGCTGTTTTAGCTAAAGAATTTGATTTTGCCAACAAGCTTAACTCTATGGCACGTCAAGCTTCTGCTGATAGAGCATGGTTAGCAATAGCTCGTTTTTATGACAAGTGCAAGAAGAAGAAACCTGGTAAGAAAGGATTCCCACGATTTAAAAAACGTGGTCATTCTGTAGAGTATAAAACCAGTGGATGGAAGCTTTCCGCTGATAGAAAACACATCACATTTAGTGATGGTTTTAATATTGGAAAATTAAAAATTGTTGGTACTCGTGACCTAAGTTTCTACTCTATCAAACAGATTAAGCGTGTCAGAATAGTTAAGCGTGCTGATGGTTATTATTGTCAATTCTGTGTTGACGTTGAACGTACTGAACTTCATCAACACAACGGTAAACAAATAGGAATTGATGTAGGACTAGAGTTTTTCTACACCGATTCTGATGGTAAAACAGTTGAGAATCCCAGACTATTGCCTAAGTCCGAAAGTCTCTAAAGCGCAAACAAAGAAAAGTTTCTAAATGTAAAAAAGGTTCTTCTAATCGCCGAAAAGCTGTTAAGAAGTTAGCTAAAAAGCACCTCAAGGTAAGTAGACAGCGTAAAGATTTTGCTGTTAAGACAGCAAGAGCGCTTGTCCAGTCCAACGACTTGGTAGTCTATGAGGACTTGCAGGTGCGGAACATGGTTAAAAACCATCACTTAGCTAAGTCTATCAGCGATGCTTCATGGTCACTTTTCACTGATTGGGTAGACTACTATGCCAAAGTTTTTGATACTTGGGCGATAGCAGTTGCACCTCACTACACATCACAAGATT
>NZ_AJLL01000112.1 GCF_000317225.1 Fischerella thermalis PCC 7521
GATAGGACGGGGTGAGGTTTATTTTACTCAAATGCAAACCGCCATATTTACTAAACCTGTGCCTATGATTTTCCGGTCAATCTAATTGATAAAGGACAAGCAAATCAGAACTAGAACAGGCATTTTCAAACTTTCTTTATTCAGAAATCGTATTTTTACTGATATATCTAAGTATAATCCCGAAATTCTACAAATCATATTTGTAGTTGCTTATATTCCAAAAACAGTAAAATCTACGCTTTTTAGCCAATCACGCACTTTTTATGAGCAACAGGTTACTCAGTCCCATGTTGACAAAAGTTGTAAGATTTTGTGGTATTGCTTTGCTGACTACATTGACCACAACAACAATTATCCATCAGCCTAGTTATGCCAGTAGCACAACCTTTTTTTGTGCCAAGAGCAAGGGTGTCCCTGTAACTTATGCGAAAAGCCAGAATGGCAGAAGGATACCGATGATTCGTTGGGTTAGCAGTAACTACTTCTCTTCTGATTTGACTCCTTTTGTGCGTTGTCAGCATGTAGCATACAGATTTCAAAAGAATTACGACAATGGAAGTCTTAAAAATATTATTTCTGGGACACTCCAGAATTATCCTGTAGTTTGTGCTGCTGTGAGTAGAAATGATGATTGCACAAGCGACACTTTGTTGTTCACTCTCAAGCGTGGCACTAATGCTAGACAGGCTGTGGAAAGCTTATTAGACCGTCGTGCTTTAGCGGCTGGAAAAATACAACAGCAAAGTGGCGATGATACACAGATTTTAGTTGATTTTAATATTTATCTGAACAGCTTACCAGAGGAACCATAAGACTGAACCTCACCCTCGCTTTTTGCTAGGCAAAAATCTTTCCCTCTCCTTGGCTACCGCCGTGTACACACAAATGATCAAATCACTCCAAACCTCGAAA
>NZ_AJLL01000113.1 GCF_000317225.1 Fischerella thermalis PCC 7521
GACTCTCACCGGACTAAAATTCACGGTGATTCAAACTGTTGCTACGAGGCAGGCTAAAGCCATGCCTCTCCGCTTTTTACAGTTATTCTTCCAGAGAAAGATTCTCTGCGGGACAGTCAAAAGTCCCCTACAGGTCTTAGCTAAATCCAGGTTTAGCTGTTCCTTTACCTTGTTCAAAATATTCGCGCATCCATTGAGATCCGCGTTAATCTTGATGCATGGCTGCTGTGACAAAAAGACCTCTGAATACTCGCTTGCCCGACGACTTCCACCCTTCTGGCTTGTTTCCAAATACAGGTACAATGTCGCCATCCAAAAAGCTAGCTTGGCTAGTGTAACTCTCCTCAGTCTCTACAAAGTTAATGCCATAGATTTGGCACAACTGAGATATCCTCTCCTTTAATTTTGCAGTAGGTATCTGCACAAATGTTTGATTATTTTGAGAGCCAATATTGATACCGTTCTTATTGCCTTTATTCCAGCCAAAAACAATATTACCAATCCCATGACTAATACAGTAATTAATTACAATTCTTGCTGCCTTGTTGACAGCATCCCTCCATTAAGCGATTCCGTTTTTCAGTTATATGGGCTAATCGCTGACTCCAAAAACCTTGAGGTTTACCTTCTTTCAATTTAGATACTGCTTTGTTGTACCACTGGTTTAGGCTTTTAAGTTTTCGCCCATCAATAATGAAGCTTGTTCCTAGATTAGATACACAAGTCAACCAATTGCTTACACCTGGGTCTATACCAAGGGCTAGTTTTGGGTCTAATTTGGTGGTTACAGTCTTAATCTTGTAAGCAAATTCAGCGTAAAAACAACCATTGCGCGGAAGTATTCTTAACTCTTTGATATCTTCAAATCTAATGTTTGAAGGCATTGTAATTGAGAAATTCTTTATACCAAACCAACGGTTAACTGTTAACCCTAATGGTATTTGAATTTGATTGTCTATTAGCTTTAATGCTTGTTTTGGGTAGCTGACAACTGATAGTCCCCCTTTCTTCCTATATTTTGGTGGTTTTGGTTTATTTTCTAACTCACCTTTGCGATACTTTTTGTCCAGTTCGTAGAAGGATTTAAAGCTTTCTCTAACAGATAGCAAAGTTTGTTGTGCAACCTGTGAGTGTAGCACTTGGTAGTGTGGGTTGGTTTTGTACTCATTGATTAAGTCGAACTTACCCAATTTACTATGACATTTAAACCAAATCTGTCTGCCATAGTAAATTGCACAGTTGGTCAACTTGTTTGATTCAGAACAAATGAATTCTAGTATTGCTTTTAATTCCTTGTTTGGAGAAAGCAATACTTGTTGGCATCCATACATATTATTTGTATATAGACTATGTTGATGGTACAATGCAAAATACAACTAAGTCAAGAAATTAACTTCCCATGCCTAGCTTTATCCCTGATGAGTACAGACATGAGGGTAATGCAGTCTCTTTACTGAATTACCATTTTGTTTTTATTCCTAAAAGACGCAAAAAGGTCTTAATTGGTGCGATAGCTCAAAGACTGCAAGAGTTGATATGTGAAGTTTGCAATGAAAACAGATGGAAGATTATCGCAATGGAGATTATGCCTGACCATGTACATCTTTTTCTTATGTCAGACCAACTGATGACCCTGCTTCTGTCATTAGAAAAATTAAAGGTAGAGCTTCCCACCACTTAAGAAAAGAGTTTCCAGAATTATTGAAATTGCCTACATTGTGGACACCAAGCTATTTTGTTTCCACTGCGGGAAGTATCTCTACAGAGACAGTTAAAAACTACATTGCACAGCAACGAAGTTGACTGGTAGGTTAAAACCTACCAAATAGTTTTCATCCCTGGACTAAAGTCACAGGGTTTTCAACATATCCCTT
>NZ_AJLL01000114.1 GCF_000317225.1 Fischerella thermalis PCC 7521
AGAACTATGAGATTATGGGATACTTCTTCATTCAATTCTCCCCATCTTGATCAAGAGAAATTTAAAAACTGCCCATTCTACAGCCTTTCTAGCCATACATGGGCAGTTCTGACACTCGCTTTTAGTCCCGATGGAAAAATTTTGGCAACTGGTAGCGATGATAACACTATCAAATTGTGGGATGTAAACACTGGTCAGGTAATTCGCACACTACAAGGCCATTCTTGGTCAGTGCTGGCAGTAGCTTTTAGTGCCAATGGAAAAGCGCAGATCAGTGGAAGTAGAGACAACACGATTAAAATTTGGAGAGTCAGTACTGGAGAGGAAATTGCTACTCTCACAGGTCATGAGGACTCAGTATTTGCCGTTGCTGTTAGCCCTGTTGCACAACTGATTGCTAGTGGCAGCAGGGATAAGACAATCAAGCTCTGGGAGCTAGGACAACAGCAGCTAAATTCAATTGGTAATACCTAAATCAAGCGCTACCTGTAAAGGC
>NZ_AJLL01000115.1 GCF_000317225.1 Fischerella thermalis PCC 7521
TACGACGTTTTCTTCTAGGATCAGTAACGACCACTGAGGGCGTTTTAAGAAGCGGATTCGGCCGGAGACAATTTAACCGGTAACTCTACAAGGGTATTAATGGTAACTGCTCTTTGAAATTAGGACTTCGAACAAACCGGCCTTCCTAGGGTTCCAAATAACGTTCCGCGAATTGGAAAGTCCTTTGGTCCAAATAAAAACCACCAAAAGTTAATTTTGCTCACCGAGTCGGCTTTATAGCCAACCAAAAAGGCCGAGGGTAGAAGGAACTACAACACCACCTAGACAGGGCTAACAGCACCTCGCCTTAACTTGCGTTAAGTAACTTACGTTATTACGCACTACCACTTAGTTACGGAAGTTATACGACTACTAGGTTAA
>NZ_AJLL01000116.1 GCF_000317225.1 Fischerella thermalis PCC 7521
CACTTAGAATTATGTGGAATCCAGTCTTTGCCGCCAGTGTTGAAAATCAACAAAACATGGTATTTCGTCCTAAATTCCGCAAGATTTCTAATCTAAACCTGGCAGCAGCGATCGCACCTCACCCGGCAGATATCACCTGATTGGGTGGAAAAGCATAATTGACATTTGTCATTGGTTAGTAGTTAGTGGATAGTTGTTTACTATTCCCCTTGTCTTCCCCTCTCCTTATCCCCCTCCTCTTCCCTTCTGCCCTCTGCCTTCTTCTCAAACCAAATACTGCACCCAAACTTTTAGGGCTTCTGGTGAGCCATACCAAATTTGAGGGCTTCTCGGAGAATGTTTGATGCCTTCAATCAGGATATTTTCTGCTCCTTCTAAATGAGCCGCTTCAATAGGCGTAATTCCGTCTCCCCAAGTGTTACCTTTACCGCAAGTTAATTGATAGCTACTGTATGCCAA
>NZ_AJLL01000117.1 GCF_000317225.1 Fischerella thermalis PCC 7521
ATCTTTATTGCCTCCATTATCCAAAATATTACGAATTCCACGAGGCATTTGAAAGTCTGCTGTTCTTTCAGCACTCACATAAATTGTGTGCAGAATATTCAGAGTAGCAGTTCGGCTCGTACTATTGTCTGTCTTATCATAGACAAAGATGATAAGCGAATAGCCAAGCCCAAAAATCTTTTGTCGTGCAGATTTGAAAGGACATGATAATTGTGGTTGCTTGATGCTTGTCACTTTGACATCCACAAGTAGTCCCGGAAAATCAATACCACTTGCTGAATTACCCTCCAGAAATTCGTACTGTTCTTTGAGATAAAGCCTGAACTTTTGTTCTAAATATGTACCAACAGCTTTACCATCTGTAATACCGTAGAGTAAGGGTTCTGGATGTCTAGATTCAACAGCTGAAAATTTTGCTGCTTCCAAGCATAGGGCTTCCACAGTCAGAGTTGACA
>NZ_AJLL01000118.1 GCF_000317225.1 Fischerella thermalis PCC 7521
TTTTTAACGACAGCATTGAATTCATCTCATTGATCTTGCTCAGTCGTCAAGTCCATTTCACACAATCTTTTGTGCTGATTTTCTTTGATTTGTCAAGTTTTATTTATACCAAATTAGATGAGCTTACCCTGGTTAATCAAATTATTAATTTAACTTCAGAACGCCATTTTATTTTGAATTGTCTGCCATCCTCTTGCCAAAAATATTATCTGCTTTCTTAATCTAAACAACGTTAGGAGATTGAAGCACAATTTATTAATATCCGGAGGAACAGTAATTGTACCTCAAATTTTTATTGCTTACATAACCTATTTTATAGGTCAAATATTTTCTGTTGGATTATTTATCTTCATGCCGCAGATTCGTTCTATTACTATGAGTCTTAATTAGCCTGATTTTTTGTCTTTTATCTTGGCTGTAATCTCTTTA
>NZ_AJLL01000119.1 GCF_000317225.1 Fischerella thermalis PCC 7521
GATCGGCAAATCTGTCCCGATTATCGTGTTAAACACAGCACTCTTTGACTGCTTGCTCAAACTACATCCCTCAAGAGGCTCGTGATGACAACTCTTCATTCAGACGCACTTGTATTTTTTGGGGCGACAGGCGATCTTGCCTACAAGAAAATTTTTCCCAGCCTTCAGGCAATGGTACGACGTGGTAATCTTAATATTCCGGTAATTGGGGTTGCCGGGCGATCTTGGACAACAGATCAACTCAGGGAACGAGCGCGTGATAGCCTAGAACATCATGGTGGTGTAAATCAAGCAGCATTTGAGAAACTTTCTTCACTGCTCCAGTACGTTTCTGGTGACTACAACAAACCAGAAACTTACGAAAAGTTACGTCAAGCCCTGGGCGATGCTACTTGTCCCCTCTACTACTTAGCAATTCCGGCCAGCCTGTTTGCACAAGTAGTGGA
>NZ_AJLL01000120.1 GCF_000317225.1 Fischerella thermalis PCC 7521
TCCATATCTTGAATTTGTTTGGAAAGCTGTTGCTGCTTTTGCTGACGAGCTGCAAGAGCGCGGGTATATTCTGCAAATTTAGCGCTCATCCCTTCTTCTTGAGATTGCAGATTTTGATAGTGAGTATATCCAGCTTTGATTTGGGATTCTTGAGCTAATAACTCTTCTAATAAAGATAGCTGACTTCTTGAGCTTGCCCGCTCCTGTTCGAGGCGATCGCAATCTCCTGTCAAATTTTGGTACTGCTGCCTAACAAAATTCAGTTGCTCTTCCCAATTTTGGCGTTGATGCTGTACAACTTGCAAACTTTGTAATTGAACATTCTCAAAAGCCTGTACCTGTTGCAAGCGCTCCAGTTCGCTTTCTAACTCTGCACGTTTTTGGGCGATCGCATCTCGCTGTTGCAGTTGAGTTTTCATCGACTCTAAAGAACGTT
>NZ_AJLL01000121.1 GCF_000317225.1 Fischerella thermalis PCC 7521
GATTGACTTGTTGCCAGAATGTCAGGAGTCGAGCGTTGTGTAATATTTTTTTATCTAATTGTACCAGACGCGATCGCCATGATTTTGATCAGGTAAAGCGTTAACTCAGCGGGGTGACATTTGCTATTTGAAGTCAAAGTCAATACAAGTATTGAACCTTTATGTATACGATAGTTGCTGCATCACTTCGCTACAGAAATTGCAGTTGTTCTATCAACCCACACTACCAAACATTAGTCTAGTTTTTATGTCTGCTCATTCAATTGATATTGCCTTAACGCAGTTGGAAGAACAGAT
>NZ_AJLL01000122.1 GCF_000317225.1 Fischerella thermalis PCC 7521
ATTGCGAGTTTTTTCTTTGGGAGTAGAAGCTGATACATCCGGATTGCGAGTTTCTTGTGTAGAGTTAATTGCTAGCGCGGAATTTGATTCAGCGAGTTCTGCCCTGGCTTCAGCCACCAAATCCTCCCAGGTTTCGCCAACTCCTGCCAATGCACCTCTACTCTTTTCATAAATCAAAATACCTCCCTTAACAACCGACTTGGCGATCGGTCTTCCAATTCCAGCAAATATTGGTAATAATACAGGTGCCAAAATAACTGCTCCAACACCTGCAATTACACCAGGAGCACCAGCATCTTCAACGAAATCAACAATTTTTGGTGCCATAAGAAATCACCTTTATGTAATGTATAAAATTCTCATTTGTCTTAACCTTAACTTAACCAAAAATGTTTGTATGATCTTTCTTTGGAATTATTTACGCAAAGAGTTT
>NZ_AJLL01000123.1 GCF_000317225.1 Fischerella thermalis PCC 7521
AGTTGATTTGGTAATTATTGGTGGTGGGGATGGTAGCCTCAATGCGGCAGTAGACACATTGATAGAGACTAATTTACCGTTGGGAATCTTACCTTTAGGAACTGCCAATGATTTGGCAAGAACTTTAGGAATACCAAACTCCTTACCTGAAGCTAGCAAAGTGATAGCTCAGGGTGAGTTACGACACATCGACTTGGGATGGGTAAACGGCAAGCACTTTTTCAATGTTGCTAGTTTGGGACTGAGTGTAAAAATAACTCAGCGACTTACTAAAGAAGTTAAGCGTCGTTGGGGGAGTATTTGCTTATGCTTTTACTGCTCTACAAGTAA
>NZ_AJLL01000124.1 GCF_000317225.1 Fischerella thermalis PCC 7521
ACTAAACAGCAAGCAGAGAAGATAGATAAAACGCTGGAAATGTTACGTTGTCAATATAATTATTTGCTTGCTCAAAGGTTTGACTGGTATGAAATGAATCGCTGTCCTATTGATAGATGTCCCTTAATTTGTTACATACCAGAATTAAAAGAGCAACCTCACTACTACAACCAAAAAGCATACGGCACTAGCCAAGAATGTTCTAACTGTGGTCACAAAGTTAAAAGCAGTTATCTCAAAGAATGCACAATTGCCATGTTTGTCATTCAAGTCTGTGCAGGGATTTGAACGCTGCTATCAACATAAAGAACCGTGGGGCGCACGGTCTTAAAGCTCAATTCATGTCTTCATAGAAGAGTCATTGAGAAGCCCACGCTGTATGCTTTCATCAGCGTTGCGTACGTCACTTAAATGCGGG
>NZ_AJLL01000125.1 GCF_000317225.1 Fischerella thermalis PCC 7521
AGATCCTGATGGTTATTTTAACGCTATTGGTCTGATTCTCAAAGACAGCTAAATCTGCCTTGTTTGGTAATGGAAAAAATTAACGGGCAGACGCTGGAAAACATCTTACAAACCTATTATCCTCAAGGATGTCCCCAAGAACTGGTATTTGATTGGTTAACCCAAGCCACAGACATCTTACAGCACTTACACCAGCGCAATATCATTCATCGTGACATCAAACCTTCTAACTTAATGCTGCGTCATTCGGCGTCGGTGGCAGGGGAACAGTTAGTATTAATCGATTTTGGTGGGGCAAAACAATTTGAAAGGGCAAATCTTGGTTCGGAAGCCCGATCTACAAAATTGTTTTCTTCTGGCTACAGTCCACCAGAACAAATTGCTGGTATTAATATTGGACCTGCGGCT
>NZ_AJLL01000126.1 GCF_000317225.1 Fischerella thermalis PCC 7521
TTATTAACGATGTTGCTTCAGAAGAGGAAATAGCCCAAACATATCAAGGAGCCTGTTTGATAGTTCCTCTCAAAAGTTGAACAGCAAATATGGGGAAGCCTAACCTTAGTTAAAGATCCGCCCTCTGCTTGGCAGCAGTTTGAAGTAGATTTGACAATAGCAGTAGCAGATCAACTGGCGATCGCAATTCAACAAGCAAACTTTTACAATCAGTTACAAATTGAACTAACTGAGCACTGCCAAACAGAGGAGGCACTGCGCCGTAGCGAAGAACAGTTCCGCAAGGCATTTGACAATGCACCAATCGGCATGGCATTGGTGTCACTCAAAGGACAATTCCTCAAGGTGAACAATTCCTTGTGTGAAATTCTTGGCTACAACGGGGAAGAACTGCTGGCACTGACA
>NZ_AJLL01000127.1 GCF_000317225.1 Fischerella thermalis PCC 7521
ATACATGGTAAAGCCCGGTGTGTGCCCACCAATATGGAAAGCTTCGATGCCATGCTCGGTGAAGTCACCGTAAATTTTTGATCGACCGGAAATTTCTGGCAAGCGGATGTTCGGCATCAAGAACGTGCAGATAAACTTTCGCACCCCAGAGATCGCGATACTGGTTGGATGCACCCATAAAATCCTTGTGGGTAAAGTAAATCGCTTTTACTGGCTCCAAGTCGCGATTGAATGCTGATGGACAATCAATCCAGACGGCACCTTCATCTGTTTCAATGCGATAAGCAGCATGTTCAAAACCAAGACGAGGCACAGATAACAACTGCGTGACATATTCATTGACGCGATGCGGTGTGACTCGATAAGTCTGCTCTGCCTCATCCCAAGTGACAAA
>NZ_AJLL01000128.1 GCF_000317225.1 Fischerella thermalis PCC 7521
GATTCTATGACGCTAATTACTACCAATCAGGACTGTATATTTATTTAGATGGTATGCTTAGTAAAGTAATTAGCAGTACTGATACATTATTTCCAGACAAAAGAATAATTGAAATATACGATATAAGCAGACATGGATTTGATGGAGAATCGCTGGCTTTTGGTACGTTTTTAAGCGATGCTTCAATGGCCATTTTTCGAGCAGACAAGATTTCTGAGCCTGTACCAGAACCTTTAACTTTGGGAGGTACAGCAGTGGCTGGTGTTGTCGGTTTCTGGTTCAAGAAGAAAAAGAAGAAAGTTGTAGCTTAGAAATACATCCGAGTTATCGATTTCAAGGTGCGATCGCATCCTAAAATCACAACAACTTAAGTAGCCCTTGC
>NZ_AJLL01000129.1 GCF_000317225.1 Fischerella thermalis PCC 7521
CATCTTGTTTCCTCTGTTTCATCTGTAATGTCAATCACCTGCCGCTTAACTTTCTTTAACTTGAGTTGAAATTCTTTCTTTTCGCTTTTTGTTTTGTATTGATGTTTGTTGCTTATCAATTGAAATCATTTTTTCAATTAATTCGTTTAATTTTGCTGTTGGCTTAGTGACGACATAGTTTAAAAGTGTTTCAAAATGTCCTAGCATTCGAGCTATGGTAGTGGAGTAAAATAAATCCGTGTTGTACTCCAATGCTGTAATTATTCCTTGTTCTGTTTCTACTATTTCCCAAAGTAAAATCAAGTTGAGTTTTTGGTTTTTCAACCTGGAAAGATTTGATAGT
>NZ_AJLL01000130.1 GCF_000317225.1 Fischerella thermalis PCC 7521
CAGTGGAAGCACGTGTTCCTCTGATGGCGAATGCAGATATCTGCATTGGTGTCGCTCGTCCCACGCAACCCATGCAGTATTGGTATCGGTTTGCTGATGGTGATGAGGTAATTTTCGTCCACGAAGGCAGTGGTGTATTGGAAAGTCAGTACGGCACTCTTCGCTATAAGAGCGGTGATTATGTAGTCATTCCTACAGGCGTGCTATGGCGAATTATTCCCGATCAAGGAATTGAACAACGAATGCTCGTAATTGAAACCTACGGACACATTGAGCCTCCAGGACGTTACCTGAATAATTACGGTCAATTCCTCGAACACTCTCCCTACTGCG
>NZ_AJLL01000131.1 GCF_000317225.1 Fischerella thermalis PCC 7521
TTTGGCAAAATTCCTTTATTTCTTCAGCATCTATTGCCTCTACTTTCGGTGTAGGAAAAATCTTGAGCTTCCAGCATGAGAGCAAAACGCAGGGCGTCATCTTCTGACTCGAACATCAGAATTTTGTTGCGATCGCCTACTCGAATCGTGTGAATGCCCTCATTGTCTGTACCAGCATTAAAAATTAACACAAAAACACGCATGGGTGTAATCATCGTTCCTGTCATCTGGGATCTATTTTTATTAAAATTCCTGGTTGTGTCTAAGGGAAAGCCTAAGCAAAATTTCTTACCTGAAAATGGGAGTTAGAGACTAATAAACA
>NZ_AJLL01000132.1 GCF_000317225.1 Fischerella thermalis PCC 7521
GGACTGAAACGACTTACTCGCCCATCTTGTCTAGCCAAGCTCAGGGCTGGGAAAATATTCTGGTCGAGCAATTCCAACAACCTCCGGGTGAGGCGAGGTGTGATTACAGCGATGAACATACAATTTATCTATCTCTTGCCCCTCGTCCAATTCGCTTGCTGCAAATTCAGGGAGGCAAAACCCACACAGGATTGTACGCAAAAGGCGACATTTCTGTAACGCCTGCAAAGACGCCACTTTTTGCACGTTGGGATCAAGATGATCACTACTTGCAGATTCGGATTGCATCTC
>NZ_AJLL01000133.1 GCF_000317225.1 Fischerella thermalis PCC 7521
AGTTGAGGAAATCCCCTGCTGGATATCAGCCCCAATCAACTATTCAACCGGGGCAAGCAGCGCGAATTTTCACTGGTGCGGTAATGCCAGCAGGCGCGGATACAGTGGTGATGCAAGAACGAACGCAGCGAGAAAATAATCGGGTGTCGATCCTGGCTGCACCAAAACCGCAAGAATTTGTCAGACACCGTGCTTCTTACTACAAAGCTGGAGGGCAATTACTTCCTGCAGGAATAATGCTAAATGCTCCAGAAATAGCCGTCTTAGCTGCTGCTCAATGTACTCAAGTA
>NZ_AJLL01000134.1 GCF_000317225.1 Fischerella thermalis PCC 7521
TTATTAGATTTACTCCTCATTCAATGACTCTCCTGCCTCCCACAAAACTCAGGAAGGTAAGTGAACAAGCTGCCTTTCCTTCTCCCGTTGCTTTAACCTATCTATTTAACCGTTTTCAACCATCTCAAGAGACAGTTGTACTACTTCTGGCTGTACTCATAGGTGGAGGCAGCGGTATGGGTGTAGTTACATTTCACTACTTAGTCGAGCTGATTCACCGCTTGATGCTAGAAAATGTGATGGGTGCGATCGGTGGCTGGGGCGCTTGGACTTTAGCCTGCATTCCC
>NZ_AJLL01000135.1 GCF_000317225.1 Fischerella thermalis PCC 7521
GTTAATGGCAATGGCACGATCGAAGTCTTGAATTGCTTCTTGATAGTGCTTCATCAAGTGGTAGGTATAACCTCGTTGGGCGATCGCCTGAATATTGAGAGGTTCATAAAAAACTATCTGATCGAAGTTTTTGATTGCCTCCGAGTAACGCTCCAATTCAGCATAAATAGAACCTCGTAATAAATTCGCTAAGTTAACTGTAGGATCGAGAGCAGTAGCTTGTTAAAGTTTTTGAGGGCTTCTTCGTGACGTTTAGTAAAGTGA
>NZ_AJLL01000136.1 GCF_000317225.1 Fischerella thermalis PCC 7521
AGGTCTTTGTTAGATGTCGGGATTGGTAATTTGATATCGCTAATCAGGTACAAGCTTGATGAATGTGGTGGGGTATTCGTTGATGTACCTCTCAAAATTGCACCCTCCCAAACCTGCCCTCAATGTGGCTATAAAAAGAAAAAAGAGTTGTCTCAACGTGTGCATAATTGCGATAATTGTAACTTGATTGCTGACCGTGATGTGGCAGCAGCTATGGTAATGCTTAATTATGCCAAGGGGTTAGGAACTAGCCTCTCAAACGTCGATGCTGATCCTCTTTCTAAAAACCCACAGCTTTGTGGAGGTTTTAGGAAAGTTCAGCAGTTGAAGCGTCAGAAACCTCGCACGTAGCTTAAGCAG
>NZ_AJLL01000137.1 GCF_000317225.1 Fischerella thermalis PCC 7521
GGCGTTGCATAATAGAGGGATGAATTGAGGTTATCTACTGTGCAATGTCCATACTGCGACTCTACTGAAATTAGAAAAAATGGTAAACGAAGAGGTAAACAAAATCACATTTGTGTCAATTGTGGTCGTCAATTTATCGATGTTTACAGTCCACCAAAGGGGTACTCAGATGAAATCAAGCAAGAATGTTTAAGGTTATACGTCAATGGCATGGGATTTCGCGCCATTGAGCGAGATAAAGGAGTCCATCATACAACCGTAATTTATTGGTTAAAACAAATAGGTTCTCAACTCCCTGATGTACCGCCTAGCAACGACGTACCAGAAGTTGGAGAATTAGATGAACTAGAAACATTCATCGGTTCAAAAAAAACAAAGTCTGGTTGTGGACGGCAGTAAATCACTTTCAAGAGGGTATCTTAGCTTGGGTAATTGGCGATCGCAGTTCAGAAACATTTAAATTCTTGTGGGACATTGTTTCCTGTTGGCAATGTTACTTCTACGTCACAGACGGTTGGAAGGTTTATCCTTGCTTTATTGACCCAGGAGACCATATCGTCAGCAAAACATATATGACTAGGGTTGAGGGCGAAAATACCCGATTGCGCCATTACCTAGCAAGACTACACCGAAAAACACTCTGCTATTCTAAATCCGTAGATATGCTTAAACATTCAATTCGATTGTTACTTCATTATTTAAAGTATAGAGAAATACCAGTATTTGCATAATTCATCCCGCATTTATGCAACACC
>NZ_AJLL01000138.1 GCF_000317225.1 Fischerella thermalis PCC 7521
TGCCAAAGGCGGGGTGAGGTAATATCTATGAATGCAACTATGTATTAGGTAACAGTCTACTTGTTTGAGACAAAGCAAATAGCAACACATAACCTAAATACATACGGATGAACTATTTATGTACCCTGCGGGAAGCCGCCCTTAGGGGCGTCTACATCTGTGTTCATCTGTGTTCATCTGTGTTCGATTTCAAAAATAAAATCCTTGTCATCGCTGCAATTTACATTCAGCCTAAACCACAAAATCACCCGTGTATAAAATGCGATCTTGAGGACAACTCGTTAATTACTTACTTTTGTTTTTGAAAATATCTGCATATTAATTTTCCAGGATCAACGTCATCAAATGGCATAATATTTCCATCTTCTTCAACTTTATTTTGGTCACGACAATTGTAAACTTCCAGGGGTCTTTTGACTCCATCTACACTCACAACTGCCCGATATTCCCAATAATTTTTCGCACTGCGTTTAATATCAATAATGCAAATTTGATGTTCTTGATAATTGCGACAAACAGAAGCTTCAGCAGAAGATACAAAAGATAAAAAGAGTACTGACACAAAAAAATAAATGATAAAAGCTGATAAATATTTAATTCGCATGATGCTAAGTATAGATGGTGCCAATAAAGCTTTTGGGGTAGTTTTGTTTAACCAGAAAATTTTTACAAATCAACTAGGATTGGTATATCTTAACTGAGTTTAAGTTTATAGCAATTTTCAACTCAATCAGGTACAAAACCTCACTCCTGCCCCTCTCCTTAGTAAG
>NZ_AJLL01000139.1 GCF_000317225.1 Fischerella thermalis PCC 7521
TTTAACCTTCCTTGCGGGAAGTCCCCAGGTGGAGTCTTCGAAGGGGATGAAACTTGGGCAGGATCTAGTTATCCAGACGGAGAATCTTGCTGCTTGATGTATTTTTTCAGCACATCAAATGACACTCCGCCACTGGAATTCACAAAATATGAACTCGACCAAAAAACAGGCTTCCAATAGTATTTGTCTACGTGTGATTTGAACTCCTTGCGGATTAGTCTACTTGACGACGCTTTTAGAACTTTTACCAAGGCTTCCGCCTTGGAAGGCAGCTATTTTGAGGGCAGAGG
>NZ_AJLL01000140.1 GCF_000317225.1 Fischerella thermalis PCC 7521
ATAGATGAATGTTAGCATATCTGTGTTAGTTATCGAAACACATCTATGTCTAAATCAGAAGCTAATTTACATGTTCGGATACCGATTAATGAGTTAAGAATCTTAGAAGATTATGCAGAAAAAACAAAACGAACTAAGACTGACCTAGTTCGTGAGTGGGTACGTTCACTTAAAAATAAAGACTGCACCACAGGGCACCCATGAAAAATTTTTAGAAGAAAAATTTTTCATGGGAACCCGTCGGTGCTAACGCATTCATCCCATGCCTAAAGGACGGGATTTGTCACTGTGCGACTGTCCTTCATGGGCTTTCTGCTTCAATCACTGTAAA
>NZ_AJLL01000141.1 GCF_000317225.1 Fischerella thermalis PCC 7521
TCTGGACTTCATACCAGTTTTCAATTAACTCTTCGGCTCGCATTAATTATAGTTGCGTAAAGGCACGAATAGCGCTAAAAAAGTGAGTTTTAATTGCCTCAGATGTCCTCACCATGAATAGCTCAATTCCACACACTTGCTTGATGGCTCTATGGTAACATTCAATTCCCCAATCAATTGAATGTAATTCTTTAAACTCTGCCATAGAAATTAGAAATAGTGCATCTTTGTCAGGTACAAACATGATGTAAATTTTGGATTACTATGAGGTTTATCAATTACTGTGTCATCTCCACTTAATCTGCCGCCTACTCAATTGATGTGTAGCCTAGCTTCATCAAATAAATCTTTAGGTTCATATCGTTCACGCAGCAAAAATCTGTTGATACTATCATCAGACAATTTTCCATGATTTCTGCCAAACGTGTGCAGCCAGGATATTTTGATTCTGCCAGTAGAAACAGAGTATAAGTGTTCAGATCACACTTGGCAAGTCGATGGCAATGCAGACAACCTCACTATTATCTGTCTTTCAACGCAGGCAGGTGGTTAGCGATCGCCTATTTCTTCCTGATTCATTCCATCCATTTTATGCCTATTTTGTCAATG